>NZ_JBVVQM010000015.1:0-216438 GCF_055811155.1 Mesorhizobium sp. WSM4822 | reverse complement strand
GGCGCTGCCGTGCTCGTCGAAAACCATGATGTGGCGCGGATCGATGAACACCTCGACCACCTCGTCCGGCTCGAAATTGCGGATGCCGTGGGTCAGCATCACCCAGCGCGCATCGGCGAAATCGAGATGGATGAAGCTTTCCGAGCCCGTGATCTCGGTGATCGTGACCTTTGCGCGCACCGGCACAGCGGCGTCGTTAAGCCGCTCGAGCGACAGATGGTGCGGCTGAAAGCCGATCGTATAGTTGGCATCGGCGACGCCGGAGAGCTCTGCCGGTACCGGCAGGTTGACGCCGCCCTCGAGCAGGAAATCCCGGCCCTTTTTGGCAAGCACTATAGTATTGAGCGGCGGATCGGAAAACGTCCTGGCTGTCACCAGATCTACCGGCTTGCGGAACACCTCGATTGTCGGTCCGAACTGGGTGATCTTGCCTTGCGAAAGCGTCGCCGTGTTGCCGCCGAGCAGCAAGGCTTCGTGCGGCTCGGTCGTTGCGTAGACGAAGATGGTGCCGGCCGCCGCAAAAATCTTCGGCAATTCGGCGCGCAGTTCCTCGCGCAGCTTGTAGTCGAGATTAGCGAGCGGCTCGTCGAGCAGCACCAGGCTGGCGTTCTTGACGATGGCGCGGGCGAGCGCGGTGCGCTGCTGCTGGCCACCGGACAGGCTGAGCGGCGTGCGGTCGAGATAGGGCGTCAGCTTGAGCAAGGCGGCGGCATTGCGCACCTCCTTGTCGATCTTTGCCTGATCGGTGCCGGCCACGCGTAGCGGCGAGGCAATGTTCTCATAAACGGTCATCGCCGGATAGTTGATGAACTGCTGGTAGACCATGGCGATCTTGCGTTTTTGCACCGGCACGCCGGTGACATTCTGGCCGTCGAACCAGATCGAACCGGAGGTCGGCACGTCCAGGCCGGCCATCAGCCGCATCAGGCTTGTCTTGCCGGAAAGCGTCGGTCCGAGCAGGACGTTGAGCGAGCCGTGCTGGAGCGTCAGCGACACGTCGCTTATATGCTCGACCGCGCCGACCGCCTTGGTGACGTTTCTCAGTTCCAGCATGACGCCTCCTCCCAGGCCTTCCGCATCAGCTCAAACCCCTCTTCATTCGGCAGCCGCGACATGGCGCCGGCTTATGCCGCGCATGAATTCATCGAGCGCCGCCACCTGCTCGCGACTGAGATGCAGACCGCGCTTGGTCCGGCGCCACAATACATCTTCCGATGTGACGGCCCATTCGTTTTGAACGAGATAGCGCACCTCGGCCTCATAGAGATCGGCGCCGAAGTTGCGGCCGAGATCAACGTTCGATTTGGCCAACCCCAACAGCATCCTTGCGCGGGTGCCATAGAGCCGGGTCAGCCGGCGAGCCAGGCGCGCGTCGAGGAATGGATAGGCGGTCTTCAGTTTCGCCACTTCGGCATCGAAACCGGTGGCCGGGAAATCGCCGCCCGGCAAGGGCGCGTTTGCCGTCCATGGCTTGCCGCGTTTGCCAAGAAAACCCTCGATCTTTTCCAGCATCGATTCCGCCAGCCGGCGATAGGTGGTGATCTTGCCGCCAAAGGCATTGACGATCGGGGCAGCGCCCTCGCCGCCATCGGCCTTGAGCACGTAGTCGCGCGTCGCTTCCTGCGCCTTGGAGGCGCCGTCATCATAGAGCGGACGGACGGCCGAATAGGTCCAGACGATGTCCGAGCGCTTCACCGGCTGCGCAAAATATTCGCTTGCCGCGGCGCAGAGGTAATCGATCTCGGTGTCGCTGATCTTCACGTCATGCGGATCGCCGGGATAGTCGCGATCGGTGGTGCCGATCAGCGTGAATTCTTCCTCGTAAGGGATGGCGAAGATGATGCGCCCGTCCTTGTTCTGGAAGAAGTAGGCGCGCGGATCATCGAACTTCTTTTTGATGACGATATGACTGCCCTGCACCAGGCGCACATTGTGCACGTCGTTCTGGCCCACAGTGGTCGACAGGACGTGGTCGACCCACGGACCGGCGGCATTGACCAGCAGCCGGGCCTTGACTTCCTCGGCCTCTCCCGTTTGCACGTCTTCCACGCGGATCGCCCACAGATCGCCTTCGCGGCGCGCGCCGACCACTTTCGTGCGGGTGCGGATGGTGGCGCCACGGTCGGCGGCATCACGCGCGTTCAACGCCACCAGCCGAGCATCGTTAACCCAGCCATCCGAGTACTCGAAGGCCTTGTGAAACAGCGGCTTCAACGGCTTGCCGGCCGGATCCTTGGACATGTCCAGTGTCCGCGTCGCCGGCAGCAATTTGCGGCCACCAATATGGTCGTAGAGGAACAGGCCGAGCCGGATCAGCCAGGCCGGGCGCAGGCCCCTGGCATAGGGCAGCACGAAGCGCATCGGCCAGATGATGTGCGGCGCGTTCTTCCACAGAACCTCGCGCTCCATCAGCGCTTCGCGCACAAGCCGGAACTCGTAGAATTCGAGATAGCGCAGGCCACCATGGATCAGCTTGGTCGAACCGGAGGAGGTTCCGCTGGCGAGATCGTTCATCTCGGCGAGAAAGACGGAAAAGCCACGCCCAACAGCGTCGCGGGCAATGCCGCAGCCATTGATGCCGCCACCGATGACGAAGATGTCATGGATCGAGTGTTGACCCACAGGGCCTCCAGCTTTCGCATTACAGAATGCTTCAGCTCCTCCCGAAGCCAATGGAAAGCTATTTCGAAAACCGATCGAATGTCAAACGAAATTGCGGGAAAGTTTGCGTCTAGGGTTCCTGATGTGAGGTTTCGATAAGATCGACCTCAGCTCCCTCGCAGATACGATGAATGGCGTCCACCTCGCACCGATCGGTGATAAAAGTGCTGACCTGAGAGAGATGGCCGATGCGAACGGGTGCGGTTCTCTCGAATTTGGTTGAATCAGCGACCAGAATTACGCGCCGTGCATTGGCGATGATTGCCTGGGCAACTTTCACTTCACGAAAATCGAAATCGAGAAGAGCGCCATCATGATCGATCGCGGAAGCGCCAATCACCGCATAATCGACCTTGAACTGCCTGATAAAATCGGCCGCTGCTTCGCCCACAACGCCGCCGTCGGAGCCCCGAACGACACCGCCGGCAATCACGACTTCAATATTTCCGTATGAGCGCATGGTATTGGCAACGTTGATGTTGTTGGTGATGACCATAAGGCCGGTATGGTCTAGCAAAGCCTTGCCAACCGCCTCAGTGGTCGTTCCGATATTGATAAATAGAGATGCTTTGTCGGGGATTAGACGGGCCGCCGCTCGTCCGATTGCTTCCTTTTGGCTGGCAGCAATCTTTCGCCGGGCCTCATACTCCATATTCTGATTGCTGGAAGGATGGAGTGCTCCACCATGAATCCTGGTCAACAGCCGTTGATCACACAAGTCATTGAGATTCTTGCGAATCGTCTGTGGCGTCACACCGAACCGCGCCACTAGCTCCTCAACAAGCACACGACCATTCTCTTGTGCTATTTGGACGATCTCGGCATGACGAGGCGTTAAGTACATGGATGGAGACCTTGTGTTTCGTTTTTCCAGCATTATCCCAAAACGAAAGCCCGGGAAAGACATAATGCAAAAAGCGGCACGCGCAGTACGGCAGTGGCGCTCGCAATCTCGTAGGCGTGGATCGATTGAGATGCACAACGACAGCCCAATCACCTGTAGCCTGGCAACAACCGCCGCAGAGACGGCGGCTGCACGCCCCGCACACCCCGCCACGTCGGTTGCGATCGCACTGGTCGGCTCGATCAGCACGGTATATGTGATAACGCGGACATGGGCCTTGAAGCCTCGGCGACTCGCCGAGCAGCGTCCGAACTTCATCGAGGAAACCACTACACATAGCGAACCGGCGTGATTTTCACTTGCTGGTGCTTTTGCTCGCACAGCAAGTGATTGGAGTGCCTGCCGTGAACGTGTCCACACGCGCGTTGACTCCAAACGTCCCTCATTCATAATTCAATTGGGAGGCGCTTCGAGCGGCTGCTGGCGCCGGCGGCTCCCAAGCAGATTTGGAAGCACACTTGGTGAGAGGGCATTCAAAGTCCGACGCACTGGAAATTTTTTTGGTGGTCCCCACATGTTCGCGGTACATTGGCTGAGGTGCCTCCCGCTAGAATCTATCACGTAAAGCGGTAGCGAATTTGACGTGGGTGAGAGACCGTGAACAAGACTTTAGAGCCGTTTCGAAAGGGTTGAGTGGGCGGGGTTCGGATGGTTCCAAGGAGTTGCGGGATTCCTGGACATTATCATGTGGACCCCGACCACCCGTGAACCGGCACATTGAGCAGCGCACCGACCGCTCAGAAGCACCGTATGTCGGCCTCGGCCTGCGCACGCCTCAGTTCCGCGCCCGCCGCTTTTGCCGGTGCGCTCTCGCGAAACAGCCCGCTGGCCTCACCGGTCGTTTGAGACATCCGCTTAAAGGCCTCGGCGCTTTCATACCGCTCATAGGGAAGGATCGAGGCGATGACATCCATCGAGCAGGAACAGCGTTCTAGCATGTTTCGCGTCTGCCCGTTCGACCTCATACAACCAAGCACGTAATCGACAACGACGGCGGTCGGATAGTCGCCGGCCGCGTTGGCGGGATATGTAGCAGACAGGGCCGCCCCCAGCCATAATAGCAGACACACGGATCCATTTGATCTGATCATCTTGAGTCCTTCTGTCGACCCTCAGCGAGTTCACAGTATTGCCCCCTGATTGGCAACCCGTGGCGGTGTCGGTCCGCACTATATGGGACCAAAGGAGAAATGAGAGTCGATCCCGATTGAAGCGGCCAGTTCAGCATATTGGCCGCACCGTCTATGCTAAACGGCCGACAATATCGCAGCGGCCTGGGAGAAAATCACTGACCAGGTCGGTAGCGAGAAGCAGATCAAGCTTGAGCTTGATTTCGGCTCTTACACTTGGGGCGGTTTAAAGCACTGCCGAGACTATGATGTCGTTGAGCTGCGCTTGGTCGACGACGGTTGGAGGGCTTGGTGACCGGCTGCAACATCGCAGGTGTCGGCAGACCGGCCAGGACTGCATGACTTTCAAGGACTTTGCGGCGTCACCGACGGCGCTTGCTTGCTGTGCGGGCGTCATCACCATTGAACCCCAGAGATCGATTGTTGCCCGAACTCGCGTATGCTCGCTGCATGGACTGTTTTCAGGATCGTAGACATCGTACCCATCGCCTTGACGACGCCGAGCGCAGCGGCGATGCTGAGCGCCGGCAGGCCGTCGCCCATGGCCACCAGCGCATGATACGCTTGTCGGTCCTGATGGTTTGGATTTCTTCGCCCATCAGCGGCTCGATCTCGTGCGAACGGGCATGGCCGATGATGATGATCCGGCAGTAGTCGCAGATGAAATGCATCAGGTCATGGTTGTGGGCCGCCTGCCCTGTGTGAGGCTTGTTGGCTTGATCGGCTCGGCTCTTCTCAAAAGCGCATTCGCACTATCGCTGGATCGAGCCTCAGCGCGCTGTTGAGCAGAGCAACCCTACGTCCTTCCAAAAGGAGATGAATCTCGTCTCCCATCCACGGCTTTGGGATTGCGTTAATCAAAAAGGCCCAAAAAGGGAGGAAATCCATTGGCGAGCGAACGATCGCCGATTGAAACGCCGCCAAGTCCGCTGGAGCTCCCATTGACGACCGGTGAACGAATGCCATGGGTGGACACCGCAAAGGGTTTGTCGATCATTCTGGTCGTCATGATGTATTCGGCTTATAACACCGGCGAATACACCGGGGCGGTTGGATTTCTGCACTATGCAATTGCGTTCGCGACGCCTTTCCGAATGCCCGAATTTTTCCTCATTTCGGGCCTCTTCCTTGCGAAGGTGATCGACCGGCCGTGGCTGAGTTATGCCGATCGGCGAATAGTGCACTACGCGTACTTCTACGTCCTATGGGCGGCCATTATGATCGGGCTGAAAGTCGGGCTGTATGGCCACGACCTCAACGGTATGCTCCGAGACGCCGCCCTCGCGATTGTAGAGCCATATGGCGTTTTGTGGTTCATCTATATGTTGGCGATCTTCGGATTGGTCGCAAAGCTCATTTGGCAAACGCGAACTCCCCATCTTGTCGCAATCACCTCCGCGGCTGCGTTGCAGTTGGCGAACATCAGCACCGCCAGTACAATTGCAAACGAATTCGCTGCTTATTTCGTGTTCTTCTACGCCGGATCCGCTCTGGGGCCGGTGATTTTCGCATGGTTGATTGGGCGCAACAACATTCCGCCCTTTCCATTGCGGCATTGCTGGTGTGGGCGCTTGGAAACGGCCTTCTGGTTTTTTCGTCAGGATTCTCTGTTCAACCGACGACAACAGATATGGGTCTGGCAGCCATTCCGCCCCTCCGCCTTGGGCTCGCGGTTACCGGTGGCCTGGCGATTTGTGTGGTCGGTGGGCTGCTTGCAAGACTCCCATTCATGGATTGGCTGCGTTGGCTCGGCGAGCATTCGCTGGTGATCTATGTCTCCTTTACGCTGCCCATGTCGATCTTTCGCGGGATTGCCTTGAACAGCGGCCTGATCACCGGGACAGGGTCGCTCAGCTTCGCAGTTCTGTTGGTCTCGCTGGCCAGCCCAGCCCTCCTTTACGCCTTTGTTAAACGCACCGGTATTGGCACTTTCTTGTTTGAACGGCCAAACTGGGCGCGCATCGGCCGGTCGCACGATCTGGCGGTTTCCAACCGGACGGTGCAACCACGCGCCAAGCTGGAATCGGCTGAGTGAACCCGGCACCGGCCATCTGCAGTTGATTTTTGTTTTTCCTCTTCCCCACCGGGTTCTGGTCGCCGGAACGAGACTGCTCACTGTCGTTGAACCACCCCCCCTCACCTGGCAACGGTCGGGCTATGTCCCTCCTGAAGTGTGAGGCGTGTCCAAAAGCCAAAGCTGGGTTTGCCACTATCAACCTAACTGCCGTCTGATTCCGGTTGGAAACCGGGGCATTCGATGGATTGCCGAACCGCTGAGCCGCGCCTGTCAACTGCTTCGAATCACATAACAGACAAGGGGGAACGGGTGGAGCGGCCGCGTGCCGGCGACCGCCCCAGATCGCACGTGAACCATACAGTGGAGGAAACGCATGCGACGCCAATGTATAGCACGACGGCCTCGCGATGTCTGCGTTCGAACTCAGGGATAGCAAGCAGATGTGTTCAGCCCGCCCGTCGTCTACACGGGCAATCGAGACCACATGGCAGTCATCGCCGTCGATCTTTCGCAGGCCCGCGCCCCTTGCGGATGGCGACGACCGCGAGGACGGTCAGAATGGCAGTCATAAGGTTGGTCGTGCAGCGCGGTGCGAATTCGGTTCCATACAGAGAAGCGATATTCGTCGCACGCTGGTCCCGATGCTTGCTGGTGACAGTGAAAGCTGCAGAGCTGGACCTTGGACGATAGGCTCCCAATGGCATCGATCGCATAGGCCGAGATACCAAGTCGGGGAAAGAGCATAAGCGCGACACGCTCCCAATGTCCCTCCCAGCAAAAGCTCGCCCGTACAATCGAGATTGAAGCCGGGATTGGCAGCATCGATGCGCGGCACGCACGCCGCAAGACACGCAAAGTCGTGCCGATAGGGAGAGAAGAAGCTGACGACGGCAGTGACAAGGTGTTACCGTTGTTCCTCCCTGACTGAACTCTTCAATGTGGCCTCGCGAGCCTCTCTCAGTATGTCCCAGCCGCCCTTGAGGACGATTCCGCCGACCATCAAGCCGATAATCAGATCTGGGAGCGGAGATTCCAGGAGCATGACCGCGGCGCCCGATACAGCGATGCCAGCATTGGCCACCATGTCATTGGTCGTAAATATCCATGACGCCTTCATGTGCACGCCATGCTGGCGATGCGCCCGCAGTAGCCGCAGGCAGAGCAAATTTGTCGCCGCGTTGGCGATGGCTGCCGCGATCATGGCCAGGCCGATGGGTTCTGCGCCTACGAAAAAGCGTCGGACGACCTCCACGAGCAACGCCAGACCCAAAATGGTCAGAAGGATGCCGGACAGGCGTGCGACACGCGCTTTGGCGATGATCGTTCTTCCAACGGCATAGATGCTGATCGCATACACGCCCGCATCCCCCAAGTTGTCGAGGGCGGCGCCGAGGAGACCAGTTGAATCTGCGACAATTCCTACGAACCCGGCGGCAACCACCTGCAAGAGATTGATACCGAGCACCCACAGCAAGGTCCTGCGTTCGGCGGCGTTGCTCGCGTCCAGTTGGATCTCGTCTTCATCGTCGTGTGATTTCGCGTTCATACGAGGTTTTCCAGTTACGCTAATAACTCACTACGGGGCCGCAATAACAAGGACTTGGAGGCGACAGTCCACCAAAGCCAGCCCTATGAATCAGACCCAGTCAGCACCTAGTGTGCTGCTAGCGACCGAAGCTGCGGACCGTTCCATCAAGCATGTAGACACTTGAGGAATGCCAGCCTCACTACGCTGTGCGGCCAGGCCGCTTTTCCGCAGGAGCCGTCGAGCCCGGCGACCAAAGGGATCCTGCGATTAGCAGGAGAGCGCCAATCGTTATCGTCGTGTCCGCCATATTGAAGGATGGAAAATGCCAGCCGCCCACGTGAAAATCGAGGAAATCGGTCACCGCGCCTTGGCGCATCCGGTCCAACACATTGCCCATGGCACCGCCGGCAATCAAGCCCAGACCAATCGTCTCCGACCGCCTTGGCGATCTCATGGCCCATACGAGAAATCCGGCTGAGATCGCCATACTGATTCCGGCGAGCAAAAACGGGTGTTCGAGAAACATCTCCTGGAACATTCCGAAGCTGACGCCCGAATTGAACCCAAGCGTCAGGTTGAAAAACGGCGCTATCTCGATCGTGCGCGGCGGCACCATCACGACATTGAGGATCAGCCATTTCGTAACGAAATCAGCTGCGAGCGCAGCCGCCCATGCGCTTCCAGCGAGCGCTGCTCGTCCGGTCAAGTTCAAATATGGCAAACAAATCCTCCTTGGACATGACCTCGCGCGCTGCATGAGGCGCCTGGCGAGTTGGAAATTGGACTATGCTGGAGTCGTCTCGATCGTCACGGCCGCGCGATATCGCGGCGCCCGCGCTCCGACGCCGCCAGGCGGACCTCCTTGCTGGATGGCCTGACCACGGTTGAGCAGGCGAAGACCGTTAAGAACGACCAACAGCGAGGCTCCTACGTCGGCTGCGATGGCGCCCCAGAGAGACGCCAGACCGAATACCGTAAGCGCCGTGAACAGGAGTTTTACGGCAATCGAGAAGGCGACATTTTGTCTGATCACTGCCATCGTCGCGCGCGAATGGCGGATCAGCCACGGTAGCCTCGACAGATCGTCCGACATAAGCGCCACATCGGCGGTTTCGATGGCGGCGTCGGTGCCCATTGCACCCATGGCAATACCAAGATTGGCCCTTCCCATCGCGGGAGCATCGTTGACCCCATCACCGACCATGGCAACCGAGCCGTAGCGCCGCACCAGATCTTCAACGGCCGCGACCTTGTCGCCGGGCAGCAGTTCCGCCCGGACCTCATCGATACCGGTCTGCTTCGCAATCGCCTCGGCGGTTGCCCGATTGTCGCCCGTGAGCATTACAACATGTTTGATGCCGGCACGATGGAGCGCTGTGACGATGTCCTTGGCTTCCGGCCTGACAGCATCGGCAACAGCGACAAGCCCCCAGACCTCTTGATCGTCGCCCACCGCCACCATCGTGCGGCCCGCGCTCGAAAGTGCATCAGCCCGCTGCAGAACGTCAGCTGAGCTGACGCCCCGCTCCTCGACGTAGCGACGCGAACCGAGCCACATTTCGCGGCCGGCGAAGCGGCCGATGACGCCTCGGCCGGTGATGGCCTGGACGGCCTCGGCAGGTTCTGCCACGATCTTCAGCTCGGCCGCTTTTGCCAAGATCGCGCGGGCAATTGGATGCTCGCTGCGCGCCTCCAGGGCCGCTGCGGAACGCACAACCTCGGCTTCGCCGCGACCGCCGAGCGGGATGATCTCGACGACCTGCGGCCGCCCTTCGGTGAGCGTGCCCGTCTTGTCCATGGCGATTGCGGTGAGCCTGGCTGGCGTTTCGAGGTGAATGCCGCCCTTCACCAGTACGCCTTGTTTCGCCGCTCCGGCAAGCGCCGCCACGATCGTAACCGGCGTCGAGATCACGAGCGCGCAAGGACAAGCGATGACCAGGAGCACAAGAGCCCGATAGAACCACACGTCCCAGGCGCCGCCCAGGAGCAAGGGCGGAACCAGAAAAACCGCAACGGCGAGGATCATCACGACCGGGGTGTAGACGCGCGCGAACTTCTCCACCCATTGCTCACTGGGCGCGCGCCGGCTCTGCGCCGAACCGACCATACGAATGATCTGGGCAAGCGTCGTGTCGCTCGCTGCCTTCGTAGTGAGGACGTCAAGCGCTCCCTCGCCGTTGATCGTGCCGGCGAAGACCTCGTCCCCCGCCTCCTTGAACACCGGGACACTTTCACCCGTAATCGGCGCTTGGTTGATCTCGCTCTCGCCGGCGGCAACCTTGCCGTCGAGCGGGATTTTGTCCCCCGGCCGGATGACGATGTGCGAACCGACCCGCACCTCAGCTGCTGGCACATCGCGCTCCGAGCCGTCTTCGAACCTGACGCGAGCCGTCGGCGGCGCGAGTTCCATGAGGGCCGCAACTGCTCGCCGCGCTCGACCCAGGCTCCAGGTCTCGAGCGCGAGCGCCAGCGCGAAAAAGAACGAAACGGTAGCAGCCTCGAACCAGGCGCCGATGCCTATCGCGCCCGCAACCGCAACTGTCATCAGCAAGTTCATGTCGGGCCGCAGCCGCCTGGCGGCGAGCCAAGCCTTAGGGGCGACATAACGGATCGCGCATAACACGGCGAACGTGTACAGGATCATGCTCGGCAAGGGCGTCGATCCCAAACCCTGTTCACCTGCCTCGAAGGCTGCAAGGACGCCGCCGGCAAGCCAGGCGTGCACCGCAAAACCTACCGCCGCGAAGACGCCGCTTGCAATTGTCAGCCACGACTGCACCCGCTTGCGGCGCTCTTCGTCCCGCGCGGCCGCGCTGTCGCTGCCCTCGCTCCACGGCTCGGCTCGCATACCGGAGCGAGCCACCGCCTTCTCGATACGGGCCTCAAGCGCAGCATCCGACATCGCGTCGATCGACATGCGGCCGTTGAGGAGATCGAAGGCGAGCTTGTCTTCGCCAACCAGCGGGCCGACCTCACGCTTCAAGGCCGCAATCTCGTCGGCGCAGTCCATGCCGTGAATGCGAAACACGATTTGACCGGGCATGTGGGTGGGGATCGGCGGGCTGAGGGCCTCCGCTCCGCAGCCGCACGCGGCTTCATCCGATACGCCTGGAGACTCCGCCGCGCTCGATGACGCTGCCGGCGGCGACCACCGCTCGGCGCGCATGCCCGTTCGGGCAACGGCGTCCTCAATCGCGCCGGCTCCCGCCCGGTTTTGAGGTGCGACCGTCATCATACCTTGCGCGGGATCGAAGGCGAGCTTGTCCTCGCCGACCAGCGGGCTCAATTCCCGCGTGAGAGCCGCCACCTCATTTTTGCAGTCGAGCCCGTGGACCCGGTAAAGCGATGCCTCGGACGTGCCGTCCGCAACCAGGGACGCACGCATTCCAGTTGGAACGACGCGCTGGATAATCTCGTCAGCCGTTGCCACCTGTTGGGGCGCAACCGTCATCAGCCCCTTCGCGGTGTCGAACGTCAGCCAGTCCTCTCCGCCGACCAACGGGCCGACCTCGCGCTTGAGAGCTGCGACCTCGTTCTTGCAATCGAGACCTTCGACCCGGAACAGCATTGCCGGTGCAGGCTGTTGCGCTGAATTTTCCAGGACATGGGCCTGCATTCCGGTCGTCGCGACCGCGCGCCGAATGTCGTCAACGATCGCAGCGTTCGCGGATAGCACCTCCATGACACCGGTTTTCGTGTCAAACGACAGGTAGTCATCCCCGCCCACAATGAGACCGACCGCCGCACGAAGCGCGCGGACCTCATTCTGGCAATCAAGACCATCGACCTTGAAGCGCAGCGGGCGGGGAGCGCTCATGGTTGCCGCATCCGCTCTTTTATCTCCTCATTGTAGGCGCCGAGCGCCGGCCTGGCCCAATTGGGACTTTCCTGGGAAGACATACATGCTGTAGTCACTACAGAATCAAGAGCAAATGCCACATCGAAGCCTTGGCCGACGGGCGCTCACGAAAAAATGCTCGGTGGCCTTGACGCTTGCGGATTCTCACCGACGCACCGGTAACCAGTTCTGGTTCTCTCTATAGCTTGGTTTTCCGCATCCTACAGTTCCCTGACGTTGTTGATCACAAATCGGCTTGGCGGCACTGGGGGCAGCCGCGTCCAATCGAGCGGCAGATCCCGCTTCGGGACGTCGTAGCGCATGTGTCTGACGAGGAAATCCACAGCCTGCTTCATGAGTGCGAGCGCGATCCACTCGCCGGGGCACCGATGGCCGGCGTGGTGATCCCCGCCGCCTTGCGGAATGAAGTTGAACGGGCTTCCGTCCCACCGATGAAAACGGTCGGGCTCCAATCCCTCCGGTCTTTCCCACGTCCGCCGATCGTGGTTGGTCCCATAGAGGTCCAGGATCACACGCTGGCCTTGTGGAAATCGGTATCCATTCCACTCGAATGTTTGCCGCACCCGCGCAGCCACGGCCGGGAAGAAGGGGTAATACCTGCGAACCTCCTGGACGAAGGCCTCCGCGAAATCCTCGTCGCCAGTTGCAAGCTTCTCCCGTAAATCGGGACGCGCCTGGAGAGCGTGCGCAACGAACATGATATAGACCGATACAGCGACGGTCGGTCTTACGACATTGATCAATTCGACAGCTGCAACGTGCGGAGACAGCAGTTTACCCTCCAGGTCGCGATGCCAGGCTATGACATGGGCGGCCGAGTCTTCGCGCGGACGGATATGGCCGCTGCGGATCTTCACAACGATATCCTCCATCCACCGGTCGGTCCGTTTCCGAGCCCACCGCGACCACAAATGTCTGAACCCGATCGACCCGGCATGGTCGAACAGCGCAGCAATCTCGCGCGTTCGCGTGCTGACTTCCGACTCAGCCAATGGGACACCGGCCCAGGCGCAAGCTGCGCGTGTAAGAAGCGCGTGAAGCTCGTCGTAAAGTACGACCTCATGCATCGATGCCCATTTTTGAATACAGCTTTGCCACTCTGCAGATGCGTATCGAACCAGTTCCTCGATCCGCTCGGGTGTCATCAGCGACATGAACATCTGCTTGCGGTGGCGGTGTTCCGCATCGTCGAGACCCTGCACGCCGCCTTCGCCCAGCAACGTCTTCTGAATCGACTTGAGCATCGCGCCGCGGCGAACGAAGCGGTTGGGGTCGTAGAACAGCCGCGCGGCCTCCGGTCCCGTCATACAGATGGTCTTCTGGAGCAACAGCCGCGTCTCGAACAGGTCGAATCCATTGCTCTGGCAACGTCTTGAAACAAATCTGTATGGATCTTTGATCAGCGCGAAGGTGCTGTCGAAGCTCCGGTCTCGCGGAATCTTGGGCATCTTCGCTGACTCCATTTCGATCCGCTCTTTACAGTTTCGGGTCGCTTCCACGTGCCGAGCGCCGGCAGGACAGATTATCGCGGTCGTTCGTTTTCACGCGCAATAAACAAGCAGAATGCGCCTCGCCGGATCATTCTATAACTTGGATTACCGCTGGACTGTTCCCCCGCTTGTCGCTGACGGCGCTCGGGTGCGCGCTCGGAATCTCGGACACAGACCTCAAAATGCTTCCGTCGGCTTCCACGGTCATTCCGTTCCGTCGTCGCCGAAGATCCTCCTGAGAACGCGATCAGCGTCGGTGATGAAGCATTGGCCATGGCTAAGCAGAATGGGCTGCGGCCGCCATGAGTTAATCTTTTCAAGAGCGACTTTGCCTCTCGCCCGGGAAAAGGAGCGAGAGCCGCATTCCGAGGAACAGCTGGCCGCGCGGTGATACATGCCGGTGAGCCATGTGAATGTCCGCCGGGGCTCGCCGAACTTGTCCAGTTCGATGTTGATCGTATGGGTCGATGTCTTTGAAGTCTGGTGAAAGTAGATGAACTCCTTGAAATACCCGCCCCGGAAAAGTGTCTGGTCGATTTGACAGCGGCAGTCTGTCGGAGGCCTCACGTCCAGGTCTGACGCTGTTCACCCCGCGCGCGCTCAGCGCGCTTCCCCTCGTCGGCGATCCTAACGGCTATCCCTCCCGCGACGAGTTCGCCGACTATTTCGAAGGCTATGCAGCTCGATGGCGGCTTCCGGTCAGCCCACCGGTTGGCGTGGTCGAATTGATCAGGGATGGCGCTTACTTCCTCGCAACGCGCTCCGACGGAAGCGTAGCGCGATCCTGCTCGGTCTTAGTGCCTACCAGCGGCTTCCAGGAGCCAGTGCGGCCGTCGACGCGGCCCGGTTCGACACTTCTGTCGTCCAGCTTGACCCTGAGACCTACCCGAACCCCCAGGGCGTTCCGCCGGGACGCGTCCTTGTCGTCGGCGACGGCGCTTCGGGCCGCGATTTGCCGTTGAGCTCGCTGCTCGCCAAGAAACCCTCTTAGCATTGGCAAAGCCGCGCCGGCTGTTTCCCAAACGCATTCTCGGTCGAAGTGTCTCTGGTGGTGGTGGCTGAAGACACTGGGCTTGATGCGGGCACGGCCCGATCGTTTTGTGGGCCGGCTCATGCGCCGTTCAGACCCTTTCCCAGACCGGGGGCGGAGCCTGTCGGCCCGGCATTGCCGCGCGTAGTGTTAGCCGGCCAGGCAGCGGGCGTTCGTATCATGCCTCGGTTCGTGGCGGCCGCGCGGCGAACCGCTTCCTTCGCCGATGGAGTGACACCGAGCTTGATGCGGTCGTCTGGGCGATGGGTTACCGCGACGACTTCGGCTGGCTCCGCATCGCCGAGGCGACGGAGTGCACAGGGCAAGATCCTGCACACGGAAGGCGTCTCGCCTGTGTCGGATCTCTACTACGTCGGCCGGCCATGGCAGAGCAACCGCGCCTCGGCGCTCGTCATGGGCGCTGGCGGCGATGCAGAGGGATCGTGCGTCGCATGGCCTCAGCAAGGTCGAGCTGATCGCTATTGGCTGGGCGCGGTGCTGGACGCGGCTGCGACTTCCGCTGCCACGAGGTCGTGGAGTTGCTGCGGGCCGAAGGACGGCAGCGGCTTGCCGTTGACGAAGAAGGTCGGCGTGCCCTGCAGATTGACGGCCTTCATGTCTGCAATATCCTGCTCGAGCACGGCGGCGATAGCCGGCGATTTCGCGTCCTTGCGCGCCTTGGCAACGTCGAGCCCGGCTTCACCAGCGAAGCTCCACGCCTTCTCCAGATCGGGCGCACCATGAATCGCCCATTGCGGCTGCTCGAAGAACAGCTTCTCCAGCACCGGTACGAACTTTTCCTGCAGCCGTGCGGCTTCGAGGATACGAACGACCTCGTCCGAGCCTTCGTGGAGCGCGGCGTAGCGGACCACGAGCCTCGTCTTGTCGGGAAAGGCGCCCATGATCTGCTTCACGATCGGATAGAACGCCCGGCATGCCTCGCAGGAGGGATCGAGGAACTCCACGATTGTGACCGGTGCTTCTGACGGGCCGATTACCGGCGAGTGAGCACGGACGAGATTGCTCTCCTCCAGCGGAGCGGCCCCATTCGTATTTCCCCGATAATAGGCGGCGGCCGCGGCGAACGCGACGGCAGCGACGGCAGCGGTGCCGAAGACGAGTGCGCGGCGGTTCATGATGTCGATCTCCGTCGTGCGAGGAGCAAGAAAATGATGATGGCGGTGAATGCAACTAGCGACAGCGCAGGGAGCGGCAGGCCGCCGATAACGGTCATATCGGCACCGGAGCAGGATGGCCCCGATGCTGTGCAAGGCTGGATCGTCTCGGGGATGACCCGTGCATAAAGTAGCGTGTGGAAGCCCGCGATGAGCCAGCCAGCGGCGGCGAGCGGCACTGCGTAAATCCATACTGCGGCATCTGACCGGAACGCCGCAATCGCAAGCACGATCGCCAGCGGGAACATGAACGCCCGCTGGTACCAGCAGAGGTTGCACGGCGCTTGGCCCATCACCTCGCCGACGAACAGCACGCCGAGGCTTGAGGCGAGCACCACCGCAAAGGCGAGAAACAGAAACGTCCAGGATTCGCTGTTGGGAGACGTGCCGATCATCCGATGCTCCCGAAAGCTGGAAACCGTTCGAGCAGCCAGAAAGCGAACCACGTCATCTGACCAGTGACCATCGCAACTCCCATCAGGACCATGATCCCTCCCGCTGCCATGTGCAGAATGCGGCCCGTACGGCGCATGCGTGGCAGGCTTCCAATCAGCGTCTGTGTGAAGATCGCTGCCAGGAGAAACGGGATGCCGAGTCCAATTTCACGACAAACATAGCCACCGATCATCGGCACGGCAATCCGCTGCATAACCTCTGAACCGGTGCCGGTGCTCCACAGGATCGGCAGCAGGCCACATGATCTCATCGAGCTTGCTGACGCTGGTAGTCATCCCCGCGGTCTATGGCCTGGCCAAGGGATGGCGGCTACCACCCGCCCCAGCATCCTCAGCATCTTCTCGCGCGAAGAGCGCGCCGGCGATCTCGGCACTGGAGCGACTCGGCATCGTCCAGACCGCTATGCAGAGCGCCGGAACTCTGTCGGGCGGCCAGCAGCAGCGTGTGGCGATCGCAAGGGTTCTCATGCAACAGCCCAAGGTGATGCTGGCCGACGAGCCGATCGCTTCGCTTGACCCACTCGACGCCAAGGTCGTGATGGACGCGCTCGGCGACATCAATGTGCGAGAAGGCGTTAGAATCATCACCAATCTGCACACGCTCGACACCGCCCGGGCGTATTGCAATCATTATTGGCATGGCCGCCGGCAAGGTGGTGTTCGATCGACCGCCGATCGCGTTGTCCAAGACGGCTATTCGCGCGGTCTATGGCACCGATTGGGATGGGCAGTAGATTTCCGAAGCGATCACCTCCCTCGACTAGCGTCAAGGCGCCGAAAATCCGCAGATTTGAATTGGCCGGTTCCCTTGAGCCCGCTTTCCCTAGGCTCTGAGGGGTTTGCGCCAACCGCCCGCTTCAAATCGACCGCTGGATTACCCGCTTGGCGACTTCTTCCGCGCTTTCAACCCGCTCGGAATAGCGGTTCGTCAGATAGGCCGAGCGATCCCGCAGGAGCAGCGTGAATTTCACCAGCTCTTCCATCACGTCGACAATCCGATTGTAGTAGGGCGACGGTTTCATGCGTCCGGCCGCGTCGAATTCGTTAAACGCCTTGGCCACGGAAGATTGGTTTGGGATCGTGAACATGCGCATCCATCGGCCGAGGATGCGGAGCTGATTGACCGCGTTGAAGCTCTGCGATCCGCCTGACACTTGCATGACAGCAAGCGTCCGTCCCTGGGTCGGCCGCACGCCACCCAATGACAAGGGAAGCCAGTCGATCTGCGCCTTCATAACTGCGGTCATGGAGCCATGGCGCTCCGGCGAGCACCAGACCTGTGCTTCCGACCAGATGGACAGATCCCGCAGTTCCTTCACTTTGGGGTGGTCTGCAGCTGTCGAATCCGGCAGCGGCAAGCCTGAAGGGTTATAGATCCGCACCTCGGCGCCCAGGCGGCGCAAAATACGAGTGGCCTCCTCCGTCGCGAGCCGGGAGTAAGACCTCTCGCGAAGCGATCCGTAGAGCATCAGCACGCGGGGCTTGTGGATCGATCGCGGCGCGTCCAGCAAAGCCTGCATGTCGATCGGCTGGAACTGTTCCTCGTCGACGTTCGGCAAAGCGTCTTCGGGCATGTCGTCTTGATCAGGCAACGCGCTTGCCTTGGGCGTCGATGACAACCTCGCCGTCCTCCTTGGTGAACGGTCCGATGTTCTTGTTTGGAAGGACGTCGAAAACGGCCTCGGACGGCCGGGCAAGCACGGTGCCGAGCGGTGTCACCACAATCGGCCGGTTGATCAAGATCGGATGGGCCAGCATGAAATCCAGAATTTCATCGTCGGTCCACTTGGGATCATCGAGCTTCAGTTCGGCATAGGGAGTGCCCTTTTCGCGAAGCAGTTGCCGGGGCGTCATCCCCATTGCCTGGATCAAACCCACGAGCTTTTCCCGCGACGGCGGGTTCTTCAGATACTCGATCACCTGCGGCTCCTCGCCGGACTGTTTGATGATCGCGAGCGTATTGCGCGACGTGCCGCAGTCAGGGTTATGGTAGATGGTGATGGTCATTCTGCAGCTTTCATCTGTCTGATTGGTTTCGGCTCGGCAAGCAGCCATCCCGCCAAAGCCATCGCGAGCAGAGCTCCCAAAAGTTCGGCGACTATGAAGCCAGGCAGGTCAACGGGTCGGATACCCGCAAACGTGTTGGATAGCGCCCGGGCAATGGCGACTGCCGGATTCGCGAAGGACGTCGATGCCGTGAACCAATAGGCCGCGGTAATGTAGAGGCCGACCAGCCATGGAATTGCGTCCGAACGGAAACGAAGCCCCGCGAGGATGGCGAAGACCAATCCGAAGGCCGCCACCAATTCCGCGATCCACTGGCCGCTTCCGGTCCGTACGGTCTCGGAGACCTGGAGAATAGGCATTTCGAACATGGCGTGCGCCACAAACGTTCCCGCGATTCCACCGACAATTTGAGCGACCACGTACGCCAATGCCGCGCTTGTCTCGATCTCCCGCCTCAACGCAAATACCAACGTCACCGCCGGGTTGAAATGCGCACCCGAGATCGGCCCGAGTATCGTGACCAGCACGACGAGGATCGCGCCAGTAGGCAACGTGTTGCCGAGCAGGGAGACCGCCACGTCGTTGGACAGCTTGTCGGCCATAATGCCCGACCCGACTACAGTCGCGACAAGCATGGCAGTGCCCAGGGCTTCAGAGACGAGGCGTCGAGACAAATCCATCGTCAGCCGACTTTCGGAAGATTGCGGCCGATCTCATCCAGCCGCTTCTGCAGGGCGAGCTTGTCCACCATATTCATCGGCAGACTGATGAAGATCGAAATGCGGTTGTTGAGCATGCGGTAGGCCTCCGCAAAAGCCAGGTGCTTTTCAGCATCTGTGCCTTCCACAGCGGCTGGATCGGGTACGCCCCAATGCGCCGTCATGGGCTGGCCTGGCCAGACAGGGCAGGATTCGTTGGCCGCGTTGTCGCAGACGGTGAACACGAAGTTCATTGAGGGGGCGCCGGGTTCGGCGAACTCTTGCCAGTCCTTCGAACGGGCAAACGACGTATCGTAGTTGAGGGTCTTCAAAAGCTGCAAGGCATATGGATGAACCTGGCCCCTGGGGTGCGATCCCGCGGAAAAGGCCTTGAACTTGCCGGCGCCGATTCGATTGAGGATCGCTTCGGCCAGGATCGATCGCGCCGAATTGCCGGTGCAGAGAAAAAGTACGTTGTACGGCTCGCTCATCGCGCAGGCCTCTCTTCTAGCATTTACAAGTCACAGCTTGGATCACGGGCTGGCAAAGCTCCGGTGCGCCGTTGCAGCAATCTTCCATGAGGTACGCCAGCAGATCACGGAAACCGGTCATGTCGGCAACGTAGCGGATGGTGCGACCGGACCGCTCGGCCCGGACCAATCCAGCGTGATCAAGCACTTTCAGATGCGCCGACATTGTATTTTGCATGGCGCCGAGCTTAGCGCCTATCTCCCCCGCCGGCAGGCCTGCTTCCCCGACGCGCACCAACAGCCTGAAGACTTCAAGCCGGGTGTCCTGACCGAGAGCGGAAAGAGCGGCAAGAGCGAGCTTTTTATCCATATATCGTCACATCTCGATTTGTAAGTTGGATAACATCGGCCGCCTTGTTCGTAAAGCGCAAACTCAACTTACGAGTTCTCGCTGCAACGGCTACCTCTGAGATCAATTGCCGGATAACGGCTCAAAACGAAGCGGCAGGCCGCGCTCGATCGAGCCGCCATCCGGTGGCAACATGGCAATCACGTCGGCAAACCCATTGCCATCAAGCTCGCCGACGAACCCCGGCCAAACATGTCCAGAACGGGGCGTACGTCTCGTCCAGTGACCCTGACCGGAACCAACTCGGTCCGCCCGGCCTTTTTCGTACGTGAAGCCTGCTACCGCCGCTGACCAGTCTGGCCCCACATAAGGAGGCCAGCGACAGCCCGGATTGCAGGAAACTGGCGAAAAGTCACGAGCGCGGCGTTGGGATTGCCTGGAAGTCCGGCAAGGGACTTGTGTTCCCGATCTTCCCAACCTTCGTTTCAGACGCTGCGAGGTGCGAACAATATGACAGCAGCAGCGAGCAATGCGATCAGGCCCCCCGTCAGGTCCCAGGTATCCGGCCGACGCCCTTCTGCTAGCCAGAGCCAGAGCAGCGACGCGATGATGTAGATGCCGCCATAGGCGGCGTAGGCGCGGCCGGCATGGTCGCTGGGGATCAGGGTCAGCAGGTAGGCGAAGAGCACCAGCGAGACGACACCCGGCGCCAGCCAGAGGATGGATTTGCCCTGCCGCAGCCACGCCCAGAAGGCGAAGCAGCCGGCGATTTCAGCCAGGGCGGCTGCTGCGAAGGTAAGGAAGGTGCTCAGAAGGATCGGCATGCAGGATGAAGCGTCTCAGATTCGCGTGGTGATGGCTACAAGCCAGTCCGGCAGAGCGCGTTCCAGGCCGACCTGGATCGTGCGGTCGAATCCGGACAGGGTCATGAGGCCGGCGACAATGAGCAGCGCGCCCAAGGCCATTTTCATGCCGCTGGACACACTCAGCATTCGACCCCGCCAGCGGAGCAACGCTTCGCGGGACATCAAAGCCAAAGCCAGTAGCGGCAACGTTGTGCCAATGCCGAATGCGAGCATCGTCAGCACCACCATGCCGAGATTCTCACCTCGCGCGGCCATGATGGAAGCGGCGCCGAGCGTCGGTCCGACGCAGGGCGTCCATACCGCGCCGAGCAGCAGCCCGACGCCGAATTGACCTGAGATGCCAGAGGTCGAGAACCCGCCGAAGCGGCTCTGGGTCCAGTTGCTCACCGGACCAGCAACCGTCGCAAACTGCGTCTGGAACCGAGGGACGAGCAGCACAGAGCCAACCAATATCAGCAGTACAGCAGCAGCCGTTCGAAACACCGTCATGTCGAGGCCGATCGAAAAGCCGATCGTAGCAACGAAGACCCCAATGGTCGTGAAAGAGACGGCGACACCTGCCGCGAGCGCCAACGGTGCCAGCCGATGTTCGGCCACCGCTCCGGTCAGGACGACCGGCAGCAGCGGCAGCACACAGGGCGATAGGATCGAAAGAATGCCAGCAAGGAGGGCAAGCAGCATGTCACAGCGCCTCGCGCAAAAGCGCTTCGATGACTGCCGCATCGGTCTGGCCGGCCTGTCTGTCGACCTCCTTGCCGCCCTTGTAGACAATCATCGTGCTTTGCGTCTGGACACGAAAACGAGCCAGGATTTCCTTTTGCGTGTCGAAATCGACATCGAACTTCTTCATGTTCTTGAAGTCTGGTGACGCCAACAGCGAAGCCACGATAGGCTTTTGAGCCTGACAGACTTCGCACCACGGTGCCGTGACATGGATCATGACAGGGCCACCCGCCTTGAGCGCGTCGTCAAAGCCGGGAATGGTTTCGTCGCCATTGTGGGCGAACGCCGGGACGATAGCGGCAGCGACACCGGCAACAGCCGAGAGGATCATAAAGTGACGACGTTGCATGTTATGCGGTCTCCTTGAGGCTGGATGCAGCGAGTTCGGGTGCGAAGTGGTCGAACAGCAGGTCGGCCGCCTCCTCCGCTGCCCGTGGCGCGGTGACGGTGAGGACCACTTCGCGAGAATTGCTCGTCAGGTCAAAGGTCAGGAACGCGCAGCAGGTCTGCTCCTTGCGCATCAAGTCGTTGACCTCCTCCAGTGCTTCGCGCCCATAGGTGAGTTTGAGCGATAGCGGCGTGCGCTCGGCCTGATGAAGTGACCGGCGGGCCAATGCGCGAATGCCGGCAACTCGCTCCTTGAAATCAGAGGCGCCAAGCGTGCAGGCGATGGACAATGCATCTTTGTCGGCCGCCGGGGCGCAGGATGGACCGCAGCCGCACTCGTCTTGTGCCATCAAAGACTGAAATGTGGCGGCAGGCGCGGCCTTGCGTCGAGAGAGGAGATAAATCCCACCGACGGGAACGGCGAGCGCGAGCAGGCCAAGGCCCCAAGTGCATGCGGCACCAGCGATAGCTGCCAGGCTTGTACCCACCAGAGCAACCGGCACCACGGCTACGGCGCAGCAGGCCGCGCAAGCCGCAGTGGCGGCTCCGGCCCATTTCAGGGTGTTCTTCATCAGCACTGCCTCTCGAATTTCTACCTTTGCAATGGTGTACTCCTTCAAGTAACTTGAAGTTCAAGGAGTATTTTCGATGAACCTTCACATCCGCGTGTTCACCATCGGGGCGCTGGCCAAGTCCGCGGGCGTTACAACGCCTACAATCCGCTATTATGAGGACATTGGATTGCTGCCTCCCGCACCGCGGACGGCCGGAGGCCAGCGCACCTACGATGATGACGATTTGGGACGGTTGACTTTCATCAAGCAATGCCGGGACTTCGGCTTCGGCATCGATCAGGTGCGTGTGCTGCTGGAGCTATCGATCAGCACCAACCGCGATTGCATCGAGACGCGCGACATCGCGCAATCCCATCTTGACGAGGTTCGCCAGAAGCTCGCGGAATTGCGCTTGCTTGAACGGCGGCTGGAGAGCTTTGTCACTCGCTGCAATGTCGCGTGTGCCGGAGGTCCGGGGCAGGATTGTGTGATCTTCAAGGAAATGGTTTCGCCAGGAAAGGGCGGCTGCTGCCGGTAGTGGACTGCAGCAGTCCCTGCCCCGCTGTGCGGTATTCGTAAGCTGTTCTTATTCAGATTTTGTGTTTCTATTCTGCCTGAGAAAGCACTTCGTAGCGCAGTGACAAGCCGCGCTCGATCATGACAATGTCAGGTGGAAGCATCGGGATGTCATCGGCAAGCGACATTGCCACGAAGCTCGCAGACGAACCACGGCCAAGCATGACGGGCCCTCGTCCGTACCTTCTCTCGTTTTCTTGCCGGCAGATTCGGCCACGTTTTTACCGCAATTCGGCTTTCTATAAGTGATGGTTAATAAGCGAGGGTTAACCATTCATATCGATAATCGGATGTGAATATCGCGCATACGTTGGGCGAATCCGGGGACAAACCGCAGCCTGCAAGGCCTTTTTGATTTGAACCAAGTCGAACGACGCGAGAACGGGCCACGCTATCACATGAGCGTCTGGCCGAGATGGCTGGTAGCAGCGAATGTTGCGCTCGGGTTCCTTGCAGCGGCCCCGACCGGCGCCAGCGCTGAAACGCGCTCGCTCAAGCTCTATCACCTCCATACGCATGAAAAGGCCGAGATCGTCTACAAGCGCAATGGTCGTTACGATCCCGAGGGTCTGAGGAAGATCAACATTATTCTGCGCGACTGGCGTCGCAATGAGCCGACCAAGATGGATCCGCGCCTTCTCGACGAGGTGTGGGAAGCTTACCGGCAGAGCGGTGCCAACGACTACATTCAGGTCGTCTGCGGCTATCGCTCGCCGGCGACCAACTCGATGCTGCGTAGCCGCAGCCGCGGTGTTGCCGAGAAAAGCCAGCACATGCGCGGCAAGGCCATGGACTTCTACATCCCCGGCGTGCCGTTGAAGAAGCTGCGCAACATCGGCTTGAAGATGCAGGGCGGTGGCGTAGGCTACTATCCGTCGTCTGGCTCCCCCTTCGTGCATTTGGATGTCGGCAATGTGCGTCACTGGCCGGGCATCAGCCGCCAGGAACTCGCCAGCCTCTTCCCGAACGGCAAGACGCTACACGTACCGAGCGACGGCAAGCCGTTGCCGGGCTATGATCGGGCGCTCGCCTCGTACAAGGCGCGCAGGGGCGCCGGTTCTCCGGCAATCATGATGGCCAGCGCTGGCGGCAACACCAAGAAATCCGGCGGCTTCCTTTCCGCTTTCTTCGGCGGCGGCGATGAAGCCGACGACAGCGCAGATGTAGAGACAGCGTCGGCCTCGCCAGCTCCGAAGCCTAAGAATGTGAAGCCGGCTGCTGCCGCCAAGACCAGCAATCTTCCGGGTATCGCGATCTTGTCGCCGCAGGATGCCAAGCGCGCCAATCCCCAGATCGCCGACGACAGCGCGGACGTCGCAAAACCGCAACAGGACACGCCGGAAACAATCATCGCAGCGTTGCCGGCGCGCGAGATTCCGTTGCCCGATTTCGCGCCGCGCCCGTTTGAAACGGCTGGCGCCAGCACCCAGCAGACACTGGCGCAGGCGCCGGTCAGTGTTCCCATCGGCATGGCCGATCCGTCTAACATTGTTGGTCCGGCGCAGGGGCGCCCCGATCCTTCGCTGCCGGTTGGCCTTGCGCCTCAGGACAAGGACATGCTGCTGGCGCTGACGGATAGCCCCGTGCACGATCAGACTGCCACCCTCGACAGTGCTGGAATTAATGAGTTCAAGCCGCTACTCAGCAAGGCTGGTGCGCAGCTGGATGAATATCAGGTAGCCTCGCTGTCAGAGCGTCGCTCGGTTTTAGGGGAGGACTTGTCTGTAATTCCCGCGTCGCCGCTCGACGCCATCCCCCTCCCGGCTGGTTCCGATCCGGCGCAGGCGGTCGGCGCAGGCGTCAAGACGGCGCCCAAAGAGGCCAGAGCGACACCAAGGGACTCGAAACACAATCCCAAACCACTAGTGGTCACTACCGTGCCGCGAAACGCGCGTTGGGCGCTGAACAGCGGAGAAAATATCGCCACCGTTTCGAGCGAGACGACGGCGCCAAACTATGCCTACAATATCGTGCACACTTCTCCGAGCGAGGTCTACACGGCCGGCTTTCAGTTGGACAATCAGACGGCCGACGCAAACCGATTCACTGGCAAGGCCGTCAAATTTCTGGCGATTGCCCGTTTCCAGACAGACTAGATCACTTCCTGCCTAGGGCAATTGTCGGTTTTTCTGGGTCTAGAACAGTGGCGGTCGCCTTCCCTCGTCGGCAGGAATTTCGGCTTCAGCGCAAACACGATCAGTCCCCAAGCTGGTTCTGGATTGAGGTTGCTGAGCGCGATTGCGAGCAGACCGTCCCGCTTGACGAAACGATCGCCGAACAAGGCCGTACAAAGCTCGAACCCCTGGTCACAATAGCTTCGACCAAAGTTCCGTCCGAAGAAAGCAGCGTGGCTCGCTCAGGAACGTGAAAGTTCAGACGTCGACAGCCAGTGACGAATCTTCGCCCACCCGCTCAGTCACTCGCTTGCCCTCGCCTGTTCGATCAGCGTCTTCAATGTCGAAAGGTCGGTCGCGCCGGGAAAGATCTGGTCGCCGACAACGAAGCCGGGTGTTCCAGTGATCTTCAGCGCCTGCGCGAGTTCCAGGTTCCGGTTTATCGACGCCTGGATCTCGGGTCGCTGCAAGTCGATTGTCAATTGCCGGACGTCCAAGCCAACTTCGGCGGCAACCTTGAGGATGACTTTTTCGGTCACCCTCGTCTTGGCCTCAAACAGCGCCTTGTGAAAGACGGCATATTTTCCTTGCCGTTCGGCGGCAAGAGCGGCTTTAGCCGCGAACACCGACTCAGGACCCAGAATAGGCAATTCCTTGTAAACGATTTTGACCTGCGCATCGTCGGCAGTGACTTGCCTCATAATCGGGGCCACCTGGCGACAGTAGGGACAGTTGTAGTCAAAGAACTCAACCAAGGTAACGTTGCCCGCCGCATTGCCGCCGACGGGGCTTTGTGGATCGCGAAAGACCTCATCGGCGCGCGATGCCAGCACGCGCTTGCCCTCTGCGGCCTCCGCGTCCCGCTGACGCTTGTCCAGGCTTTGCAGCGCCTCCATGATGACCTCGGGATTCGCCAGAATGTAATCGCGTACGCGCTGGTCGAATTGCTCTTGCGACATACCGACCTGGGCGAACGCTTGATGCTGTGCGCCCTGAAATCCCAGCAGCAGCCATCCCGTCAACCCGATGCGTAAAAAGGCACGAACCAGCCAATCGCAGGAACGATTAACCTTTTTTGGGTGGGTGTTCATCAGTTCTCTCCCTGTTGCCCGGGGTCAGCCTACAATCGCATTAGACCATACGAAACCCCGTGGGGTGGAGGGTCGCATCCGGTTTTCGGCCCTTGGAGACGAGGGATCGGCGGGGTTGCTGCATGATCGGCAATATCGCCTGTCGAAATCAAGCCCCTTTCGGCACAAGATGAGCCTTGGAGCGATCGCCTCAAAACAATGCGATGCCAACTGTGTCGATGTTGAATTCCCGTGCACGGCCTTGGCCTTGCGACCCCGTTCTGCATCTATACACTCGGTTTCTCGACGTCCTGCCAACGCACGGAAAGCTAGATTAAGGTCGATCCGCCTAAGCTCTGATCGAGGTCATGTACATCTACGGAAGATTAATGGATGCGTCGCTTTCGTATAGACGAGATGGTCGGCAAGCGCCTTGTAACCTCACACGTCGCTTCCGCCGAGACCGCACTGGAGGCTGCAAAATCAATCGCTGGAGTCTCAATTTCGCATATCGCCCTTCAGGCGCATTGGTTCAGGGTGGTGGATGAGGAAGACGGCGCCATCTACGAGTATGGCGCCACGGGCACGGTAACGAGGTCCGATGTCTAATTGTCCTTCGCTGACACACGCCTTTAGCAAGACGGCAACGCGGCCGCTCCGGTTCAGGAATTCTGAGCTGGCGTAACCGCCTCATTGCTGCGGCACGCGCGCCGAGCAGAAGCACGAGATGGCAAGGCTCCTGAACTGGGGAATGAGGTGGACATTTATGCTGCGGCGTCGCTTCACACTTTCGACATTCGCAAAAATAGCTTCCCGAACCAATCGTTTGCGGAACGGTAAGGTGCCGAGTCGGAAAGTCCAGACATCGCACGCAAACAACCGGCGCATCGTTTGCGCGGCTGCTCTTCACACAGGGCCATTTTGACCTGGACCAGCCCCAGCGTTGGTCGCGAACCGCTCTGTTCGCATGCGCCCCGCGAGTGCTTGGTCTATTGTACTGAACTGACAACGGCCTGTTGGCCAGCGCGGATTGAAACCCAGCGCCCTGTGTTGTCGATCGCCTGTCTCTTCAAGAAGGTATAGTCGGTCTCATCCCACCGTCGCACTTTGTCAGTCAGATTGTCGACGATGTAGTCGCCTTTGTCGGTCCGAACCGTCAACACGGCATGGCCCTCGCCATCTGGCTTGCGCAGCACCGTTATCAACAGGTTGGCCAGCGACATCCCTTGGCGGCTCAGTGTGCGGCGCTTTTCCAAGACATAATCTTCGCAATCGCCGACGGCCTTGTCCGGGTATGCCCAGACCTCGTCCTTGCCGTAAATGTCCTCGTCGCTCATCGGCTTGACTGCGGCATTGACCTTGGAGGTGACGCTGCTCAGCTTACGCATCAGTGCGTCGGACATGGTTGCGGGCGCGAGCTTGCTTGGTCGGATCGAGCACTCGGCCGGGTTGGCCTTGCAGAAATCGTAGTGTCCGATCGGCTGCGATGTCAGGCCGCCGGTCACCATGGCTTCACCAGCTAATGCCGGAAAGCCCCAACAGCCGGAAGAGGCCAGCCCCGCGATTGCGAGTAAACGTAGCGCCCTTGCCGTCGGTGAGAAAATCATTGTCCCCATTCGCCCCGTTGTTAACGAGAGGTTAAGGGGCGTTTTCCGTCGGAGTCAATCGAGGAGACGGGCAGTTCGGCGGCACAGCTGTCCGCTCCGCCGAAAAAGCGGCTATTGTGCAACAGATCGGAGATAGCGTCCTGAGATGCGACGTTGGTTTTAGGCGGCTCTTTTTTCGGCGGTACCGGTGTTCATCGTGCTCTGCTCGACGGCGTCGATCGTCGGCCGTTCATAGGATGAGATCGTCTTGCGGCCGAACTCGATCGCCACCTGCGGCAGCGCGCCGTTCATATAGGCCAGCAGCGTCTGCTTGACGATGATGTAGAGGCGGTTCTTCTTCTCGCGCACCGTCTTGATCTTGGTGGCGACCGGCCCGACCACCGAGTAGGACAGGAAGATGCCGAGGAACGTTCCGACAAGGGCGGCACCGATCAGACCGCCGAGGATTTCCGGCGATTGGTCGAGCGCGCCCATCGCCTTGACCACGCCGAGCACGGCGGCGACGATGCCGAGCGCCGGCAAGCCGTCGCCCACCGCCACCAGTGCGTGATAGGCCTTCATCTTGTCGGATTTGATGGTCTGGATTTCCTCGTCCATCAGCGCCTCGATCTCGTGCGAGCGGGCATTGCCGATGATGATGATGCGGCAATAATCGCAGATGAAATTTGTCAAATCATGGTTCTTGAGCACGGTCGGGAACGCCTGGAAAATCGCCGACTCTTCCGGATTGTCGATATGCGCCTCGACCTCGCTGCGGGATTTCGAGCGCAGCTCGCGCATTAGGCTGTGCAGCACGCCGAGCGTTTCAAGATAGTCTTGCTCCTTCGGCACCGCCTGCTTGAAGGCTTCGAGTATGCCTTTGCCGGTGTCCTTGACCGTCTTCATCGGATTGGCGACGAGGAAGGTGCCAAGCGCCGCGCCGCAGATAATCACTGCTTCCCAGGGCTGCATCAGCACGTAAAGGTGACCGCCCATGGCCATGAAGCCGCCAAGCACGCAGCCGAGCGTAACCACCAGTCCAACCAGAATGCCCATGAACGATCCTTTCGCATGTCACTTCAGGAACAATGCAATAGGCCGCCTGCCTTGTGTGAGGCTTGTTGGCTTGATCGGGGTCTGTGCTTTTCGAAAGCGTATTCGCACCATCGGGTTGAGCCTCAGGGCGCAGATGAGCAGAGCAATCCCTCCTGTCAGCGCCATGGTTCTCCTTCCGAAGGAGAGAAATCTCGTCTCCCATGGAATGGTTTTGCGAATGTGCGGTAAGACATGAGGATTGCGTTAATCAAAAAGGCCCAAAAAAGGGAGGAAATCCATTGGCGAGCGAACGATCGCCGATTGAAACGCCGCCAAGTCCGCTGGAGCTCCCATTGACGACCGGTGAACGAATGCCATGGGTGGACACCGCAAAGGGTTTGTCGATCATTCTGGTCGTCATGATGTATTCGGCTTATAACACCGGCGAATACACCGGGGCGGTTGGATTTCTGCACTATGCAATTGCGTTCGCGACGCCTTTCCGAATGCCCGAATTTTTCCTCATTTCGGGCCTCTTCCTTGCGAAGGTGATCGACCGGCCGTGGCTGAGTTATGCCGATCGGCGAATAGTGCACTACGCGTACTTCTACGTCCTATGGGCGGCCATTATGATCGGGCTGAAAGTCGGGCTGTATGGCCACGACCTCAACGGTATGCTCCGAGACGCCGCCCTCGCGATTGTAGAGCCATATGGCGTTTTGTGGTTCATCTATATGTTGGCGATCTTCGGATTGGTCGCAAAGCTCATTTGGCAAACGCGAACTCCCCATCTTGTCGCAATCACCTCCGCGGCTGCGTTGCAGTTGGCGAACATCAGCACCGCCAGTACAATTGCAAACGAATTCGCTGCTTATTTCGTGTTCTTCTACGCCGGATCCGCTCTGGGGCCGGTGATTTTCGCATGGTTGATTGGGCGCAACAACATTCCGCCCTTTCCATTGCGGCATTGCTGGTGTGGGCGCTTGGAAACGGCCTTCTGGTTTTTTCGTCAGGATTCTCTGTTCAACCGACGACAACAGATATGGGTCTGGCAGCCATTCCGCCCCTCCGCCTTGGGCTCGCGGTTACCGGTGGCCTGGCGATTTGTGTGGTCGGTGGGCTGCTTGCAAGACTCCCATTCATGGATTGGCTGCGTTGGCTCGGCGAGCATTCGCTGGTGATCTATGTCTCCTTTACGCTGCCCATGTCGATCTTTCGCGGGATTGCCTTGAACAGCGGCCTGATCACCGGGACAGGGTCGCTCAGCTTCGCAGTTCTGTTGGTCTCGCTGGCCAGCCCAGCCCTCCTTTACGCCTTTGTTAAACGCACCGGTATTGGCACTTTCTTGTTTGAACGGCCAAACTGGGCGCGCATCGGCCGGTCGCACGATCTGGCGGTTTCCAACCGGACGGTGCAACCACGCGCCAAGCTGGAATCGGCTGAGTGAACCCGGCGCCGGCCGCCTGCAGTTGATCTCCGTTCCCTTCCCCACCAGGTTCTGGTCGCCGCAACGGGAATGCCCATTATTGTGAACCACCCCGCATCTGGCAACGATCGGGCTGTGCCCCCCGAGATATGAGATTGTCCGACAAAACTGGGTTCGCCATGATTGAACCTAACTCCGCCTCAATCCGGTTGGAAACCGACGCACTCAACGGGTTGTCGAACCGCCGACAACCGCTCGAATGCATACTGCAATAGCCAAGGGCCTCGGCGACATTGAAAGTCTCGGCCTGTTTCCCCGAGGAAGAAGCAGCCAGTCTGGATGCCAGATACGGAAGATGTCATCGCCAGGCTGGGTAACGAGCCGCCGTTGGTCACTGACGGCAGCAGCGGCCCGCCCGACCGCCGGGAAGTATCGGCTCGTTGGCTGTCGGGAACCTTTCTCACCGGGTTGACGTCAAGTGTCTTGATGGGCGTGGCGCTGTTTGCGGCCCTTGATCGGCGCCAGCAGCTCGCGACTCCGCCCGAGGTTGCGGGACTGAGTGGTCTATCCGGTGAGGACGCTTCGGGCGATCTCGCCAAAACGACCCGACTTGTGGCACCACGCCACATCGCCAAAGCCAAGGACCGTCAGCGAATGGAAGTCCCCATGGTCACGACGGTCGGCGACAGAAACATCGTCAAGACCATTCCTTTCGTCCAGGTAAAGATGGCGCTGGCCGCGGGCTATGCCACCAATCGTGATTACCCTCCGTTCGACCCTATGAAAGTCTTTGTCGACAGCGGCGGCGGAGACGGAATTCAGGCGCCGCCCAATGCCAGTGTCGGTGAAATTTATGGCGCCAAGGTCGAAGGCGAATTGAGCCTCAAAATCGTCGATTTCCCGATCGAGACCGCGTCCTTCGATGCAGGGAGCGACCTCTCCGTCGACGAGATCGCGCAGACGATGAACCAAGTCGGTCCAGGTCTGCGAGACGGCGCGGCCAAGGCGACAGCAGTGCACTATCTCGATCCGCAACGCTTCGGCGGCCAGCCGGGTCAGACAGTAGCCGGCTTTTACGACGTCAGGATCGTGCCCCAAAATCTTTCTGTGTCGCCTCGTACGGATGCCAATGGAGACAATCGGACGCCAACCTTTGCCGAAGAGATCATCCCCCTCACCAAGGCTCGCGACATCGCCGAGACGTTTGCCGATTCGGGTTACGTGGGCCAGGACGCGACGGGGATGGCTGAGGCGATCGCCAAACTGCTGAATGCACCGACGCTGAAGGCAGGAACGGTGCTTCGCGTCGGGCTTGAAGTGCGAGGCGACGTAGCCAAGGTGGTGCGGACCGGCGTGTACCACAAAACAGAGCATGTTCTCACAATCGCCCTCGACGATCGTGGACAATATGTGCTGGCGCAGGAGCCGCAGGCTAACCCCGAGCTGCTGACTGCTTTCGACAATGCCGCGCCGGTCGCGCCGAGCGGCGCGCAACCAAACGTCTATGACGGCATTTACCGCGCCGCCTATTCCTACGGATTGTCCGACAAGATGACGCAGCAGTTGGTCAAGATACTCACCCCGAACGCTGATTTCCAGTCGCGGGTCAGCCCCACCGACAGGCTTGAGGTGCTGTTCTCACAGCCGAACGACGCCGATCAGCCTTCCGAGGAGTCCGATCTGCTGTATGTCTCGGCGACCTTGAACGGGACGACGCGTAACTTCTACCGCTTTCGAACGCAGGACGGCAGCACTGATTATTTCGACGATAGAGGCATCAACCCCAGGCAGTTCCTGCTTCGCAAACCGGCACCAAACGGCCGGTTTACCTCAGGCTTCGGCAGCCGGCGCCATCCTGTCCTCGGCTACGTCCGTATGCATACTGGAACAGACTGGGCCGCTCCAACCGGCACACCGATCATTGCCGCTGGCAACGGCGTGATCGAGAAGGCTGAGCGCGCCGGGGGCTTCGGCAACCAGACAATCATACGGCACGCCAATGGCTATCAGACGTCTTACAACCACCAAAAAGCTTTCGCCAAAGGCATCGTTCCAGGGGCTACGGTAAGGCAGGGACAGATCATCGGCTATGTCGGCTTAACGGGCCTCTCGACTGGACCGCATCTTCATTATGAACTGACGGTCAACAACACGAAGGTCGACCCACTGCGTGTCCGGCTCCCGGTCGACAGGGTTCTCAAGGCCGACGATCTGGTCGCGTTCCAGCGTGAGCGCGAGCGAATAGACGCCCTGCTGAAACAGCAAGACACGGGTCAGCTTGAAGTCGCCAGCACAAAGCTCGAAGGGTGCGTTACGCCGATTTGCTAGGTTCGATGTCTATCCTTCATAAATGACCGCAGGCCGACAGCCTTGTGACAGTTGACCTTCGGGGATTCCCGAACCTGCCCCCGTCAGGTGACAAATAAAGTCTGACGACCCCTTGAACCTCCAGTTGCTAGAGACCCCATGTACTGTGTGAGGCCGGCCAACGGTGTTCATTGATACAGAGGAGTGAGAACATGCAAAACGTCGCAAACAGCCCCGCGGAAAACACAGGCCTCGGTCTGCTTTGCCCCGCCTGCAGGGTCGACCTCGTCATGAGCGACCGCCAAGGCATCGAGATCGATTATTGCCCCAAGTGCCGTGGCGTCTGGCTGGATCGAGGCGAACTCGACAAGATCATCGAAAGGAGCGTTGGCGAAGACGTCCGGGCGAGCCCGAGACAGCCGGCGCCTGGCCAGTCTTATCCATCGCATGATCGCCACGATGGCGGACATGGCTTCGGCGGACACGGCGGAGGGCATGGCGGGGAACATGGTCAAAGTCGCAGGCACGGATCGTTCCTCGGCCGGCTTTTTGACTGACCAGGTCGACTGCATGGCTACAGGACACGGCTCACGCAACGCCGTGCCCGTCCGATACCAATGAGGGATTAATCATGGGCGCGGGTCACTCACACGCGGCGGCAATGCCTCCCGGAACAGCTGCTGGACAGCACAAGAGCCGGCTCGCAGGGGCGCTGGCTTTGACCACGACCTTCATGGCCGTCGAGGTCATCGGCGGTCTGTGGACGGGGAGCCTCGCGCTTCTGGCGGACGCTGCGCACATGCTCACCGACGCCGGTGGTCTGGCGCTGGCGCTGATCGCCATTCGTTTTGCCGAACGTCCCGCAACACCGCAAAAGACCTACGGCTATGTCCGCATGGAAGTGTTGTCGGCGCTGACCAATGCCGTCGTTCTCCTGTTGCTGACGATTTACATATTCTACGAGGCCTACCAGCGGTTCCTGAACCCGCCGGAAATCCTGGGCGGGCCGATGCTGGCGGTTGCCGTCGTCGGCCTTGCAGTCAACCTGATCAGCATGAAGCTGCTATCCGCCGGGTCGTCGGAAAGCCTCAATGTGAAGGGAGCCTATTTCGAGGTTCTAAGCGACATGTTGGGCTCGCTTGGCGTCATCGTCGCCGCGGCGATCGTCATGCTCACCGGCTGGAGATTGGCCGATCCGATCATTGGCGCCGGCATTGGGCTGTTCATCGTTCCACGCACCTGGATCCTTTTGAGGCAGGCGATCCACATCCTGATGGAGGGCACACCGCCGGAAGTCGACACCGCATTGTTGGAGCGAAAGCTGCTGGACATTCCCGGCGTAACCGCCGTCCACGATCTGCACGTCTGGACGATCACCTCCGGCATCGACGCCATGACCTGTCATCTTGTGGTCACCGACATTGCTCAAGGGCGCGCAACGCTGGACAGAGCCCAGGAGGCGATGAAGGCCGATTTCGGACTGACGCACACCACAATTCAGATCGAGGACCAGCGGCAGCGTGACGCCGAGGGCGCAAAGAGGCTGTAAGGGCCACGGCCGGCAATTGCCGATTTCGATGGGTTGCCTGAATGATCAGAGGAGATCGCATGAGCGGATACAAGCGGGACTATCGTTCACGCGCGAAGGACGATCAGCATGGCGAGAGAGTGGCGGAGCGCAGATACGCTGGCGTTGAGTCCGCGGACCGACCTGCGCAAAGAAAGCTGAAGCCGATTGGCTGGATCGTGGTGCTGGTCGGCCTCATCGTTTGGTCGGCGGTCGCCATGGTTGGCTATGTATCGATAGACAGTCTGCTCGACTGGGCTGCTGCGATTGCGGGCAATGTGGTTGACAGCGGCAAAGACATCGCCACCGCAGTGGGTGTCGGCAAGGAACAGATGGGCGCGGTCGAAGCTCTCAATGTCAGCGGCGTTCTGGTCCAGGCCATCATTTTGCTGAAAATGATCGCGAAGCCGGCGATTGTTATCCTGTGGGGGATCGGTGTCATCGCCCTGTTGGCAGCGCCTTTGATCCTGTCAAAAGTAGGCCGGCTTTTCACGCTTCGCCGGCATTGATCAGGGTCACCAAGGCCGCGCATTTGTGCGGCTCGGATCCTGAGAAACAAGCGGACAGCAGGCGAAGGCCGGGGAGAGCCGGCTTTCGCATCATTGCAATCTTCGCGGCGGCCCGGAAGCAAACAGAAGCAGGACATGATGAGGACGAAACCGGACAGGCGAGCGCTCTTCGTCGTCAACCCAAGGGCCCGTAACGGGCTCAAGCTGGCAGATGATGTTCGAAAAACGCTGGAAGGCGGAGGTCTCATCCTTTTGGAAGATCAGCCAGGGAAGGAGGAGACCGTTTCCGACGTCATCATTCGGCGCCGCAGCGAGTGCGATCTGGTCGTCCTGGGCGGCGGAGATGGAACATTGAACTCATCAGCCAAGGGACTTGTGAAAACCGGTCTGCCGCTCGGCATACTGCCTTTGGGCACAGCCAACGACTTCGCCAAAACTGTGGGAATCCCGACTGATCCGGGCAAGGCGGCAGCGCTGATCGTTTCGGCGAAACCGAGGCCGATGGATCTCGGCGACGTGAATGGGCAGCTTTTCTTCAACGTCGCCAGCATTGGGTTCAGCGCGGAACTCGCGGCCGAGCTTAGCGAGAAGGCCAAGAAACGTTTCGGGAAACTCGGCTATGCCTTGGTGGCGGCACGTCTCCTGGCCCGCTCGCGGCTTTTCACTGCTTATCTCGAGCACGACGGTTCGACCGAAAAAATCCGAACGCTTCAGGTCTCCGTAGGCAATGGCAAATACTACGGTGGCGGTATGAGCGTGGAGGAGACGGCGACCGCCGACGATGGACAACTCGATTTCTACAGCCTTGAGGTCGATCATTGGTGGAGGCTGTTGACCCTGTTGCCTAGCCTACGCAAAGGCACGCAAGGCAAATGGGATGACGTGCGCGCCTTTGCGACGACCGAACTTGTGGTGAAGACGAGTCGCCCCAGGCCCGTGAACACCGACGGCGAACTCACGACTTGGACTCCGGCATACTTCAAGATCCTTGAAAGCGCGATCAATGTCTACGCGCCGCCGGCGGCAGCGCGGTGATAAGAGGCTTCTGAAGTCGCCGCCGATCGCACTACATCCAGCCTAGCCGAACCCCTGCCCTGCTCTTCTCAGTCCGCCTTTATCCTTGCCATCAGGGTCGCGCACAAAAGGGCCCAGCCGGCACCAATCGACCAGCCCGCGATCACGTCGGTCGGCCAATGGACACCAAGGTAGATTCGGCTTGCCCCCACCGCGAGGGTGACGAGGATCGACATGGCCAAGATGAATATGCGCAGACGCCGCGGCTCGAATTTTCGTGCCAGCATGATGCCCACGGTCAGGTAGACCGTGGCCGCCATGAAGGCGTGGCCGCTCGGAAAGCTGGATGTGTATATTCGCGTGCCATAAGCAACCAAATCCGGGCGTGGGCGATCAAAGCCGTATTTCAGCAGGGAGCTCAGCATCACCCCGCTGCCGACAGCCAGGATGAGCGCGATGGAATTGCGAAGTGATCCGCCAAGGGCGAGAAATCCAGCAACGGCAAGCGTGATGAATGTGAGCAGCCCGACGCCGCCGAGACCTGTCACGTCGCGCATCAGTTCTTCAAACCAGATCGGACCGACCGGGTCGGCAAGATCCGCCGGATTGCGCATCATCAAGAGAACGGCGCTGTCGAAATCCGCCGTCGAGCTCCGTGTGACGAGACTTGCGAGAGCCAGAAAGGTGAGTGCCGAACTGGCAAGAAGCGCGACAGTGAGCAGTGTCGCGCGGCCGAAAAGTCGACGGCTTGCCAATTGCTTGTCGTTTGAAACGGCTGCTTTACCTGGATGCATGCGATCGTGCGCTCAGCCTCATCTTTTGATCTGATTGATCGCTGTAGGCTCTCTAGGGACTAGAGAAGCAAGCCCTTTCTGCTGTCTGCTTGCTCAGTCGCGCTCCAGCCGGGAGGGTGTTTCGGCGGGATCCTTCCACAGTGGTCAAAGTTCAGGTGGATCCATCGCCGACCGGCGATACTCCCTGCACCAGAGGGAAACTGTTGGAGCGGCAGCGTGCCGGCGACCGCTCCAGATCGCACGTGAACCGTACAGTGGAGGAAACGCATGCGACGGCAATGAATAGCATCGACGACCGGCGCCCGCCGAACACATCTGCGTGCGATCCCTGAGCTCGAAGGCCGACATCGCGAGGAATCGCAATTGAACCGGTAGACTCGCTGGAATCGTGGAGTACACGGCCAAGGCGACGAATTAAGCCATTGCTATATTTATCAGCAGACGCTATCCTTCGCGGAAAGAAATGGTATCAGCGGGACAATCCAGGATGGTCGATGTCGGGTTCTGGCTGCGCGATCGGGTAAGCCGGCGATCCATTTTGGCCGGGGGTCTCGCGGCGGCTGGCGGCACGGCGATCGCCGCGCGCACTGCGCTTGGCCAATCCAACGCAAATGCCGGTCATGACATGGCGGCAATGGCTCCCACACCTGCAGTGCCTCAGCACATGAATGCGCATGGCGCGATGGTCACTGTCGGTGAGGTTGACAACGCCGCCAATGGCTTCGACCCGGCGTTGATGCTGACCGACTGGGAGAGAGGAACCCTATCGATCCTGCCCGACGGACGCACGTTGCGCACATTTGAGGTAACGGCCGAAGACAAGACGATCGAGATCGCGCCCGGCGTGTTCTTCCCAGCTTGGACCTACAACGGCAGCGTGCCCGGCCCTTCTCTTCGCGCCAAGGAAGGCGAGCGTATTCGTGTCATCTTCCAGAACAACGGCTCGCATCCGCATTCCATGCATTTCCATGGCATCCACGCCGCCCGCATGGATGGAATCGTCGGCGCCGGGCTGATCGATCCAGGCGACGAGTTTGTCTACGAGTTCGACGCCAAGCCGTTTGGCTGCCACCTCTATCACTGCCATGCTCTTCCGCTGAAAAGACACATCCACAAAGGCATGTACGGGGCGTTCGTGATCGATCCGGACCCCGACCGCCACCCTGAGCATGCGGATGTTGCGCGTTCGCGACTGCTCGGCACGCCTCAGAATGCCGGCTGGCAGGAACTGATGATGGTGATGAACGGCTTCGACACCAATTTCGACGATGGCAACGAGTTCTACGCCGCCAACACCATTGCCCATGCCTATGCGAAGACGCCAATTCGGATCGACCGCAGCAGGCCGGTGCGGATCTATCTCATCAATGTGCTGGAATTCGACCTCATCAACTCGTTCCACCTGCACGGAAACTTCTTCGACTATTTCGACCAGGGCACGACGTTGACCCCAACTTTGAAAACAGTCGACCTGATCATGCAGTGCCAGGCGCAGCGCGGCATTCTCGAATTCACCTTCGCCGAGCACGAAACGGGGCTCTATATGTTCCACGCACATCAAAGCGAGTTCACCGAACTCGGCTGGATGGGCATGTTCGATGTGGTCGAGGCGCTGACATGAGCAAGGTCGACACAGCCAGTTTGCCCGCACGCTCGCGCATCCAACTCTTATGGATTGGCCTGCCTCTCGCCGTGCTCGCAATCGCGGCCGCATGGATCCTCGCTGTGAATCCGCTGCAAGGATTTTCAAACGGCGCGCCCCCTGTCGAGAAACTGACGTTCGAGCGTACCGTGCTCGATACATCAGGCCTTCACCTGCTTGTGCGGGCCGGCGGCTCCGAGCCAATGAGGATCGCCCAGGTCCAAGTCGACGGCGCCTACTGGCAATTCACACAGGACCCACCTGGCGATATCGCGCGCGCCTCCACTGCGTGGATCAACCTGCCTTTCCCATGGATCCTGGGCGAGACACACCGCGTCAACGTCGTAACCAACACCGGCGTGACCTTTGAACATGAGATCGCGATAGCCGTTCCGACGCCGACCGTGACGGCTGGGCAACTCAAGCTGCAAGGGTTGGTAGGCGTTATTGTCGGTGTACTACCTGTCGCCATTGGTCTGTTGTTCTACCCCGCGCTGCGCGGCGTCGGGCGAAATGGCATGAACTTCCTGCTGGCGCTGACCATCGGGCTGCTCGCATTTCTGCTGGTCGACACAATCGGAGAATCCTTCGACCTTGTCGGAACCGCGGCCGCCGTATTCCAGGGGCCGGTGATGGTGGTGCTGGCGGGCATGGCGAGCTTCCTGGTGCTGATGGCGGTAGGCCGGCGGCACGGCACGCCGACTGGGCTGGCGTTGGCCACCTATATCGCGCTCGGCATTGGCCTTCACAATCTCGGCGAAGGTCTTGCCATCGGTGCCGCGTTTGCCGCCGGCTCTGCAAGCCTCGGAACCTTCCTGGTGCTCGGCTTCACATTGCACAACGTCACTGAAGGCATCGGCATCGCCGCGCCTATCTTGAAGCAGCGGCCGCCGCTGTGGGCCTTCGTCGGCCTGACCCTGCTCGCCGGGGGACCTGCTGTTGTCGGCATGTGGCTCGGCAGCCTGGCCTATGCGCCGCAATGGTCGGCGCTGGCACTTGCCATTGGCGCAGGCGCGATCCTCCAGGTCATCGTCGAGGTCGGCGCCTATCTGATGAGGAGCAACCAAAAAAGTCTCGATGCCTTCTTCACGCCGCCGGTGATGGGTGGCCTGGCGGCCGGAGTCGCGTTTATGTACGCGACGGCCGCCTTGGTTAAGGTTTGACACACCAACTGAGGCGTCGCCTGGCATCTGTTCGGCGAACTGCGGGCTGTCTGTTGCGACGTTTGACGCACTCCGGCGAGCTGGCTATCTGCCGTTAAGCCTGGAGTAGTCAGGCCACCGGAACAGTTTCGAGCGGGAAGATCATCACCGCGCCCTTTGGAGTGCTCTTGTCGCCAAGTTTCATCACTGAGCGCGTCGCAGGAGCCATACCGATGTCGCGCAGCATGTCCGAGAAGCCAGACGGGCCAGAGGCAGAACGCGTTGCCGGAGGCACGCCGCCTTGCGCCAGGAAGCTCAAATCCTCGAGTTCGGACAACGGGGGCGCTTCCGTCAGCACCGCAATCATGTGCTCCATCCCATAGCTCGTATCGGTGAAGGCGAGCAGGCCTTCTTCAACAGTTGCATTGGGAACAAGCCGCTGTGCGTCGATGTGGGTGATCGAAAAGTCCGAGCCGACATAAAGGATGTTGATGTCGACCAGCCCGCCCGAGAGGTTTTTCGCCAGGATATGGACCTCGTCGCCGGGATTGACGCGGGGCACCTCCGCCTGCTTCAAGGGCTCCATACCATCCTTCCTTTGCCGCTTGATACGGAACTCGACGCTCACCTGATCCGGCCTGTAGTCCGAGCTGGCGGCCAGACGTGACAGGCTGGTCGCGCGGAATATCTTGGTCAGCACCTCGTCGATGCCGCTCTCCAGCCGCTTCGGATCGACGGCAGCAACCAGCGGCGGTCTCGAGCCCGCCTTGAGCGTCACGTCGCCCGACGGCGGCAGGAACCACAGCGCCGGTGAGTCGGTCGCGTCGTTGGCCGCACCAGGGATGGCGTTCTCGCGCAGGACGGCGAGCCGGACATCGGCCTCCGAACCTGGCTCGACCAGTTTGACCTTGAATTTTCGATCGGCGGCGGCGGCAAGGTCGTCGAGTGTCTGATTGACCAATGCAACCTGCTCATCCAAGCCCTCGCTCGCACTGGGACGCGCGACAACAAGTTTGAAGTCGATTTCCAACCGCGCCACCCGCGCATAGGCCTTTGGCGGGATGTCCGCGAGTTTCAGGGCCGGCTTGCCGTCATGTTCGACCGAGGCAACAACGCTGGTCAGGTTAGTCGCCGAAACCACTTCCATATAGCCGACGGTGTCCGAGAGCTCCGAGAGCGGGCTCGGCAAGATGGCGAGCTTGGAACCCGGCGTCAGGCGGTGCATCGCGCCGGCGGCCAGCGTCGCCTTCCCCTCCTCTATCTCGATCTGCCACTGCATTGGGGTGTCGACGGTTTCGCTGCCGAAAACGCGCGCATCGAGAGTGCCTTCAAACAACGGCGTCGGACGGGTACGTCCGTCCGCGGCATACTGCTGAAGCACCGCGTGGCCGAGCTGGCGGTAGGTGACGTTCGAGTTCTCTGCCAATTTCGAGAAGATCGTATAGGTGAAGAGCCCAAAACGCGCCGCTTCTGGGTCCCCTTTCGGCAGCGGCATTTCCGGGGTCGTCTCGATCGTCTGGGCCGCATAGAAGGCAACGATGTCGCCTCGGGCTATGGTTGCAGCCCCTGTCGGTTCGCTCACCAAGCTAAAGGCCGCCGCACGTGGCGCCTCGACGTCGCTGGCGCCGCGCGAAGCTTGGGCGTTGACGGCAGTTTGCATCACGGCATCCGGGATTCCCAGATCGGACGGGTCCACCTTGCGCTCTTGAACGTCATCATCTCCGATCGACGCGGCGCGTGTTGCGGTGCCGGAGTTGCAGCAATCGAAGATGATCCAGACGAAAGCGCCCTTGGCGCGGATCGCCTCCAGCGCCGTCCCGATGTCGTTGTCCACCAGCGCGTTGGGGACGCCCTTTGTCCTGTCGGTCCACTTGCCGGTGTCTGAGGGCAGGATAATCTCGTCCAGGCCGTCGCTCTCATCACCAGTCGTGAGTTCCGGCTGATTTGAGCCATGGCCGGAATAGTGGATGTAGATGAAGTCGTTGCGCTGTGCTTTGGCGGCAATTGCGCCGAGATTCGATAGGATCGCTTCGCGCGTCGGGGAGCCCGCCGCACCGGCAAGACCGTCGGCCAGGACCGTCACGTTCTCGGAAAGAAATTTTATCGGGGAATTCTGCGTAAGGTAGTCCCTCACCAAGGCGGCGTCGTGGTTCGGCCCGATCAACGTGGCCTTTGACGGCAGGTTAGGATAGGCAGTGCATCCGATCAGCAGCGCATGATAGACGCGGGCTTCCTGGGCCATGAGTGTCAGCGGCCGCATGCTGGAGACTGTCAAGGCGGTGGCGCCAACAAGCACGCTTCTGCGCGTAAGCTTCAAAACCAATTCAAAATCCCCCCAAGCCCGATTAAATTCTCAACACACGAGACAATCCGCGCTCAATTTGTCGGCATTTTGAATGTTGTTGCCCAATCTGGATAGCCCTGCAACAGTGAGGCTCGCAGGATGCCGGCGACCCGCCGGTTGCCAAGACATCGCTGCTGGAGCGAGCCCCTCATTCTGGGCCGCGCACCCAACGCAACCAACGATAGGTGGTGTGGCACTCCTGGTCCGTCAGCTAAGACCCACGTCAGGCGCCGTCAGTGTCGGTGTTGATGATGCAGGTCGGGGTAATGAATATGCGAATGCCTCATCGGCGTGTGGCTATGCCAGTGCGAATGCGGTTCGGTCACGGGCCCATCATGCGTGTGCTGATGGTGCGCGTCATGAACGTGGCTGTGCTCATGATCGAGCGCTTCGTGCTCGTGCACATGGCTGTGGCGTTCGGCCAGGTGAAGCCAGAGGCCGGCACCCATCAAAATGCCTGCGAGCACCAACTGAACGGTCACCGGTTCGCCGAGCAGCACTATTGCCGAAAAGGCACCGATAAACGGGGCCAAGGCGTAGTAGGCTCCGGTGCGGGCCGTCCCGAGGTGTCGAAGCGCCAGGATAAACATCACCAAACTGACACCAACACCAAGAAACCCGACGAAGGCTGCCGCCCAGAACGGCGCGGGATGGGGAAGTTCGGCCCCCAAAAGCAGCGCCAGGGTTATGTTGGCAGTTCCAGCCGCCAGTCCCTTGAGCATCGCTGTTGTAACTGGGTCAGCCGCGGATATCTTGCGCGTCAAATTGTTGTCGACGCCCCAAGCGATGCATGCGCCAACAACCAGAAGGGCACCGCCATTAAGCGCAACGCCCTGCCCTTCCCACGACAGGACGACGGTGCCAGCGAGGATCGCTCCAGCGCCGAGCAAGATCCGGCGGTCGACGTTTTCATGGAACACCAACCAGGCAATCGCCATGGTGGCGAGGCCCTCGACGTTGAGGAGCAGTGCAGCACTGGAGGCGGTCGTGAGCACAAGACCAAAGACGAGCAGGACTGGCCCGATGATCCCGCCCATGACAATGGCGGCAGCCAACCATGGAACATCGGCTCTCTGCAGCGAGGCTTCGTTCGCGCTTTCGCCGAGCGAATTGCGGTAGAACCAGAACAGAGCCAGACCAAGGCCGGCGCCAAGGTAAAGCACCCCCGCGAGCATCAAAGGGCTCACCTCATCGAGCAGCAGTTTGGAGAGCGGCGACACCGCCCCGAACAGTGCGGCTGCGCCCAGCGCGAGCGGCACGCCGGGCCACAGGTGTGAATGGGAGCGCGGATCAGCCATATGGTCGTCTACCGTGTCCTCTGGTTCTTAACTCGGCGATTCCCTGCCGGCCACACCCGCTGGAGTTTGGCCTGCCTGTGACATCGAAAGAACAGGGCGAGCGTGTTTCTAGAGGCTCAATTTCCAGACGACTGGGGCGTAACGCGCGGCTTGTCAACGGGAGCTTTGCGGTCCGCGCCTTGAATAAGGAATCCCACTTCGATCACTCCGGCCTGTTCAAAGGTCAGGCGCGCGGGAATTCGGTTACCTTCGACAAGCGCCCTGCCAGGCTTGATGAACATTAAGTGCGGGCCACCTGGCCGCAAGGCGACGCTTTGCCCAGGCACAAGATCAAGGCCGCCGGCAAGGGGTGGCGTCTCGCCTGTGCCCGCCGCGTCATCTCGTTGGTGAATTTCCACTTTGGCCGCCCAACTCGATTGTACGCTGACCAAACGGTCGGTTTTGTTGCCGATGTTGGTAATGGTCAGGTAGCCACCGGCATCCGTCTCAACCGGCTGGGTTGCACGCGCCCATGGATGGCTGACGGCTATGGTTCCTGCAGGATATTCATGGGCTTGGGCGGGCGCCGCGATGAGGACTGGCAAGCAGGTCAGGGCCGATGTGATGACAGCAAACTTCATTGGCCCAACCTTGCGATTACCTTTGGAGGCAGGAAGCGGCGCGATCAGTGGTCGCTTTCGCACATCTCGTGATGTGCCAACGCCCGGATGACATAGCAGTCCTTGATCTGGTCTCCGGCGCAGTGCGTAGCGATGCGCTTGAGCTCCTTTTCCAAACGCCGGAGTTTCTCAATCTTCTCCCTGACGGCGGTCAGCTGCTCGGCAGCAATCCGATCAGCTCCTTCACATGGGCGCTCCGGGTGTGCACTGAGATCGATGAGTTCGCGAATCGCCTCAATCGTCAGACCGAGTTCCCGGGCATGCTTGATAAAGGACAACCTGTCTCTTTCCGGAGCGGCGTATCGCCTTTGGTTGCCCTCGGAACGCTCCGCAGCATCCAGAAGGCCCATCTGCTCGTAGTAGCGGATGGTAGGTATCTTCACGCCGGTCTTGCGGGAGAGATCACCGATTGTAAGCATGGGCAGCACTCCAGTTTCTATAGAGACTAGAGATTGGTGGTCGGCGCCCTTTACGTCAACCGCACGGACCCCAACGAGAGGATTTGTCGCAGTCGCACGCAAACCGTCCTCGCAATCTGGATGATCAAGGCGCCAGGGGCGGCGCCGTTTGTCACGTTGACTGCATCCAGGGTTTGCGCGCACTTGAAGCGTTAAGCCGAGTTTGGCGCAGCCCCCTACGAGGATTTGGATGATCAAAAACCGTTTCGCAATTGTCACACTAATGGCAACCGCGCTAATCCTTTGCCTGCAAGGCGCCTCGGCGCTGGAACTCCCGAAGCACGCCGATGCCGAGAGCAAGCTTGTTGTAGAACATGCAGAGGTCATTCTGGCGCCCTCCGGTTCTATGATGCTGGCTGGATACCTCACAGTGTGGAACGGTTCGAAGCAACAGGCAGATCTTGTCTCCGTTCAGAGCGACGATTTTTCGTCGGTCTCGCTTCATCGGACAGAAGTCATTGATGGGGTAGCCAAGATGCGTCCGATAACAGAGGGCGTGCTCATCCCCGGACATGCTGAGCTTGTGATGAAGTCCGGTGGCCTGCACATGATGCTCATGGAGCCGAAAACCGGTCTTAAAGCAGGTGACACGGTTGGTTTGCTGCTCACCTTTGAGGACGGCACATCGACCGCGACGACGGCGATCATTCGGCCGATCGGCACCAAGCCGACCGACCACCACCACGGTTCAGTTGATTGAGAGGCGGCCCCAATGACGATCTCGACCTTCCGCAAATTGACCTGGGGCGCGATTGCGGCAATTCTGGCTGTGTACGTCTATGTGGTTGTCGTGCCTTGGGTCGCACCAAGTCACGGCGAAGCAGAAGGTGTCGGCAAGCCGCTCGGAGGGCCCTTTTCGATGGTTTCGCAAACGGGCGAAACCGTCACTGAAAAGACCTATGCGGGCAAGGCCTGGCTCATGTTCGTGGGTTTCACGAACTGTCCCGATATCTGCCCCACGACGCTCGCCGAAATGTCATCCTGGTTCGACGCGCTTGGCGCCGAGGCCGACGACCTCCGCGGCTTTCTCATATCCGTCGACCCAGAGCGCGATACAGTGGCGACACTGAAGCAGTACATGTCATCGTTTGACCGCAGGATCGTCGCTTTGAGGCCGGAGCCTGCGGAACTCATGCGTTTTGCTGAGGCATACAGGATTTACTATGCCAAGGCTCCAACACAGGACGGCAACTATACGATGGATCATACGGCCGGAGTCCTTCTCTTCGATCGCCAAGGCAAGTTTTCCGGAACCATCGATCGCGAAGAGTCACGCGATATGGCCTTGAAGAAAATTCGACGCCTGCTTGCGACTGCAGGACGCTGAAGCCGTGCCCAAGGGAGAGCCTTGCCGTCGCGGCGATGCTCGAGCCAACGTGCCGACGCCAGGATCCGTCGTGGCGGGTCGCCCGCCGCTAGAGTCGAAGAGACCACCATATTGTAAATCCGATCATTCGATTTAGAGACAATCTTTCCTAAAATCCAAGCGCCTGTTTTTGGCCAGTTTTGACGCCTGTTTGATAGCCTCTTCCCATAAAGCTCTGGGGAGAGTGTCAACATGAAAAGCTTGGTTCTGAGCGCACTTGCGCTGGTTTTGTCCTGCGCGTCAGCGAGTGCAAATGCGCTCCATCTCAATCCTGCCCAACCGGACAAGGCGCCGAATATGCAGACGTTCGGACAAACGACGATACCGGTCGGCTACTACGAGTTGTGCCGGCGCCTTGCGAGGGAATGTTCGCGGCCGTCCGTCAGCGACTCGGTCGAGCTTACCCGGGAGCGCTGGAGCCAGATGTTGAAGGTCAACAGCCAGGTGAACGCTGCGGTGAAGCCGATGACGGATCTAGAGAATTTCGGCGTCGAAGAACGTTGGGCATTTCCAAAGGCTGTGGGTGATTGCGAAGACTATGCGTTGATGAAGCGCGAGCTTCTCAATCAGAGCGGATTTCCCCTTGGATCGCTTTTGATGACCGTCGGCCGGGATGCAAAGGGCGGCGGACACGCGGTTCTGACGATTGTCACCGACAAGGGCGACTTCGTGCTGGACAATGTCGAGCAGAAAATCCTGTTGTGGCGCGATGCCGAGATCTATTTCCTGAAGAGGCAGGCGCAAACCGACCCGAACACTTGGGTAAGCCTCGTGAACGGCTGAGCAATCAGTTTCGAATTCGGGCTGGAGAGGGCGCGAGCCAGGCGAATTCGACGCCGGCTGCCAATGCAAGGACAATCGTGGCCGTCCCGCCATAAAACATTTCGAGAAGATCGTGGCCGCCGACAATGCAATAGAGCCCGAACACCGCTGACAGGATGACATAGGTCGTTGAACCCACAACCGTAAAGATACCCAATCTTCTCAGAAGCGCCATGTCGTACCCATTCAGTCCATTCCCTCGCCTGGAACTATGGAACCATTCTCATCGGTTCGCCATTCACTGGTTTGTGACTGCTGGACGCAGGACAGGCGAAGGAGCCGGCCCGCGGCTCTCCTGGCGCAGGTGGACGAAACTTGACGCGAACACGGCGGCTACAAACAGCACGAGCGCGAACATCAAAATCATGTTGCGCCGTTTCCGGTTGCGGATGTCAGCTTCGGAAAGCTTTTGCAGGCTGATCTCCAACACCATTCCTCCAGTTTGACGGCGTTCAGCCGAGTTCAATCACTGCGCATGCCCGACGGTACCGCTGACAGAAGCGATGCACCAAATAGAAAGGCCGCTCCGCCAACGATGGCAACGTCGGCCAGGTTGAATGCGGGCCAATGCCACTCGGCGATATAAAAATCAAGGAAGTCGGTCACCGCGCCATTTTTGGCTCGGTCAACGATATTTCCAACGGCTCCGCCGGAGATGACGCCCAGGGCAGCCGCGTCGATGCGGTTCTTTGCCGCCGCCGCACAGCCAAAAATGATCAATGCGATGATGGAGGTGGCGGCTGTGAGAACGCCGGGTCGGCCGCCGAAGAGGTCTGCAAACAGCCCGAAACTGACGCCTTCGTTATAGCTGAGCACGAGGTTAAAGAAACCGGTGACCGGAATGACCCGAGGCGGCTGCATCACCAAGTCGACCATGACCGTCTTGGTGAACAGGTCGATAGACAACGCAGCGAGCAGGAAAAGTGTCGCAAGCAAGAGGCTTGCCGGTTGAATTTTGAATGCAGCCATGAACGATCACCATTTCTATCCCCGGAGTGGCCACATGCTATGCGGTCTCTAGCAGGGTGAGATGCAAGAGAGCGCCGTCAATTTTCCATTAAACATGCTGACGAAGAATGGCAGGATTGCTATAGCGGCTGCGAATCATGGATTGGGCGCATAAGCTCCGTATTCGTGATCGGGCGGACAGGCGGTGCCACGTGCTTCAAAGATTCCGCGGATTTGCCGCGCTGCTTATGCTTTCGGTCTTCCTGACGGCGTGCGTTACGTCGGCTTCCAGTGTTCTCGAACTCGATAACAAGGCCGCCCAACCCATTCCGGCAAAGCTTGTTGCCGAGATGCGCAAGAAGGGCATGTCGCCCGCATCGCCTGTTCTCGTCCGCATATTCAAGGAAGAAAGCGAACTGGAAATCTGGAAGCGCGATCGGTCGGGACGCTTCGCGCTGTTGAAGACCTATCCCATGTGTCGCTGGTCCGGGAAGCTCGGCCCAAAGACAAAGAACGGTGACCGTCAGGCGCCCGAGGGTTTCTATCACGTGACGGCGGGAATGCTGAACCCAGCCTCGCTCTATTATCTCTCGTTCAATCTTGGCTATCCGAACAAGCTGGAGAATGCGCTCGGCTACAGCGGCGAAGCGTTGATGGTGCACGGCGCCTGCTCGTCGTCCGGATGTTTCGCGATGACGGATGAGGGTGTGGCCGAAATCTATGCTGTCGCAAGGGACGCGCTGAAAGGCGGCCAGGCGTCGTTCCAAGTTGAAGCTTTCCCGTTTCGGATGACGCCTGAAAACATGGCCAAGAATCGGGGCGATCCGAATTTCGGCTTCTGGCTCAACCTTAAGCAAGGATATGATTTCTTCGAAGTCACACGCCAACAGCCAAGTGTGTCCTACTGCGACAAGCGCTACGTTTTTAATTCCCAGTTTGAAGGCGGGGAGCCCACCGAGCCGCTTGCCGCATGCCCTGCTTCCACCAGTTCAATCCCTCCCGCTGTAGTGTCCAGAGACGAGACCGATCTGCTTGCCATGAACAAGCTCGCGTCGGCGGGTGTTGAACTGCCGGTCCACGCCTACTCCGACGGCGGGATGCACCCATCGTTCCGAAAATTGCTTGATCGGCTGGGGCCGAAGAAACTGGCGGAAACGACTTCGACCAACTCCGTTCCCATCAGCCGCCCGGATGCGGCATTGGCAGATCCCCATGTCGAGAGCGAATAGCGCTCATCATATTCATATGCAAGGCGATGTGGGATACCATTCGGTTTTGCTGCCAGAACAGGCCTTGCGACAAGCCGCCGCCCTATGCTTCTACCCCTCTTTATGGTCTACTGACCGCTGATGGCGCGACAGATTGTTATGATCTTCCTGGGAGTTATGCTGCTCTTTCACGCAGCAGGCTTTTCCATAGCGGCCGCGCAAGTCCCTGCCGGTTCGCCTGTTGTTTCCATCGACGTGCAGGCTGATGGAAGTCGGGTCAACGATCCACTGGGCGACCGAGATGATCGAGACGTCTCCGGCGTTGGTTTTGCACAGCACTTTTCACCGTGTCATGACCACTGCGCTTGGGTAGCCGACAGCACTGTTCGACAGTTTCGTCGAGCCGCCAATGTGCAGACTTCGCCTGCGCCGACTGCTGCGGCTTCCACCATGGCGTCCGTCTCCGTTCCACCCCCTCGTTAGGCACCCCCATAGACAGGCCACGCGACGGCTCGCCGACTGGCCTGGCAGTTGCATGAATGGGGTCGCGTACTGACACGCCGGTTGCCGTCAGGTCCGAGAAGTCTGCCCCGGAGCCGCCCGACGATCGGGCGTTTGCGGGCCTGCCTCCAAGGCATTCAAAGTCACAAGCCGTTCGCGCTCGGCCGCGACGGATTTTCGACAAACCAATCCTGTAAACAACGGAGTAATCTATGAAACGTCGCCAATTCCTTGTCGGTGCCTCGGCACTGACTTTGCTGCAGACCCTGCAGCCGGTGTCCGCACAGACAACAATTCCGGATCTGCTCGCGCCTGGCCCGCTTCCCGAGAAGTCTTTCGGCAATCTCGACGCACCAGTCACTGTCATCGAGTATGCATCGTTGACCTGTCCCCATTGCAGGTCTTTTCACGTCGACACCTGGCCTGCGGTCAAGGAAAAATATGTCGACACCGGAAAGGTGCGCTTCATCATGCGTGAGTTTCCGTTCGATCCGCGCGCTTCAGCCGGCTTCATGCTGGCGCGTTGTGCGGGTGACGAGAAATGGTACGCAACCATCGACCTTCTCTATCATTCGCAGGACCGCTGGGCAGGTGTCAGCGATCCCACTGCTGCGTTGAAGTCTTTGATGGGCATTGCGGGCATGAAAGGCGAAGCGGTCGAGGCGTGCCTCCAGGACCAGCCCCTCCTCGACAAAATCACAGCGGTCGCCGACGCGGGGAAACGATACGGCGTCAATTCCACGCCGAGCTTTTTCATCAACGGCAAGATGTACAAAGGGGCGCTGACGATCGCGAAATTCAGCGAGATTGTCGATCCGCTCGTCGCGGCAGCACCGAAACAATGATGCAGCGCGCACAGAGGGTGAGGAATATGATCATGAAACCGGCCTTTTCGAAGTCTTGCGCACCGTTCCGCCTGGCGGTCCGAGCTGCTGTCATCTCCATCGCCTGCATGGCGTCTACCGTGGCGGCTCCGCAGGAGGATGGCGTTCTGGCTCGCGTGAATGGCACCGACATCACGAGCGCCGATCTTGCAACCGCGTCCGAGATGTACGCAGCGCAACTCGGCCAGATGCCAGAGGACGCAAAGCGGTCCATGCTGGTCGATGCGTTGATCGAGTTGCGGCTCGTAGCCGAAGCGGCGAAAGCAGAAAACGTCGCAGAAACCGAAGCCTACAAGCGACAAATGGCATTCTTCGAGGCGCACACGCTGCGCACGATATACATGGAAGGCAAAGTTGCGGCGCAGGTTACCGATGCGGCCGTGCGAAAGGCGTATGACGACGAAGCCGCTAAAGTCCAGCCGGTCCAGGAATACAGAGCGAGCCACATCTTGCTGGCAACCTTGCAGGACGGCAACGATGCCATCGCGGCTTTGAAAAGTGGCAAGGACTTTGCAGAACTGGCGAAGGAACGCTCGAAAGACGAGGCGTCCAAGGACAAGGGCGGCGATCTCGGGTTCATGAGTTCCGGCCAGATGATTGACGCGATCGACGCGGCAGCAGCGTTGCTGAAGCCGGGAGAGTTCACAAACAGCCCGATCAAAAGCGCGTTTGGATTCCATGTCATCAAACTTGAGGAGAGACGTGAACGGCCGGCTCCAGCTTTCGAAACTATCTCGGGGCAGATTCGCGCTTCGCTCGAAGCCACAGCCTCGCAGCAACTGCTGACTGATTTGCGCAGTAAGGCAAAGATCGAAAAATTCATACCGGACGTCACCCCGCCGCCGGGCAATGACGGCCACAACCACCAAGCCGAATGATGTCGCGTCTGGCAGCGGTGTCCTTGGCGTTGCACGCCACAGCAACCGGAGCATCCATCAACCGGTGGCAATGTTGTACTGCGCGAAGCGAAGGCAAACCGGTCCAAAGCCGAGCGACCCGCGACTCAATCAACTTCTCTCTTAGGTGAAACATGATCACACGTCGTTCACTCATCCTCGGGCTCGCCGCCGCAATGGCAACGCCGGGTGCCGCGTTGGCACGCAAGGCCGCGCAGCCCTTCGTTCTCGATCCGAAGTACCAGCCCCAGTCCGTCAACTTTGCCTCCGGCTTCGCGCCGGGTACTGTTGTCGTCGATCCGAAAAACAGGTTTCTCTACCTCATGGAAAGCTTGGGCGTCGCCCGGCGTTATGGGGTTGGCGTCGGGCGGGCAGGTCTAGCCTGGTCGGGAACGGCAACCGTTGCCCGCAAGGCCAAATGGCCGAGATGGAAACCAACCACGAACATGATCCGGCGCGATCCTGGCAAATACGGCAAGTATGTTGAGGGCATGCCCGGCGGGCGAGGCAATCCACTCGGATCGCGCGCGCTGTACCTGTATCGGAACGGCATGGATACCTATTATCGCATTCATGGCACCACCCAACCGTGGACGATCGGACGCGCCGTCTCGAATGGATGTATCCGGATGCTGAACGATCACGTTGCGGATCTCTACGAAAGGGTGCCGGTTGGCGCTACGGTCGTGGTCCTTTGAGAAGCATGGCGTCGGCCTTGTTGCCGCAGGTGAGACCGAACGCGTGGCGCCATATCATCGTGCTTTATACGTCGAGCGGATCCTAGAATTCGCCCTCTATGGCAGTCGCTCGGCCAAGGGTCCTCGTCAAACAAGGCCGCGAGTTTGCCGGGGAGGACCGGCGACGAACTGTTGAGCGAACACATTTCCTATCCCCTGATGAAAGATCCATCGCAACCAGTCCTATCCGGCTAAGCGCAACCTGCGCCGCGCCCTCGACCTGACCCGAGATGTTCGAGGATCATATGTCTTCGGCAGCGGCCACGGTTTTGCCACTCGGCCAAGGTTTATCGGCCTTTGGATGCACTTACGACGCAATGTCCAGACGGGCGAAAAAAGGGAATTTCTCATGGCTACCACTGTGACGTTAGCCTGGTATCTGGTAGTCGCCGGTCCAGGGGGCGGAATGGCGATGCTGCCCAATACCTTCGACAAGCGCGAGCAATGCATCGCCGCCATCACCGAATATCAGAAGCAGCCTGCGACCCCTGGCTGGTCGCTGCAATGCGTTCCGAGCGCCTCGCTTTTCACGAACGATGGTTCAGCGAATTAGACAGCCTGGATCGATATTCCTCCGCCAAGGCTCCGGACTGAACATTTCTTCAGCATGGGTACGCGGCACTTCGGCTCTTCTCGTTGGCCGCTCTTGGCAGTGGAACCGAGGCTTCTTGATCATGGACACGGGCCAGGACGCGCAGAGGTTGTTGTCACTCGCGTTGGTACATTTGCAACGGTTGCGGATTATTCAAGACTGCCTCGTGGCTGTGCAGTCAGGAGTCCATGACCCGAACTATCCCATGGCGCTTTCAAGCAAAAGCAGCAGCAGGAAACCGACGAAGAACATGGCCGCGACCCAAGGTCGGTCCGGGGTCTCATGCGCCTCGACCAGCAGCTCCTCCGTCACGAGATAAAGCAATGCGATCAGTCCGAAGGCGAAGAAGCCAGTGAGATAAGGACCTGGCAGAGATGCAATCGGCGTGGCGACCAGAGCCCCAACCGGCAGCAGCAGCACGAGGCCGGCGGTAAGACCAACCACCCGGCCCGGCTTCATCGACTCGCCGAGTTCGGCCGCGACAGTCAGACCGAGAAAGAGCACTTCGATCGTCAGTGCGATCGTCAGCAGCAGGCCGACCTTCTCGCCGGTGGCAAATCCGAGCCCAAGCACGAGGCCGTCGATCAGGATGTCGACGCCTATGATCGTGGTGAGACCGAGCGGCCCCTGCATGCGTTCTTCGAAGCTCTTGAGCAGGAGCATCACGATCACACCGATCGTGCCTCCGATAGCAACTGGCACCACCGCCCCGGCATGCTTGAGGTCAGGCAATATCTCGCCTGCCGCCGCGGCAAAGACCACGCCTGCCGCGAAATGCTGGATCGCGCTGACGACGAGCGGTCCCGGTCGGCGATACGCAGCGATCGCCGCGCCTATGATCGCGGCGCTCACGGGAATGAGCGTATAGATCAGGGTGGTCATTCCCAGCGATTGCATGGCAAGCCCATCTCCCCTGCTTGATCTTTTCAGCTATGACTGACTCAAGCATCAGGCCTTCGCAACGTGTGGCGACGGGCTGAAGCCCCTCTCACCCGATTGAGCCAAGACCAGGAAACCGCTCGAGCAACCAGTATGCGATCAGTTGCAGCCGGCCGGTCATCATCAGCAGGCCCATGACAATCATCACGCCGCCAGCTGTCACGTTGAGGATATGGCCGGCATACCGAAGGCGCTTCAAAGCCGCCGCCATGTTGGCGAACATTATTGCGGCCAGCAGAAACGGCACCCCCAACCCTAGACCGTAAGCAGCGAGGAGGACGGCGCCGCTGCCCGCCGAGAGCGCCGAGACGGTGAGGATCGAACCCAGAACGGGGCCTATGCAGGGCGTCCAGCCAAAGGCAAAGGCAAGACCGAGCAGGTAGGCACCGCTTGGGCCCGAGACCGAATTCGGTCCCAGCGACCGAAATTCCTGCATCAGGACCGGGATTCTGATCAGGCCCGTCATCAGCAATCCAAAGGTGATGACCAACGCCCCGCCGACGAGATTCGCTTCGGCGCTGTAGCGGATGAACAGACCGCCCAAGGCCTGCGCGCCAAGCCCGAGAAGCACGAAGACTGTTGTGAAGCCAGCAACGAACCACAGCGCCGGCCATGCCACGCGAAGGCGGTCGATCATGCGTGTGGATGACGGGTCAACCCCGTTCGATACGAAGGACAGATAGCCAGGGACAAGGGGCAGGACACATGGCGAGACGAACGAGATCGCGCCCGCCAGCATAGCCGTCAGCAATCCAATGGCCGAGACTTCAATCGCTATCACTTCCCAGCTCCGGCCAATTCGTACTCGCTGCGCGGGCTATCCCCGCGCTGCGGATGCTCGATGCGATCACAGCCCGCGCCAGCCTAAGAGCCCCATTGCGTTCGCCGTGACAATGGCTTTCGCTCCAAGATCGGCAAGAATCACAGCGGCACTTCAGCACTCCAGCGTCGATCCCGAATTCGGCAGGAGGGATCGACACTCCTGCGTTGATACGATCTTACCCTCCAATTCGAAGTCAGGCTGTACCTCCAGCAAGGCCGCAGACCTTCGGATGATGGCGCCAACGGTCGGTGCTGCGTTTGATCCAGCCGTCGCTCCAGCTTTCCCGTCCTCAACTTGCGGCTCGTCGAGAATGACAAGCACGACATATCGAGGCGCATCGATCGGGAAGGCCGCAACGTAGGAGTTGAAGCGCTTGTTCGCCGAATAGCGCCCATTGACGACCTTCTCCGCCGTCCCGGTTTTCCCCCCTACCCGATAGCCTGCCACTTGCGCGCTTCGACCGGAACCCTTCTGGCCATTCAGCTGGTACAGATAGCGCATCAGGTCACTCGTTTTTTTGCTGACGACGGCTACCTTCAGTTTATCCGCCTCCGCGCGCGAGCGTGGTAGGAATGTGGGAGGAATGAGGTCCCCGCCATTCATAAGCGCGGCAGCGGCTGAGGCCGTTTGAAGCGGCGTCGTCGAGACCCCGTGGCCGAATGAAATCGTGACCGAATTGAGCTTTTTCCAGATCTTTGGCTGCGTCGGCAGCGCTGTTTCCGGCAACTCGGTTTGCAAGCGCGTTAGCAACCCCATTTTGGTCAGAAACGCTCTATGCCCCTCGATGCCGACGACGTCTGCCTCTTTGGCCGTGCCGATGTTCGATGAGTACTCAAATATCTCTGGAACGGTCAATCGGCGGCCTTTCCCGTGGAAGTCATTGATGGTGAAGCCGCCGATGTTGAGGGGCCGCGACGCGTCAAAGCTGTCTGTGATCTTCACAAGCCCGGAGTCCAGCGCCATTGCCGTTGTAAAGCTCTTGAAGGTGGACCCCATCTCAAAGGTGCCCGCCGACATTCGATTCAATCGATCCTTGAGAAGTGCATCCTTTGGGTCGTTCGGATCATAGTCAGGAAGCGAGACCATCGCCCGAACCTCGCCTGTGTCGACGTCAAGAACGACGCCGCCTGCGGCGATGGCTTTGTATCGCGTCATCGCGGTGACAAGTTCATCCCGCACGATGTTCTGTATTCTGATGTCCAGCGACAATCTAACCGGGTTGAGATTGCCGCTTGCGGCAATGCCCTGCACCTGCAAATCCCGATAGCCTTGGTCGTCGACATATTTCTCCATCCCGGCAATGCCTCGGTTGTCGACGTCAACGAAACCGACGACATGAGATGCCGTGGCGCTGGCTGGGTAAAACCGCCGGATTTCGGGCATGAAGCCGATGCCCGGCAGTCCGAGGTTGAAGATGCGTTGCTGCTGGTCGGGCGACAACTTGCGCTGCAGCCACACAAAACCGACATCGCTGGACAGCTGAGCGTGCAGCGTCTGGGCGTCCAACTCCGGCAGCACTGTGCGCAAACGCTCGCCAGCCTCGTCTGCGTCGATAATTCGACGGGGCTCGGCAAACAGGGAAACGGTCTTGATATCTGTCGCCAGGAGCTGACCGTTTCGGTCGGTCAAATCAGGGCGTGATGTCGTTATGGCGTAGCGAGCGCCTTGAGAATTCTTCGCAGGCACAAAGCCCAGATAGGCAAGCTTTGCTGCAATAAGGCCGAACAATACCCCGAACATCACCATGACCGCGGCCAGCCGCGATCTGCCCCGGTCGACGCTGAATCGGCTGTAACCATCTAGGCTCATAGCTTCAATCGCACTGCGGTTCGACGGCCAAAACAGGTTGGAGATCGGCCCCAAAACGAATCGACGTCACATCCACTCACGAGGCTAACATCTCAAGTAGCTAGAGATTCAAGCTGGGATTTCTTCAATAGCGCGTACCGACCGCTGGATTGGCGGAGCCCAATACAACGCTCGAGCTACATGGCATCATCCCTGCGACACAATCCCATTTATCCGCGCCAATCGGAACGTGTATAGGTCTGATAGGGCAAATTCATGGGAGGAACTTGCATTGAACCGGCCAATCCGACTGTTCTGCGCTCTCGCGATGTTGATAGCGTATCCCGGCCATGCGCTTGCGCATGCTCGCCTGATTCAGGCCGCACCGGAGGCCGGTAGCATCATTGCCGCTCCGCCGACTGATATCAGCCTGCGCTTTAACGAGCGCATCGATGCTCGGTTCTCAAGCATCGATCTCACGGGGCCGGATGGTGCCAAGATCACCATAGGCGAGATTGCGGTGCAGGACCAGGGGATGGTGGCACCTGTGTCGGTTTCCCTCGCGCCGGGTGTTTATCAGGTTGATTGGAACGTGCTGTCTGCCGACGGCCACAAGCTTAAGGGCAGTTTCAAATTCGAAGTCAGACCGTAGGAATGGACGTCGACGGCGCGCTTGTTTTCGCTCGTTGGGTGTACTTCATTTCAGTGATGATCCTGTTTGGATCAGCGCTCTTCCCGATTTATGCAGCAGGCACGTCCGCCGCTCCCGAGCGCGTAGCCCTGCCGCGCAGTGTCAATGTCGTCCTCGCATTTGCCGCTGTCATATCCGCGTCAATCTGGCTCCTGTCATTTACAGCCGAACTCGCCGATCGAGAGGGAATGATCGAGACCTTGCGGGGCGTCTTGCTCGAAAGCGACTTCGGGACTGTATGGCTTGTCCGGCTGTCGCTCTCGCTCGCGCTCGTGCTGATGGTCATTGGTTTCCCGGGGCGGCCACAATTGGTCGTCGGGCCAGCTTTCCTGCTGCTGATCTGCGAGGGTTGGCAGGGCCACGCGGCGGCTGGGGGACTGCTCGGCTCATTGTCTCAAGCTCTGCACGTTGTGATTGCCGGAGCGTGGGTAGGTGGACTTCTGCCCCTGGGTCGCCTTATCGCGGCAGCGCTGCGGCACCCGTCCGAAGTCGCGGGCGTGGAGACTGTGTTGCGCCGCTTCTCCCGCTTTGGGATGGTGATCGTTGCGATTATTGCTGTGACGGGGGCTTTCGCCACTTGGCGGATGCTCGAAGGGTTGCCCGATCCGAGCAACAGCTACGGCCGGGTTCTCCTGTTCAAGATTTGCCTATTCGCCGCGATGGTCAGCTTGGCGATCTACAACAGACTTGCCTTGGTCAGACGCATGAGGTCTGCTCCGGCCAAAGGCCTGCTAACGCTGTCTCGCAATATAGCGTTGGAGCAAATCATCGGGTTTTGCGTGCTGCTGGACGTAAGCACGTTGGGGCTTATGGATCCCTATGCGTGAGGCGCTGACAAAGCGACCGCGTGATAACGTTTCGCGACCGCATGTCGATGCAAACTTGGTTCTCAAATAGCTCCCAATAAATGCTCGTCGTCTCTGGTTGGGGTCGGCATTTGGCCAGGGCCTTCCTTATGGAATGGCCCGAGGGTTTCGCAGCATGACCATTGTCTCGCCAGACAACGCATGTGCCCGACCAACGACCGTTGCTTGGTAAATGAAAGTGTAAATCTGGATCATAAAATACACAGAGCTATTTGCCATAACGTTATCCACGTTCCTTTCCAGTAATTTGAGACAGGATTGGTAGCGTCCCCCGTCAAAGGAGGGCGCGATGAAAAAACAAGGAACTGTCCTAGGATCCACCGGGCTCAGGGTGCTTTTGCTGGCAATCGGCCTTACCGGCATATCACAGCCAACAATGGCAAATGCGATTTCCGGGGATGGCGCCGCCACTGGTGCATTGTCGGAAAAAGTCGAAGCACCATCTCATCTTGGCGGCGTTTCGCTGGAAAGGTTTCTGGCCTGGCAGCCTGCCGCCGTCTACAAGAGCGACTATGGTGTTGCCACCGCGGACAGCCGGGCTGGCCTTTCAACGGCGCCAGACGATCTCGAAACAGACCCCATTCAGACGGCAACGATCATGCCGGGCGTATTCGGGTCGGTCGCATTAGCGATGCGCAACTTTCCTGCGTCGGCGCGCTGGGCGCCCGTCTATCGCGCCATCGTCGACTGCTCGGCGGACAGCGCCTGCGAGCGCACGAGCACCGTTTTTGCCAAAATAGTCGAGACGGCCCAAGGCAAGAGATTCAGCGAGAAGCTATCGTTCGTCAACAGCAGCATAAATCGGGCGATTGCATACCGGAAGGACAGCGTCGTCTACGCCTCATTCGACTATTGGGCCAAGCCGTCAGAAATCCTCCAGCAGCGTGCCGGCGACTGTGAGGATTTCGCCATCCTCAAGATGACGGCCCTGCTTCGGGCCGGCATTCCAGCGCAGAGCATGGCCGTCGTTGTTCTTCAAGATCGCCGCAGAAAATTCTTTCACGCAGTGCTGTCGGTAAACACCGCCACCGGCACATTCATTCTCGACAACCTGAGCAACACCGTCTCGCAGGACAGAGATCTTCCCGATTACCTGCCCCTGTATTCCTTCAGTACCGATCGCGCCTGGATCCATGGCTCGAAATCAGGCGGGGCACAGACAGCAACCATCGAGGGCGGCTTCGCGACAGTCGCTCCTGGCGAAGGTTCGCAGTACCCCTGAGATGAAGGACACGTTGCCGAATGAGGTGAGCGAGGCAGTCCACCCGTGTAGGCACTACACCTGTCGAACGGCGGCGGCGCCAGGAGCAACGGAGCGGCCGGCGCTGCAGAACACAGCCGTGGCGCTGCGCTGCCTTGGACTGTCATGAGCGCGTCAGATTGCCAAAACGTGTTTCAAGGAAAATACTGTATTTGGAGATGCTGAAACAGATGAGAAAATAGATCGCTGCGATGAACAGATAGGTTTCGGCAAAGGGGCTCGGCCAGGCAGGATCGGCAAGAGATGCCTTCCCCGCGCTCAGAAGGTCGAAGAGCCCGACGACCAGCACGAGAGCGGTATTCTTGACCATGACGATGATCGTGTTTGTGAGCGGTGGAATGACACTGCGCAGGGCTTGCGGAAGAACGATCAGCCTGGTCGTTTGAAGCCATGACAGCCCGAGAGCGCGCGCCGCCTCCTGTTGGCCCGGATGGACCGCCTGCAAGCCACCGCGCACGACCTCGGCGATATAGGCTGCCGAGAACACGGTCAGAGCGACACATGCACGCGCCAGCTTATCCAGGGTCATTCCATCAGGAAGCATGATCGGGAGCATGATCGACGCCATGAACAGAAGGCTGACGAGAGGCAGCCCACGAATGACTTCGATCAAGCCAATCGACAAAATCCGGGGCACGGGCAATGTAGCGCGGCGACCGAGTGCCAGCACAATTCCGAAAGGAAACCCGACGCCAAGTGACGATACTGCGAGCAGCAGAGTCACTGGGAGTCCACCCCATGCGGATGTGGGGACCGCAACGAGCCCGAAGGCGCCCCCGGCCATGAGCAGGATGAACATGGCCGTGCCCGCAATCCATGCTGCAACGAGCCACCACCGCCAATTGGCGGGATGAAGGCTGAGCGCCACCAGTGTCATGACCAGGACCGATCCCAGCAGCGGACGCCACTGCTGGTCGAGCGGATAGATTCCGAACAAAATCTGGCGATACTTGACCCGCAAGAATGCCCAGCATGCGCCATTGGCTTCCCGACATGCAGATCCGTCCGGGGCAGCCCACACCGCATCAGCGATGCCCCATCGGATCAACTTCGGCAGGGCCAGAACGAGGAAGGCCACAGCTGCCAGGGTGAGGATCGCACTCGCGGCATCGCCGAAGAGCACCTGCCACGCCGGCTTCCTCGCCTGAGGCGGGCGCACCGTCAAATCCTCTCTCGGGACCAAATCCGTGGCGAACCGTTCACTCGTCGCAGTCATCGCTGCACCAGCGCGACACGAGCGTTATACCAGTTCATGAACAGCGATATGGAGATGCTGATGGAGAGATAGACCACCATCAGGATCGCCACTCCCTCGATCGCCTGACTGGTTTGATTGATTGTCGTCGCCACGACGGCGGCAAAATCCGGGTAGCCGACGGCCAACGCCAAAGTGGTGTTCTTGACCACATTGAGGAACTGGCTTGTCATCGGCGGCACCATGATCCGCAAAGCTTGCGGCAGGATCACCAGTCGCACGATCTGCCGCTCGCGCAGGCCAACCGCTCGTCCCGCTTCCCATTGCCCGTTGGCAACGGCGCCGATGGCGCCACGGACGATCTCGGCAACAAAAGCAGCCGTATAGAGCACCAGACCGATCATCAGCGCCGTGAACTCCGGCGTCAGTGTTGCGCCACCCTGGAAATTGAAGCCTGCGAGCGCAGGTCTGTCGAATTGGAGGTCGCCAGTCGCTATCGAGACAGCGGCCGCTGCCGCCGTTGCCAGCAGGATCACGAACAGTCTCCGTGATCGGTGCGCGAACAGGCGATCGCTCGACCTCGAGAGCACCGCGTTGAGAATGCACGCCAGCAGTCCCACTGCCCCAATGGCCAGCAGGGCCAGGAGGCTTTGGCTCCAGACCGGCCAAGGGAAGAACAGGCCGCGCAAGGACAAGAATACGCCGGGAGCCGGCTCGATGGCGGCACGCGGTGCAGGCATTGCCAAGGTAAGAAGTCCGTACCAGAACAGAAGTTGCACAACGAGCGGGGTGTTGCGGAAGGTCTCGACATAGGCTCCCGCCAAGCCCGCTACGATGGGGTTTGCCGAGCGCCGGCCGATGCCAATGAAAGCGCCCACCATCGTAGCAATAGTGATCGCCACGACCGAGACATACAGAGTGTTGAGAAGGCCTGCCAAAAAGGCTTTCAAATACGACGATGTCGGGTCGTAGGCGATCAATGACTCGGCGAGAGGAAAGCGTGCCGCGCTGGTCAGGAAATCAAAACCGGTGTTGATCCCCCGCAGGGCCAGGTTTTCGACCGTGTTCAGTGTCAGCCAGAGAACCATGCCGCCGAAACCCGCCAGGATGACGCCCTGGAGAAGCCAGACACGAACACGAGCATCGTTCCAGACCCGGCCCATCGGATTGCTCTTGCGTTTCGCTTTTTCAGTTGAAGACCAACGGGAACATCAGGCCACCGTCACGGGCCAGCCGGTTGTAGCCGCGGTCAAGCTTGATTGGACTGTTCTTGCCGACATAGCGGTCGAAAATTTCCCCATAGTTGCCTATCTGCTTGACGATGTTGTAAGCCCATTTTTCGTCCAGTCCGAGCGCCTTGCCATTGCCCGGCTCGACACCGAGAAAGCGCTGGATCTTCGGATCGTCCGACTTCAGCATTTCATCCACGTTTGCCTGGGTGATGCCCAGTTCCTCGGCGGCGATCAGCGCCTGAAAGGACCATTTTACGATGTCGAAGAACTGGTCGTCGCCATGCCGGACAGCAGGTGCCAGCGCCTCGTAGTGGCCACTTGCCGCAATGATCGCATAGTCGTCCGGATTTTTGGCCTGGGTAGCGCGGGCCGAAGCCAGCGCCGATGCATCAGAAATCAAGGCATCGCAGCGCCCGCTGAAGAAAGCCTGACGGGTCGCCGGAACGTTGTCGAACAACACCGGCTTCAATCCTAAACTGTATTTCCGGTCGAGATCGGCGAGCGTCACCTCCGTTGTCGAGCCCGATTGCAGGCAGACCGAGGCTCCCTTCATCTGTTTCGACTCGGTAATGCCCAGGCTCTTCGGCAGAATAAACGCATCGTACTCGTAGTAGTTGGGGAAGGTGAAATTCAACCCGTTCCCGTCGCGCCGCAACGTCCATGTGGTCGTCCGCGGAAGAACGTCGATTTCCCCGGTCTGCAGCGCGATCAGACGCTGGGCTCCATTGAGCGGAACGAAGCGCGCTTTTTCCTTATCGCCAAGAATTGCAACCGCTATTGCCCGGCATGTATCCACGTCGAGACCCTGCCATACGCCCTTCTCGTCGGGCGCTGAGAAGCCGCTGTTGCCCTGGCTTGCTCCGCACAAGACATAGTCGCGCTTCTTGATCTGATCGACAGTCTGCTGGGCAAATGCACTCGCGGGTGCCAGGACCGACGCGGCGAGGAAGGCTATTATTGCGGATAGCCTGCGGTTCATTTTGTCACCTCTGGATTGGACGTGTTGTTGTGCTTGAAGCCGGTGTTTCGTTCCGTTTGCGCCGGCTCTGCGCCGGCAATCACCGAAAAAAACCCATCGAGATCCTCAACAAGGTCGACGACGCTCTCGAGCCCTACCGATAATCGAACGACTTGGCCTGAAGCCAGCCAATCCAGGTCGGGCCTGTTGTCGCGAGGATCGCTGGGAGCGATCAGACTGGTCGCCCCGCCCCAGCTGGCGCCGATCTTGAAAAATCGCAGCGACGCGAATGCGCGCTGCAGTGTCGCCGCCGTCGCTTTGGCAAGGACCAGCGCGAACACGCCATTCGAACCGTCGAAGTCTCTCTTCCAGATTGCGTGGCCCGGATGACCAGGGAGTGAGGGATGCAAAATCTGCGTCACCGCCGCATGGTGTCGAAACGCCTCAATCAGTTGCAGCGCCGAGCGCTCCGATTGGCGCAGACGAAGCGGGAGCGTCTTCAACCCGCGTGCGCACAAAAAACAATCGTCCGAATTCACGCCCAACCCAAGTAGCCGCGCTGTGTCCTTCAGCTTCCGGAACAAGGCCTCGTCACGCACCGCAAGGGACCCCATAAGCAGATCAGAGTGGCCGCTGGCATACTTCGAAAGCGATTGCATCGAAATATCGGCACCGTGGGCAAGCGCGTTGAACAGGATAGGCGTCGCCCATGTGTTGTCAGCGGCCACCACGGCGCCAACGCGGCGTGCGGCGACGGCGATTGCTGGGACATCTTGAACCTCGAAGGTCACCGATCCCGGCGATTCGACCCAAACGACCTTGGTCCTTTCATCGATATGGTCGGCAATGCCGGCGCCGATCGCCGGGTCGTAGCCGACGGCTTCGATGCCGAGAGACGTGAGCAATCTCGCCGCCAGGGATCGTGCCGGACCATACATGGAAAAGGGCATCGCAACCCGATCCCCGCTCTTTGCCAGAGCCAGACAGACAAGAGCGATCGCCGACAGACCCGACGGCGTCAGCAAAGCGCGCGTAGCGCCTTCGAGCGCAGCGATCTGAACCTCCAGCGCTCTCGATGTTGGCGTGCCGTAGAGGCCGTAGGAGTAGCCGTCATAGATGCGTTCATGACGGGATTCAAAGGCCTCGGCGGTTTCAAATACGATTGTCGAAGCCCGATGGATCGGAAGCGTCAACCCGCCGAATTCAGCTTCGTCGACCGAAGGGGGATGAATATGTAGGGTCTCGTTTTGCATGCTGCTTCCTGCTTTGTACGTTCAGGAAACCATGCTTGATCAATTCACGCCATGACGAGTTTGTTGGAACGCTATTCAGATTTGCTATAGGGTTCTTCGATGAATTTGAGAGATGTCGAGGTTTTCCATGCCATAATGATCGGCGGTGGCGCGAGCAGCGCGGCCGACCTGATGGGGATATCGCAACCCTCCGTGAGCCGATCATTGGCACAGTTGGAGCGCACCGTCGGCTTTCCGCTTTTTGAGCGCGTGAAGGGCAAACTCACCCCCACACGGGAAGGGCGGCTGTTCCATGCCGAGGTCACGAGAAACTTCATTGGCCTGGACACGCTGCGCCAAGCGGCCCTGAGAATTCGCGAAGTCGGTGCGGGTAGCGTGCGCGTCGCCTCTCTGGCGGCCCTTGGCATGGGGCTGGTTCCCCGTGCAGTCGCACAATTCCTGAAACATCATCCAAACGTTCATCTGTCGCTGCAGATCAGAACCTCGTCCGTCGTTCGCGATCTGGTGCTGTCGGGACAAGTGGATATCGGTTTGGCCGCCGACGAGATCGACACCACTGGCTTGCATTCGAGCATTTTTGCAACGCCGCGCGCGGTATGCGTGCTTCCCAAAAGCCACCGCCTTGCGAGCCATTCCTCGGTGCGTGTTTCAGACCTTCACCAGGAACGGTTTATTGCGCTTTCGCCGGAAGATACCGTTCGGCAATCCTTGGACCGGATGTTTGTCGCCGACGGGGTAGAACCAAAAATCGTTATCGATACGCCATTCTCCGCCACAGTCATCGCCTTGGTGGCCGAGGGAGCCGGCATTGGAATTGCCAATCCATTCTCCATCGATCCCGCGCTCAGGAGCCAACTGGCGTTTGTGTCATTCGAGCCGCAGCTCAATTTCCGCGCGCTGATCCTTCGACCACCAGGCGCGTCTCCATCGCGCCTCGTCAACGAATTTACGGCCCAGCTTTACGATGAGAGAAACGCATTTCGGCTGGCTTCACCGAAATCAGCCTAGCATGCCGTTCGCCAGCGGAGCACCGGTCGCTGCGGCCTACACAGTTCCCTTCCATCTTAGCAGCCGCATGGCGTTGGCGGTCACCAATACGGTCGCGCCCGTGTCGGCAAGAATGGCCGGCCAAAGGCCCGTGATGCCCACCACCGTCGTCACCAGGAAGACCGCCTTGAGCCCGAGGGCAATGGTGATGTTCTGCTTGATATTGGCCATGGTTGCTTTCGACAGCGCAATCATCCCGGCAATGTCGCCCACGCGGCCATGCAGAACGGCAGCATCCGCGGTCTCCAGCGCGACGTCGGTACCACCGCCCATTGCTATGCCGACGTCGGCGGCAGCCAGTGCTGGCGCGTCATTGATGCCGTCGCCGACCTTGGCGACGATGAGCCCCTGCCCTTTCAACTCGCCAACGATACGCTGCTTATCCTCTGGCAGCAGTTCGGCGCGGACCTCGATGCCGAGTTGCTTGCCTATCGCGGCAGCCGTGCGCTTGTTGTCGCCGGTCAGCATGACGGTCTTGATGCCGGAATCCGTGAGCGCCTTCAGGCCAGCCAGTGCGTCAGGACGTGGTTCATCGCGCATGGCTATGGCGCCCGCAGCCTTGTTGTCGACAAGAACGACCGAAACGGTTTTGCCTTCGTCATTGAGCGCCGCGATTTGAGACTTTTGCTCGCTGGTGAGTTTCGCCGCATCGTCTGCCGCCTGCGGCGATGCCAGGAAAATCTCGGCGCCTTCCACGGTCCCCTTGACCCCCTTGCCCCCAAGAGCCTGCGCCTTGGACGCGGCCGGGACCTTCACCTGGTCGGCCGCGGCCTTCGCCAGAATGGCAATGGCGAGCGGATGGCTTGATCCGGTTTCGAGCGCGGCGGCCAGACGCAGCACATCCGCCTGCGGTCTGCCAAAGGAAATCACGTCGGTCACCTGCGGCTTGCCGAGCGTAAGCGTTCCGGTCTTGTCGAGCGCCACGGCGGTAATCTTGCCCAGCCCCTCAAGGACCGCCCCGCCCTTCATCAGCAGTCCGCGCCTGGCGCCGGACGAGAGGGACGCGGCGATTGCCGCCGGTACGGAAATAACCAGGGCGCAGGGGCATCCGATGAGCAGCAGAGCCAAGCCTTTATAGACCCACTCGTTCCAGGCGCCGCCAAACACCAGGGGCGGCACGACCGCGACCAGGGCCCCGACCACAAGTACGCCAGGCGTGTACCAGCGTGAGAAACGATCAATAAACCGTTCGGTCGGCGCCTTGCTTTCCTGGGCCTCCTCGACCAGTTTGACGACGCGCGCGATGGTGTTGTCGGCGGATGCGGCGGTGACCTTGATGCGCAGCACAGCGTCGCCATTGATGGTGCCGGCGAAAACTTTGTCACCGACGCCTTTGCGCACCGGCACGCTCTCGCCCGACACGGGGGATTCGTCGATCGCGCTCTCGCCATCGGTGATGTCGCCATCGGCCGGTATCCGGTCACCCGGCCGCACCAGGATCATCGAACCGACTTCAAGGCTTTCGGCTGGCACCTCGCGGGTCTGTCCGTCCTCCTCGACGAAGGCGGTTTTAGGGACAAGCTTCGTGAGAGCCTGAATGCTCGAGCGCGCCTTTCCGGCGGCAACGCCCTCCAGGAGTTCACCGACCAGGAACAGGAACACCACGGTGGCGGCTTCCTCGCCGGCGCCAATGATAACGGCGCCGACCGCCGCAATGGTCATCAGCATTTCGATGGTGAAGGGAATGCCGGCGAGCGCTGCCATGACGGCGCGCCTGGCGATCGGCACGAGGCCGACCAGCATGGCCGCGATGAAGATCCAGACGCCGGACGGCGGCCACGCATAGTGAATAGCAAACGCGGCCACCAGCGCCGCGCCGGAGGCAATGGTCAGCCGGCCCTTCGGGCTCTTCCACCACGGACCCGAGCTGGGAGCGTGGTCGTGACCATGAAGGCCCGCGACCTCCTCCTCGTGGTCATGGTGATCTTCGCTGCCGTGATCGTGACCGGCGTGATCATGATCATGGTCCGCGTGATCGTGGCCGGCATGGTCATGGTCGTGATGATCATGGTCATGGTCCGCAGCAGCCGGCTCGGCCTTCGCCTTCGCCTTGCCCTTGAGTTGTGCCACCGTGTAGCCGAGCCCTGTGACCTTCTTTTCGATGGCCGCGAGATCGCTGTCAGGCTTGTGATCGACAGTCATGGTCCCGGCAGTGACCGACACACTGACATCTTCCACGCCAGGTATCCGACGAACCGCCGTATCGATTTTGGTGGCGCATGCGGCACAGTCCATGCCTTCGACGCGATAACGGGTTTGTGCTGCCGATGCGGCCATGATCTCAAGCTCCTACAATCTCGGAGGAAGCTACACTCTCTAGTAGCTAGAGGAACAAGGACAAAATGCACGTCTCGAGCGATTATTCCAGCGCGAATGGCTTCGCGCTGGCGTCATGCTTATCCTGGGCCTCCTCGGCCGTCTCGGAGATCTGCTTGGCGGTGGTGTCCAGTGATTGCTTGAGGGCGTTGCAGGGTCCAGGCGCAGTGGCTTGATGGGTGATCTTGTCGATCCGTTCGGCCGCGTCGACCGCGATGGCCTTGTGGCCATCCTCATGGTCCTTGAGGTCACGGTAGTAGGTCTTCCAGACCGTGCGCACGGCTTCGTCCGCACGTGCTTCATCGATCCACACCGGCATCGTGACACTCAACTTGAGCGTGATCACATCGGAAGTGACGCGGCAGGAATTGCCTTCGGCCACAAACGTAAACTTCCACGACATCTCATCGCCAACCTCACCCTCAATCACGCCATCACCATCTTTCTTGCCGACGCGATGCAAGTCGTCGTGAATTGCTTCACGGCTCAGGCCGCGCAATTCATAAGTCGACTGGCTAACTTCAACTTTCACCTCTGCCGAAGCAGGCGCGGCATAGACAAGGGCAGCAATGCCGGCTGCCATGGCTGCGTATCTGATCGGAATGCTTTTTGAGATTTGGGTCTTCAAGGTCGCTCTCCTTTGCATGTCTTCTACCAGAACAGCTGGACGATCATCAACACCGCTGCCGCGGCCATCACGGCAGTTGCGAGCCAGCCGACCAAGCGCATGGCCAACGGGACGGTTACATCGCTCATAACGTCTTTGCGTGCAGTCATCAGCAGCATCACCACCGAAATCACCGGCACAGACGATATGACTCCCAGATCGGTGCCAATGTTGCTGATGTTGGCGGCGGCGCCCAGGGTGCGACCGATGCGCGCTTATTTCCTGCACAACCGACATCAGCGGGTAGCTGAACAGCATGTCCAGATGAGTCCGCACCCGAATTGTGCTCCGGTTTGGGAGCATGGTATGTGGCGATACCGCTCGAATCGTCATCAGAAGCGCCTGTTATCAGCCCGGGACCAAGGACGCGAAGCAGTCGTGGCTTTGAAGGTCCGACGACTGGATTCGCAGCTTTCACGCTCAATGAACGCTCCCTGGCCCTAAAACCGCATTTAAACCAGTGCGCCAACGCGGTGGCTCAAGAAAAGCTCCAAAGGAAACAGAGTGTCCTGTGAGCATCTACAAAAAATCGAGTTAACTGGCTTTGGCAAACGAAGCGGAAAGGCTACGCCTTTCTCTCGAACCGCGACATCACAGGCTCCGGGAAAGTCCGCTTTCGAAGGCGCGACGTTAGCGGCCCCGCTTCGCCACCTCACCCCGACATCTCGCCGCATGGGTTGATGCGAAACGGTTCCCCTCGCGCACCGATCTCCAAGGCGGTCGCTTTGCCTTCACCGGGAACGTTGGCAAGCTTTACATACCTACTAGCGTGCACCAGCGACCATTCAATGCACTCATGAAGGGGCACTTGTCCGGTCAGTAGTATATCGATCACACCCCCATCGTGCTCGCGGCGATGGGTGCCAGCGCCAGTTCCTCTTCAGCGCCACGTCCAAACCGGAACGCTCAGCCACCCGCCTCGCCGTGATCTTGGTGGGTGGGCGCGGCGCTACATAAGACTGCTTGATCCTGAAGCAGCTAGAGGTGGTGTGCACCCCGGCTGGCCCGCACATACGGATGCTCAGCGAGGCAGCAGATGGCCGAGATTCCCCGGTGGAGACCTCGCTACACGAAACCATTTGCTTCTATAGCGGCAAAAGCATGTAGGGTTCCTCCCCAGAGACCGCAAATTTCGAAGACCGAGGAAGCATCACGCCATGCTGAGACAAGTGATCCAGAGCCGTTACAGGGTGGGACCGACATGGTGCTTGGGACAGGCGGCGCCGCAAGCCTGCACGGCAGCATCGTCGACGTCGCCGAGATGATCGCATTGACGACGAAGACGAATATCCGTCAGAATATTATCACCGCGCTGGGTCTGAAGGCTGTCTTCCCGGTGACCACCGTCGCCGGCATTACCGACCTGTGGCCCGCCATCCTCGCCGAAACCGGCGCGACGGTTCTGGTCACGGCCAATGCGTTGCAGCTGCCTGGGGCGTCGCCGTCCCCCGTTGATGTCCTATCTTCTTCGGGCAAGGGGATGGCAGGTATGCTGTCGCATGGCCACTAAAAGCGCACCCACGGCCAAGGTCGGCCACATGAAAAGTGACGCCGGTGCGGCGGTCGGCGCTGTGCGTGCCTCGCGGCGTCTGATTGCCGTCGATGTAGCACGTGGCATTGCCATCGCGGGAGTCGTTCTTTTCCATCTTGTCTGGGACCTCGAATTCACCGGCTTCGTCTCCGGGATCGCGCGACATCCCGCATGGCTGCTTTTCGGGCACTTTCTCGCTGGCAGCTTCATGGTTCTCGTCGGGGTCAGCCTGGTCCTGGCGCACCGCGAGAGGGTTGGATGGCGAGCCTTCGTGCGCAGGATCGCCGTCATTGTCGCTTCGGCGGTGGCGATCACGGTCGCGACGCTCCTGGCCTTTCCCGGCGCCTTCATCTACTTCGGCATCTTGCACGCAATTGCGGTTGCGACATTGATCGGCGTGGTCTTCCTCCGCGTTCCCGCCGCGGCAAGCCTTGCGGTGGGAGTTGTGAGCGTCGCATTGCCGTTCTTCCTGCATTCGACGGCCTTCGACAGCATATGGCTGGCATGGGTAGGATTCTCGACCTACCCCCCACCCAGCAACGACTACGTCCCGATCTTCCCGTGGGCGGGACTCACGCTCATCGGCGTCGCCGCGACGAAATGGGCGCTCGCGCGCGGCATCGACCGGCGCTTGCCTACCTATCCGCCCCAGGGGCCGACAGCGGTTGCGCTGACATGGCTCGGCCGACACAGCCTGGCGATCTACCTTCTGCACCAGCCATTGCTGCTGGTAGTCATCGTCACCCTGGCGCAGGTGTTGCAGGATTGAACCGAGGAGTGGGGACATCTGTCGACAATGAGGCAGCGTCGCACGGTCGCGATCATCGGGCCAGTTCCTCCAGCACAAGCAGCGCCGGAACGCCGCGAAGGACGTCGCCCTTACCCAGTGGCGATCCGGCGGTTTCGCTTCGACCAGAAGCTCCTCCGTCACCAATCAAAGCAGCGCGATCAGGCCGGAGACGAAGAGATCGGTCACGACTGGGCCGGGCAGTACGGAAACGGGCGTCGCCAGCAAGGCACCGATTGGCAGCAGAAGAACCAAGGCTGCCGTGATGCCCGATGATCTTGGCGCGTGATCGTCCGCTTTCCGAGCACAGTCCGAACGGAGGGCGGTGGTGTCCAGTGATTGGTTGAGGGCGTTGCAGGGTCCAGGCGCAGTGGCTTGATGGGTGATCTTGTCGATCCGTTCGGCCGCGTCGACCGCGATGGCCTTGTGGCCATCCTCATGGTCCTTGAGGTCACGGTAGTAGGTCTTCCAGACCGTGCGCACGGCTTCGTCCGACACGCGCTTCATCAACCCACACCGCCCTCAATCACGCCGTCACCATCTTTCTTGCCGACGCGCAAGTCGTCGTGAATTGCTTCACGGCTCAGGCCGCGCAATTCATAAGTCGACTGGGCAACTTCCACTTTCACCTCTGCCGAAGCAGGCACGGCATAGACAAGGCAGCAATACCGGCTGCCATGGCTGCGTTATCTCATCGGAATGCTTTTTGAGATTTGAGTCATCAATATCGCTCTCCTTTGCATATTTTCTACCAGAACAGCTGGACGATCATCAACACCGCTGCCGCGGCCATCACGGCAGTTGCGAGCCAGCCGACCAAACGCATGGCCAACGGGACGGTTAAATCGCCCATAACGTCTTTGCGTGCAGTCATAAGCATCATCACCGCCATCACCGGCACCGAGACAACACCGTTGACCACCGCGCTCCAGTAAAGAGCCTTGATGGGGTTGATAGGGGTAAAGTTGAGGCACGCGCCAATGAGCGTCGCCAACGCGATCGTCGCGTAGAATGCCTTTGCCGCAAGCGGCTTCCGTTCAAGACCGACAGGCCAATTGCGGGCTTCTCCAAGCGCGTATCCGGCTGAGCCGGCAAGGACCGGGATGGCCAGGAGACCTGTTCCGATGACGCCGAGGGCAAAAATGCCGAATGCGAAGACGCCGGCGACCGGCCGCAGGGCCTCGGCAGCCTGACTGGTAGACTGGATGTCCGTGATGCCCTTGGAGTGGAGCGTGGCACCGGCCGTGATCATGATGGCAAGCGCAACAATGTTGGAAAACGCCATGCCGACATAGGTGTCGAGGCGGATGCGTTCGATGGCGTTCTGAGCCTGCTCGGGCGCCTTTTTCAACGGTTCGCGCTTGGGCTTGGACTTCTGATCCTCGACCTCTTGCGAGGCCTGCCAGAAGAACAGGTAAGGGCTGATCGTGGTGCCGAAAACAGCCACCACGGCCGTCCAGAACGAAGCCTCGGGCGTGAATTTTGGAATAAACAAGCCTTTCGCCACCTCGTCCCAAGGCACGTGGACAAAAAGGACCGTGCCGAAATAAGCGAATAGGGACAGGGTGAGCCACTTCAGGACTGATACGTAGCGGCTGTATTTGAGGAAGACCTGGAGCATCACCGATACAGCACCGAAGAGCACCACGTAGAGCAGCGCCGGCCCGCCAATGATAAGCTTCAGGGCGTCAGCCATGGCACCCAGATCGGCGCCGATGTTGATGATGTTGGCGATCAGCAAGAGGGCCACCACCGACTGCAGCAGCCAGTTTGGATAGTATTTTCGCATGTTGCCGGCGATGCCGTGCCCAGTGGTGCGGCCGATGCGGGCGCTGATTTCCTGCACAACCGACATCAGCGGGTAGCTGAACAGCATGGTCCAGGTGAGACTGAATCCGAATTGTGCTCCGGTTTGGGAGTATGTGGCGATACCGCTCGGATCGTCATCAGAAGCGCCTGTTATCAGCCCGGGACCAAGGACGCGAAGCAGTCGAGGCTTTGAGGGGCCGACGACTGGAGTCACCGCTTTCACACTCAACTGACGCTCCCCAGCCCCAAAAATGACTACTAATTCAGTCATCTAACGCGGTGACGTGAAAAAGGCTCCAAACGGTACAGCCGGGCATGGGAGCATCTGCAGAATATCTGGCGGGGGATTCGCAAACAATAAACCGACGACGTCACGATGCCGTAGCGGGCCTCGAGAGTGTGTTCAGCTACTTTGATTTGGCAGCGAACACACGTGCCATCCGCCTGAGCCTGATCGCCCGATTGATTTCGCCGCCGAAGATCAGAACCAGAGCAGACAGATAAAGGAAATACAATGCGGCAATCACGCCAGCCAGACCTGCATAGTAACTCGCATAATTGGCAAAATGGGCCAGGTACAGGGAGAACGCGCCAGCCAGTCCCATCCATACCGAGACCGTAAAGGCTACCCCGGGCCAAAGGCTGGAGAATTTTGTGCGACGTGCAGGCAGGAAGACATGAGCCGCAAACAAGGCAGTTGTTAGAATTGCCGCCGCGGATGGGAATCGCACCATATTGTCTATCAGCAAGGCGGGCTGGGGGCCCGGCAACAGCTGATGCACAGCGGAGCCGACAACGGAGCCCATCACCAGGAGATATGCAACGATCACAAAGACCAGCGCGCCGCCAATTACCACCACCACTTGAAGCAGAAAGATCGCCCAGGCCGGTCGATGCTCCTTGATGTCATAGGCGCGGTTCAATCCTACACGGACGCTGTCGACGCCACCAACGGCGAACCAGATGGTTAGCAGGACTCCAACACTTGCCATTCCGCCCCGTCTTTCGGTCAAGACGGCGCGAACCTCTTTGATCAATGTGTCCACCAGGGGAGTTGGGACAATCCCGAACAGAAAATCCACGAGACGGTTGGCCAGGCTCGGATCGCCTATGAACGCCGTTAGTGAGCTGACGAAAATGAGAAACGGAAACATCGCGAGCACGGCCCGGAAGGCAATATTACCCGCTAGCGGCAACGCCTCGTCATCCCATAGCCGCAGGAGGGCCTCTTGAAGCACGGCCAATACGGCCACCCAACCTTGCCCCGCGATCAGGTTAGACGGCTGATCACTGAGTATACCGGAACGCTTGTGCTCGGCTGAACGGTCAGGCATGGCATCTCTCGTCTGAGGGCTGGCAGTCACCGACGCATATCATGTCGATCTCCCACGGTCCGCCTCGCGACGGGCTGCTGGGAAGAATGTTTGACGTGAAAAGTCCTGTTCCAAGCGGCAACGTCTCCCGTCCCCCGGCGAGCCGGTCCAGCGGCGAAAGGCTTGGAAAGGGCGAAAAAAACGGCTGACAGTCGGTGGCGCACCGCCGGTGGCCTGCCCGCGAATAGCGGGCGTCCTGTGAGATCACCATCAGCGGCGATGAGGATCCCCAACCGCCGCTCTGACCCTTTCTACCAGAACATTCGTTCCTTGCCCCGCATTCGGTCGGCCCTCCTGTCGCGGCATATTTTATTGAAAACAATCACCGCCCCGACAAAGATAAAGGGTCCGCCGATGGTCACATATCGGGCGCCTGGGAACAACCGGTCCAGGATCAGCACAAATACTGTGCTGGCGAGACAAATTGCCAGCACAGTGCCAAATATCAGTGTTGCTTTTTGAAACGTCGTCACGGCGCATCCCTTCAACCGCTCGGCTCTACCCTCGTAGCTTTGCGGAATCATGCTCTCGTTAATTCAAGAGTCAACTGTGAACAACGCCGCTCTTTCGAAAAGGACGCGGTCGTTATTGGGCGTGAACGAGGATGCCGCGCCGATCTCCCGATCGCGTTCGAGGCAGTCAAACGCCGCCCAGCACAGCACCGAGGTCAGCGGACTGGGCGCGCAATGACTCGCGGCGATCTCTGGCAGAGTTCGATGCGCCGCCTTGGATCTCTGTCTGGTCAGGATCTGCTTGCGCTGCCGGCAGACCGCCTTTCGAGATCGTGAAGAAACGCACCGATGCATAGCAGGGCGAAAACGGTGTAGATAATGCCGCAGACGACCCACATCAAAAGACCGGCGAGTTGCTGGTCCTCCAAGAGGGTAAGCCCCCATGCTAGCGGTCGATCATCATAGAACGGATAATAAGAGCGCGGTGCGAAAGTCAGCAGCACCCCCAACATACCTGTGTGCAGCATCGTGAGGAAGGACGCTGCAGCTGCGATGAGGTAGTCTCCATTGCGCCGGGTTGCCGCCTGGGCAAGACTCTTCCAAAACAGAATTCCGCCCGCTAGAAAACTGATATGCATGGTCGCGTGCACGACGTCGCTTTCTAAAGCCGCATAAATGGCTCTTGGGGCATGCCATCCCCACAGCACCGCCGCCTCGATGAGAAAAGCGGAAATCGGCCGAGCCAGCCAGAGCCAAATTCTGGGCAATAGAGCGTTCCGCACCCAACGTCCGACAGTCATTCTGGCTTGCGGCGGAAGGCTCCAGATCAGCGCCAGCGGTTTACCGAGCATTAGAAATGGTGGAGCGACAGCCGTGAGCACGATATGCTGCGCCATATGGGCAGAGAACAGGCTTTCTCCCAGCCCGTCGAGAGGAGATACCAGCGCCATGATCAAAGCGCCAATTCCGGCGGCGAAGCTGCTGACCTGCCAGATAGTTACACCTCGCCCAACTCCGGCACGCCTCCAGAGCCGCCTTACGCCAAGAGCATAGGCTATCGCCGCCGACAAGATTATCAGGCCGATCGGGTCGAGGCTCCAGCTCGTCCAAAGGTCGTTTGGCCCGGCAGGCGGGTTGTCCACATGCGCACGTGCAGGAAGAGAAAACAGCCCTAGTGAGATCACGAAACCGCAAGCCTGTGCACTTCTGCGGCAAAACTGTCTTGAAAGTCGCTGGAAGCATGTGAGGTGGGGCCTTGGCATTGCGAGGTTCCCGGCCGCCGGCATCAGCGTCAGCGGAGAATTTGCAGGTAGTCCCTCAGTGACCCTCATCTTTTGTCAAACTAACTGGTTGAGCCGAAAACTTGCCGGCCAACTCCGTCTCGATAGTTGCTTGCTGACTTGTCCGGCCGGGCCCCTTAAGACGCGCCTCCAGTTCCTTGCCCAGCAGCGACGCACCGGATCACCCGCCGATCAGCGTCAGCCACGGCGATCCACCGTGCACCACGTCAGGATTCACCGGCCGCCGCGAAGACCCGCTGCGCCCTAGCGGGCGTTAAGCGGGACTGCACTCCCGCACTGCTGACGATGCGGCTTCCCACGACGCCGAGGAGAAACCGCATCGAATTGTGAAGTCAGCTACTTCTTGGCTGCGCCACTCTTGTCGCGGTGCCCATGCTGATCGAGATCCCCGGGAGTGTGGCCGGGATGATCGTGATGTTTGCCGGGCACCTCTTTTTGCCCAGCCTTGTCACGGTGACCATGCTGATCGAGATCGCCGGGCTTGTGGCCAGGATGATCGTGATGTGGTCCGGGTTTTTCTTGCGGCATCGTTTCTTCCTTGATTGACGCTTTTAACTACAAGCAGTCAAAGGCAATGCCCCACATCCTTCTTGGTTCCTGCGGTGCCTCTAAATCGGTCATCGCCTCGCCTTCGGCGAATGGGTCTCGTCCCTACATGGGGGCGGCGTGCTGACCGGATGATGTGGTCGCGGACCCCGAATCAATCCTTATGCTCAGGCATTGCGTCGAGCTGATCCTTGGTCCAGCTGGTCGACGCGTGAGCGTCACCGTCCTCATCCCGCATGAAATCGAGCTCACTCGCGGCCACCGCGACCGGCTTGGCGCCAATGCCGAGAAAGCCGCCGACATCGATGATAACTCGCGCGCCCGCGCCCGAGCCGTGAACATGGTTGACAGTACCGATGTCGCTGTCATCAGGGCCATAGATGGTGGCCCCCTCGAGAACGTCAGGAGTCAGTTCCGCAGAGGTGAGGCGAACGTGGTTCGTGTGGTCCATGGGAGTTCTCCTTGGTGATCACACCATAACTCCCACCTGCGGTGCTTAGTTCCTGGAGCCAGGCCCTCAGGAACGGAGCCATTCGATCAGCTCCGGCCCGAGCAACTGCGCATTCAACTCCTCGTCTGACAGTTCGACGAAGGAGTCGAGATCCCGCACGATCACTACGCCCGTGTTTTTGAAGCGTCTTGCGATATGTTTCAGGAACTTGAAATCCACGCTGTGTTCGCAGGCACCCATGAACAGGAAATAGACTTGGTCGCCGCGCTGTTCCGATGCTTCCAGAACGCGGATGGTGCGTTCCTCGTCGGCCTCTTCGTTCTCACCATCCGTGACGAAAATCACGATGGAGCGCTTCTTGTCGACGGTAGGAGCCTCTCTGCCCAGGCCGAAAAAGCGGCTGAAAAATCCGCCGGTCGGCGGACTCGGCAGCCACCCGAAATGCTGCAGGTTACGCTCGAGCGCGTAGCTGTAGGATGTGCCACCCTTCCAACCGGGGACTTTATCGATGACGTTGCGGACGATGTAGTCCTCACAGTCGTCAGGCGTGACTGTGCCGACATGATGGACGCTGCGCTCACCATGACTGAAGGTGAACACATCCATCCGGCCGTCCGGGTCAAGAACCATGCCGTAAGGGACCAGGCGCGCGATCAACTTGCTAGTCGTGCCTTCCTCATGCTCGTGCTCAAACGACCCGGAAACATCCATGTCGAAAATGAGCTCGGCCTTGATACCTGAGGCGATACCCGCCTTGTCCAGGGAGAGACGAAGGGTTTCGGCGGATTTGTTGAGATTGAGTTGCAGCGACATGGTGACGGTCCCGGTTGATTGCTCGAGGTGTGTTAAAGCGACTAGGAGAACTGCGCCAGCACGTCGTTGAATGTGCCATTGAACCCGCGCCCGGCCGCGACGTATTCCCAGCCGTCCGGACCAAGGGCCACGCTACCCAGCTGCACCACGTTGAACTCCCTGAACTCGTCTGACAGGCGGTACGCGCCCAATTCGCGCCCGTCCTGATCGGACAGGGTGATGGTGCATACGTCGATATCGCCGAACGCGGCTTCTTCCTCATCTTCATCCTCGCTGCCACCTTCGTGCCCGCTGCCATGGTCAGCCTCGTGCACCGTGACAAAAATGGGGATGTCGGTCACGCCTTGCGGCAGCTTTGAGCCGTCAATGACTATCGTCTCGAAGTTGTTTTGGACGCGCTTGTCTCCGCTGTGGCGAAGACCACCGCCGGGCGTCTCGAATGAGCCATCCGGTTGCGATGGCAGCGCGCCTCCCTTGGGGTTCATGCGCGTCGTGTTGTAGGTCGACAGCACGCTGGTCAGCTCGGTGACTTTCACCTGCGTGCCGACCCGTCGTGCCTCGAGCGCATGGACGTCGACGTCATCGGCGTGGTCAGCATCGCACTGCCACTCGACCTTGACCGTGAAGCGCGCGCCCTTGTTCAGGGACAAGCTGAGCTTGGGGGACGCGGTACCGGGCTTTTCCAGGGTGAGTGTCAGGACTGCAGCTTTGTTCGGCGGCCATCCGGTAAGCAGGTCGTTCGATGCCCCGTCGGTTGGAATTTTCATCGCAATGCTCCTCGCAGCCGGACAGCGTTCTGTCGTTAGTCAACCCTATGTCCAGTACAAGAGCGGGGCAAGGCTTGCGCTGCCCCGATGCCAGTGAGAACCGACGTGTGAAGACCACCGACATCTGTCCAGCAATCGCAAAACGGCTTCTTAGGTATTTGCCTTACGGAAACTGCATGCGATAGTATATTGTGCGAATAGCCGCTCACTAGCAGCCACCTTTCCAACTCTGCGGACAGTGTCTGCTTTCGAGCCGCAGATGGGAGCTCGATCTCTAAAAGATATCGGGCTTGGGCCACGCAGCGTAGCCGCAGATGGCAAGCAGCGCCCTCTCCTCCTCCCTGCTGGGTCTGTCGGACTAAGTGAGTTGACCGTTGACGAACGCAAGTCCGGCAATCCACTAAGCAAGCGGCAGATAAAAATCTTCAATGCGCTGTCTTTTCGCCCAGCAAGCGCGGCCAGAATGGCGATGCCTACGAGCACAAAGAAGGCGGTAAGGTTCAGAGCGGATCCGTGGCCTCTTGTCCGCTAATCCAATGACATCCAAACTAAGCAGGGGTGTATGACATCGTTCTCTCGGACGCGGAGAAGCCAAGAGGTTCTCCGCGTCGTGATCACTCAGCAGCAAGCGGCAACCCCTCTATCTGCTCAAACACCTCAGGCGCGCTGGCGCGCGGCAACCGCCACCCTTTCACCAGACCGTAGACCGCCGGGATCACCACCAGCGTCAACAAGGTTGACGAGATCATGCCGCCAATCATCGGCACGGCGATACGCTGCATGACCTCGGAACCGGTGCCGGTGCTCCACAGGATCGGCAGCAGGCCCGCCATGATCGCCACCACCGTCATCATTTTGGGGCGCACCCGCTCGACCGCACCAACCATGATCGCCGCATGCAGGTCGGCCCGCGTCAAGACCCTGCCCGCCGCAACCGCATTCGCTTTCGCTTCGGCCAGCGCGTGGTCAAGGTAGATCAGCATGATCACCCCGGTTTCCGCGGCCACTCCGGCCAGCGCGATGAACCCGACTGCCACAGCCACCGAGGTGTTGAACCCGAGCCACCACATCAGCCAAACGCCGCCGACCAGAGCGAACGGCAGTGACAGCATCACGATCAGCGTTTCGGTCAGGCGGCGGAAGTTGAGGAACAGCAGCAGGAAGATCACCGCCAGGGTCATGGGAACGACGATCTTCAGGCGTTCTACTGCGCGCTCGAGGTATTCGAACTGGCCGCTCCACGCCACCGAATAGCCCGCCGGCAAGGTGATCCCCTTCGCCACGGCGGCCTGCGCCGCAGCAACATAGCCGCCGAGGTCGCGGCCGGTGATGTCAACGAAGATATAGACAGCCAGCTGCCCGTTCTCGGTGCGAATGGAGGTGGCGCCCCGGGTGAGTTCCACCTTGGCGACCTCGCCCAGGGGTACGGCGCCACCGCCAGGGAGTGCAATCTGCACCTCTCGCGCAATAGACTGCGGGTCGCTGCGCAAGGCGCGCGGGTAGCGGATCGCAACCCCGTAGCGTTCGCGGCCCTCGACCGTCGATGTGATAACCTCCGAGCCCAGCGCCATGGCGATCACATCCTGGACGTCGCCAATTGACAGGCCGTAGCGGCCGAGCGCCTCTCGATCCGGGACGATGTCGAGATAGTAGCCGCCAATGACGCGCTCGGCGTACGCGCTTGACGTTCCAGGTACGGTTTTCAGAACGCCCTCGATCTGGCGAGCAACCTTCTCGATTTCGGCAAGGTCGGTGCCATAAACCTTAACGCCCACGGGCGTGCGGATGCCGGTGGCCAGCATGTCTATGCGGGCGCGGATCGGCATGGTCCACGCGTTGGAGACGCCCGGAAACTGCAACGCGGCGTCCATCTCGGTCTTGAGGCTGTCGGCGGTGACCCCCGGCCGCCATTGTGATTTGGGCTTGAGGTTGATGATCGTCTCGAACATCTCGGTCGGCGCCGGATCGGTCGCGGTCTGGGCCCGGCCGGACTTGCCGAACACGCTCTCGACCTCCGGGAACGACTTGATGATGCGGTCCTGCATCTGCAGCAGTTCGCCGGCCTTGGTGATCGAAATCCCCGGCAGGGTCGTCGGCATGTACATGAGCGTGCCCTCGTCCAGCGCCGGCATGAACTCGCTGCCCAGCTGGCGTGCCGGCCAAACCGTGACCACCAGTGCAATCAGCGCAAGCAGGATGGTCAGGGTCTTGGCGCGCAGGACCCCGGAAATCACCGGCCGATAGATCGCAATCAGCACCCGGTTGAGCGGATTCTTGTGCTCCGGGATGATACGGCCCCGCACGAACACCACCATCAGCGCCGGCACCAGAGTCACCGAGAGCAGTGCAGCCGCCGCCATCGAAAACGTCTTGGTGAAGGCGAGCGGGCCGAACATCCGCCCTTCCTGGCTTTCCAGCGTGAAGATCGGCAGGAACGAGACGGTGATGATCAGCAGGCTGAAAAACAGCGCCGGGCCGACCTCGCTCGCCGCCTCGATCAGGATCTCGATCCGGGGCTTGCCGAGCGGCGCTCGTTCCAGATGCTTGTGCGCGTTCTCGATCATGACGATCGCTGCGTCAATCATGGCGCCTATTGCGATTGCGATGCCGCCCAGGCTCATGATGTTGGAGCCGAGGCCGAGCAGTTTCATGGCACCGAACGCCATGAGAATGCCGACCGGCAGCATGATGATGGCCACCAGGGCGCTGCGCACGTGCAGCAGGAACAGGATCGTCACCAGGGCGACGACGAGGCTCTCCTCAAAGAGCGTGGATTTGAGGGTCTCGATAGCGGAGTCGATCAGCTTGGAGCGGTCATACACCGGGATGATCTCGGCGCCGCCGGGCAGGCTTTTCTGGACGTCGGCAAGGCTTTGCTTGGCATTGTCGATGACGCTGAGCGCGTTTGCGCCGACCCGCTGCAGGACAATGCCGCTGGCCACTTCTCCGTCGCCATTCAGCTCGGCAATACCGCGCCGCTCGTCCGGCACGATCTCCACATGTGCGACGTCACCGAGCCTGAGCGGAACGCCGCCCTCTGTTTTCAGCACGATGTTCTCGATGTCGCCGATGCTTTTCAGGTAGCCACGACTGCGCACCATGAACTCGAATTCCGAGATCTCAACGCTGCGGCCGCCGGTGTCCATATTGCTGCTGCGTACAGCGACCCCGACCTCGGCGAGGCTTACGCCCAGGGCGCGCAGGCGCGCGGGATCGACCACGATGGAATATTGCTTGACGAACCCGCCGACGCTGGCGACTTCCGAGACGCCTTCGGCGCGGGAAACGCCGAAGCGCACAACCCAGTCCTGCAGCGAGCGCAGCTCGGCCAGCGACATGTTCTTGGCGACCACCGCATATTGGTAGACCCAGCCGACACCGGTCGCATCGGGACCCAGTGTCGGCACGACCCCCGCCGGCAGGCGGCCTGCGGCCGCATTCAGGTATTCGAGCACTCGGCTGCGCGCCCAATAAGGATCGGTGCCGTCCTGGAAGATCACATAGACAAAAGAGACGCCGAAAAACGAGAACCCCCGGACCACCTTGGATTTCGGCACGGTGAGCATCGCGGTGGTCAGGGGATAAGTGACCTGGTCCTCGACCACCTGCGGCGCCTGGCCGGGATAATCCGTAAACACGATGACCTGCACGTCCGAGAGATCGGGGATTGCGTCCAGCGGCAGCGTCTTGAGCGCATAGACGCCTCCCCCGACGGCAAACGCCGCAGCGAAGAACACAAGCAGCAGGTTGCGTGCAGACCAGGCGATCAGCTTGGCGATCATGGCTTGACCTCTGCCGGGGTCAGGCCGGATAGCGCAGCCTTGAGATTGCTCTCAGCATCGATGAGGAAATTTGCCGAGACCACCACGCGGTCCCCTGCGGCGATGCCGTCCCGGATTTCGGCCATCCCGTCACCGCGCATGCCGATTTTGACATTGCGCGGCTCAAATTTGCCGTCGCCCTTGTCGACGATCACCACCTGCCGGTCACCGGTGTCGATCACGGCGCTATCAGGCACCGTCACCACCGCGTCGCCGGTGCCGGTGGCGATATCGACATCGGCGTACATATTGGCGAGCAACACCCGGTCAGGGTTGGGCAATTGAATGCGTACGCGCGCGGTGCGCGTTTGCATGGCGATTTCCGGATAGATCAGGTCGACCTGGCCGGTGAACTCGCGGCCCGGGAGGCTGCGGATCCGGATGGTGGCCACGGCGCCAACGCGGATGGCGCTCAGGTCGAACTCCGGTACGTCGGCCATCACCCACAGGTTTGACACGTCGGCGATGCGGAACAGGGTCTGGCCGGCCGAAGCCATCATGCCATTGACCGCCATCCGCTCGAGGATAACCCCGCTCCGCGGGGCGGTGAGCGTGACGGTCAACGGCACCTTGCCGGTCTGCTTGATATAGTCGATCGTCGCGGCCGGCACGCCCAGGTTCTTGAGGCGCTGCACAGCCCCGGCGGCGGCAGCGGCGCCGTCCTTGACATTGACCGCATATTCCGCCCCGGCACTGGTGATCTCGCGGGCGTAAATCCCCACCAGCGGCTTGCCTTCGGCCACAGCTTCGCCAGTGGTTACCTCGGCAACATTCTCGATGAATGCATCGGTCCTGGTCGAAATGACGCTGATGCGCCGCTCGTCCAGGAGCACCGTTCCCGGTACGTGCACCGGTCGCACCACGTTGCCCATGACGGCGAGCACCGTTTTGACGCCGGTGCGTTGGAGCTTGCCGGTGGAGACCTTGACGGTGGAGCCGTCGTCCGCCTCGCCTTCGAGGACCGGGATGTAGTCCATGCCCATCGAATCCTTCTTCGGCGCGATGGAGGTATCCGGCAGTCCCATCGGGTTGCGGTAGTAGAGAATTTTACGTCCGCCGGTTTCAGTACCGGCAGATGCCGATGCCGTCGGCGGTGGCGCTGCGCTGGTTTCGGCTGTGCCGACAGGAGCCGCTGCGAAACTCACTTCTTCACTGGCGCGGACCGCACGGTATGCACGCCCGTCCGAAGTTGTTTTTGGCACCGCCGAGTAGGACGCCTTGCCGTCCGGGTCGCGATAGTAAATCACCGCGCCGCGTGGAAGGTCTGCCGACGCCTGCTGGTCCTGGCCCGTCACTAGCGCCGCAAAAGCTCGAACGATCGGCGGCACTGATCCCGCACCAAGGCTTTGCTGCCCGGCCCAGTAGCCGCCCGCCCCCGTCCCCGCCGCAATCACGGCGAGGACGAAGAAAGCCGATGTTCGACTCATTGGACGGCCTTGAGGACCAGTTGGCTCTGAACGGTCTCGGCTTCACCCTGAACCTTGGCGGCGAGCGACAAACGCCAGCCCCCGGCCATGCTGAGGTTCGTCCTAAACCGGTAGACGCCAGGCTCTTCGGACGTGGCGGGCTCGATGGTGGTGGCCATCATCTCCATGCCATCGGGCGCCATGTCCATGCGCGTCGTAAAAATGACGGCGTCTGGCACGGGCTTGCCCGAGCGTTTATCGACCAGGCGCACAGCGACAACAGCGCCGGCGCCCTGCTTGATTTGGGTATCAACGAGCTGGAACTCGTAGTCCGCCGCGCCGGCAAAGGCCGGAGCCACAGCGAGGAAGGAGCCCAGCGCGGCAAGCGCCAGGGCATTCAGTCTGGTATGCGTCGTCATGTGTGATTCCTTGAATCTGATCGGGCCGTGCCTGCGCACGGCATGCCTGCACAGGGCAAAGGCCATGCAGTTGGCGGCGCGGGGGTGAACCCGCGTCGTTAGCGGCGAAAGATCGCCCGCTCAGATCAGATGCGAGGAGGTCGAGACGGCGGTTTGCTGGCTAGCGAGGCCAGCTGGAACTCTTGGCCTGGCCGCAGAGACTGGTTGGCAACCATTCGTGGCGTAAATAGGACTTCGTCCGCCGTCAGCCCGCTGAGGCTCGTCAGGCAGAGTGCAACGAAAGGACAGGCCCTGCCGCAATCGCCCTGTGGCGCTTGTTCCTTGGGGCAGCAATCCATGTCGGCAGCCATTTCGGCTGTAACCACGGTCTGTAAGGCTGGCGCCGCCATGACCGCGCTGACCGGCGCAAGCAGGAGCCCGGCCAAGGCGAGTATCACCAGACATCTTGCGAGCACGAAGCGCTTCATTGGTTTGAACCTGCCACAAGTCCAGCCGTTTGAACAGACCTTCATACCTTCGTGATTACCGCGTGATGCACGTTCCTTCATACACCTTTCCAGCGTAACAGCCGCATGGCATTGGCCGTGACCAAAACCGTCGCGCCGGCATCTGGGAGGATTGCGGGCCAGAGCCCCGTGATCCCGATAATGGTGGTCACGAGGAACAGCACCTTGAACCCGAGCGCCATGGTGATGTTTTGCGTGATGTTGGACATGGGCCGCTTTGGAAAGCTCAATGATCGCGGCGACATCGCCGACTCGGCTGTGCAGAACCGCCGCGTCGGCGGTTTCCAGGGCCACGTCGGTGCCGCCACCCATCGCGATGCCGACATCGGCCGCTCCCAGCGCCGGCGTATGGGCAGCATCGCCGTTCGCGGTGCCGCCCCCCCGCCGCCCGCCACTCTCGCCATCGTTGATGCCATCGCCACCTTGGCGACAACAAGCCCTTGCCCTTTGAGCTCACCAACAATGCGCTGCTTGTCTTCCGGCAGCAGTTCGGCGCGGATATCGATGCCGAGCTGCTTCCCGATCGCCAATGCCGTTCGTTTGTTATCGCCGGTCAGCATCACCGTTGATCCCGGAATCCGTCAGCGCCTTGAGACCCGCCAAAGCATCCGGGCGCGGTTCTCTCGCATGGCGATGGCTCCCGCCGCCTTGTTGCTGACCAGCCCACCGACACGGTTTTTCCGGCGTCGTTGAGCGCTGCAATTTGAGACTTCTGGTCTTCGGCGAACTTTGCCGCGTCCTCAGCAGCCTACGGCGAGGCAAGATAGATCTCGGTCCCGTCCACGGCCGCCACAGCAATGCGGGTGGCTTCTGGCCGGTGTCACCGCGGAAGGCGCGCGCCCGGCACGCGCCTTTTCCTGTTTACTCTCACGGTCTCGTTAGCGGCTCGGAAATTGAATGTCCGCTCCGCCCTTATTCGTCGATCGCCCAACGCGCGATAAAGGTGCGTGAGAACAACCATTTTTGGCGCTGCCCGCCCGGATGTTCGTCGGCAGCCGAGTCAGCAAAGTTTTGCAGATCGCCATGGTCAAGTGTGGAGAGGTGAGCTTTGAGTGCCAACGCTGGCTCTAACCTCCGCGAGTCAAAGCGTCTGCCATTTTTGTCATCGAACCCCTCTGCTCTCGCGGGTAAAAAACGAGCTGCGGATTGAGGGAGTTTCGGTTCGAAAGGCAGGGCGCAGTGTCGCATCTTGAGATTGAGATCCTAGCAGTCAGAAAAGTTCAATGGCTGAGGGCAAGAGAGCCTACATCGAGCTTGCCCGTGGCCCAGGCCCCACTAAGCCGGCAACCGGTTTTCGCTTGCACTTCGCAGGGGGCTCGTTGATGCCTTCGATTTGCAATGCCATGCGGTTGTGGCGGACATAAGGGCCAGAATTTCGCGGCCATTGTGCGGCGAGTTTTTGCTTGTGAACGCCCCGGCCGCTTGTAGCTTTATGCGCTAGCCGGGTCCGACGAGAAGCATTGGGGAAATGAGCGCCAGCAAAACCGTCAGGGATACGGCATGCCTTTGAAAGCCGCAGCCCATATCGAGGCGATGTCTGCCTTCGCGCTGGCGAATTTCGGCGGCCATGACCGGCCGACGCTTGCCCAGAACGAGAGCGCCTTCCCGCCAAGCCCCAAAGCGACCGCCGCAGGCAGGGACGCGATCGCGCCAAGTCATCTCTATCCCGATCCGGACTGGACGGTGCTGCGCGATGCGATCGCGCAGGCCTATGGCGTCGAACGCGAGCTGATCCTGTGCGGCGCGGGTTCCATGGACCTGATCAACTGCGCCATCGCGGCCTTTGCCGGTCCTGGCGATGAGGTGCTCGCCACCACCTATACCTATAATTTCGCGGCCTCCGCCGCCTCACGTGTCGGTGCCGTCTACGTCAAGGCTCCAGAGTGCAACTTCGTCGTGTCCGTCGACAACATTCTCGCCGCCATCACGCCGACGACGCGGATCGTCTTCGTCTGCAATCCCGGCAACCCGACCGGCACCCGCATCCGCAATTCCGAACTGTTGCGCCTGCGCGCCGCCTTGCGCGGCGACGTGCTGCTGGTGATCGACCAGGCCTATGGCGAGTTCGACGACCAGAATCCTCAAGCCGTATTTGCACTGGTGGCTCGCGGTGACACCGTCGTGTTGCGCAGCTTTTCCAAAGCCTATGGGCTGGCCGGCGCGCGCGTCGGCTGGGGACTGTTCCCGCCTGCGGTCGCGGCCGAAATCCGCAAGCTGCAGAATTCCAACCAGGTCACCACACCAAGCCTCGCCATGGCGGTCGCCGCTCTGGAAGACCAGGCCTATATGCGCGAGACGGTGTCGCGCACCGCGGCCATCCGCAACAGCTTTGCGCAGGCTCTGAGAGCGGCGGGCTACGACGTGCCCGAAAGCCACACGAATTTCGTGCTAATCCGCTTCGCCGACGCCGCCGCAGCCGTGGCTGCCGATGCCGCCCTGCGCGGCGCCGACATCATCGTGCGCAGCCTCGGCGGCTATGGCCTCACCGATTGCCTGCGCGCCACGGTCGGGCCGCAGGAGATGATGGACCAAGCGCTGCGCATCCTGATCGATCTGCGCGGCGGCTGACTATGCGATATCAGAGGGAGAATTGAGCGATGCCCTATGTGCCGGCCCGTGACTTCATCGGCTATGGCGAAAAGCCGCCTGCCGCTCCGTGGCCCGGCGGCGCCAAGCTCGCACTCAACATCGTCGTCAACTACGAGGAAGGTGCTGAGTATAGCATCGACGAGGGCGACGGTGTCTCCGAGGCGATCCTGTCCGATCTAGCCGTGTCGCCGGCGGTACCCGGCCTGCGCAACCGCAACATGGAATCGCTCTACGAATACGGCTCGCGCGTCGGTGTCTGGCGGCTCGCCTCGCTGTTTCGAGACAAAGGTATCGTGCCGACCTTCTACGTCGTCGGGCGTGCGCTGGAACTCAATCCGGCCGCCGGCAAGGCAATGGCCGAGCTCGGTAGCGATATCGTCTGCCATGGCTGGCGCTGGATCGACTACGCGCCGCTGAGCGAGGCGGAGGAGCGCAATCACATCGCCATGACCGTCGATACGGTGCAGCGGCTCACCGGCATTCGCCCGCTCGGCTGGTACACCGGCCGGCCCAGCCTCAACACCAGGCGGCTGGTGGCCGAGCATGGCGGCTTCCTGTTCGACTGCGACGACTACAATGACGACCTGCCCTATTTCGTCGACGTCGATGGCAAGCGGCATCTGGTGGTGCCGCATTCCTTCGACAACAATGACAGCCGTTTTTCGCGCGGCTCCGGCCTGGAGACAGGCAGCCAGTTCTTCGACTATGTCAGCGACGGGGTGGACTGGTTGCTGGCCGAAGGCCAGACGACACCGCGCATGATGACGGTTTCGCTGCACTGCCGGCTCGCGGCGCGGCCGGGCCGCATGGTTGGACTCGCCCGCTTCCTCGACAAGATCAAAGCCAATCCGGACATCTGGGTCTGCCGCCGCTCCGATCTCGCCCAGCATTGGCTGGATCGGTTCGGCGGCTGAGCCGGCGGAAGCCGCGAACGCCTATTTGTTCGGGACTTCGTAGACCTTGCCGTGCCAGGGCGCCGCGTCGATCTGGTCGAGCGCCATCACATAGAGCGCCTTCTCGTCCGGTCCGAAGGCGAAGTTCGGCATCGACGGCGACGGCACCGAAAGCGTGCGCAGCAGCTTGGCATCCTTGTCGACGACGATGATCTTGCCTGGCGCATCCAGCGAGCGCGGGCTCTGGCCGATATACATCTCGCCGGCCTTGTCCATCTTGATGCCGTCGGGCCAGATGTGCGGCTGGTTGGGGAAGAGATCGTCGAGACGCAGGAAGACACGCCGGTTGCTCAGGCTGTGATCGGCCTGGACATCGAACGCGATGATCCTGTTGTCCTCGGTCTCGACCAGATAGAGGATCTTGCCGTCGTTCGACATGACGAGACCGTTGGCATTGTGCAGGTCGCCGGCGACCTTCCTCACGCTGCCGTCCTTGCCGATGTAATAGGCCGAGGCGTCGATCAGCGGACCGCCCTTGCCCGACCCGGTGAAATAGATGCCGCCATCCTTGTCGGGCGCGAAGTCGTTCGGCCCGCTGAATGGCTGGCCGTCGGTGTCCTTGTCATAGGCCGGCAGCGTCTTGCCGTCGGCCGAAATGTGGCCGATCGAGTTGCTGTCATAGCAGGTGACGAGCAACTCGCCGGCTGTCGTCGGCACCACCGCCGAAGGACCGCAGCCATCCATCTTCCAGAAGATCTCGTTCTTCTTGCCGTCCCACACGTCCACGGTGCCGCGGCCATATTCAACGTAGAAGAGTTTGTCCTGGTACCAGATCGGACCTTCGGCGAACCAGGCATCGTCGTTGATGACTTTGACGTCCGCCGCGTGCGCGGAGGACGTCAGGACAAGGGCAAACATGGTGCTGAGCAGATGCCGTTTGATCATGCGATTTCCCCTTTGTTTCCGGTCGTTGAAATCTGCTTTGCGTCGATGAGAGCGAGACCTACGCCCGCAGCCGTTTGCCTTCGGGATCGAAGGGCGGCTCGCTCAACAGCACCGCATCGTGCGGCCGGCCGAGGATCGCCACCGACACCTTGTCGCCTGCCTTGGCGGAGCCGGCCTTGACATAGCCGAGCGCCAGCGACTGCTCGACGAAGTAGCCGTAGGCGCCTGACGAGACCTGGCCAATCGGCGTGCCGTCCGGCAGGAAGATCGGCTCGCCGCCGGTGGCGTCGGCATCGTTTGCCGCGATCGACAGCATGATCAGCTGGTCGCGCGCCGGCTTTTCGGCGATGGCCGCATAGGCGTCGCGGTTGAGGAAATCGCCCTTGTCCATCTTGACCAGGCGGTCGAACTTGACCTCCTGCGGCCAATATTCGGGCGAGTATTCGCGGCTCCAGCTGCCGTAACCCTTCTCGACACGCAGCGACATCAGCGCACGCGAGCCGACCGGACCGGCGCCGACCTCGCTGCCGGCCTTGAGCAGCGCGCCATAGAGCGCGACCTGGTCGGCGACCGGGCAATAAAGCTCCCAGCCGAGATCGCCAGTGAAGGAGACACGCAGTGCCACCACATCGACGCCGCCGACCGTGATCCGCTTCGAGCGCATGAAGGGAAAAGCTTCGGTCGACAGATCGGCATTGGTCAGCCGCTGCAGCAATTCGCGCGATTTTGGGCCGGCGACGTTGAAGCCGCCCATCTCCTCGGTGCGTGAGCGGAAGGTTGTGCCTTCGGGCAGCGGAACAGCCTTGAAGAACCGCAGGTGGAAGCGCTCGGCCATGCCGGAGCCGAACACCATGAACTCGTCTTGGCCAAGCTTCGTCACCGTGAAGTCGCCGGCGATGCCGCCGCGCTTGCCGATCAATGGCGTCAGACAGGAGCGGCCGATTTCGGCCGGCATGCGATTGGCGAACAGCGAATCCAGCCAGGCCTCGGCGCCCGGCCCCATGACCTCGTATTTGGCGAAGTTCGAAACGTCGATGATCCCTGCATGCTCGCGCAGCATGCGCGCTTCGCGCCCGACCGGGCCCCACCAGTTCTGCCTGGTGAAGCCGTTGGTTTCTTCGCGCGGCTCGCCCTCGGCGGCGAACCACAGCGGATGCTCCCAGCCGAAATTGAGGCCAAAGACCGCGCCCATCTGCTTTTGCATCTCATAGGCGGGACGGGTGCGAACCGGACGCCCTGCGGCACGCTCCTCATTGGGGAAATGGATCTTGAAACGGTGGCTATACTGGTCCTGCACGCGGGCCTTGGTGAAAGCCTTGCCGGCCCAGTGGCCGAAGCGCGCCATGTCCCAGGCGAACATGTCGAGCGACGGCTCGCCTTCGATCATCCACTCGGCCGCCAGCTTGCCCATGCCGCCCGATTGCGAGAAGCCGGGAATGATGCCGTTGCAGCAGAAATAGTTCTGCAATTCCGGCGCCGGGCCGAACAGCACAGCGCTATCGGGCGACCAGATCATCGGCCCGTTGATGACGCGCTTGACGCCTGCCTTGCCAACTGCGGGGACGCGCGCAATGGCGCGCATCATGTTGTCCTCGATGCGGTCGAGATCGTCGGGAAACAGTTCGTGGCCGAAGTCGAGCGGTGTGGCGTCCTCGGCCCAGAATTTCATGTTGCGTTCATAGGCGCCGATCAGCAGGCCGAGGCCTTCCTGGCGCAGATAATATTCGCCGTCGCGGTCGGCGACCGAAGGCAGCCGGCGGCCCATGGCGGCGATTTCGGGGATGGTCTCGGTGACGAAATACTGGTGCTCGGTCGGGATCAGCGGCAATTGCAGGCCGGCCATGGCGGCGACCTCACGGCCCCAGAGGCCGGCGGCATTGACCACCCATTGCGTGTTGATATCGCCTTTCGGCGTGCGCACGATCCAGCTGCCGTCAGGTTGCGCTTCCGTGCCGGTCACCGGGGTGAAGCGATGGATCTCGGCGCCGCGCTGGCGCGCGCCGGCGGCATAGGCCGCGGTGACGCCGGACGGATCGACATTGCCGCCTTCGGGCTCATACATGATGCAGCGTATGCCGTCGAAATCGACCAGCGGGTGCAGCCGCTCCGCCTCGTCGCGCGCGACCTCATAGAAATTCATCTTGTAGCGGCGCGCCTTGGCTTCCTGCAGCCGCAGCTGGTGCTCGCGCGCCTCGGTCTGGGCGAGATAGAGCGAGCCCGGCTGGAAGATGCCGCAGCCCTGGCCGGTCTCGGTCTCCAGCTCCTTGTAGAGCGCCATGGTGTAGTGCTGCAGGCGGCTGATGTTGGTCGAGTCATGCAGGCCATGGATGTTGGCGGCGGCGTGCCAGGTCGAGCCGGAGGTCAGCTCGTCGCGCTCCAGGAGGACGACATCGGACCAGCCATGCTTGGCCAGATGATAAAGGATCGAGCAGCCGATCAAGCCGCCGCCGATGACAACGGCTTGTGCATGGGTACGCATATCGAGATTTCTTCCCTTTGTGTTCGGCGACTTGTCGTGTTCCAGCTCAATGAATCCGCTCTCGTCGCCTTGGCGAATTCCAGGGGGCGATCCGGCCGCCCCCTGGATGCTTACAAATCAGGCCTTGTCGAGCCAGACCTTGTCCAGCTGCAGTTCGAATGTCTGATGCATTTTGAGGTTTTTCACATAGGTGGCGTGATGACGGTAGAGCGAGCGCCAGAATGACTGAACCAGAACGCCGGAATCCTGCAGGATGAACTCGACATCCTTCATCAGCTCCTTGCGCTTGGCCGTATCGGCGATGGCGAGTGCGGCATTGAGCTTCTTGTCGAACTCGGGATTGGCATAGGCCGTTTCGTTCCAGGCTTCGCCGCTGCGATAGGCGAGCGCCAGCACCTGGACGCCCAGCGGACGCATGCCCCATTCGGTGGTCGACCACGGATATTTCGTCCAGTCGTTCCAGAACGAGGTGCCCGGGATGATCGTCCGTTTCACCTTGAAGCCGGCCTCGCGCATCTGCGCGGCAACGACGTCGGCGGGGTCCTTCACATAGTCCGAGTCATAGGAGATCAACTCGAACTCATGATCCATCTGGCCGGCCTCGGTCATCAGCGCCTTGGCCTTGACGAGATCGCGCGAGACTTTCGGCAGCTCGTAATATTCGGGATGGATCGGACAGACATGGTGGTTTTCGGCGACCTGGCCGAGGCCGCTATAGCCGAGCTTCAGCACCGTCTCGTTGTCGACCGCGAGCTGGATGGCGTTACGCACCCGTTTGTCGTCATAGGGTTTGCTGCTGATATTGGTGCGCAGCACGATCGTTCCGGCGGTGACGACGGATTCCTTGACCAGGCCCATGCTCTCGTAGAGATCTACTGTGCCGCCGACGGTCTGGTAGTTGCAGTCGATCTCGCCGGCTTCGAACGCGCTGGCGATGGCGGGGTTGGAAGCGTCCGTGCCGTAGTCGGTCCAGTCGACACCATCGAGATAGGTTTCTCCGCCAAACCACGTGAAGTCCTTGCGGCGCCGGACTGAAGCCGAGTCGCCGACCTTGTAGGAGATCAACTCATAAGGGCCGGTGCCGGGCGTTTTGGTCATGTCGGCACCGTTCTTGTCGAAGTCGCGGTGGACGATGATGGCCGGATAGTCGGCGAAGCCGGGTATGATGGTGACATCGGACTGGCCGCACTTCAGCTTCACCGTGTGGTCGTCGACCTTGGTGATAGCGCCAGCGATCGCCCTCTTGGTGGCAGGATCGATCAACGTGGCCATGCGGCCCGCCATCGAATTGCCCTCGGCCTCCTTGTCGCACCAGCGCTCGATGTTGAAGACGATGTCGTCGGCGTTGAGTTCGTCGCCGTTCGACCATTTCACGCCCTTGCGCACATGCAGCGTGTATTCGGTGGCGTCGTCGCTGACCTCCCAGCTTTCGATGAGATGGCCCTCGAAGGTGAAGTCCTGGGTATAGCGGATCATGTAGTCGTTGCACTGGCGCAGTACATTGGCCATCTCCGACCAGTCCCATGTGCGCGGGTCCTTCATGTCCTTGATGATCATCTGCATCTTCAGGATACCGCCCTTCTTGCCAGGCTCGATCGTTGCAGCTTCGGCCGGCGCGGGAAGGCCGGCCAGGCCGTAGGCAAACGCCGTGGAGGCGCCCATCGCGCTCGCCATGGCCAGGAATTCCCGGCGGTCCATCCTGCCGTTTCTGACTTCATCTGCGTAGCTTTCGATCACCGCGGGGACGCGGTCACCGTCGCTCCTGAAAAGTGCCATTGTTGCTTCTCCGGTTTGGGCTTTCCGCCCGTTCATTCCCCATTACGCAAGGAATGTTAGAGGCGATGCAAAAATCCCGGAAGGGCTTGAGGGCTCAAAAACCGCTGAAACCCGGCTTACGAGGCCTAATAAAACGATGCCATTGGCGTCTCAATTTTTTTTGCGCGCCGCCGTGCCGATGTCGGCGACCACCCCTCAGGCGCTGTCTTCCTGCGCCCTCGCCACGATCCATTCGCGCACTGTGCGGGCGATGTTGCCCTTGGAGACATGGGTCTCGGTCAGGTAGTAATTCCAAGGGCTGGGCGGCCGAACCGGAAACGGTTCGACGAGGAGTCCGCGCCGCAGATATGCGTGGGCGAGCGAGCGCTGCGTGGCGACGAGGCCGGCGCCCATTGCGGCAAGCTCGAGCGCGATGTTGGACGCGTTCGTCGACAGGCCCTTGTCGAAATCCTGCATGTCGACGCCAAGCGCGGTGGCAACGACCTGCCAGTATTCCTGGCGGCCGTGCACGAAGATCCGGTCCACCTTGAGGATATCCCCCGGCACTTTGACGGCGTGCTCCCCTTCCAGCAGCGACGGCGCACACAAAAGCACCAATTCGTCATTCCAGAGCGGAATGGCGGCGGGCGGGCGATCGTCGAAGCGCCGCGTCGAGATGGTGATGTCGGCGATCTGTTCGCTGAGGTCCTCCCAGATCGTGCCGTGCAGCACAATCTCGATTTCGGGGTGCTTCTTGCGGAAGGCGGCCATGCAGCCGGCCAACCAATTCTCCGCCAGGCTCATCGGGCAGGAGACGACCACGGTGCGGTTGCGCGACGAGGTCACGATCGCCTCCGTCGCCTGGTCGATCTGGTCCAGCGCCTGGCGCAGGGTCGGCAGGAACGCCTCGCCCATCTCGGTCAACTTGAGGCTGCGCGGATAGCGGATGAACAATTGCCGGCCGATGTAATGTTCGAGCGAGCGGACATGCGTGCTGACCGCGGCCTGCGTGTAGCCAAGCTCCTTGGCGGCCATGGTGAAACTCAGATGCCGGGCCGAGCTTTCGAACGACCTGATATAGTTCAAAGGCGGGGGTGGCTTCATCTCCGGCTCCTGCGCTGTGCCAGAATAGGTAGACCATGGAGCCGTTGGCGTTCAATTGCACGCAAGCGACATGGCATAGATATTTTTGGCCAAAGCCGCTGAACTAATTGCGTGAATGCACGATGAACCCAAATTAATGATGGCGTGACGACAGAGGGAGTGGAGCAAGTGGCTGTGTCGCCCCATCGCCGTGAAGGGCCTGACGCAAGCGCTGAGACTGCCGTGCGCCTGGCAGATTTCGTGTTACGCCGGCCGGCATCGGTTTTCCCTCAGGCAGTGCTGGACCAGGCTCGCTACCTCTTGCTCGACACGATTGGAATTGCGATTGCCGCAGGGCCGATGGAGGCCGGCCGGATCGCCAGGGATACCGCGACCCTGCTCTACAATTCGAGCGACCCAAGGCATTCCGCCCGCATGCTTTTCGACGGCCGCCGCGCTTCCCTGGCGGGTGCCGCCTATGCCTGCGCGACGCAGATCGACAATCTCGACGGCCATGACGGGTACAGCCCGACCAAGGGTCATATCGGTGTCGTGGTGGTGCCGGCGCTGGCGGCGCTGGCCGAACAGCTTCCGGCGCTTGGCGGTCCGGAGGCGCTGGCAGCGCTGGTCGTCGGCTACGAAGTCGCCGGCCGCGCCGGCATCGCCCTGCATGCGACCGTGTCGGACTATCACACGTCGGGCGCCTGGAATGCGCTGGGCGTCGCTGCAGTGGCGGCGCGTCTGCGCCGCCTAAGCGACGGACAGTTGCGCGAGGCGCTCGGCATTGCCGAATATCATGGCCCGCGCAGCCAGATGATGCGCGAGATCGCCACACCGACGATGCTGCATGACGGCTCGGGCATCGGTGCACTGACCGGCCTGTCGGCGGCGGTGCTCGCCGAACGCGGCTTCACCGGCGCGCCGGCCATCACCGTCGAGGCGCCGGAAATGGCTGCGCATTGGCAAGATCTCGGCAGCTTCTGGCAGGCGCTGCATCAATATGTGAAACCCTACCCGATCTGCCGCTGGGCGCATGCGGCGATCGACGCGACGCGCGGGCTGGTGCTTTCGCATCATCTGACGCCGGCCGATATCAGCCATGTCCAGGTCAACAGCTTCCACTATGCCGCGACGCTGTTCGACGGCATGCCGGACACGACGTCGAAGGCGCAGTACAGCCTGCGCTTCGCGGTTGCGACCTTCATCCTGCATGGCCGTATCGGGCTGGAGCACATTTCCGGCGCCGGCCTTGAAGACGGTGCCGTTGCGGAAATGCTCGCCCGCATCAGCGTGTCGGAACACGAACGCCACAGCGCCCGCTTCCCGGCGGGACGCTGGGCCGATGTCACCATCACCACCACCGATGGCCGGGTGCTGACCTCGGGCGATGTCCATGCGCGAGGTGGACCGGAGGCGCCTCTGACGCCAAATGAGATTGAAGCCAAATATCTGGAGTTCGCGACACCCGTGCTCGGACAAGGCCGCGCCATGGCGATCCGCGACGCCATCCTGTCGCTGACCGACCCCGACAGCCGCTTTTCCGAGCTCTCGGCCCTGCTCTACGATCCTCCCGTTATCACCAAGATCCTCCAGCGACCGGCGTGGTAGACTGACATGCCGCTCAGGCTGCTGAAATACGGTCTCAGCCGGGACTATCCGGTCAGCGAGGACATTCCCGCCACGCCGGCGCTCAAATCGTCCTACGATGTCGTCATCATAGGCGGCGGCGGTCATGGCCTGTCCTGCGCACATCATCTGGCGAAGTACCACGGCATCACCGACGTCGCGGTGCTCGAGAAGGGCTATCTCGCCGGCGGCAACACGGCGCGCAACACCACGACGATCCGCTCCAACTACATCACGCCGCAAGGCATCGCCTTCTACAAGGAAGGGGTGGCGCTGTTCGAGACGCTGTCGCAGGAACTCGACTTCAACGTCATGTTCTCGCAGCGCGGCCAGCTGACGCTTGCGCATACGGAAGCGACGCTGCGCAGCTTCCATTCGCGCGCCGAGATGGGCAAGCATCTGGGCACCCGCACCGAAGTGGTCGACCAGAAGGCGGTCCAGGAACTGGTACCGTCGCTCAACATGGACTTTGGCGGCGCGCTCGAAATCCTCGGCGGGCTCTGGCATGCCGATGGCGGCACGGCGCGGCATGACGCGGTGGCGTGGGGCTATGCCGCGCAGGCGTCGCGGCGCGGCGTCGAGATCCACCAGCGCACCGAGGTGCAAGGGTTCGAGGTCACCGGCGACAGGGTCCAGGCGGTGAAGACAAACCGCGGCCGCATCGCCTGCGGCCAGATGCTGATCGCGACCGGCGGCATGAATTACGACGTTGCGCTGATGGCCGGCGTCGAACTGCCGATCCGTTGCTATCCGCTGCAGGCGATGGTGACGCAGCCGCTGAAGCCGTGGCTCAACACGCTGGTCTCCTCCGTTTCGCTGCACACCTATCTCGTGCAATCGTCGCGCGGCGAGGTGGTGATCGGCGGCGGCTCCGATCCCTACCAGCTCTATTCGACGCGCTCGACTCTCGACATGAAGGAGCATCTGGCCGAAGGCGCCGTGCATCTGTTCCCGTTCCTGCAAGGTGTCAGGCTGCTGCGGCAATGGGCCGGGATTACCGACATGACGCCGGACTACAGCCCGATCATGGGCGCCAGCCCGCTCAACAATCTTTGGCTCGATTGCGGCTGGGGGACCTGGGGCTTCAAGGCGACGCCGGTCGCCGGCAAGCGGATGGCCGAGACCATCGCCACCGGCCGCGTGCCCGACATATTGCAGCCGTTCGCGCTGGAGCGTTTCGAAACCTTCCAGCTGCTCAATGAAATGGGCGCGACGGCAGCGAGCCACTGACAATGAAGATCATGACCTGCCCGATGAACGGCCCGCGCAACATAGACGAGTTCCAGTCTTTCGGACCGGTGCGCGACGAGTTGGATCCTGAACGGACCGCCGACGCCGACTGGTCGCGACATCTGTTCCGTGCCGAAAACCGCAGGGGCGTCGTCGTCGAGTGGTGGCGGCATGTGCCGAGCAATTATTTCTTCCTCGCCGAGCGCGATCTCGTCAGCAACGAGATCATCCGCACCTTCGACGCCTCGCAGCGCAGCGGCCAGTCATGAACCGCCTGCCTGCTCCTTTCGGCACCCGCATCGACCGGACGCGCCCGCTGCGCTTCAGCTTCGAGGGCAAGAGCTTCGATGCCTATGCCGGCGACTGCATCGCCAGTGCGCTCGCCGCCTCCGGGCAATGGATGCTGTCTCGCTCATTCAAATACCACCGCCCGCGCGGTGTCTTCAGCATGAACGGCGCCGAGGCCAACACGCTGGTGCAGCTGCCGTCGGAGCCGAATGTCGCCGCCGACCGGACGCCGGTCAGCGAGGGCCTGCAGATCAGCGCGCAGAACGTCAACGGCTCGCTCGCGCATGACCGCGATGCGATCATCGATAGGTTTGGGCGCTTCCTGCCGGTCGGCTTCTACTACCGCACCTTCATGGGACCGCGCCGCGACAGCTGGCTGAAATTCTGGGAACCGATCATCCGCCGCAAGGCGGGGCTCGGCATCGTCGACACCAAGGCCGCGCACCGGCATTTCGACAAGTCGCATCTGCACTGCGACGTGCTGGTCGTCGGCGCCGGTCCGGCCGGACTGAATGCGGCCATCGCTGCCGCCGAAGCGGGTGCGGATGTCGTGCTTTGCGATGAAAACCCCGAGATCGGCGGGTCGCTGACCTATGGCCGCCATGACCCGGCGGTGCTAGCGGGTCTCACAGCGAGGATCGAGACGCTTCCCAATCTGCGCGTAATGACGGGCACGCTCTGCAATGGCTGGTACGAGGACAATTGGCTGCCGCTGATCCAGGGCGACCGGCTCTATCGCACACGGGCGCGCGAGGTGATCCTCGCCACCGGCGCGATCGGGCAGCCGGCCATCTTCCGCAACAACGATCTGCCCGGAATCATGCTCGGCAGCGCTGCGCAGCGGCTGATCCGTCACTATGGCGTGCGCCCCGGGCAAAGGGCCGTGGTGCTGACCGGCAGTGACGAAGGCTATGCCGTTGCGCTCGATCTGGTCGAGGTCGGCGTGTCGGTCATGTTGGTCGCCGATCCGCGAACCGGCGGCCTGCCAGGCCCGCTCGAAGCCGAACTGCATGGCAAGGGCGTGGCGATCCAGAAGGCCGTGACAGTTGAAGCCGCCGAAGGCAAAAGTGGACACCTTGCTCGCGTTCGCGTCGGCGGACGCTGGGTCGAATGCGACCTGCTGACGATTTCGGTCGGCGGAGTACCCGCCTGGCAACTGCCTTGCCAGGCAGGCGCCAAGGTCGGCTACGATGACGTCAGCGGATCGATGACGCTAACACTGGCGAAGGGGCCTGTTCAGCTTGCCGGCTCCGTCGCCGGGGACAATGGTCTGGAGGGCTCTGTTGCCGGCGGTCGTCGCGCGGCTGCGCTGGCATTGCAGCGGCTCGGCCATGCAGTTGCGCAAGACATGGTCCTCGGCAAAGTCATACCATCCTGCCCGGTCCATGTGCAGCCGATCGTGGGAAATGCGAAAGGCCGCGACTTCGTCGACTTCGACGAGGATCTCCAGGTCAAGGATCTGCACAACGCCATCAAGGATGGCTATCGCGAGATCGAGCTGGTCAAGCGCTTCACCACGGTGGGCATGGGTCCAAGCCAGGGTCGCCATTCGGCGCTGCCGACGGCAAGGATCGTCGCCGGGGCGACCGACCGGACTGTCGCCGAAGTCGGCATCACGACCGCGCGGCCGCCGGTCGGGCCGGAGATGCTCGGCGTGCTTGCCGGCCATTACGAACCGCTGGAGCGGCGCACGGCGCTGCACGCAAGGCACCTCGCGCTCAACGCCGTGATGAAGCCGGTCGGTGCCTGGTGGCGGCCGTATTTCTATGGCGATCCGACGAATGCGCAAGAGGCGATCCGCGACGAGATCATGGCGGTGCGCGAGGGCGTCGGCCTGCTCGACGTCTCGACACTCGGCAAGCTGGAGCTGCGCGGGCCGGATTCCGGCGAGTTCCTCGACCGGCTCTACACCATGGCGCATGCCAACCAGCCGGTCGGGCGCGTGCGCTATTGCCTGATGCTCAACGAAATGGGCTCGGTGGTCGATGATGGCGTTGCCTACCGCATGGCTGACGATCGGTTCTATGTGACGGCCACGACAGGTGCGGTCGCGCGCGTCTATGCCGACATGCTGTTCTGGAACGCGCGGTGGCGGCTCGAGGTCGACGTGCTCAACCTCACCGGCGCGTTCTCCGGCCTGAATGTGACCGGTCCCAAGGCGCGGTCGGTGCTTGAGGAGCTCGAAAGCAACATCGACTTCAGCCGCGAGGCCTTCCCCTATCTCAGCGCCCGCGAGGGCGTCGTCGCCGGTGTGCCGGTGCGTGTCATGCGGATCGGCTTCACCGGCGAGCTCAGCTACGAGTTGCATTGCCCGTCGAGCCTGGCCCCGGCGCTGTGGGATGCGGTGATGGAGGCCGGCAAGCCGCATGGCCTCACACCCTACGGACTGGAAGCGTCGCGCATCCTGCGGCTGGAGAAAGGCCATATCCTGATCGGCCAGGACACGGATGCCATCACCACGCCGGACGAACTCGGCTTCGGCTGGGCCGTATCGAAGAAGAAGCCGTTCTTCGTCGGCAAGCGTTCCATCGAAATGCGTGCGAGGCTCGGGCAATCGCGCAAGCTGGTCGGGTTGCAATTTCCGGCCGGCGCCAAAAACGTACCGGGCGAGAGTTGCCTGGTGCTGCGTGGCAACGATCCCGTCGGCCAGATCACCTCGATCGGCTTTTCGCCGACGCTCGGCTGTTCCGTCGCGCTCGCCTATGTCCATGCCGACGATGCAGCGGAAGGAAGCCGGGTGACAGTGAAGTGCCGCGACGGCGCGCTGGTCGAAGTGCCGGTTGTCGGGCATGCCTTCTTCGATCCGACCCATGAACGGCAGGAGATGTAGGTGGCGGGCTTCGACGCAATGCCCATCTTCCCCTTCGCGCCTGGCGGCGCGGCGAATGGCACGCTGCCTTCCGGCGCCGTTGCGCTGACCGATCTCACCGCCAGCCCACGCTTCGGCCTGAAGGGCGGCGGCAGCGTCGAGTGGCTCACCGCGCATGGCGTTGCCCTGCCCGCGATCAATCGCACCGGCAGCTATCGCGGCCTGCGTGTGCTGCGCCTCGGCAATGAGGACATCCTGCTGCTGGCGGAAAATGCCGGCGAGACTCTGGCCGAACTGAAAAGCGCCTGGGAAAGCGACAGCGGGCCGAAAGGCTATTCGTCCTGGCGCGAGGAAGGATGGGCGTGGATGCGGCTTTCCGGTCCGGCAATTGCCGATGCGATGAGCGAGCTCTGCGCACTCGATCTGCGCCCCGACAGATTCAGCGCCGAAGACATTGCGCAGACACGCGTCGGCCATATCGAAGCGGTTGCTGTCCGCGCGCCGGCCGGTTTCGATGTACTGTTCGACATCACCGCGTCGGCATACTTCGCTCGGACCGTCTCGGCGGTGGCCAGGCACTGTACGCAACATCAGGCATAGAGGATATCAATGACCCGCCCGCAAGGAACCATCGCCCCGATCCTGACGCCGTTCGACAACGATGGCCGCATCGCCCGCGACCTGTGGATCTCACATGCGAGATGGGTGCTGGACCAGGGCGCGCATTTCCTGTCGCCGTTCGGCACCACGGGCGAGGCGCTGTCGCTCTCGCTCGATGAGCGCATGCAGGCGCTGGAATGGCTGATCGAAGCGGGCATTTCGCCGGCGCGCATGATGCCTGGAACCGGGGTCACCGCGCTGCCCGAAACCGTTGAATTGTCCAAGCACGCGGTCGGGCTTGGCTGCGCCGGTGTGATGGTGTTGCCGTCGTTCTTCTACACCGCGGCCGGCGACAACGGCCAGGCGCGTTACTACAGCGAGCTGATCGAGCGGGTGGCGAACCCGGCGCTGAAGATGATCCTCTACCACATCCCACAGAACTCCGGCGTGCCGGTGAGCCCGGCCTTGACTGCACGGCTGAGCGCGGCGTTTCCCGAGACGGTCGTCGCCTACAAGGACAGCGCCGGCGACTGGAACAACACGGCGGCGGTGATTGCCGCAGCGCCTGGGGTCGCGGTGTTCCCCAGCTCGGAGGCCCAGCTGACCAAGGGCCTCGCCAATGGCGCCGCGGGTTGCATCTCGGCGACGGTCAATCTCAATGCCGCGGCCATTCGGGCGCTTTACGACGCAACCATTGCAGGCAAGGACGTCACGGAAGCGGACGCGGCGGTGAAGGCGTTCCGCAAAATCATCCAGGATGCCGGCCTGATCCCGGCGATGAAAGCGGTGCTGGCGGTTCGCTCCGGCGACCAGCGCTGGCTGAACCTGCGCGCGCCGCATGAGAATGCGACGCTAGAACAGGGCAAGACGCTGATTGCGGCGCTCGGCGCTTCAGCCGGTCACATTGGCCGCGGCTGAGGCGCAAGACATGTCGGCTCACCCCACCGTCATCCTGCACACCGACCGGCCGGCGGCAGCGATGGCGGTGCTCGGCGAGACGCATGCTGACCTCACCGTTCACGCCTGTGATACCTATGCTGCCTTGCCCGGCCTGATCGAGCAGATTGCTGCGGAGGTCGTCTACACCGTCCGCTTTGACGGCACGCCGCGCTTTCCGCGCCAGGCGCTTGTCGAAAGCGCCACGGTGAAGTGGGTGTCGGTCGGCGGTTCAGGAACCGATCATCTCGGGCGCTGGGATCCGGCGCGCGTCACTGTGACGAACTCCGCCGGCGTCGCCGCCGGTATGCTGGCGGAATATGCGCTGGGTGCCATGCTGTCCTTCTCGCTCGACCTGCGCGGTTTCGGCCGCCGCCAGCAGGCGCGCCAGTGGGGCGGTGGCCGCGTCGAGCCAATCGAAGGCAAGACAGTTCTGGTCATCGGCCTCGGCAAGACCGGTACGGCCGTCTCCAGGCGCGCCAAGGCGATGGGCATGGAAACGCTTGGCATTCGCGCCCGGCCGAAGCCGATGCCCAGCCTCGACGAGGTGCACGGCCCGGATGCCTTGCTTGCTTTGCTCGGTCGCGCCGATTTCATTGTCTGCTGTGTGCCGCTGCTGCCCGCCACACGTGGCCTGCTCGGCAAGGCGGCCTTCGCGGCGATGAAACCGTCAGCCGTGCTCATCGATATTTCGCGCGGTGGCGTGACCGAGGAAGCAGCGTTGCTCGAAGCCCTCGACGGCAAGCGGATCAGGGGCGCGGCGTTGGATGTGTTCAGCACCGAGCCGCTGCCGGCCGACCATCCGCTCTGGGGCTACGACAACGTCGCGATCACGCCGCATTGCGCGGCGGTCTACGAGGGCTGGGACATCAAATCGGTGCGCATGTTCGCCGACAATCTGAAGCGCTACCGCAGCGGCCAGACGCTGGAAAACACAGTCAATCCGGAGCGCGGCTACTAAGCAATTCCATGAAAAGTGCGAAGCGGTTTTCCGTCCGGAATTGCGAAAAAAGAGACCCGAAGGGAAGAGACACATGACGCAGGACAGGCGCGGCGGGGGCCGCAGATCGAAGATCGGGCGCAGCGGCGGCGGCATCGCGCAGCTGCCTTGGCAGCATGTGGAGAATCCCTATCCGCCGATGCAGCTGCTGGACGAAGAGCGGATGCAGCGTCTGCACGACACCTCGATGCGCATCCTGTCGGAACTCGGCATCCGCGTCATGAGCGACAAGGTGATGGATCTGTTCGCGGCGGCCGGCGCCATCGTCGACCGCGAGGAAAAGACCATCAGGATCGACGAAAGCCTGGTTACCGAAGCGCTGCGCGCGGTGCCGTCCTCCTTCACGCTGACCAGCCGCAACCCGCAAAGGCAGGTCCACCTCGGCGGCAATTCGCTGGTGTTCGGGCTGGTCGCCGGTCCGCCTAATGTGCATGACCGCATCAATGGCCGCCGCCAGGGCAATCTGCCCGACTACCAGAACTTCATCCGGCTGGCGCATCACTTCAACGCTATCCACATCATCGGCAACCAGGTGGTGGCGCCGATGGAATTGCCGGCCAACGAGCGGCATCTCGACACCTATTACGCCAATCTGACGCTGAGCGATCTCTCCTTCCACTGCACGGCGATCGGCCGTGCGCGGGCGATGGACGGCATCAACATGATGGCGATCGCGCGCGGCATCACCGTCGAGGCGATGCGCGGCTCGCCCGGCGTGACGACGATCATCTCGATCAACTCGCCGCGCCTGTTCGACGACGCCATGGCCGAAGGCCTGATCGCCATGGCCGAGCATGGCCAGCCGGTGACGGTGACGCCATTCACGCTGATGGGCGCCATGACACCGGTGACGCTGGCGGCGGCGCTTTGCCAGCAGAACGCGGAAGCGCTGTTCGGCGTGGTGCTGACGCAGCTCGTCAACCCCGGCACGCCGGTGATGTACGGCGCCTTCACCTCCAATGTCGACATGAAGTCGGGCGCGCCGGCCTTCGGCACGCCGGAGAACGCCAAGGCCAACATCATCGCCGGGCAACTAGCGCGGCGCTATAATCTGCCCTACCGCACCTCCAATGCGAATGCCTCGAACGTCGTCGATCTGCAGGCGGCCTACGAAACCGAGATGGCGACCTGGGGCGCGGTGCTCGGCGGCGCCAATCTGATCTATCACGCGGCTGGCTGGCTGGAAGGCGGGCTGACGGCGTCCTATGAAAAACTCGTGCTCGATGTCGAGATCCTGCAGAACATGATGGAGTTCCTGCGGCCGCTGCCGTTCCAGGAGGACGATCTCGGTTTCGAGGCCATCAAGTCGGTGCCGGCCGGCGGCCATTTCTTCGGCGCCGAACACACAATGTCGCGCTACACCACCGCCTTCTACCAGCCGATGCTGTCCAACTGGCAGAACCATGGCGCCTGGGAGGAAGCGGGCGGCAAGGATGCGCTGGAGCGCGCCACCGAACTCTGGCAGCAGGCGCTGCATGATTACGAAGAACCGGTGATGGACCCGGCGATCCGCGAGGCGCTCGACGCTTATGTCGCGCGCCGCCGTGAAGAGATCGCCGCCAATCCGGACGGCTGACAGATGCCATACGATCTCGTCATCCGCCATGCGACGCTGATCTCGGGCGATGGGTCGGATCGTTTCATGGCTGACCTCGCCATTGACGGTGACAGGATCGCTGCCACCGGCGATCTGGCCGATGCGCATGGCAGCCAGGAGATCGACGCCGCCGGCAAGATCGTCGCGCCGGGTTTCATCGACGTGCACACGCACGACGATGGCGCGCTGCTGGCGCCCGACGGCATGGTACCGAAGATCAGCCAGGGCGTGACGACGGTGATCGCCGGCAATTGCGGCATCAGCCTTGCGCCGCTGCTGCTCGACCGCGCACCGCCGCCGCCTTTCACGCTGGTCGGCCGCCAGGAGAACTTTCGCTTCGACCGTTTCGCTGACTATGTCGCCGAACTGAAAGACCGCGGTATCGCCACCAACGCGGCCCTGCTCGTCGGCCACACCACCTTGCGTCAGCGCTGCATGCCGGTGACCGACCGCCCGGCCAACATGATGGAGATGTTGGCGATGCAGGAGGCGGTGGCACAAGCGATGGCCGAAGGCGCGTTCGGGCTCAGCACCGGGCTCGACTATCCGCCGGCGGTCAATTCCTCGACCGAGGAGGTCAAGGCGCTGGCGGCGACGGCGGCAAGCCTCGGCGGCCCGTATGTCACGCATACGCGCAACTATTTCGAGACGATGGATGAGGCGATCGAGGAAGCCATCGACATTGCCGACCATGCCGGCGGCAAGCTGTTCATCTCGCATCACCAGTGCACCGGCCGCGCCAATTTTGGCAAGAGCGGCCCGTCGCTGAAACGCATCGACCGGGCGCGCGAGACAATGGACATCGGCATGGATGTCTACCCCTATGCCGCGAGCTCCACTGTGCTCAGGCTCGAGCGTTGCGACACCGGCCTGAAGATCCTCATCACCTGGTCCGATCCGCAACCCGAAATGGCGCAGCGCGAGATGGCCGACATTGCGCGCGAATGGAACTGCAGCGAGCGCGAGGCGGGCCAGCGCCTGCTGCCGGCAGGCGCGGTCTATTTTCAGCTCGACGAGACCGATGTCCGAAATATCATCGCGCATCCGCGCACGATGATCGGTTCGGACGGACTGCCGCACGACATCCACCCGCATCCACGCTTGTGGGGCACCTTTCCGCGCGTGCTTGGCCACTATGCGCGCGACGTTGGCCTGTTTAGTCTGGAAGAAGCCGTGCATCGCATGACCGGCCTGCCCGCGCGGGAATTCGGCATCGAGCAGCGCGGCACGCTGGCGTCCGGCAATTTCGCTGATCTGACGGTGTTCGACCCGCAGACGATCATCGACACCGCGACCTTCGAAGAGCCGCGCCAAGCCGCCGCTGGCATCGAACATGTCTTCGTCAACGGTGTGTGCGTGTGGAGTGACGGAAAGGCGACCGGGGCGCTGCCGGGCGCGGTGCTCAAGCCCACCACTTCAAAGACAATCGTGAAAGCAGCCTGCGGCTGCGGCGGTGATCACAGCGCATCGTAGAGGCTGTCGACCGTCTCCAGCGTGTAGACGAATTCGACCGGCCGCGTGCAGCGCCAACCGTCAAAACTCCGTCCGGCGAGCGCCTTGAGGGCCTCAGGCATGCGCAGGATGCCGCCGCCATAGAGGCGATTGGCCATGTCGAGCATGCCGGTGCGGTGCATCGCCTCGCTCATGCTGCCGCAGGCATCCTTGACCAGCCAGACCCTGAAACCTTGATAGACCGCGTCGAACACGCTCTCGGTCACGCAGCTGTCGGTGAGCACGCCGGTGATCATCAGGTTTTCGATCTTCAAGTCGACAAGCCGCTGCGAAAGATCGGTGCGGCGAAAGGCGCTCGGCCAGTGCTTGTGGATGACGATGTCGCCGGGCAGCGCCGCGACTTCGGCGCAGATGTCGGCGCCTTCGCTGCCGGCCACGGCGGAGCGAAACTCTTCGGTCAGAATCTCCTCCTGCCTGGCGTAACCGTCGCGCTCCTCCTGCTTCACCCAGGCCTGCGCGTGGATGACGGGAGTGCCGGCAGCACGCGCGGCTTCGATCAGCCGGGCGGCATTGGCGAGCACCGTATCATAGCCGACGACCGGCCAGGCTGCGCCGGGTCGGTATTCGTTCTGCAGGTCGATGACGAGCAAGGCGGCGTGGTTCATGGCTGATCCTTGTCGAAATCGGTGACGAAACGCAGGAGCAGACGGATCGCCTGATCGAGGTCGGCGATCGCCATCGCCTCATGCGGATTGTGGCTGCCGTTCTCGTTGCGCACGAACAGCATGGCGGTAGGAATGTTCGCGCTAGCAAAGGTCGCGGCGTCGTGCCCTGCCCCGCTTGGCACATGCGGCGCCGGCATGTGGATGTCGGCGGCAGCGCGGTCCAATCTCGCGATCAGTGTCGGCGACATCGTCGCCGGCTCCCAGGTGAAGCGCGGCCCGGCCTCGAAGCGCACACCGCGCCTGGCAGCAACTTCGGCGAAGAACGAGTGCAGCCGCGCCTCGATCCGCTCAAGGACAGTCGCCTCGGCGCTGCGCCCGTCGAGCGTGAAACCGAGTTCGCCGAGCACGCGACTGCCACCATGCTGCGTGGAGTCGGACTGCACACGGCCGAAGGTGATGGTGGCCTCCCGCCCTTCGCGCTCAAGCGCGTCCCATTCCGCTTCCAGGCCGGCGACCAGATCGGCGAAACCAAGCACGCTGTCATGCCGGGCAAAGCGCGGCTCGGCGCCGGAATGAGCGTAGGCGCCGAAGCATTTCGCATCGACATAGCGAAAGCCGCCGGCGATGCCGGTGACGATGCCGACGGGCGCCCCGGCTGCGACCAGGCGCGGTCCCTGCTCGATATGCACTTCAACAAAGGCGGCGATCCGGTCGGCGGCGATCCCCGGCACGCCGCGCCGCACGGCGTCGGGATCGAAGCCTTCCTCACGCATGTGGTCGGCCAGGGTACGGCCGCTGTCTGAGCGCTTCGCTTCCAACGCTGTGGGGTCGAGCAGGCCAAGTGCCGCCTGGCTGCCGGGATAGGACAGCGGGAACCACACCGCTTCCTCGGCGCGCGTTGCCAGCACGATCAGATCGCGTGGCAGTTGAACAGCTTGCCCGACCATTTCGGCCATCACCGCCAGCCCGGCCACGACACCCGCGGCGCCATCGAAATTGCCGCCATGCGGCACGCTGTCGAGATGGGAGCCGATGACGATCGCCGGCAAATCCGGATTACGGCCCTTCAGCGTCAGATAGAGATTGCCGGCGGGATCGGTGCGCGCCATCGCGCCGAGCTTTTCCGCCTCCTCGCGCATGAGATCATGGGCAAAGCGCTCGCCAGGTCCGTAGGCGACGCGCGTGATGCCCGGCGCGTCGGTGGTGGCTTGCGCCAGCGTCTCCAGCAGGCGTCCGGCCAGAACGCCGCCGGCCGTCAGTCCGGCATCGCTCATGAGGCGACCCGCGTGGATTGAGGTACGCGCAGCCGGTGCGGCGTCAGGTCTGCCAGCGACACGCCTTGCCTGGCGACATCATCCGGCATGCCGCCGCCCGCGATCAGGCTGGCGCAGACGCGCGAGAGTGCGGGCGAAGTCTTGATGCCATAGCCTCCCTGCCCGACCAGCCAGATGAAATCCGGCACCTCGTCATCCGGGCCGACGACGGGCGAACCGTCGGCGACAAACGTGCGCAGACCAGCCCAGGAGCGCGACACGCGCTGCACCTCGATGGTGGTCGCCTTTTCCAGACGCTCGGCGCCGATGGCGACATCGATGTCCTCGGCATACGCGTCCATCGGCTCCGATGGCGTCGCATCGGCCGGCGAGACGAAGAGCTGTCGTGCATCCGGCTTGAAATAGAACTCGGCGCCGACATCGTTGACCAGCGGCCAGTCAGTGATATCGACGCCGGAGGGCGCCGGAATGTTGAAGGCGGTGCGGCGCTTCGGCAGCAGGCCGACCGGGCGCACGCCTGCTATGACAGCGATCTCGTCGCCCCAGGCGCCGGCGGCGTTGACAATCCGCGCTGCGAGGAAGGTTCCGTCCGATGTTTCCACCCGCCATTGGCCGCCTTGCCGATCGATCCCCTTGACGCCGGCATTGGTGACGATCCGTGCGCCCCGCGAACGGGCGCCGCGCAGAAACCCCTGGTGCAGGCCGTTGACGTCGATGTCCATGGAATGCGGCTCGATATAGGCGCCGGCGAGATAGTCGGCGCGCAGCACCGGAACATGGCTGATCGCCTCGGCCGGCGTCATGGCGACGATGGACGGCACCAGCGCCTGCGCGGCCTCCAGATCCTGGCGCAAAAGCTCGAGTTGATCGGCGCGCGCCACGGTGATCATGCCGCGCTTGCTGAGAAGCGGATAATCCGAAAAGCCGGCCGGCGGTTCGGTCAGGAACGAGCGGCTGGCGAGCACGATGCGGCGGATGACGCCGTTGCCGTAGTTTTCGGTAAAGCTTGCCGCCGAGCGGCCGGTGGTGTGGTAGCCGCAATGGCTTTCCCGCTCGAGCAGCACCACCTTTTGGGAGCGGGAAATCTCGAATGCGGCGCCGGCGCCGGCTATGCCGCCGCCGATGACGATCACATCGGTTTCTTCAGGGACACTCATGGACATCCCTAACCATGGCTGTTTCTTTCGGGCGTGACACTGGGCGCGGCTCACCCAGCCGCCCGCGTTTGGCGCGGTCGCGGGCACCGCGGCCTTCTGCGAGATTGTCGGCCAGCGTGTTCTGCCGGGCGCAATCTTCCAGGGCAAGATCGGTGACGACAGGCACCGGTTTGCCGGCAATCGCGATGCCTTTCAGCCGCGCCCAGACGGCCCGACGCTTGCGCGTCTGGTGCGATTGCAGTTCGCCAAGCTCGGCAAAACTGCTCTCGCGCTTGATCGCCAGCGCGCCGGCTGTGACCGCAGCGTTGAACAGTTCGAGGCCACGCCCAGTGCGCACGATGACGCCGTTGAGGGCCTCGTCATCAACCGCCGGCCCGCCATTCAGCCAAGCATCGGACGCGACGATGTCGGCGACCTGGCCGATGGCGTCGGGGCAGATCTTGCAGCGCGGCTGGATCATCCATTTGTCCTCGTCTTCCCACAGCTGCCGGTAAGTGAGTTCGAAAGCGCGACCGTCCTTCGTCTCGATCCGGTTGAGGCCGGGGTTGCCGTAGCCGCGATAGCGAAACAGTGCGAGCTCGTCTTCGTCGAGGCCGAAGCGCTGCAACACCTGTTCCGATTTCGACAGGTCCGAAGCGCCGCCGCAGACGAAGGCGAGCGCATAGCGCATCAACTCGTCGACACGCGGATCATGCCGCGCCTGATTGCGCACGGCGGTGATGTCGCAAGGCTTGGCGATCAGGGCGAAAGGTTCGCCGCGCGCGAGTATCTCAGTGAAATCCTCAAGCGGTGCCGCCGGCCCGTAGCGCGAGCCGGCGCCTTCGAGAACCAAGGCGGCGTCAAAACTCAGGCGCCGCTCGCTGCGCATCGGCGCGGTGCGAGACGCCGAGACGTGCAGGACGAAGCTGACGCGGCCGGATGTTAGCAGGAATTGGCCAAGCGCCGTCAGCACGCCGCCGCTCGATGCCTGGAACCGCACCGTCTTGTCGCCGGCATAGGCGAGGCTGACCCGCTCGGCCGGCCCCCATACCGTGTCTGTCAGCGCGGCGGTATCTGTCTGCGACTGCGGTGGTCCGGCGATCCGCGTTCCCGGACAGACGGCGTTGATCTGCGTCAGGATCGAATGGCCGAGCGCCTTGCGGGCGACTGGCCGGAGGCGCCCCTCCGGCGTCATGATCATTTCGATCTCTTGTGCGCCGGCGAGCGACCGGCAAAGCCCGCAACCGACGCAGAGCCCATTCTCGATGATCTCATCGAGCGATAGCGGCGGCGCGATGCACGCGGCGGATGGAAGGCGGCCGGGGTCAGACATGGGAACCGGCAGGCTCGCTGATGAGGCGGTACTGATCGGGGCGACGGTAGAGCGAGAAGTCGAAATTCACCTTCCGGCAGGTGGCGATGAGATCGAGGTCGGCGCGATGAATGATGACCTCGTCGCCGAGCGAAATCGCCTGCGCAGCGATCTCGCCGGTCGGCGCGACGATGCAGGAACCGCCAATCAGCGCCTGGCCGTCTTCAAGGCCAGCCTTGGCGGCGGCGGCAACCCAGAGCGTGTTCTGGTAGGCGCCGGCCTGCATCGGCAGGTGGTTGTGGAACATTCTCAGATGCGCCAGCGCCGGCGCTTCGTCGAGCAGCAGCGGCGTGTTGTAGCCGAGCACCGCCACCTCAGCGCCGTTGAGGCAGAGCATGCGGTAAGTCTCAGGCCAGCGGCGGTCGTTGCAGATCGCCATGCCGACGCGCACGCCGCGATAGTCGAAGACCGGGAAGCCGAGATTGCCCGGTTCGAAATAGCGCCGCTCCAGATGCGTGGTGGTGCCTTCTTCCGGCTCGGCCGAGCCCGGCACATGCATCTTGCGGTAGCGGCCGACGAAGTGCCCGTCCGGGCCGACGAGGTCCATGGTGTTGAAATGATGTGTGCGGCCGTCTTCCTGCGCGAGTTCACAATAGCCGAGCGCGAAGCCGATCTTGAGGCGCGCGGCGGCATCGTAGAGGCGCTGCGTCTCTGGCCCCGGCATCGCGCTTTCGAAAAAGGCGTCGATCTCGGTCTGATCGTCGATGCGCCAGCGCGGGAAGAAGGTGGTCAGCGCCATTTCGGGAAAGACTGCAATCTCCGCGCCGGCAGCGGCGGACTGCTCCAGCAAATGGACGAGGCGGCCGACGGTCTCGGCACGCGTTGCGCTGCGCTGGATCGGCCCGGTCTGGCAGACCGCAATGGTCAGGCATCGAGCCATGGCGTCGTCTCCTCGACTGGTTTTCCCGAGCGGGCCGGATCGGTGGCGGTGCGCTCGACGAATTGTCCGAAGCCCGGCTGTGCCTTGAGCACGCCGTCGGCGATCACCGGCACGCCGCGCACCAGAACAGTGGTCGGCTTGCCGGTCACGCTTTTGCCCTCGTAGGGCGTGAAGTCGACGCGCGAATGCAAAGCGGCGTGGCCGAGCGTCCAGGACGCTTCGGGATCCCACAGCGCCAGATCGGCATCGAGGCCGACAGCTATGTTACCTTTGCGATCGGCGAGACCGTAGATAGAGGCGGCATTGCGCGACGTGAGATCGAGATAGCGCCCCAGCGTCAGCCGACCGGTCAACAACCCCTCGGAGAACAGCAGCGGCAGACGGGTCTCGATGCCGGGAATGCCGCTCAGCGTGGTGGTGAAATCAGGCGCTTGCGCCTTGCCGATCTTGTCGGCGAAGTAATAGGGCGAATGGTCGGACGACCAGAGATCGATGCCGCCATCGATCAGCGCCTGCCACAGATGCTCGTGGCTGCGCGGCGAACGCGGCGGCGGCGAAAAGACGAAACGCGCCGCATCGAGCGCCGGGCGGTCGAGATCGGCGCCGCTGATGAAGAGATATTGCGGGCAGGTCTCGGCGATGGCGTCGACACCGCGCGTCTTTGCGCGTGTCACCTCTTCGGCCGACTGCCAGGACGAGACATGGACGATGGTCATGCGTGCGCCGGTCATCTCGGCGTAGGCAAGCGCACGGTGCGTCGCCTCGCGCTCCATGGTCTCGCTGTGGGCGACGACATGGTAGCGGATGTCGGTGCGGCCGAGATCGATCAGCCTCTGGCGTGTGCGTCTTATCGCGGCGTCGTTCTCGGCATGGACCATGACGATCCAGCCCAGTGTATACGCCGTGTCCAGCACCTTGAAGAACAGGTCGTCGTCGACGGCAAAGCCCTGATAGGTCATGAACAGTTTGACCGAGGCGATGCCACGCCCGGCAAGCTCGGCGAGCTGCTGCGCGACATCGGCGCCGGTTCCCATCGTCACCACGGCATGCAGCCCGTAGTCGATCACCGCGCGACCCGCGGCGCGATCGAGCGCCCGATCGAGGGCGCCGATGGTCGACATATCGGGGCCTGGCATGCCGAACGGGACGATGCAGGTGGTGCCGCCGAAGGCGGCCGAGATGGTGCCGGATTCGAAATCATCGGCATTGCCCGCCCCACCCCAGACCGGCTGGTCGAGGTGGCAATGGGCGTCGATGCCGCCGGGCATGACCCAGCGTTTGCTGGCGTCGATCAGCGTCTCGCCGGAAAGACCGTTGCCGATCGCCGCGATGCGGCCGCCATCGATGGCGACATCGCACTCAGCCCAACCGTCGTCGAGCGCAACGCGTCCGCCTGTGATGACCAGCTCATGCATCCGGTTCGCTCAACCCAACCGGCATCAGCCGACAGCCGCCGTCACCATGATCTCGACGCGGTACTGGTCACCGGCAAGGCGCGCCTCCACCGTCGCGCGCACCGGCATGGCGCTGCGGTCGATCCAGGCGTCCCAGGCCGAGTTCATCATCTCGAAATCGGCAATGTCCCTAAGCCAGATCTGGGCGCTGAGAATTTGGGACTTGTCGCTGCCGGCCTTGGCCAGAAGGGCATCGATCTTGGCGAGGATCTGCTTGGTCTGCGAGGTGGTGTCGCCGGAGAGGTCGTCCGCCGTCAGGCCCGCGACATAGACGGTGCCGTTGTAGCGCAGTACCCGGCAGAAGCGTTGGCCGTTTTCAAGACGCTCGATCGTCATGGAATTCCTCCCTGCTGCTTTCGGTCAGGCAGCTCGCGATGTCGGTGACTTGCCTATGGTATGGACGGCACAAAACCGCTGTAAAGCCCTGCCGGCGGCCTAGATGCCGCTTTCCATCATCGGCATGGCCAAAAAAATCAAAGCCATAGCCGTATCTATCTTCGTTTGCAGCAATTGCAGTCCCGTGTAGCCTCTCGCTCTGGGTGGCGTCGGTGTCGGCGCGGCCAGGGGAGCAGCGCAGCCATGAGGTCGATCGCCCAATCCGCGATGCGGCTGTGGCAAAACGCAGAGCGCTCGCGCGCCTTGCTGCCGATCATGACCGGTATCTGTCTCGCCTGCATCGGCAGCGCCATGCTGACCACCGCCGTGTCGCTTCATCTCGGCAAGCCCGACATTCCCCCGGACGTCGTCCAGATCGTGCTCACCGCCTATCCCGTCGGCTTTTTCGTCGGCTGCCTGGTGACGCGCCCGGCGGTCGCCCATTACGGCCATGAGCGCACCTTCATGGGTGTCCTTGTGTTGGCGCTGCTGGCTGCGGCGGGCTTCGTCTTCACCGATTTCCTGCCGAGCTGGATCTGCTTTCGCCTGCTCGGCGGGCTGTCGATGGCGTCGCTGTTCGTCGTCTGCGAGAGCTGGATCAACCTCTATGCCGAGCAGCACAATCGCGGCGCGATGTTCTCGCTCTACATGCTGACGACGGCGATCGCGGTGCTGCTCGGACAACTCCTCGTCGCGCTTGTCGGCCCGCGATCGCCGCATCTGTTTCCGGTCGCGGCGGCGACGGTGCTGCTGGCGCTGGCGTCCAAATTCGTCGGCGGCCGCTGGCCGGCGCTGCCTGCCTCTCCCGCCGAGCCGGAGCATGCGAATGCGCCCGTCAAACGCCTCGGCCCGCTGGCGCTGTTCCGGCTGGCGCCGGTGACGGTCGTCGCCATCTTCCAGGGCGGCATCACCAACATGAACATCTTCGTGCTGACGCCGATCTACGGCACCCAGATCGGGCTGTCGGCGGGGACGACGGTCGGGCTCGTGACGACCATCAGCATCGCCGGCATGCTGGCGCAGACGCCCGTCGGCTGGCTGTCGGACCGGTTCGAGCGGCGGCTCATCCTGCTGGCGCAAGGCCTGCTGTCGGTCGTGCTGTGCGCCACAATCGCCTGGCTCGGCAATTCTTCCGAGCCGCTGCTGTTCGTGCTGTTCTTCCTTTACGGCGCCACGGCGCTGACGATCTATCCGGTGGCGATGGCCTTCGGCGCCTCGCAACTGCACAGCCGGCATATGGTCGGCGCCTCCGGCACGCTGCTCTTGCTCTACTCGATCGGCAATGTGGCGACGCCCGGCGTTTCCGCCGGCCTGATGGCGCATATGGGCGCACCGGCAATGTTCCTGCTGCTGGGCGGCGGCGCAGTGCTGGTCACGCTTGCCGCCTGCTACAATCTGCTACGCCGGCCGGTCTCGGCGAAGATCGTGCAGACCGTGGAGGAGCGCGTTTGATGACTTCCGCCATGAACCGCCTGCAAGACAGCGTCATCCTGATCGCGGGAGCGGCAAGCGGCATCGGTGCCGCGATCGCCAGGCGGTGCATCGCCGAGGGCGCCAGGGTGGTCTGCGCCGACTACGATCTCGGACCGGGAACGCAGCTTGCCGACACGCTCGGCCCTGCGGCGGTTGCCTGCCAATGCGATGTGACCGATAGCGGTTCCGCCCGGGCAGCTGTCGAGTTCGCCAGACAGAAATTCAACCGGCTGGACGGGCTGGTGCACAATGCCGCCGCACCGTCGACCAGCGCCACAGTCGTCGATCTCGACGAGAGCGCATGGCGGCGCGAACTCGATGTCGGCCTGACCGGCGCCTTCCTGATGAGCAAACACGCGGTGCCGCTGATCGCGGCCAGCGGCGGCGGCTCGGTGGTGTTCATCGGCTCGCAGTTCGGCCGCGTCGCGACCATAAGGGCTGTCGCCTATTGCGCCGCCAAGGCCGGGCTCATCCATCTCGCCAAGGCGATGGCGGTCGATCACGCGGCCGACAAGGTGCGCGTCAACAGCCTGTCGCCGGGTGCGGTGGCAACGACGCGGCTGCTGCGCCGCTTTAGGGATTTCGAGGCCGCCAATGCCGCGCTCGGGCCGGCGCATCTGCTCGGCCGGATCGCCGAGCCGGAGGAGATCGCAGCGGCAGCTGCCTTCCTGCTTTCGCGGGATGCATCCTTCGTCACCGGCTCCGACATGCTCGTGGATGGTGGCTATGCGACGCGCTGAATTCTTCCGATCGATTTCAAAGGAGTTCCCATGACGCTTCTCGTCACCGGCGGCACCGGTTTTGTCATGAGCGTGGTTGCGCGCGAATGGCTGGATCGCGAGCCGCAAGCCCGCGCCGTCATCCTGGACCGATCCGGCCTCGACGCGATCGCCGAGAAATTCTTTGCGCCGGTGCGCGACCGCCTCACCGTGCTGACGGCCGACATACTGGATCCCACGGAATGGGCGGCAGCGCTCGATGCGCATGGCATCACGGCAATCGTCCATGGCGCGACGGTGACGCCGAACTCGCGCCCGAGCGATCCAAGCCAACCACCCGAGGCCAACGATCCGGCCGCCATCGTCGACGTCAATCTGATGGGCACTGTGCGGATGCTGGAATGGGCGCGCGGCCGCCCCGGCATCAAGCGCTTCGTCTATGTCAGTTCCGGTTCGGTCTATCGTCACAACGGGCCGGACTGGAGCGGCGAGCCGCTGCCCGAGGACGGCTATGTCGCGCCGCTGACGCTTTACGGCATTTCGAAATTCGCCGCCGAAATGGTCACCAACCGCTACGCCGATCTGTTCGGCCTGTCCGCCATCTCTGTCAGGCTGTCCTCGGTCTACGGGCCGATGGACCGCGTCACCGGCAGCCGCAATGTGCGCCATTTGCCGAACCGCATCGCGCATATGGCGTTTGGCAACGAGACGATCCGGCCGAACAGTCTGGAGCCGCTCGGCGATTACGTGCTGTCGAGCGACGTCGCCAAGGCGATCATGGCGCTGCTCGATGCCAAGACCTTGCGCTACCGCCACTACAATATCGGTAGCGGCGGCACGCAGACGGTCGGCGACTTCATCGGCTGGGCCGCCGAGCGCTTCCCCGGCCTGAAGAGCGGAGTCAGCCCGCAAGAGACGGCGAACATCACCATGAACGCGGCGCTGAAGACGGGCATGTGGGGCGAATACGATCTTGCCCGCATCGAGCGCGATACGGACTGGCGGCCGACGCCGGCGAAACAAGCTTTCCACGATTACATCGACTGGATCGTCACCAACGAAAGCTGAGGAGCAGAGCGATGCCGACCGATTTTCAGCAACCGCGCGACTTCGTCGGCTACGGCCCGAACCCGCCCTTCATGAGCTGGCCGGGCGGCGTCAAGCTCGCCATCAACCTGGTGCTCAACTACGAAGAAGGCTCGGAATATTCCTGGCTCGAGGACGGCCGCAATGACAATTGGGGCGAGTACAATCTCACTTCCAGTCCACCGGTGCGCGACCTCGGCACCGAGACCCATTTCGAATATGGCAGCCGCGCCGGCGTCTGGCGCCTGGCGCGGCTGTTCGATCGCTACGACATTCCGGTCACCTTTTCCGCCTGCGCCGTGGCGCTGGAGCGCAACCCGCCTTTGGTCGAGTGGATGAAGAGCCGCCGGCATGACCTGATGGGCCACGGCCTGCGCTGGATCGACTACACGACCATGGAGCGCGGCGAGGAGGAGCGCCATTTGCATGAAGCGATCGCGCTCTACCAGAGACTGATGGGGCGGCGCCCGCTGGGCTGGAACTGCCGCTCGCTGCCGAGCGTCAACACGCGCGACCTTTTGGTGCGCGAGGGTGGGTTCCTCTACCACTCCGACCCGTGCAACGACGACCTGCCCTATTTCCTCGACCATCAGGGCACCGAGATCCTGGTCGTCCCCTATTCCAAGACGCTCAACGACAGCCGCTATCTCGTGGCACCCGGCTACAGCAATCCACGCGACTTCGCGCAGGATTGCCGCTCGGCCATCGACTACATGCTCGACGAGGCCGACGAGACCGGCGGCCGCATGCTGACGATCGGCATCCATGCGCGCTGGATTGGCCAGCCCAACCGTGCCTCCGGCTTGCGCGAAGTGATCGAGCATGTGAAGACGAAGCCGGCCGCCGCCTTCATGCGGCGCGAGGACATTGCCCGTTTCTGGCTGGAAAACCACGCCGGCTTCGAGCGGCGCGGCTGAGTATGTTCGAGACGCTGATCAGGGGCGCGACGATCGTCAATGCCGACAGGCAGGAACCGCGCGACGTCGGCATTGCCGGCGGCCGCATCGCAGCGCTGATGGCCCCCGGCGGAGCAGCTGAAGCCGCGACGGTGCTGGATGCTTCCGGTTGCCTCCTCTTGCCCGGCCTGGTCGACGCGCATGCGCATCTGCGCGAACCTGGTCTGACGCATAAGGAAGACTTTTCCTCGGGCACGCATGCCGCAGCCCTTGGCGGGGTGACGACGGTGCTCGACATGCCGACTGACGAGCCATGGACGGCCAGCGCCCAAGAGCTCGCCGACAAGATGGCGATGGCGACAGGCCGCCTCCATGTCGATGTCGGTTTCCAGGCCGTTGTGAGCCGCGATTTGTCGCGCATTGCGGGCCTGCTCGCGTTCGCACCGGTGTCGTTCGAACTGTTCACCGCCGATGTGCCGAATGCCTTCCTGTTTCGCAATTTCGACGCAGTTGCCGAGGCGCTCAGGCATTTCGGCCATGCCGACACGCTGATCGGCATTTCGCCGGGCGACCAGTCGATGCTGACCGGCGCCAACGAGCGCAACCAGACGGGGACCATCGCAGCCTTTCTTGACAGCCGGCCACCGCTGGCGGAAGCCGGCGGCGTTGCACGCGCCGTACTAGCCGCCGCCGCGACAGGCGCGCGCATTCACGTCCGGCAAATCAACTCGGAACCGGGCGTCGAAGTATGGACCCGGCTGCGCGACCGGGCTGATGCCAGCGTCGAGACGACGCCGCAAAACCTGTTCTTCACCGCCGACGATTACGAGACGCAAGGCTCCAGGCTAAAGGGCTCACCGCCGTTGCGGTCGCGGCAGGATGTCGAAGCCTTGCGCGCGGCGCTGAAGGGTGGGCTGATCGACATCGTCGCCACCGATCACGCACCGCATGCGCCGGCCGAAAAGGGCGCCAGCTGTGCTGCTTTCGCCGACATTCCCGGCGGTATGCCAGGACTGCAGACGCTGCTACAGGTGATGCTGAAGCTGGTCGACGAGGGGCTGATCACTTATGCCGATGTGGTGCGCATGTGCGCGCGCAATCCGGCCGAGCGTTTTGGGCTTGGCCGGCGCAAGGGACGCATCGCCGCCGGCTGCGACGCCGACTTGCTGATCGTCGACCCACGCCTGTCCAGTTCCATCTCGGATGCCGAGCAGGTCTCCCGCGCGGCTTACACGCCGTTCGACGGCTGGGCGGTCAAGGCGCGTCTGACCAATGTGTTTCTGCGCGGGCGAGAGATCGTGCGCGATCAGGTGCTGATCGGTGCGGAGCAAGGCAAAGTCGTGCGCCGGGAACATTGAGGAAAAGAAATGCCACTGCTCATGGACAAGGTCGCGATCGTAACCGGAGGAAGCTCGGGCATCGGCCGTGCCATCGCGCGGAAGTTCGCGGCGGAAGGTGCCGCCGTCGTCGTTGCCGACACGATCGAACTGCCGATCGAGGGCGGCGAGAGCACCGTGGCCCTGATCCAGTCGAGCGGCGGGACGGCAATGCATTTCGCGACCGACATTTCGGACTGGAATTCTGTCGATGCGCTAGTCGGCAAAACGACCGCGCGATTCGGCCGGCTCGACGTGATGGTCAACAATGCAGCCATCTACACCAGCACCAATCTGGTCGAGACCACGCCTGAGCAGTGGAACCGCGTGATCGGTGTCAACTTGACCGGGTTCTTCTACGGCTCCAAGCGCGCCGTCATGCAGATGCTCAGCCAGGCACCGATCAATGAGGTTCGCGGCCGTCTTATCAACATCTCCTCGCAGCATGGCATGGTCGCATGCCCCGGCGATCTTCCCTATTCGGTGAGCAAGGGCGGCATCGTGCAGATGACGCGGCAGATTGCCGTCGACCATGCCGGAGACCTCATCGTGTGTAACGCGATTGCGCCTGGCAAGATCATTACCGGCAAGCCGGGCGTGGCCAACGATCCCGACGCGCTAGCCTATTCACACAGCCGCACGCCTTGGCCGCGGCTCGGAACGCCGAACGACGTCGCGGGCGCCGCGCTGTTCCTCGCCAGCGACATGGCAAGCTATGTGACCGGCGTCAATCTGATGGTGGATGGCGGCTGGATGGCGGGCTGATCCGTCGCCGGCCGGGGACCCTAGCTTCACGCTCGGGCTGGCCCCTGGCAGCACACCCGGAGGCAAACGATTAAGACGAGAACCGTTGGCCTCGGCCCGCCCATTCCGGGCAGGCCACATGAGCCGTACAGGAACGACCATTCCATACCTGCCCGATACTGCGGCCAGCAGGTCGACCGGCGTGACTCCGACAGGTGATGTGGCACGAGCAGCCAGATCACGAGCCGCTGGAATTCGCCCAATGACGCCCGCACCTCTCGACAAGCGCTGGCCATCTAGGTGACCGCGATTGCCTAGGCACGATTTTCCTTCTCCCGCAGCTTCATCAGAAGGATCAGCAGCACGGTGCGCATCGCCTCATGGTGGCGGCTGTCAATCTCCACTGTCCAGTCATCAGGAGGGCAAGGCATGCAGGGAATAGCCAGTGCGGCCCGGGGCTCTTGTTTCGGGGGTACAAGTCGCACCGGCCACTGCGGGTTTTGCTTGGGTTGTCCTCCCCGCAGCGCCTAGGCTATTTGCATATTAGAGCGTGCGCAACTAAGCATTTCGGCCCTGACCAGCCGTAGCGGGGTCGGCTAAACGATTCCCCCAGCTATGATGATGATGGCGCCTAGCGCTATCGCTAGAAAGATGGCGATGACTACGAGATCGAAAGGGCTTCCGCCATTGCCCACGTTGTTATGGGTCGCTTTCGAATGAACCGTCTGTGCCATCTTCGCCATCTCTCGCCGTGGCCATTTTGGCGCCAACGGATGGCCGTTGAGGCGGTTCCGCGGGTTGTTCGAGATGCAGTCGGTGCTGCATATTAGCAACATCTTGACCAAGCGTCCGGACGCGCCAAATTCCTAAACATGGCCCGGGATATCAAAATCGGTGACAAGGTGGCGATCATTGCCACTGTGGGCAAGCGCATCGAGGAGCGTGTGGCCCTGCATATCCCGACCGCCAATTTTCCTTGTTCGATTATCGACCCCGAAGCCAAGCCAGGGGACAAGATGAGATTCGAGGGCGAGGTTGTGCATGTTGATGACGATTTGGGACGGGTCACCGTCCAGGCGCTGGGGCGCGTGACGGTCGACGCAGAGACCGTGCATCGCTCCGTCCGGCGCTACGGCGACATCACGGATCCGCGCGCCCATGTCCCAGCGTTCGACCTCATCGGGCTGTCCACCAGCGCGAAACCCCACGCGCACCAAGGACTGAACGCGCAGACCCCCTATCAGGGCCGATCCGCGCCACTCCGGGAACAGCGCGCCTTCGTAGAAGGCGAGCCCAGCCGGCGCGATCACCGGCGTCCAATAGACAGCGGGCGCCGCAAATTCCGGCCGTGTAGCGTGACGCGGAATCGCAGTGCCATTGTAGTTGTCGCCGTTAGAAACGACGGGCCAGCCATAGTTGCGATCCGGCTCGATCAGGTTGAACTCGTCGCCCCCGCGTGGGCCCATCTCGTGGAGCCATAGCCGACCGTCCGGCGCCATGTTGGAGCCCCTGTTTCATCCCTTACGAAATCTTTTCGAGGTCGAATTGTTTCGGTAAAAACCCGCTTCAGGCATCTTTGTACGCTTGTTACTGGGTCCCTCTTCCGCCGCAGCGCACCGGCCGAAGATCTTCACATATGCGGACGACGGACCTCCTGAATGTGGTCGATGGACGTCAGATTCCCGTGACCTCTAATGGCAACCCGTTGATTCTTCCAAATGGGCCAACGTCAGGCCTGGAGACGAGCGGACGTATCTCCAAGCAGCCGAACGTAGTCTGCCTCCGGCGGCCCGTAGGTGCCATTTGCAGATGCCATAAGGCCGCTGCGGTCCCGGATATGCACTTCGCCACGTCGGGAATAGATGAGCCCGCGCCCTTCCAGCACCTGAAGCCCAACGGTAACTCCTGGGCGTCTTGCTCCGAGCATGACGGCGAGAAACTCATGGGTGATCGCAAGACGATTACCTTGCACCCGATCATCACACATCAGAAGCCATCGCGCCAAACGCTCTTCAAGGTTTGATTTTGCGTTGATCAGGGCCGTATAGCTGGTTTGGATGTGGAAGTAGTGGACATAGCGCAAGAGGAAGAGGCGCAACGTCGGGCTCTTCATAAGAGCCGCTTTGAATGGCTCAGCCCCAATCCGGAAAGCGCTCCCGGGCGACTGGACGTAACATTCATGCGGGGCATAGTCAGCGCCCATCACGAGCGCGGCACCGGTCATTCCCTCAACGCCAACAAGCCCTACCTCGGCTTCCTTACTTGAAGCCGTCGCGACCACAGAAGCGATGCCGTCCTCCAGGAAGTAAACCGTCTCGATCTCCAAAGCGGCTTTCTCCAGGTTCATTTTTAAATTGAGGGCACACGGCTCAAGGTGTGGCTGCAGAAGCTCCAGGTCATCGGGTTTAAGCCGACGCAACAATTGGTTTTTATAGGAATCGTTCTCTGGATTGGTCATAGCTCAATCCCGCTTGGGGCAAGAGCTTTCCAATCTCCTTGCCGTCCGCGCCCGTAAAAACGTGCAGACGATCTTGTGACGCTACGCCTCTTGGCGCGACAATCATAGGAGAATGCGAATCGATGCACGGCGAGCCCCCGTCACCGTGATTACAAAAGACCTGGAAGGAATGTCAGAGTTGGAAACGTACCAAGCTCGGGTTTGTACTAAACCTACATTCTGACGCCCCGGCCTTTCGCGTGTCACCCGTCTCCCGTTAACCTGACCAGCGGGAGCGGCAACGGCCTATTCTTGGCTTCTGACCGCAACGATGCGAGGCATGGCCGAGCTTCGCTTCGACTCCCGTGCCCGTCTCGCCATTTTGTACCTGCGTCGCGATCTGACTACTTCTTCCGCCTGTTCGCGCGACATCTCCCCCGCGCGGCCAAACGGCTTCTTTTCTGGCATTCGATTGTCGTTGGAACTTTGTGTCACCGCCATGTCCGTCTCCGTTCGGAGCCGAACTTTGATTTGCCGGAACTGTTCCATGCAGCACCCATTGGTGGTGAGTGTGTTCTCAACTGAGAACGGCGTTATCGCGTGACTCAGATGCCCGAGGTCAAATCCGCCGCACTGGATCTAGTTTTGCATCAGAAACGCCATCTAGAATCCGGTGAGACAGCACGTCGAGCAGGTGGAGGTATTCAGTCAATCTTGCCGGGCTGATCGGCCTTGGATTCCTCCAAGTCCAACTGGGCGCGACTGGCAAGAAGCAAGGCTGCGATCAAATTTTCGTCGGCTGACTTTTTGCCGGTGTATAGGCGCACAAGCTCGCGCGCCTGGACCTTCCAATCGGAGTCAGGGCTATCCCGGACGGCTGACGTAAGAGCCCGGGAGAGTATGTCGAAATCCAACAACGAAATGCTCGGTCGGCTTCCTTTCACGGCCAAATCCATCCTGTTGATCTGCGGCGTTCGCGACACTCGAAAGGTGGACAATGACGAGCATCGGCATCACCAAAAATCGGTCCATTCCTTCACGTGCTCAATTTTCGGAAGCTCTCGGTGACCGATCATAGGACGCAGCGGCGCAGCGTAAATACCGCAGGGCAGCACCACCGCAATAACAAAGGTTAAGCGATAGGCACAAAGCCGACTAGCTGCGTCCAGCTTACCTCTCCGGCGCCCTGCCGTTCGCCGTCAAATTAGCGGAACCTAATCTCCCGGCGTTGCTTGTCTCGCTATGAACGATCATGCCGAGAAGCTGGTACCCGGTCCTGCACCAAAGTGGGAGAACCGGAACGGAATTTTGATCTCGGCCGCAGTCGTTGTGCTTGCGTTCTGGGCTCTTAGCGGCTGGTGGATCTTTAGATGAGCACACGCGGCATCAACTTTCTGCACAAATGGATTGCTAACGACATCCCAGAGACAGCGCCTCCCGATGCGGTCTCAATCGGAGAACTCACCCACAAGCTCTTGGCCGACGCCAAAGCGGTCGGCATCAAGAGAATAGAGCTGGATGAGGATGTGGATAGCCTTTACCGCATTTTCGTCGAAGCCATCGCTCACTTCGACGCCGGAATTCCAGAATAGTCCCACCGATCTATGATCTCATTCAAACAGCCGATGCATCCGCTGGTGGGATTTTTATCAAATGGCGATGCCGTTCGAACAACACTAGCTTGTCTGGGTAGCCGAGACGAATCTTAGCATCGCACGTCTCGCAGCGAAACATGGATATTACCTTGAACCATGACCCTCGCCTTACAATAGGATGGGAGCATTTGGGACAGTCGAAGACAAGCTCCGCATCCTCCAACTCGTTAGGTATGGGCATTGATAGTCCCTTTTGGGGAGTCTCGATCCATTTGGCAAACCGCGGTCGGGATAAGCCCCGTGACCGTGGCCGAAGATTGGATAATCATACGTCCATCCCACCCAGAACGCGTCAACGCTAACACACTACCGCCCATCCCTTTTGAGGTTAGGGTTCGCCCGCCAATGCGAACCGACGAGCGAACCCTAAGCGACGCAGGAAGGGACGTGGCTGCGCCTGCGCACCAACTGCTATCGTCCGCGACAGTTCCTGTCGGAGGCCACGCCCAGACCATTGCGTTTTGGCGGCGGGACTTAGGTCCGGCCCATGAACTCCGGAACGTTGAGGATGCACAGACATTGCTAATCGGGCAGCAGCATGTCCTCCTCCTCAGCCGCATCCTCGAAGAGCAGACGGAAGTTCTCGGTCGGCATCTTGCCATCCATCGCCCTCAGGCAGGCCTCGGCCGCCAGTCGCCATTTGGGACCACGGTTGGACCATTTCAGTAGTTCTTCGGCGGCAGTATCGATACGGCTGACCCCAAGCCGGACCCCCGGTCGGTCAGTCTTGACGTAGACAGGCGGGTTGAACCAACGAAGCGGCATCAGGGTTCGCCCACGTCGAAAGCAACGAACAGTCCCCATTTTGTGGCACAATCGACGACCATCGCGACCAACTGGCAGTCGGTTTCCATCATACCGGGGCCAAGCTCGCGCATGGCTGTAATGATCACTTTCACGAAGATAACGTCGCCCGGTTGAGAGTCCTTCAGGAGCTCGCGAACCAGTTCCTTGGCCGTGCGCTGTGCAGGCCAAACAGGTGTTTGAATATCCATCCCATCCTCCCAGAGAGACAGAACGCAACCACTCATTCTCAGGCGCACTTCCTTATGAAATCAAGAGCCGGAAACGTATAAAGCGGGTTGCAACGCGGGCGCTCCCCTTTGGATCTGGGCCTTGCCAGCGAGAACCTCAACGGGCTCTCATGGTCATGCCAGCACAGTGCGGAAAGTCGTGGATTTTGGGCGCGGGCAATTGCATCCCGCAGGACAGCTAGACGGTGATCTTAAGCATCAAACCGACGAGCGAGCGCCGAGGCCACTGCGCCTGCGCTTGACCGGGTCGAGTGTCCTGTCGGTGATCTGCCAAACATTTACCCGGACGGGAGATGCTCCCATTCGAGATGCATCGTGCGGAAGATGGTAGGGTTACGGCCGCAGAAGCGCCCCGCCAAACTGCGCCCACAAGCGTTCGCACTCTCTTGTCCTTAAGCTCGCCGTGCCCGGCTCGCCATAGAAGACCATGGCTCGGCGAACGTCGTATCCAAGCACGGAGGCGTTGGCCACGAACTGAATGGCCATTCCCAAGGTGATGGGACCGATTTTGGCCTCAGCTTTAGTGGTAAGGTCGACCACACCGAACACTTCCGCATTAGTGCTCCTGCCAGCCAAAACGGCCGTCGACATCGCATTATCCACGGCAAGGAGCATTTCGGTTAGTCGTCCGCTGAAACGGCTCTATAAACTTTCAAAAGTAAGGATGGTTCCCGTTCACGCGGCATCTCGCAAGTGGAGAGGTGTTCGGCTGCAACAACCAAACTGATCATGCGGCCTTTCTCATGCCTGCGTAGTTGCCATCGATCTGCTGGACCGAACGCTGCTTGACCCAGTTCCTTTCAGCGTCGAGCAGTTCACTCTGCCCAGTCAAGCCGTTCATAAACAACCTGAGTACGTGCGCAGCTATGTGCTCTCCGCTCTCCGAAGCGAGAGGTACGCCGCGCTCTTTGCAGACCATTTCACAAACTCGGGCCAGCATCTCAATATCGCTCGGCTCCAAAAACCTACCCGGATACAACATACCGTTTCCTTGTTGGACAGTTACGATAGCTGTCCCTTACGCAAGGTCACCAGCAGCCACAATCAACTATGATAGTGACATCTCGATTGTCGCAAAAAAGGCTTCGGTCGCAAGATGGCGGCGCTTTCTGGCCACGGCCGTCATCTGCTCGGCAGCGCAGCGGAACATTAGCGCCAGCTGTAAGTTGGGTACCAACCTCAATCAGGTCCTTGATGGCACAGAATCCTTCCTCGAACATTTTGATCCGTAAGCTCCAGACGATCTCTGGCCTCGGACAATCAGACACTGCGATTTTGGAAAACGTCGCAATTCAGGAGAAGGAATATCAGGCCAATGCGGACATTCTGCGCGACGGCGACCAGCCGACGCTTTCCTTTGTTGTTCTAGACGGCCTGATAGGCTCGACCAAAATGACAGGTGATGGCAAACGCCAGATCACCTCGTTTTTCGTTCCCGGCGATATTCCTGACCTCCATGGACTGCACCTGTCGGTCATGGACTGCAGTTTTACACCTCTAATGCCCTCTCGCGTAGGCTTCATGCGGCATGACGCCCTTCGCGCTATTTGCGACCAGCACCCCTCCATCATGAGGGTTTTTTGGCGCTCGACAGTAATTGATGCGGCGATCTATCGAGAGTGGGTCACCAACGTTGGAAGACGCGACGCCTATACTCGTATGGCTCACATTTTGTGCGAACTCATTGTCCGCCTCCGGGCGGTCGGCCGCATTGAAGATCATGTGGCCCGCCTTCCGATAACGCAGGCGGCGCTTGGTGATGCGCTTGGCCTTTCCACCGTGCACGTGAACCGAGTCCTTCAGGATCTTAGACGCGACGGTCTGATATCCACCGTTGGTTCCCGTTTTCATGCAACCGACTGGGCAGGGCTCATTCGCGCCGGAGATTTTGACCCTACCTATCTGCACCAAACAGGCCGCTGAAGCGTTGTGGCAACAGAGGTGTTCCATGGCGAGATATTTCTTTGACAGCGCTGACCGGGACGAGCTCGTGAAAGACGAGGTGGGAATTGAATGTGACGGCATCGAGGGAGCATGTCGTGAGGGCATGGAGGGGCTCAGAGATCTGGCCCGAGAATCCCTGAAGGACTACGACGGCCAGCAATTAGCGATCCATGTCAGGGACGAAACTGGTCAGAGGCTGCTAAGCTTGAGCATCACCCTCCAGAAGAAGCTGAGTGTCAGGTGAGCTGAGCTGGCTTTACGGCGGCTACTATTATGCAGAGATTGTCGGTTCCACGCAGAGATTGAAGGCCGGGGACGCCAGAATACTTGCTGGCCGCTCCTTGGCGGTGAACGATTAAGGTGCCCCGAATGCGGCTGAACTTAGTGGGGCTAACGATTGCGCCTAGAAACGCAATTCAACGGCTGGGTAGCGGTTCCCTTTTTGGCCAGCCAATCCAGTATCTTTCGGGACTCCGCGATTGTGCGACGAGTCTCCAGGATTGTCACAAATAAGTCGTCGGTCTGTACTGCGGCGCGTTGCTGGTGTAGCCGTGCGCTTGGGTTAAATAAGTCGTCGGGTTTCCACGCGCTCTTCACTGGCCGGTCCATTGCGTAGCAGCTCGAACGTCACCTTTACCACAAACAGCGCCTTGCTGGCCCCATCATGTACTTGGAAGGCGACTTCCCTGTAGGTTCCGTCCGGCATTTGGTCTTTCGCAATCTCAAGCAGGGCCCTCGATGCCTCGTCTTCTGCGGCTTCCCGGCTTGTAAGCTCGGTGCCTTCGGTGTCGGGGTAAAGGTCACCGTTGTCAGTGAGATCGAAGAAGAAGCGGGCCATGCCCTCCTAACTGCGCACTCTACGAAAGGTTCATTGTTCGGTTTTTACCGCGCGCACGAGTGGGCAGCACGATTTTGTTTCGTTGGAATTGGGCGTGACACTCAACTGTTAAGCCCATTGTTCAGCCCATCGAAATGGAGATTGATCCCGCGCAAAATAGCGTAGTCGCACACCATCGCCTCGATTTCCATGTCGGTTAATGGGCACGGGCCGACCGCAGTCTTGACCTCAGACACGAGACGGCTAACCGGGATTGGAGATTGGTTTACGCGACAGTCCCTGAGACTGAGATTGACGGCGTTGTGAAAACGCGAAAACAGAGGTGAGACGTTCAAAGCGGTACTCATGAAAATCGCTCCCACATTTTTTGTTTTTTCCTTGTGAGGTGCCGTTCTTGGAATTTCTTGAACGGTGACTAGAACGATCCGAAATCGAGCCTGCAGTATTGCCCTGCGATGCGTAGAGGTCTGTTTCGTTCTTTGCGCCTTCCGTGCAGCCGCACGAGCTCGGCTGCACGGCTGGCCAAGGTGTCGGCCCGTGTCCAGCTCACAGGGGAGGTATGTAAGCGCTGAGTTTCCTTTCCCTGTAAACGATGGCCGAGGCAAGCTATGGAATGACTCGCTTTCGGAAGGACGTCATTAACCCAAGTAAGTCTGGCCAAGATGGTAAAATCCGTACAGTCGTGACGACCGCGGCAGAGCTGTCTTGCGTCGCACACTCAGAAGGCTGCGATATTGATGATCCCGGCGGCTCGGCAAATATCAGCTTAAGCAACCCAAGGACGGCTTGCGGCACGTCAAAGCGTGGTTGATGCGTTGGATGTGACCGCCCCAAGCTTTTATGTCGGCCCTCAGAGCCGCACCACCCCGCGATGCTATCCGAAGAGGACCTCAGCGGCTCAACCATCAATGATCAAGGCCAGCAGCATCTCCTCCTCGTCGGCCGCAGCTTCGAAGCCGGACTCGTTTACCCGGCATTTTGCCATCCATCGCAGTCAGACATGCCTCGGCTGCGAGCCGCCACTTCGCGCCACGATTGGGCCACCTCAGGAGTTCCTCTGCGGCGGTATCAACCCGGCCTATACCAAGGCGGAGCCCCGATCTTCCAACCAAATTTGATTTGAGCATTGTGCGGCCGAGGCCGCTTATCAGAAGGGACAACGGGCTGATCGATTGACACGCATCCGACGCCCACTTGTGATGGAACATTAGGCAAATCTAATGGTTTAGGGCTCGGCAGGGACCCGACGATCCCCGCAAGCCCTCCGGGGCGCCCGCCGCTGCCGTGAATGGGGCGGCGGGTTTTTACGTTTCACGGCCTGCCTGCTCGCTCCGGAAAGGTGTGGGCTGTTTGTCCCTAAACCGGTGGGGCAAGTTGGGATGCCCTCAGCATCCCTTCCGTGGAGGCGGTGATGGCCATGGACGGACAGCCGTGGTTGCCCCGCGCTCTGTCTCCACAGTGGGCGGGCTTATATTACTCTTCAACTTGACTGTTAGCCACGCTGAGCGGTACCGCACCGGCTACACGAAGCAGTTGATCACCGCTAAGGGACAGGGATGGTCTCGATAAATTTGCTGAACCATGCCGACGAGGCATCTGAATTTCTCACGGTGGTAGGAAGTCCGCATCGGCTGTTAATCCTGCTCCACTTGCGCAATGGAGAGGCCACGGTGAATGGGCTCGTCGACACTTTGCAAATCCCGCAGTCCTTGCTTTCAATGCATCTAGGGAAGCTGCGGAAGCTCGGCTTGGTCAAGAAGAGTCGGGACAGGCAACGGATTTACTACTCCTGCAACTCAAGCAAGGTGTGGGCTCTGTTTTCCTTCTTGGACAAATTCTATGGTGAGGTCGAGGTGGGTTCTACTCCTGCCGCAGCGTCGTAATCGCCAACCGTGAGCGCGGCCTAGGTCTTGCGGCGCTTCGAAATCGTCCGCCATAGCTTGATTTCGTCTTTGACCCCACTTGGGAAGACGTCGACAACTTCCTCAGCGAGGACTTCCATCTGCACCACATCATCTTTGGCGATGAAGTGCTCCCTACATAGTCGGTCGAACACACGCTTTAGCAAGGCTAGATCGGCGGGCTCGTATGCCCCGCCATGACGTCGAAATGGCATTTAGCGCCTCACTCCGCGGATCCAGACCCGCCGCCTTCCTTCATAAGCGCCCTGAATTCGGCTGGAGGCGCAAGGCAGAAAGCTCGAAAAGCTTCCAGGAACCCCGGGCAAATGAGACGCCGCATCGGACAATAGGGGGCACGGATACCGCAGCGAACGACCGCAATGGAGCGGGCAGAATCGTGGGCAAAAGAGCGCCCGAATAGGGCTTTCGGCTGCTCCGTCGTGGGAACGAAAAAAGAAGAGAAGCAGAACCTTTCCGTGTGCGATTTTTGCACACGGTCTCCCGCAACTATCTGATATTATTTATCTCTCTGCCCCATCCATCAGGCGGTTGATAGTTGACGCGACGTTGTCAGCGGCTTGAGATGCATCACTCCTCCCTGAATGCCCGCGCTATCTGATCCGCCAGCGGCTTCACGAGATAGGACAACATCGTGCGGCTGCCGGTCGAAAAGAACGCTTCGACGGGCATGCCCGGTGCCAGGGTCAGACCCTTCAGTTTTTTCAGCTCGGTGCGCGGCAGGCTGACGCGAACCGTGTAAAAGCTCGCGCCGCTTCGCTCGTCGACGCTGAGATCTGCGGAGATTTCGTTGACGACGCCATTCAGTTCCTGTGTCAGACGCTGATTAAACGCCGAGAGCTTCAGTGCCACGTCCTGACCGAGCGAGAGCTGATCGATGTCCTGCGGCGCGATGCGGGCCTCGACGGTGAGATCGTCGGCCACCGGCACCACAAGCATGATCACCTCGCCCGGCGAAATGACGCCGCCGACAGTATGGACTGCAAGCTGGTGAACAACGCCATCCTGCGGACTGCGGATATCGATGCGCTTGAGCTGGTCCTCGGCCGAAACCTTGCGTTCCACGAATTCGGAGATTTTCCCCTGGACATCGCGAAGCTCGGTCGCAACCTCGCTGCGCAGGTCCTGGTCGACCTGGATAATCTGCAAGCGGGTCTCGGCGATCCGGCCTTTCGCTTGTGCGATCGATGCGGTCAGTTGCCCGTGTTCGCCGTCGAGCCGAACCGCGTCGCGTTCCAGCGCCGTCATGCGGTCGATCGAGACAAGCTTCTTCAGCCATAGCGTGCGGATGCTGTCCAGTTCGGTGCCGATCAATTTTATTTCCTGGCTCTTGGCCTCCCGTTGTTCGGTGAGCCCCGACGTTTCCTCGGCAAGCTGCGCGATGCGTTCTTCCAACTGCGCCTTCTGCCCGGCGCGCGCCTGCCGGCGAAACTCGAACAACGACTGTTCGCCAGCCATGGCGCGCGCAACGGCGGTGTCATCCCGCTTCGAGGTCAGGGCGGTTGGGAAGGCGATGTCATTGTGGTCATCCCGTTCGGCTTCGAGACGGGCCAGGCGGGCCTCGAACTCGTCTAAACCCTTGGTGACGATCGCCAGGTTGGCGCGGGTGACGGTTTCGTCGAGACGGATCAGGACCTGGCCGGATTTCACAGCGCCGCCTTCCCGCACCAGGATTTCGCCGACCACGCCACCGGTGGGATGCTGAACCTTCTTGACACTGGAATCGACGACCAGCTTTCCGGGTGCGATCACGGCGCCCGAAAGCTCCGTGACCGCCGCCAGGCTACCCGCACCGCCGACAAGAAGAATGCAGGCGGCCACACCGCCAAGCAGGTAGCGCCGAATGGTCCGATCGATGGTGGGAGCCACGGCCATCAGGATACATTCTCTTCAGATGCGGGCACGACCTTCAAGGGAACCCCGGCCGGCCGTGTGACCTTGTTCAAGACCTCATTCTTCGGCCCGAACGCCTGGACGCGGCCATTGGCCATCACCAGAACCTGGTCGAGGCTTGCGAGCGCGCTCGGGCGGTGTGCTACGACCACGGCGATGCCGCCGCGCGCGCGAACGCCCTGGATGGCTCCCGTCAACGCGGCTTCGCCTTCGGCATCGAGGTTCGAATTGGGCTCGTCGAGAATGACCAGGAAAGGATCGCCATAAAGAGCACGCGCCAGCGCCACCCTTTGCCGCTGGCCTGCCGACAGCGCCGACCCGGCCTCGCCGATCCGTGTCTCGTAGCCCTCCGGCAAATGCACGACGAGGTCGTGAACGCCGGCCGCCCGGGCCGCCGCCAATATCTTGTCCGAAGCGGCCTGAGGTTCGAAACGCGCAATGTTTTCGGCGATGGTGCCGTCGAACAGCTGCACATCCTGCGGCAGATAGCCGATATGACTGCCAAGCTCTTCCGGCGACCACTGATCGAGCGTCGCTCCGTCCAGCCTCACGGTTCCACGCATGGGAAGCCATATCCCGGCAATGGCGCGGACCAGCGAAGACTTGCCCGAGGCGCTCGGACCGACGATGCCGAGCCCAGCACCCTTCTCAAGCGCAAAGCTGGCATCCTGGACGACAACGCGGCGTTCCCCCGGCGGCGTGACGCTGATGGCTTCGACCTTAAGGGTGGAGGTCGGCGCCGACAGGTCGACACTGGTTGCGGTTTCCGGAAGCAGTGCCAACAACTGGGTCAGCCGGGCCCAGGCCTGGCGGGCATTGACGAAGCCTTTCCAATGCGCGATCGCCAATTCAATCGGCGCCAGCGCCCGGCCCATCATGATCGAGCTGGCGATCATGATGCCGCCCGTCGCTTCCTGATGGATGACGAGCCAGGCGCCGATCGCCAGTATGCCCGACTGCAGCATCATGCGCAGGATCTTCGAGACCGTTCCAAGCGTGCCGGCCAGATCGCTGGCTTTCGCGTTGGTCCCGAGATAGTCGGCGTTGATGCCCGACCAGCGCTCGGCGATGCGCGAGCCAAAGCCCATCGCCTGCAGCACTTCGACATTGCGGCGCGTCGCCTCGGCAAGCGTATTGCGGGCGGCTGCCTGGATGTTGGCTCTTTTGGCGGGTTCGCGCGTGCGGGCCTCGGCAAGCAGCGTCAGACCGAACAGAATGACAGCTCCGGCCAATGCCGTCATGCCGATCCAGAAATGGAAGAGGAAACAAATCCCGAGATAAAGCGGCATCCAGGGTAGGTCGAAAAGCGCCGTCGGTCCTGCGCTCGACAGAAACGACCGCACTTGATCAAGATCCCGCAATGATTGCAGGCCGTCGCCTGCGAGCTTCGTGCGCAAAGGCAGGCGCATAAGGGCGGAATAGACCTGGCCGCTCATGCGCGCGTCAAGTGCCATGCCGATGCGCACGAGCAAACGCGACCGGATGAGCTCGAGCACGCCCTGGAAGACGAACAGCGTGCCGGCAAACACGACAAGCCCGACCAGCGTCGGCACACTGCGGCCGGGAATGACGCGATCATAGACCTGCAGCATGAAGAACGAGCCGGTCAAGGCGAGGATGTTGACCACGCCGCTCATCAGCGCGATGCCGGCGAACGCGCGGCGGAACGAAGCCAAGACCGCCGCGAGGGTTGTTCGCGGCGGCTCTGATGGACGGGACTGCGGCATCGCGTTCAAGTGCAATCCAGCTCAAGAATCAGGCGGCGATGAACTGGAAGTCATCCTGGTGCAGGTTCGCCAAGGCGACGTTCTTCAGGGTCAAGACATTGCTGGCGTCATGCGTGATCACCGTGTCGGCGCCGACCTGCGTCGCCGTGGCGAGCATGGAGGCAAAGTCGTCGAAGACGTCGTTGTCGAACTGGATAACATCGTCGGATCCTGCTCCAGCCGCGAAGTCGGTGATATTGTCGAGACCGAACCCGGCGTTGAAAATGAAGGTGTCGTTGTCAGAGCCCCCGGTCAATGTGTCGACCCCAGCCCCACCAACCAGTACATCGTCACCGGCCATACCTTGCAACGTATCGTTCCCTGCGAAGCCAGATAATCTTTCGCTGTTTGCCGCACCGACCAGCGTATCGTTGCCGTTTGTGCCGTATTGGCCAAGTTGGCTGTCTATCGCCGCCCGGTCCCAAACTGTCCCATCAGCGAACTGAATGGTGGCGATGCCATATTCACGGCCGTCATGGCTCTGTCCCCAATACTGATATGTGCTCGTCACACTGTCGGCGCCGAGTATCGAGATGGTCAGCTTGTCGCCGGACCGCACCAATCCGATTTCGGAGGGATCGATGTCTGTCAAAACCAATTTGTCGGTTCGGTCATAGCCGGCCCCGGTTTGGGTCAAGATGTCATTGCCGTCGCCTTTGGCAAACATGAATGTATGCCCACCATTGCCGGAATAGCTGAACGAGTCATTGCCGGTTCCACCCGAAACCATAAGGCCGTTACTGGCAAGCGTCATCTGATCGTTGCCGGATGTCCCTCGTATCCAAGAATTGGCGCTGATGTCGGCAGCATTCCACTCCGTACCATCCGCAAACGCGATCTTCTCAATACCCCAATTGGCAGTCGTCGAGTAGAACTGGTACCGAACGATAATGACTTCGCCAGTCGAATTGACCTTTATCCTGAGATGCTGTCCGTCGCTCGACAGCGCCACGTCTCCTGCATTCAAGTTTGAAAGTTTCAGTGTGTCTATGTCGGCAGTTGATCCGGAATTATCATCGATCGTATCGCTGCCATCACCGGAGCCATAGACATAGATGTCATTGCCCGCTGCTCCGCTGATGTAGTCATCGCCCGCATTACCGATGAGGCGATCATTGCCGGAAGTGCCCGAAATCGTTTCGGCATTAGTCGTGCCATAGATCGTGGCGAGACCTGTGAGGATGCCGTCCAGGCCCCAGTCGTTGCCACCCAGGACAGTGCCGTCGTCAAAGACGATCTTCTCGACGCCGCCTTCCTGATCGAGCTGATTGTCCAGCGTGATTGTCTGACCAGTAGCCAGGACGCGTATCACCACATCGAATAAATCACTATACGGACGCTCGAATCGGACATCTGTCTGGTTGATGCTGTCCAGAACGAGTGTGTCGACATCGGTGCCGCTGGCAACCTCGTTGATCACATCGTTACCGTCACCAAATATGTAGGTGTAGCTGTCGTTGCCCGCATGGCCGACCAGTAGATCGTTGCCAAGACCAGCGCGGATGTCATCGTTGCCAGCCGTTCCGGTAATAGTCTCATCGCTGGAACTACCACCGACATAACTGATATGGGCATTCATATCGGTCCTGGTCCAGATCGTTCCGTCGCCAAAGATGATGTTTTCGACACCCTGACCGTAGTAGTCAGCGAGCGTATCCTTGAGCAGCACCGAGCCACCGTCGCCGGCGGCGGGCGCACTCTCGGCAGTCACCACTCTCACATCATTGCCGTTTCGAACCAACGTCACCGCTGCTGAGTTGATATCGCTGAACACCAGCCGATCGTTGCTACCGCCGCTTATGTTCTCAACGATGGCATCGTTTCCATCGCCCCGAGCATAAACGTAGCTGTCGTCACCTGTCCCGCCACTGAGACTGTCGTCGCCGGCCTTGCCTTGCAACGTGTCGGCAACATTGAAGCCGGTGATGTTGTCGTTTCCGGCGGTGCCGGCCTGATCGAGCAACCTGACTCTGACGTCTGCCTGCGTCCAAGTCGTCCCATCGGCGAAGACGATTTTGTCCACCCCCTGGCCGTAATAGTCGTCGAGGCTGTTCTTCAGTATGATCGAACCACCGTCACCGGCGCCAAGTGCGCTTTCGGCAATCACCACCGTCACGTCATTGCCGTTGCGCACCAGGCTCACGGCCGAAGGATTGATGTCGCTAAATAGCAACCGATCATTGCTTCCGCCGCTCGTGTTCTCAATGATCGTGTCGTTTCCGTCGCCCTGAGCATAAACATAGCTGTCGTCGCCTGCTCCGCCACTGAGGCTGTCGTTGCCCTTGCCGCCATGCATTATCGCCGAAGCGGCGCTACCAACCAGAACGTCGTCGCCATCCGTTGCAGAGTCGGACACCGACATCTGCCGGAGGAAGTCTGCATTCCAAATGACGCCGTTGTCGAACTCGACGGTTTCGACGCCATACTGGTCATAGTGGTAGATGCCATTTTGAGGTCCGGTGATCGTGAGACTGCTTGCGTCACCAGCACCCGGAGCACTCTCGGCTAATTCAAGGAGAAGACTGCCATTGAGGCGTGAGAAGCTGACTTTGGCAGGATCGACATTGTGCAAGCGGATCCGATCGTTCGACCCGGTTTCCTCGACCGTCTCAAAGATGGAGTCATTGCCATCGCCGCGCGTATAGTCAAAAAGGTCATTGCCGAGACCACCAGTCAACGCGTCGTCGCTCGCACCTCCAACCAGGGTGTCATTACCCAAATAGCCATCGAGCGTGTCGTTGCCCAATCCTCCCGACAACGAATCATTGCCCGATCGCCCATCGAGAACGTCGTGGCCCGAGCCGCCAACGAGTTGGTTGTCAGCGCTGTCGCCATGAATCTCGTCGTTGAGCGCCGTTCCGACGATGTTTTCAAGACCTCGTACAGTAGCCACGAGCCGCAAAGTTCCAACCTGCAACGATGGACCATCGCTTGTCTTCGCCTCGCCCTGGTTCTCGACGAGGTCGACATGGATGGCGGCGCCAAAATTCTGGAATGTCGCTGTATCGGTACCGGCTCCGCCATCGAGAGCGTCGACATCGCCAGTATCGGCAACGGTTAATGCCAGCGTGTCATTGCCGATATCGCCGAAGATGAGGTCGCTGCCACCCTTCCCGTCGATGAAATCATTGCCGCGACCACCTTCGATCCGCTGATCCAGATATGAACCGATAAGGGTTTCGTTACCGGTGCCCCCTGCAAAGAAGGCGGAGCCCTCCTGAGCCCAGAAGCGGATGTCTTCCCGGTTCCAGACGGTGCCGTCGGCGAACACCAGGCGCTCAAGACCTCGCCCAATGTCCGGCCTACCCCAAAAAGCCCCTTCATCGGTAATTGTCTGCCCCGTGGGCACAATCGTAATGTAAAGATTGTATCCGTCCGTGGAGAGCGCGACGTCTTTTGGATTGATTCCGTTCAACACCAGCGTGTCGGTTTCCTCGATCGAACGCGATCCATCCACTATTAGATCGTTTCCGTCGCCCAAGCCGTAAATATAGGTGTCACTTCCGTTCATGTACCCGGGATTATAAGCTTGCCAGCTTTGAGGAGCGGAAACGATAATGTCGTCACCGATGCCGCCAATAAAAGTATCGTTCATCGTATCTTGGCCGCTTTGGAGCGTGTCGTTCGTATTGGTTCCCCGGTACCAGCCTTTCGCCAGCATGGCTTCCCGGTCCCAGACTGCGCCGTCTGCGAATTCTATACGGTCGATGCTGTGATCGGTGCTGGAAAAATTCCAGTAAAACCGCGCGTTTGTGATGGTCTGGCCAGTGACCAGGTCTTTGACAACAAGATCGTCGGCAATTCTTGAAAGTTCGACGTCGTCCGAATCAATGTCGATCAATCGCAACGTGTCGACCTCTGTGGCGGAGTGAGAGCCGTCGACTATGAAATCGTTCCCGTCACCGTGGCGATAAATGAATGTATCGCTGCCATTGCTGAGGCCCCGATCCCATACCTGCCAATACGAAGGGGCGGAAGCAATGACATCATCCCCCTGCCCACCGTCAAAGGTCTGGTTCCAAACAGCGTCGTTTTGGAGAAAATCTCGAGAGCTTGTGCCGCGCAGCCAGGTTGCCTCCGCGTGCGACCGCATCTGCGACCGATTCCAGATGACGCCGTCGGCGAATTCGATCCGATCGAGGCCGGACCCCGTCGTCCCATCGAGGTAAAGAAAGTCCACGCTGGTGATCGTTTCGTTCGTCTGAAGCATCCTTATGACAAGGTTCGTGCCGCTGAAGGACAACTCCACCTGGTCCGGATTAATATCGGACAAAACCAGCCGGTCTATTTCCGTGAGAGATGCAGCGGAATCGCAAATGACATCGTTCCCATCGCCTAGAGCGTAAAGGAAAGTATCGTTTCCGGTGTCGCTGCCGTTATACAGCGTTCCAATAACGATCCCGGACTGTATGAAATCGTCGCCCTTGCCGCCCTCGAATACCTCATCCTCGGTGCCCCAGTCCTGCAGTGTATCCGAGCCGTCCCCGCCAATCAGGTGGTCGGTCCCGGCGCCACCTTTCAGTGCGTCGTCTCCCTTGCCGCCATAAAGCAGGTCGTCGCCACCGCCGCCATCAAGATAGTCATTACCGTGGGCGCCGGGGAGAGAGAACCCGCCATAGCCGGCCAGCGGATCGTCGCCGAAGAGCTGGTCGTTGCCATCACCCCCCACGAGGGAATCGTTGCCTCTGCCGCCCACAAGTATGTCGTTGCCGCCATAGCCGTTCATTGAATTGTGGCCGTCGGTAGCCCCGGCAAATGGGGAGTGGTCCGCCGACATGATATCATCGTAGTTGTCAGACCCGGTGAAGAGATCATGAGGACCACTCAGGAAACCGTGCGGGCTAAGCACCGGAGGCGGCCCGCCTGCTATTATCCCGCTGTTGCCGAACTCATCGTAAAAGTGAGCCCACTGAAGGTTGCCGTTGACGTACTCGGACCATGTCCAGAAGTCTCGGCCGAGATAATCCACGCCCGTTTTGTAGAAAATCTGCTCCCTGTTCAGAGTTGTGCCACCAGCAAACGTAATCTGGTCGACGCCGTATGCAGTCAGCCCCCAATCCTCAAGGAAATTTTGTGCGCTTGTAAAGAACCCGCCGATCGATATTACTTCTCCGGTGGACTCAACGGTTATCTGGAGACTGTCTCCACTGTAGGAGAATTTCACATCGCTGACATAGACGCCTGAAAGAATAAGTTTATCGACGTCGGCCTGGTTGTTTATGTTGTCGACGATATAATCACTGCCGTCCCCCTTCTTCCAGATGTATGTATCCGCGCCGGCACGGCCATCCATGGTGTCGTTGCCGCGACCGCTGGCGAAAGTATCATTGAGGGCTGAACCGTAGAGGCCGTTCGCATTGTCGTCCCCCCGGATCCATGCCTCCTTGACGATCGTCTGCCGGTCCCACACGGCACCGCTTGCAAACTGGATTCTGTCAATGCCTGAGCCATAATCACTCCAAATGTTTTGCTGGTTCGGAGCACCACTGTTCACGAAGAACGATAGGTCGGTAATGACTTCACCCGTCGACAGAATCTTGATGGTCAACGCGTCGCCGACACGGGACAGCTGGACGTCGGACGGCATGAGATTGGCGAGGATCAGCCTGTCGATCTCCGCCTTGATCCAACTGGTGTCGTTGATGACGTCGAACCCGTCACCCGCGGCATAGAGGATTGTGTCGTTGCCGGCGCCGATCCTGATTTCGTCGTCGCCCTTGCCGCCCTGCAGAACATCGTTCAGAGCCGTGTCCTGAACGAGGTTGTCACGGCCGTCGCCGACTGTGGTCGTGTGACTGCGGATCGCCTCGCGGTCCATCAGCGAACCATCGGCAAAGCGTATCTGGTCGATGCCGAGATTCTTCGTGCCCCAATCAGCGAAGAAATCCTCCGAGACGATCTTCTCGGTCGAGCCCGAAATCTTCAAGATCAGATCGTTGCCGATCCGTTCGAAGGTGAGATCCGTTGCCGCCAGATTGGTGAGCAGCAAGGTGTCTTTTTCAACCACAGACGTCGAGCTATCGCGGATGTAGTCGGTACCGTCGCCGCGCGTGTAAACAAACAGGTCACTACCAGCACCGGAGACCAGCAAATCGTCGCCCTTGCCGCCGACAAACACATTGTCACCATCGGTACGGACCATGCCATCGGCGCTATCAGTTCCAAGCGCTGCCGTTCCGCCGGCGATTTCGGTGGCGATCAGCCGAAGGTCATGATCGGCAATCGTCGAGAATACAGTGTTGGCCGTCGTCAGATAGGCGGCGCGATCACCCTCGAAGGCAACCGACACCACCCCTTCTAGCCCCGAGATCGTCTTGACCAGGTAACTTGCCGCTGCCCCAGTTGTCTCAGGAATCATCCCCTTGATGAGATCTAGCACCATGCCGACATTTCCGGGAGTTTCCGGCGGCTCGGTACCCGTTGGCCATTCATGCCGGAAGTCGAGCAGGGCATAGAAGAAATAGGGGCTTTCCAGCGCGCCCAGCAAATCTCCGCCTCTGGCGATCGTGCTTCCCGCCGTCTGAGCCAGGAAGGCCATCAGCATGACGTCGACGATCTGGTTGAAGCTCGCTTCGATGTTGGCACCGAACTGCTGCGTCGTCGGCGAGGTCGAGAGTTGCTGACCTACATAAAGCTCCTTGTATCCGACGCCGAAGAATCTCTCAACGAAGGCCAGATGCTGGGCGTCGGCATACTGCCCACGCGCGCCCTCGGCGATACCGCTCACGGACGCCCAGCGCAGCAACAGGTCCTCGAAGGCGGAACGCAACTGCTCCGGCGACAGGGACGCCGCGGCATCGGTCAATGCAGTCCAGTCGGCCTTGAACGCGGCATCCTGCGTCGCCATCCAGGCGATCGAATTGATCTGGCCGGACCCCGGCAATTGCGGCAGCTTGTCGACGCCTTCGGCCGGCGTGAAGTTGGGCGTGTTGTCGGCGCGCGTGTCCTGACGGTCGGTCTGGAAATAAATGGTTTGCGCGGTTCCAGTCGTGCCGTTCGCCCGCGTGAACAAGGCCTCATAGCCGACATCATGGCCGGAATTGGTGCCGGCCGCATCGGTTCGCGTCAGCGCGATCGAGACGATGCCGGCCTCGGTCAACGTCACCATCTCGCCGGCGTCTGAAACACCATCCTGGTCGAGGTCCTGCCAGACCCTGAGCGTGCTGAACACCGCATCGGACGCATCGATCTTGCCGTCGCCATTGGTGTCGAAAGTCTCAAGAACGGCGAACCCGTCCTGCGTGGACGAGCCGAAGAGTTCGGACACGCCGTCGACAACGCCATTTCCATTGGCATCGACAACCAGGATACCGTCATCCGCCGAGACCCAGCCGGTGCGCTCGGCAAAGCCATCGCCATCATAGTCGAAATGGACCGCGGAGCCGGCGAGTGGCGAGAGGTGGATGCCGTCGCCGTTGAGGTCGAGGACGAGCGGGTCGTGGAAGATGTTGAGAAGCGGGGATTGCAGAAGCGAGCCAGGGCCCGTAAAAGGAAAAAATAGAAAATCGAAAATATGATTATATAACCCCTCAATCCCCGCGCTCAGGTCGTCATAAATGCCTTCGAAGAGCCCTGGATAGAATTCCACTAGCGTTTCGTAGAGCGCTTGGGTTACAGCACCCGCTAATGCCGAGAGTATCAGTCCGGCCGCGCCAGCTGTAATTGTCAGAGGTGCAAAATAAATAAAGGCGGCTGTTACAGCCAGTGCCGCTGTTGCATTTAACAATCCGCCAACGTTTGGATTTGTGGCACCCGCAGCGAATGAAACGGCGGTTGCCTCTGCCGAGCGCCCGAGTTGAATTGCCTTCCCGAGTGGTGTGGTCCCAAGAAATATATTGGTTATCCCTACTACCGATGAGAAGGAAGTTCCCAGCGCTCCTTGGAGATTATCAATATTTGACTTAAAAATCGTGGCAAATCTCACCTCGAATGACGAGAAGAAGTCGTCCTGAGTATCAACCATGCTTAGATCCCTTTAAACCCATAAAGATATATCAGGAAGAAAGTTGAAATCGTCATAGCTGCTGCTGCGATGACAAAAAACGATACCGCCAGCCAGAATCTAATTGGATGCATATTTTTTAAGTAAACTCGACCCCTTGCTGGAAATATTCCTGACAAGATGGCCGGATATACCACGCATATACAAAATTTCACCAGCCATATAGATGCCAAAAGACATGCAATGACGGCTACGGCGCGTGATAATATAAAACTATAGCTCAATTGACCCGCCTGTCATGGATGGCCCGGCAGAAGGTATGTTATTCTTCGGGTGCAGGACGTCCAATCGTTGTTGCATCGCCAAGTGTGGCGCCCGACCATGAAATTCCCCGCCGTTTTCTGTGTTTGGTCCGATGTTCGCCGCACTATCCCGCAGCCAAATCGGTAACACATCCGTGATGGCCTGTTAAGAGCCCGTGAACAAGTGGCTCAATATAATCTGCGTTCTCTTCATAAGACGAATCTAATTTACACTTTGATGTATTGTGGATGTATGGATAGGATTTGTTTCGGCACGATGGAGACAGATAGCTCTCAATCGAGCCAAATATCCATGCGACTTCACACGCAAAGACCTCCAGTCACTGCCCTTAGAAGGCGGCGGCGCACCACATGGGCCGCTCACCAGTTTCCCGATTTCTTCCCATCTTCGTGCTGAGGTGTCCGGAACTCAATACAAACAGCAAAGCGATGAGCAAGGACGGTACAAACGGCATGCCGATGACCAAACCATATTTCGAGTAAGACATCCCTCGGTGTAGTGCACCAGCGACCAAGGGCGCCTACTTCTAAGCCTACGCCGACTGTCCCCCAACCAGAATCGGATCGACGCTCGCCGGCTCTGCATATCGCTGGCGCAGGCGCAGGAATGGCGCCTCGACGCAGGTGTAGCTGAGATAACCGATCGGGATCGTCGCCACGAAGCACAATGCGGACCAGAGGCATGCGACGTAGAAATTGCTGATGCTCATGACATGCGTGTCTATGAACGCCGCCAATTGCATGACGAAGAACAGGTGCAGAAGATAGATCGAATAGCTGTAGGCCCCCGCCTTCTCCAGTATCTTGAACGGCGGGCTTGTTCGCTTTTTCGAAAAGCTCGTGTCGTAGTAGGCGATGCCGAATGAATAGGCTGCCGCCTCCAGGGTCGGCAGGATGATCCATATCCAATGAGGCGACGGATAGCGGCCCAGTTGGTAGAATCCGCCGGCTGCATCGAACCACCCGAAGAACCCGGAAAAAGCCATGAGAACGGCCAGCGCCAGCCAGTGCTGGTTCTTCGCGCGGGCACGCAGGTGGAAGGCAAGAATGCCGGCCAGGAACTGATCCGCATGGCCTATGATGGTTACGGACGCCGCCGACTGCACTTCGCCGATCTGCACATACAGGACAGACCTCAGCACAATGGCTGCCGCGATGAACAGCAAGGGCGCGAGCACAAACCGCCTGGAGCCAGCAGCAGCAACGGCAGCAACAGATAGAAGTGCGCTTCGATCGTTACCGACCAGCCGCCATTCGGGAGGGCGGGAAAAAGAACCCCCAATCCGACGCTCGTGAAATACCCGTCGAGGGACTGGCCGGCCAGGTACCTGCGGCAAGCCTCGATACATATCACGACCAGGAGAAGCGGAAGCAGCCTGAGGGCCCTGTTGGCAAAGAAGGGCAGATAGCTGATCTGTTTTCCATCGAGCAGCTTGGCGAACAGGTAGCCGGAAAGCGCCATGAACAGGGAAACGCCAGTATGCCCTTCATCCAGAACGCTGAAGATAGGAAGAGCCGGTCGCAACACGTAGAATTGAGTTTCGTTCTGACGTTGACGATCTGCGATGCCGCCCATGCCTTCGTTTTTGGGTGCTTTGGTTTCTATGCCTTGGCCTTTGCGGGTCGCAGCTGAATTCCAATGCGACAAGTCGAGTTTCAGCTTGATTGTCGAATTTACAAGTTCGACGCGCCGCTTCAACATCCTGTGTGACATCCCACCATACGAGGTGTCCCTCCGACGCATTTAAAAATTGACGACTTGGTCGAACCTTTCGTAAAGGCGCCCGGCTGTAGCTTCGATGTTTTAGCCATCTGGGTCGAAAATGAGTCTTCTAATCTCAATTTTCTTTTCTTTTCTTGCATCAATAGGACTCGCTATCGCGAAGGCGATTTCAATCTACGGCCTCATTCGAGATAGACGTTATTCTTGGGTAAGTTTTGTAGTAATCTCGATCGTGTGGCTTGGCGCAACGGTGCTGAGTGCCCACCGGACGTGTGGTCAATGGGGGTGTAGCTGGGGCCTTCACTATGGTTGGATTTATGCCCTGTTGCCCCATGGCTTCGTGACGGATGTTTCTTCTGGTGAGAAGCTGTTCGTGGTTGCGATGCTTAGCTATTTGGGCCTGTGCATCTATTTCTTCGGGCATGTCATTGGCTGGTTGTTCTTCGCGGCCGTTAAAATCAGGAAGGCGATCCGCTAAGCCAGGAATCTCTCGCTAGTGTAGATGCCTCTGGCCGGATAGCGGATCGAATTCACAAGCTCCACGCGCTGCTTAAGCATCCCCTGTGACATGATCCCGTAGCGGCCCGTCGTGATGCTGGCGGTGTGTTCAAGCGCGCCACCCTGAACGTTCGAAAAGCTGTCATTGAGCCAGTCAAAGGTGGAGGCACAAGAGCGTCCCCAAAGGGCTATCGGCGGCTCCATCGTGGGAACGAAAAAAGAAGAGAAGCAGAACTTTCGTGTGCGATTTTTGCACACGGTCTCCCGCAACTATCTGATATTATTTATCTATCTGCCCCATCCATCATCGGGGCCACGGCCACTTTATGACTTTGATTTTTCAGCATTTTTTCTTTAACATCAAATCGTTAGAACGTGCCGAGTGCACACAATTTACGCCAGAATACGACCCTTTTCGCCACGTTTCGATCTCTCAGTGCACACGGAGCGCACACGAAAAAATGGCCACCTACACAAAGCTCTCGTCCGGGTCCTGGCGTGTCCAAGTCCGTCGCAAAGGTCGCTACGTCAGCGAAACCTTCCTGCGCCGAGACGACGCACGCCGCTGGGCGACGAAACCGAGCGCCAAGTCGATCGCGGTGAGACACCGACAAAGTCTCGAACAGCGCGCCTGAAAACCTTCGGCGAACTCATCGACCTTCATATCGACGACATGTGCGATGTAGGCAAGTCCCCTCGCCGCTCCAAGGCCGCAGCCCTCGCTATGCTCCAAAGACATCTCGGCAAGTGCAACATCGCGGCTCTCGATCGCGAACGGCTCATTCGTTTCGGCCGTGACCGGGCTGCCCAAGGTGCTGGACCGGTGACGCTAGGCATCGACATCGGTTTCGTAAAACTCATTCTGGCTCATGCCGCTGCGGTGCACGGGCTGCCCGTCAAGGTCGAACCGGTTGATCTCGCGCGGATCGCCCTGAAGAGGCTTGGCCTCGTTGGCAAAGGCAACCAGCGGGATAGGCGGCCGACAAATTGCAGAGCGCTGAAGGCGAGCATGCACGAGATCTATGGGCCGCGAAGGGTCGGCAGGCGTTCGATGCTGAACGGCGTGAAGAGTGGATGGGACGGCGAACTTAGCCACGGTTGGCGCGAGCAACGGCCAGCACGAAGCCCGAACAGCAGACTTCCGCCGGTGCGCCAGCGCCGCAGTCAAGCGCTTGCGCAATAAGTTTTCGCGCTCTTCGTCACTACCGGCGATAATCTTCTCTCGGAAGGGCGCAAGACTTGAGTTGTCGAAGCTCGTCAAAGCAGGCGCTGCCCTAGGAGCAAACTTCAAATGCCAGATCGTGTTCCCCTCGAAACCTCCCGCGCCCCACAGATGCGATCATGCACACTGCGCGTTGATAGAAGCTCTATAGCCAAGGTGCGAGCCAGCGGCACTGCTCTGCACAGCAGGAACGGGCGTAAAGCGAGGGAAGCTCCTCGCCTTGGATGAGGTCGGCGAGCTGACAGTCGCCAGTGTCTCGGGCTGAAGCCAATCGACCAGCACTGCCACGTCCCATTCGTCAGGCTGGGTCCTGCGGTTCAATCGACATCTGGTCGCCCGGCGAGGCCATGATCCTGCCGGCGTCCGAATTGATGTAGGCATCGGCGGCGACGTAGTCGACGGCAGGCATTTAGCACACGCTCGGGTCGCAGCCGCGCAGCAAACGTCCAGGCCGCCCGCCTCACCCGGTTTTCTTCCTAAAAACGGGAGGCACAGGCGGAGCGGCCCTTCATACCAGCGGCTTACTCGATGACGCGGGCGTCACCGACATCTGCGGCTGACGGATCCAGCCCGTAACCTTTGAGCGCTTCCGCGATCGCGCCATCCTTGCGGTAAGCTTCTAGGGACGTGTCAACGGCCTTCGCAAGATCCTCGTTGCTCTTGTCCAGCAGGAAGGCGGTCTGCGACGGGTTCATGGTCGCATCGATGCGCGGATCTTGTTTCAGCACATTTACCTTATAATTCTGTCCTTCGTTCTGAATGACAGCGGAGCCGAAGCCGTCGAGCGCCGCCTCAATACGACCGGCATGAAGGTCCTGCGCGAGGTTCAGCGACGATGGATAGGTCTTGGAGCCTTCGTAAAGCTTCTCCATGTCCTGGACCCATAAATATCCTTCAACGGTGCCGACCTTCTTGCCCAGCAGACCATCGACAGTATCAATGCCGTTGGTCGAGGTGACGGACAGTTGGTCGAGATAGACCGGCGTAGACAGAGCGACGACCTTCGCGCGGGCGGCGGTACGATAGAAGCCGCCAAGCGCGATGTCCGCGCGCCGCGACTGAACTGCGGAAACCGCGCCTGGATATGTGAAGATCTCATAAGCGATCTCCAGGCAGTTCTCCTTGGCAAAACGCTTCACGAGATCGCCGTCGATACCCGCGATGCCGCTGTCTTTTTCGAGCGAATACGGAGCGGTGTTGGTAAGCGCGACTGTGAGTTTGCCCGCTGACACGGTTTCGAAAACGTGCTGCGGCTTGCAATCCTGTGCGGACGCGACGCTGGCACCCAAGGCCGTAGCAATGGCCGCGGCCGAGATAATCTTACTCCAATTTTTCACTGTGCTCTCCTCTGACATTGATGGTTTTTGATTGCAGGTCAGCCGAGATGGCTGCCCAGCCTACGTTCGGTGTACGAGACCAGCCACCCGAACGGGACGGTGATGGCGAGATAGAACAGGCCCGCCAAGATCAGGACATCGAGGTAGAGGTAGGTGGCCGCACCCACGCGATAGGCGCGCGCCAGAAGTTCGGGGATGGCGATCGTGTATGTAAGGGCCGTCGCCTGGAAGATGAGAATGGCAAAGCCCATCAGTGCGGGTATTGCGAACAGGATTCCTTGGGGGATCACTACGAAGCGCAGGATGTCCCGGCGGGTCATGCCGAGCGCCCAGCCCGCCTCGATCTCACAATGCGGAACCGCGTTCAGACCGGCGCGAAGGATCTCGCTGGTGTAGGCGCCTGTCGTTAGCGCCAACGCAATCACGCCAGAGGTGAAGGCACTTACGGTCATCCCGGAAGCAGGCAATCCATAGTAGACCATCTGCAGGACGACGAGTGCAGGCGCACCACGCCCGATCTCGACCAATACCACCGCGAAATAGCGGACGAGCCTGTTTCCAGAGGAAGAGGCAAGCGCAAGAACGAGGCCGATAGGCAATCCGAACAGCAGCGCCAGGCCCGCCAACTGAAGACTGACAATAGCTCCTTGGAAAAGCTGGGGCGACCAGTCCAGCCAGTTAGCCAACATCTCGCTCATTTCGCTTGCCCCCTTGAGCGCAGCCGCCCGTCCACGGCGCGTGCCAACACGACAACGGGTATGGACAGCACGATGTAGAGAAGCGCCGCGAAAATGAACGGCGCGAAGCTGCCGCCGCCGCCTTGAGCCTGCTGCGATGCGTACATCATCACGTCGCGGACACCGATCGTGGAGGCCACGGTCGTGTCTTTGAGCAGGCTAACAAGGAAGGTCGCCATGGGTGGAACCGAGACGCGCAGGACCTGCGGCGCAAGGATATAGCGCAGCGTATCCAGGCGCGACATACCGAGCGCCGTGGACGCTTCCCGCTGGCCCTTCGAGAGGGCCAGGAAGCCACCCCTATAGATTTCAGCGAGATAGGCCGTTGACACCAACCCCATGCCCAGGATGGCAGCCTGATATGAACTGAGAACGATCACTCCGCTGCCCAATCCGAAGAAAATAATGAACAGCCAGACGATCGGCGGGATTCCTCGGACAACGTCGATGTATATGCGCGCCGGCGCGCTTAGCAGAAGCAACCGGGAACGTCGCATCAGCACCAGCGGCATGGCTGCGATGGCCCCGACTCCGAAAGCGCCGAAGGTCACCAGCAGCGTGGCCGGAACGCCTCTGAGCAGTGAAACCAGCAGGTCGATCATCTGCGATCGACCACGGCACGGAAGAACTGCCGCGTGCGGGGCGACGACGGATTGCGGATCACGGCATCAGGCGGACCCTGCTCGATGATCTCTCCATTAGCCATGACGACTACGCGGTCGGCGACGTCTGCGGCAAAGGCGATCTCGTGCGTGACGATGATCATTGTCATGCCTTCCTGGGCGAGCTCGCGCATCACGGCCAACACCTCAAGCCCGAGTTCGGGATCCAGGGCGCTCGTGGGTTCGTCGAAGAGCATCACCTTGGGGTCAAGAGCCAGGGCGCGTGCGATCGCGATACGCTGCTGCTGGCCACCCGACAGGCGCGCCGGATAGGCTTGCGCCTTGTCCGTAAGGTGTACGCGTTCGAGCAATTGGGCGGTGCGCGCGTCCGCCTGCTCCTTGGTGCGCCCCAGAACCCGCATCTGCGGCAGCGAAATGTTGCGCTGCACGGTCATGTGCGGAAACAGGTTGAAGGACTGGAAAACCATCCCGGTGGAACGTCGGAGACTCAGCAGCTCTCCGGCGGACAGATTGCGGTCGACCGAAAACCGGATGGCACCCACTTCAAGGGTGCCGGATGACGGCTGTTCGAGCATGTTGATCGCACGCAGCAGCGTGCTCTTCCCCGCGCCGCTGGGTCCGACGATCGCCACGACCTCGCCGCGCGTGATGTCGAGCGAGACGTTCTTCACGGCGTGATGGCCGCCATAGATCACGTTGATGTTCTTGATGCGTACGATATTTTCTGCCTCGGGCATGGCTTCTTTGTCCTTGCGCTAACGCCGGTGTCCCACTGGTCAAGCCGCCGCAGTATGTGTGCCCGGAACGTTTCTTTCCGGAGTTGGAGCGAGACTTTCGGTGCCTGGGATCGATGCGGGAGAGCCCTTGAGCACCCAGTCTGCGACGATCAGCCCAATCACCGGCGCAAGCTGAATCCCGTAGCCGCCCGCACCGGCCGCGGTGATCAGACCGGGCTCCGACTGATCGACTGGTCCGACATAGGGACGGTGGTCGGCGGTGACAGGGTAGAGGCCTGCCCAGCCCCGGCCGAGCCGGGCGCCCGGCAGATCAGGCAGGCGTTCGATCAGCATCTCGGCCAGCATGACCTTGGACCCTTCCTCGCACTGCTCGTTGTAGTTGTCCGGATCTTCGGGCGACGGCGAACTTACCTTGTGTATCTCGGCGATGAGCTCGCTCGCTTTCTCGTGCCGAAAGTTGAGTCCGGTGCCCTGCCCGTTCACCAGATCCATTACCATCGGCATTGTGTACGGGAGCGGCGCGTCCAAGTGGATTGTCAGCGCCTCGTGGCGCTCGGGGTGGATGTGCAGCGTCTGTCCGAGCATCTCGGCAACGCGTGGCGCCCAGGCGCCTGCCGCATTCACGACGAAGTCGCAGCCGATCGGCCCTTTGCTGGTGTCCAACCGATAGCCACCGGATGTCCGCGCGGCACCAAGCAGCTTGCGGAACTGGAAAACCTCGGAGCCGAGCTTCTTCACCTGTTGCGCCAGCAGCGTGCACATTTCGTGGGGATCGAGGAAGCCGTCGTCCGGCCCGAAGATGCCGCCTTCGAGCCCATCTGAACTCAAGTGCGGCACGAGTTGCTGAAGCTCGTTCGCCTGGTAGACCCTGGATCTGAAGCCGGCATCGCGCTGGATCTCCACCGAGCGGGCGAACAGTTCCATCTGCTCGGAGGTGCGCGCCAGACGCAGGTAGCCGATAGGGCTGAAGCCGAGACCGAGGCGCTCTTGCCACCGGCGGACGCGCTGCACCGATTGCATGCGCAGCTGTATCTCGAACGGATCCGTGAGTTGTGTCCCAACGACCCCGACCGAGCGGCCGCTGGATCCTGACGCAATGGATTGTGCGTCGATGACGGTGACGCGAGCGCCCTGTTCCGCGAGCGCGTGCGCAGAACACATACCGAGGGTACCCGCCCCGATGACGACGACGTGAGGAGAAGCTGTCATGTGACTTCCATCTGTTGCTGCGTCGTCCCGTGCCGGATGGATCCGGCGCTGGACGCGCTACGTCATTGCTTCGGAGCGATTGCTGCGAGGGCGCCGTCGATTGCGGAAAGGATCTCGCGTGCGTCTTCCTCGGTCATGGAGGTGGAAAGCGCGAAGAGTCCGTAACTCGCCGAAAGCACGCCGCGGTCGAGCAGACCCTTGTGGAACAGGTCGAGCTTCATGCGTTCGGACGCACCCGGATAGACTGACCGGTAGTCCGTGATCGGCAACGCCGTGAAATGAACTTTGAAGAGCGAGCCGAGACCGACGCACTGCCCGTTGAGACCATGGCGAGCAAGCGAGGCCGTGATGCCCTCGCGAAGCAGGCTGCCGATAGCGTCCAGATGCGCGAAGCTAGCCGGGGTCAACGCGCGCATCGCCGCCAGACCGGCTCGCATCGTCACCGGGTTCGCGGTGAAGGTGCCGCCATGCGGCAATGCAGGCTTGCCTCGTGTTGGATCGAACACCGCCATCACGTCGGCGCGGCCGCCGACGGCGCCGACCGGGAATCCTCCGCCGATGATCTTGCCGAGAGCCGTCAGATCGGGCGTGATGCTCCACAGGCCCTGCGCCCCCGAATAGCCAAGGCGGAGCGAGATCACCTCGTCGAAGATCACCAGCGAGCCGGCGGCATGAGCGATCTCGACCATCGCGTCGAGATAATCCTTTCGCGCGGGAATAAGTCCGGCGCGGTTCGGCATCGGGTCGATCAGAACACCCGCTATCGTGTCGCCATGCGCGTCGAAGACGGCACGCAGCGCCTCCGTATCGTTGAACGGCACCGCGATGACATCATCGAGAACTCCCTTCGGCGTGCCTTTCGCGTATGCCGTTGAGGCAGGCATGTCGCCCCAGTTGGCGGGCGAACTGTCCAGGCTGACTTCCGCGAAGTCGTAGGAGCCATGGTAGGCACCTTCGATCTTGACGATCTTCGGCCGCTCGGTGAACGCCCGAGCCGCCTTGATCGCCATCATGACGCCTTCCGTGCCGGAGTTGGCGAAGCGAACCTGCTCGACTGACGGAAGGCGCTCCACCAACAGTTCAGCAAGATCAAGTTCGCTCTCGGTGGGCGCTCCGAAAGCCGATCCCTGGGGCATCTGGTCCACCACCGCGGCCGTGACGGCGGGATGGCCGTAGCCATGGATCATGGCCGTGAAATTGTTGATGCAGTCGTAGTAGACGTTTCCATCGACGTCCCAGACGCGGCAGCCCTCGCCGCGCTGGGCATAGATCGGAAACGGGTCGATGAAGACCGTTGTCCGGGTGTTTCCTCCCGGCATGACCTTGCGGGCCCGTTCGAACATCTCGCGGGACTTCGGCATTGAATCTGGATAGTGGCGCATAATCTTGTAAACCGATGAAGGAGACAGCCTTGGATGGCCGCGACGAAGGGCGCGACCTCTTTCGATCACTTGGTCATGATCGTGTGGCTCTGCTCGCGCAGGTACTGTGGCAGGAACCAGGAGCCGAGACCGCCCTTGCCGCTGACCCCGGTGCCCTTCCAGCCGCAGAATGGCTGCGCGCCTGGCCATGCACCCGTCGTTGCGCCGCTCGCACGGTTGGCATAGAGAACCCCCGCTTCGGCGGTGTCGAGGAAGTGACGCAACTCTTTCTGGTCGTTGGTAAAGATGCCGGCCGACAATCCGTAGGCGATGTCGTTGCCCTCTTCGATCGCGGCATCGAGACTATCAAAACCGCGGACGACCACGAAAGGCATGAAGAGTTCGTCGCGGGTCAGCCGGCCCGGACCATCAAGTTCGACGACCGTCGGCAGGACGTAGTTGTTCGCAAATCCCTGGCCCAGGGCGGCGCCCCCAAAATGCACCTTGCCTTTGCCCTCGACTTCCGACAGCGCTGCCTGGAAACGGCCGACTGTGGCGTCGCCATAGACAGGGCCCATAAAGGTCTCGGCCTTACGAGGATCTCCGACCACCAGCTTTCCAGCGAACGCTACCAGTTTCTCGATGAATTCCGCCTTGACCTTCTCGTCGACATACACGACCGAGCATGCGGAGCACTTCTGGCCTTGCAGGCCAAAAGCGGAGCGCGCCACCCCCTGCGCCGCGCGGTCGAGGTCGGCCTTGCTCGTCACGTAGGCGGGGTTCTTGCCACCCATTTCGGCGATGACGGGCTTCATGTGGGGCAGCGTTGCCATATGACGGAAGATGCTCATGCCGGTCTTATGGGAGCCCGTGAATGCAACGCCGTCGATGCCGTTATCGGTGGCAAGAAGGCGCCCCACCTCTCCATCGCCAAGCACGATGTTGAAAACACCTTCGGGCAATCCCGCTTTGCGAAGCGTTTCGGCAATCAGCAGTCCGGTCAGCGCGCAACCCGGCGACGGCTTGTAGACCACCGCATTGCCTGTCAACAGCGCACCCGAGACCATGCCGATCGACAAGGCGAGCGGAAAGTTGAAAGGAGCGATGACCGCGAAGACGCCATAGGGCTTCATGACGCTCGTAGCAGTCTCGTTTTCGACCAACACGTTCATGGGCCGGACGAACCCGTTGTTCGCCTTCATCTCCGATGCGTAGTACTCGACCATGTCGAGGCATTCCTCGGCTTCGCCGACTGCCTCGATGCGGGACTTTCCGATCTCGTAGAGCGCCGCCAAACCGAGGTCATATTTGCGCTCCGCCAGTGCCTCTCGCCAGCGGGCGCCGAATGCAAGGCGATCGTCCAGCGTCGAACGGTTCCAGGTCTTCGCGCCGACCCGGGCTGCCTGGATCGCGGACTTGACGTCCGACGGGATTGAAACCGGGAACTTGCCGAGAGAGATATTCTTGTCGATAGGGCTCAGGATCTCTTTCCGAGCGCCAGTCGCAAACGGCGTCGACCACTCGCGACCCAGTGTGTTCTTCTCGAAATCCGGGATCATTGCATCGAGGTGAGCGTGAACAGGGGAAAAATCCACCCCGATGTTCGAGTAGGTCACACGCGGGAGTTCAGCCATTTCAAGTTCCTCCGAAAATCGGTATTTATCCCGATAATCAGGATTTGGCTTGCGAGTCAATCGAGGGGACCATAAAATGGAAATAATACCGAATTTCGGTATTATTCGTGAGGAGGTTTCGGGTTCGGGTTACCTGGCGGAGCCCGACAGCCGAGGGCGTGCGGCCGCTCGGCTATTCTACGGAGCCCCTCGGACTCGAGGCGCGGCGGGATAACGAGAGACCGACCTTGCCCCTCACGTCTGTTTTGAACGATAACCTTCTTGCAGTCGCAATTGTCAGATCGGCGTAGGTGCCCTTGAATACGAAATCGAAGAAGCCGAGCGCCAAGGACAGTCCCCTCGAGCGCTACATCTCGATCATGGAAACGGTCGCGCCGTTCGAGCATGGCTTGACGGCGATCGAGCTCGAAACGACGCTTGGACTGCCCAAAACCACGATCAACAGGCTGCTGCATGCCTTGATCGAAAGCGGGATGATCACCGCCGAGAGCGTTCGCAATCGGACATACCGCCTCGGCGATCGCTTGCTGCAGCTGCTACAGATGTCTCCGGATAGCGGCTGGCTGACGACGCTCGCGCAGCGACCGCTTCAGGATTTGGCCGACCGCACCGGCCAGTCGGCGTTCCTGTCGAAGTTCGACGGTACCGAGGTGCGCTCGGTCACCTGCGTCGCGCCCGACACTCCGGTCCGGACCTATGTCATGCCGGGCATGGCCATGCCTGTAAATGCGACCGCTTCGGCCAAGGCGATCCTTGCGTTTCATCCGCAGGAGACCGTGAACAGGATCCTGGCGACCGAGCTGCGCAGCTATACCGATCGGACTAAAACGAAGATCGCGGAGTTGACCAGGGAATTGGCGGAGGTTCGGCAGCAGGGCTATGCCATGGACCTGGCCGAGCATGTTCCGGGCTTGGGCTCGATCGCATTTCCGATAAGGCCGACGAGCGGTGAGGTGATGTACGCGGTGGGACTTACGGGACCCTACGGTCAGATCATAGAGCAAAACTTCAAGCAGCATTGCTCGGCGCTCGCAGAAGCCGCCCAGCGCATGGCGAAGCTGGCGCAGATGCACGCCTACAACGGATCGGCTATGGCCGCAAAGAGTGCTGCAGCGGATCAGCGATAGGTCGGTGCTTGAGAGGCCGGTCACTCGCGCGAAGAGATGTTGCGTGTTGAACCGAGAATGTAGTTCGCGAATGGTCTCGACGGAGGTGCGAGTGCTTATGGGACAAATTGTCACTTAGATTCGGTATTGGGGAAAATTTGAGGAGGCATCGACTTCCTGACGGGGCTGAGGCGCGACGCAAAGTTCGAAAAGCTTCCAGGAAGCCCAGTCCGTCCCTGATTGTAGAACTGTACAAGGACCTCTTCGGGCCGAAAGCGATCAATCGGCCAATGCGGATCGACATGCAGAACCTGATGGGAACGATCGCCGACACTCTCCATTCGGTGTGAAGGCGATCGGGGCATTGGTACTGACGTTCACAACAAGGGCGGCACGCGCGCCAAAAATTCGATGCCTCGTCAAATTTTTCTAAAGCCGAGCGGGCAGCCAAGGCAGCAATATATAGCTCGTGTCGCATTTTCCGAGACGCCAGCCCCGAAGATCGGGACGGCACTGATTTCAGGCAAACTTGCTGCGGGGTTGTCGTGGTTTTATGGCTCGGCGAAAAACTTACCCTCGGCAAGCATGGTTTCGATGCCGGCCAGCAATTCGCGATTTATGCCGGTGGAAATCCCTTTCGACGCAAGGTGCGCCACCAGCGCGCCGCTGCGAAGATTGCCGGCCGCACCGGGCGCGTAGGGACAGCCGCCTAGCCCGCCGGCAGCGGCATCGAACACCCTGAGCCCGAGGTCCCAGGCAGCATCGACGTTGGCGAGCGCCAGGCCGCCGGTGTCGTGGAAATGCCCGGCCAGCCGCGCAGCCTCTGCTTCTTCGAGGGTTGCCAGCACCATGGCATGCACGCGCTCGGGTGTCGCCCTGCCGATCGTGTCGGCAACGGCGATTTCGGCGCAGCCGAGATCGCGCAGGCGCGCGACGACTCTCGCGGCCGCGCCGGGTTCGATCGGGCCTTCATAGGGACAATCGACGGCACAGGAGACATAGCCCCGCACCGGCAAGGAATGCTCGGCGGCCAGCGCGATCACTGGCACAAAACGAGCCAGCCCTTCCTCGATGGTACAATTGGTGTTTCGTTTCGAAAACGTCTCCGAGGCGCTGCTGAAGACCGCGAGTTCCTGCGCGCCGGCCGCGATCGCGGCCCGCGCACCTTGTTCGTTGGGCACCAGCGCGGACAGCATAAGCCCCGGACGCCGCACAGCGCGCCGCATGACCTCATCATGATCGGCCATCTGCGGCACCCATTTCGGCGAGACGAAAGCCGTCGCCTCGATGCGGGCGAAGCCGCAATCGGCCAGCATGCCTATCAGACGCAGCTTCTGCCCGGTCGAGACCAGCCGCTTTTCGTTCTGCAGGCCGTCGCGCGGACCGACTTCGACGATCGTGGCCTGCCGATCCTCACCGGGCGATTCAATGGACGGCGGCATACATGATCTTTTCTTCGGAGGCCTCGTCGATGGTCATCTCCTCGACGATACGGCCCTGGCGCGCCACCAGTATGCGGTCCGACAGATTGAGGATTTCAGGCAGATAGGACGAGATAACGACGACGGCCGCACCCGCATCGGCAAGCCGCTCGATAATCTGATGGATCTCGGCGATGGCGCCGACATCGACGCCACGCGTCGGCTCGTCGAAGATGATCAGCGACGGCGCCTGGATTAGCGATTTGGCGATGACCACTTTCTGCTGATTGCCGCCGGAAAGCTCGACCACCCGAGCATTGGCGCCGATCGTGCGGACCTTCATCGTCTCGATCCATTCGGCCGATTGCCGGCGCGCTTCGCCAAGGCCGATTACCGAGACCGGATTGGAGCGCTTGGCCAGCTTGCCGAGGAATACGTTCTGGGCGATGTCCATCGTATCGAATAGGCCGTCGAGCTTGCGGTCCTCGGTGATATAGGCGACGCCGCGCCGCACGGCCTGCCGTGGCACGCGGAAGTGCACCACCTCGCCGCGCAGCGTGATGCGGCCACCATGGAAGAAGTCACGCTTCAAAACGCCCGCCGCGATCTTCATCATTTCGGTGCGGCCGGCACCGACCAGGCCGAACAGCCCGGTCACCTGGCCGGCAAAGACCGACAGCGTGGCGCTGCGCACCGCCTTACCCATCGAGACGTTCTCGAGCGCCAGCACCTTTTCGCCCGGGCGGCGCGCGACGCGTTTGGCGGCATCGTCGCCATAGAGCGCATCGGTCAGTTGCCGGCCAACCATCGCCTGGACGATTTTTTCGCGGGTGAGATTGCGCGCATCGTCGGTGACGATCAGCGCGCCGTCGCGCAGCACGCTGATGCGGTCGGCGATCGACAGCGCCTCTTCCAGCGCGTGTGAAATGAAGATGATGGAAGCGCCCTCGCCTTTCAGCCGCTCGACCAGGGCGAAGAAGTGCTGCTTTTCCTCCGGCGTCAGCGTCGCCGTCGGCTCGTCGAAGATGAAGATGCGGGCCTTGTGGTGAACCGCGCGGGCGATCTCGACCATCTGCTTCTTGGCGGCGCCGAGCGTCGACACCAGCGCGGTCGGCTCGACATGGAAGTTCAGCCGCTGCAGATGCTGCTGCGCCTTGATGTTGATGCCGCGCAACCGGTTGAAGAAGCTCTCCTCGCCGAGGAAGATGTTCTGGGCGACATTCATCGACGGGATGAGATTGGTTTCCTGGAACACCATGGCGATGCCGTGCTTCATGGCATCGGCGGGCGAGGAAAAGCCAACCGGTTTGCCGTCAATCAGCATCTCGCCCGACGTCAGCGGGTAGAGGCCGGCCAGCACCTTGGTCAACGTCGACTTCCCCGCACCGTTCTCGCCGAGCAGCGCATGGACCTCGCCTTGCCGCAGCGTGAAATCGACGTCGCGCACCGCCGCGTTGCCGGCGAACGCCTTGGTGGCCTTGCGGAACCGGACGATCTCGGTCGCGTGGGGATCAGCCATGCCGGGCTCCACCTGATGTCGCGCCGGGCAGGCGCAGCAGCGTGCCGGAGCCGCGCGAGGCGGCGTAGACGCTGCCGCCATGCTCACAGACGGAGGTGACGCCATGCATGCTGCCGTCGGCGCGGCTGTGCCAGCTTTCGCTGGGCCGGCCGCTGTCGTCGCAGCGCGCGACGAGGCCGTAGGAGCGCGATGGCGCCCACGGCTTCAGCACGCCCATCTGCCGGACCGAGCCCTGGCTCAGCGGCTGGTCCGGCCGCGCCGATCCGGCGAGTTCCGGCCCGATCCATTCGCCGGGATCGATCGTCGCCATCATCTCGCGGCGATAATCGTCCTCGCGCAGCACCAGTTCGAGAAGCTGGCGGCGCGGCGCGAACAGCGCCATCCAGAAGCCGCCATCGGAAGCGGGTGACAGGCGCGACGGATAGGCCGGCAGATTTTCCAGGATCGCCACCGGATGGGGGGATTTCGGATTAAGGGCGACGATACGATGGCGCCAGCTTTCGCTGATCGCCAGACGGCCGTTGCCGAGCATGACCGCGCCGTTGGGAAATGCCAATCCGGCTGCAAGCTCACGCTGGGAGCCGCTGTCCGGATCGATGGCGAGCACGACGCCGCTGCTGCCGCCCTCCATCAGATCGCGCTTCCAGTCGCGCGCCGGATGCTTGCGCGAGCCGACACACAGGTAGAGCGAGCCATCCACGGTAAAGAGCCCGGCGGTGAGGCAGGACGCCACGCCGCCTGGCAAGCCGATGCGCCTCCAGGTGCCCGGCTGCCCGATTTGCAGGCCCTCACCCTCGATGCCGACGGCAAGGCGGCCATCGGGCGCGGATGCGACAAAGCTGATCGGCGCCGCGAACTCCGCTATTGCGACCGCCGAAGCGCCCGCTCTCCCAAGGTCGATCCGGAAGAGCGTGTTGCCGCTGCTGCACAGCAGTCTCGCTGGCGACGCAACGAGATTGTCGATCGCGGGAAGCGACAGCAGCCGCTCCGCCTCTTCCAGACGGTTGTCCGGTTTGAAGACGCCGTCCATGGCCGGCACGCTGATGCCGGCATCATCAGCCGAAAACAGCCGGCGGACGAACGTGCCTAACCCCGCCATCAGCGCTTCCCCCAGTAATCGTCATGCGCCGTCCATTGCGGATCGGCGCCTTCGATGCGAACGCGGCCAATGCGGTTGTTGGAGACGCCGCCCAGATAGAGCCAGCCCTTGTGCTCGCAGGTCGAGGTGATCGAGGGATGGTTTTCGCCGGCCTCGTCCCACAACGCGTCGATGATCTCGCCGGTTTCCGACACGCGCAGCACGCAGCCGCGATTGATGTTGGGGAACAGCCATTCGTCGGCGGCGATCCGCTTGGCCATGCGGCGGCGAAAACCCGGCTTGCGCATGGCGAGATCGAAGGTTCTGGTGCGCATGCCGAGCAGCGCGATCCAGTAGGTTCCGTCGGAGCCGCGGTTGAGATTGTCGGGATAGCCTGGCAAATTGTCGAGGAAGATTTCACGCTTGCCCTTGTCCGGTCCGTCGAACCAGAAGCGGCTGATGCGGCACGCCCATGTCTCGGCAAAGAGCAGCGACTGGCCGTCGCGGCAAATGGTGACGCCGTTGGGAAAGATCAGGCCGCGCAATATGGTGCGGGTCGAGCCGGTCCTCGGATCATGGCAGATCAGCCGGCCGTTGCCCCTGCCCTCCAGCGCATCGACCGCCCATTCAGACATCTCGTAGCGGATCGTCGCTTCACTGAAGAAGATGCGCCCGTCCGGCGCGATGTCGAGATCGTCGGGAAGCCTCAGCCGCGAATCGTCGATCACCGACAGCAGGCTGCGATTGGTTTCGTCGGTGACCTTCGCCACCGTCCCGTCCGGCGAGACGCGGTAGACGCCCATGCCGCCGACGCAGGTGAGCAGGTCGCCATTCGGCGCGAAGGCCAGCCCCAGCGGATGACCGCCGATACGGGCGAAGACCTCGCTGCGCGCATAGTCGGGCGCGAGGAAACGGACGATCGTACCGTGCCGCGTACCGGTGTAGAGATTGTCGTCGGGGTCGAGGACGACGTCCTCGGGACCTTCTACCGCGCCAAGCCCTATGAGCTCCGCCGCGCCAAGCCTGTCATTGACGGCAAGCACGTCGGTTCCGGTCGGCGGCGTCAAATTCGGCAGCTTCAGATAGGTCGGCGAGACATAGACTTTGCTCAACAGCTTGCCGCGGTTCTTCACCCATTTGGCGTCGAACAGCACGGCGGCGATCAGCACCAGACCGAGGATCAGCTGGTTGACCGAGCCGGGCATCGACAGGCGGATGAGGCCGCTGGTCAGGATCAGCACCAGGATGGAGCCGATCACCGCATTGCCGACCGAACCGCGGCCGCCACCCAGCGAAACGCCGCCAAGCACCACGGCGGTCAATACGGAAATCTCCAGCCCTATGCCGGTGTCGGCGCCGGTGCTGCCGAGCCGGGCGGAAAACAGAAAGGCAGCGATCGCGGTCAGCAGGCCCGATGCGACATAGGCGAGGCAAACCGTCAGCTTGACGTTGATGCCGGCATTGTAGGCGGAGCGGCGCGCACCGCCGACGGCGCGCAACCGCCATCCTGGCCTTAGCCTTGACAGGACGATATGCGCGCCAAGGGCGATGACGGCGAAAATGGCGAAGGAGACGGGCAGGCCGTAGAAGGTGCCGAAGCCGATCAGGTCCCAGGTCGGGGAGACCGGCATCGAGCCGACGATCGCGCTGGCAAGCCGGGGAAAGATGATGTCGTAGAGCGCCCGGTAGATGACCAGTGTCACCAGAGTGGTTATGAAGGCGCGCAGCCTGAGATAGCCGATCAGCACCCCGTTGAGCAGCCCGCAGACGAGGCCCGTGGCTAGCGTCGCGATCAATGCCACGCCGACCGGCAGGCCGGCAACGTTCATCGATACCAGGGCGGCAAGCACGCATAGCGCGAACATCGAGCCGACCGAGAGGTCGATGCCGCCCGAGAGGATGACGATGGTGAGCGCCAGTGCGATCAGGCCGAATTCCGACACCTGGCGGGCGAGATCGGTAAGGTTGCCGACCGAGAAATAGCCAGGGATGATCCACGTCATGACGAGGATCGTGACCACCAGCGCCAATGCCGGAATGACGTTGTCGATCCAGCTCTTGGTCAGCAATTCGCCGAACAGGCGGTCCGGCAAAAGCCGGTACCGCAGCCGTGAAAGCGCATCGCTGGTGGCCATAAGTCAGGATTCCCTACTTCAGATCGTCCAGCGTCCAACAATTGCGCTGGTTGACGTTGGCCTTGGTGATCTGCGTCAGCGGATTGAAATAGAGCGTCTTGGTCTCGCCGGCGGTACCGTCGGAGAGCAGCAGCCTTGCGATCTCCGCATTCAGGATTTCGCCCTGCAGCGGCACGTTGTAGCTGATGTAGAGATTGAACAGGCCCTTCTCGACATTCTCGCAGCCGACCCTGTTGCCGCCGCCGCTTGTGACGAGGAAGACCTGGTCGCCCTTGCCGGCCTGCTGGATCGCAGACGCCGTGCCGGTGTCCTGATTGTCCCAGATGCCGATGGCGCCGCAAAGATCCGGATGCTGTTGCAGCACGGTCTCCATGATCGAGCGCGCCTTTTCCGGATTGTATTCGGTGGCCTGCTGCGAAACGACCTGGATGTCGGGATGCTGGTTCAAGACACGGTAGATGCCGTCGAGTTGGAACACGTCGGATGCCGCCGTCGGCACGCCGGTGTCGATAGCGACCTTGGTCGAAGCACCCTTGCCGGGGCTGCATTTGTCGACCACGGCCTGCGCCGCCTGTTCGCCGATCTCGGTCCAGTCGGCGCCGACATACGAATCGGTCTGGGTGTTCGATTCCAGGTTGATCTGCACAACTTTGATGCCGGCGGCCTGCGCCTGAGCCAGCAACCGGGCGTAGGACTGGATGTCGGGATTGTGCGCGACGATCAGGTCCGGCTTCTCGCTGATCAGCGACTGCAGCGCGCGGGTTCCCGCGTCGGTGCTCCAGGCGGGGTCGCGGATCTCGAAATCATACTTGAGGCGCTTGGCCTGCTGGCGCATCACCGCCGCCCAGCCTTCGGTCAGGTCGAAACCCATCGACAGCGGCAGGAAGACGACCTTCTTGCCTTCCAGCGTCTTGTGGAACGTCGTCGAGCGCGGATTTTCCAGGCCCTTGTCCTGGGCGCTGGCGGTGACGATACCGGCAAGCGCGATGCAGGCCGCGGCCAGCCACTTTGTCGTTTTCAGAAGTCGCATGGTTTCCTCCCATTGCATTTTGGCGTTGAAATTGGTGTCAGAGATCCCCTTGCTGGGACGTCTGCTCGTCGCGTGGGTTGACGAGCGAGTCGATGACGATGGCCAGAAGCAGGACCACGCCCTTGACCAGGTTCTGGATCGTGTAGGCGATGTTCATGATCGTCATGCCGTTGAGCAGGATGCCGACGAAGATCGTGCCCAGAATGACGTTGCGAACCTTGCCGTGGCCGCCATTCAGGCCGATGCCGCCCAACACGACGACCAGAAGGATGTCGTAGATCATCGTCGAATTGAAAAGCCGGGCGTTGATCGCCGACGCCGACGAGGCAAGCACCAGCCCGGCGCCGTAGGCGATCAGCGCGCTGATCGCATATTGCGCGACGATCATCGGCCGGTTGGAAATGCCGGTGATCCTGGCGGCGCCCGGATTGTTGCCCATGGCATAGGTCTGCCAGCCGAACCGCGTGCGGCTGAGCACCAGATGCAGCGCCAGGCAAAGCATGGCAAAGACCACCACCGTCACCGGGACGCCGAGGATGCGGCCCTGCCCGATCAGCGAGAACCATTCGGCGCCTGGCGGCACATTCTGCATCTCCAGCGTGAAGAAGAAGGTTCGGCCAAGGCCGTAGATGACGGAGCCGGCGGCAAGCGTCGCGAAGATCGGCGCGACCTCGCCGAAAGCGATCAGCATCCCGATCAGCACGCCGGCGACCACCGCGAACAGCGCGCCGATCAGCAGCGCGAATTCCAGCGAATAGCCCGAGCGGGCGATCACGAAGGCCCAGGACACCGACACCACCATCGTTGCGATCATCGAGACATCGATGCCCCTGGCGATGACGACCAGCGCCATTCCCAGCGCCAGGATGCCGAGAATCGAGACGCTTCTGATCAGGGCTAGGATGTTGCCGGGGCTGAAGAAGGACGGCAGCAGCAACGAGAACAGCACGAAGGCCAGCACCGCCAGCACCAGCACGATGCCTTCCTGGCTTTTGAGCAGGCTGGAAAGCCGAGCCTGATTTCCGTGTGCGGCCGCCTCGCTCACCGCTCAGGTCTCCTCTTTGCCCAGTCTGAGCAGGATTTCCCTGGCGCGATCGACGCGCACATCGTGATCCGCCGCAAGTTCCTTTGCCACCGCATCGATATTCGCGCCGCTCGCGCCCGCCACGATGGCTATGTTGCGGGCATGCAGCGCCATGTGTCCACGCTGGATGCCTTCGGTTGCCAGCGCCCTGAGCGCCGCCATGTTCTGCGCCAGCCCGACCGCGACGGTGACCTCGGCAAGCTCTTGCGCCGTGGTCACGCCGAGGAGTTTCAGCGCTGCGCGAGCGGCCGGGTGCGTCTTGGTGGCGCCGCCGACCATGCCCAGCGCCATCGGCATTTCCAGCGTCCCCACGAGGTTTCCGGCGGCGTCGATCTCCCAGCGGCTCAACGACGTATAACGGCCGCCGCGCGCCGCCCAGGCGTGGGCGCCGGCCTCGATCGCCCGCCAGTCGTTGCCGGTCGCGACGACGACTGGATCGATGCCGTTCATGATGCCCTTATTGTGCGTGGCCGCGCGGTAAGGATCGACGATCGCCAGTGAACAGGCCTCGACGATGCCGGCAACGATACGCTCGCCGGTGAACTCCTTCGTCGCCAGTGCCTTCGGCGTCAGCCGCACCCGCGCCCGCGCCAGCCTGAGGTCGGCCAGGTTGGAGAGGATGCGCAGCCGGACGGTGCCGCCCGAAATGCGCTCGATCATCGGTGCGACTGCCTCGGCCATGGTATTGACCGTGTTGGCGCCCATCGCGTCGCGCACGTCGACGAGCAGATGCAGCACCACCATCGGTCCGACTTGCGTCTCCTCGAACACCTGCACTTCAATCTCGCGGCAGCCGCCGCCGAGGCCGATCAGCACCCGGTCCTTCTCGTTGGCGGCGGCGATGATCTGGTCGCGGGCCGACAGCAGCCTGGCGCGTGCGCCGTGCGGATCGGACAGACCGAGTATCTGCACCTGTGCCCGCATGATCGGTGCGGTGCTCGATGTCTCGAAGCCGCCGCAACCGCGGGCGATGCGCGCCATGTAGGAGGCGGCGGCGACCACCGACGGCTCTTCCACCGCCATCGGGATGAGGTAATCGCGACCGTTGATGGTGAAGTTGGTGGCGACGCCGAGCGGAATCTCGAAGGTGCCGACCACATTCTCGATCATGCCGTTGGCGAGATCGAGCGGCAGGACGCCGCCGCGCAAGGCATCGCGATCCGCCTGCCCAAGACGAGCGGCGTCGCCGACCGTCGCCAGGCGATCGGCCGGCGACAGGTCGCGGAATTTCTCGATGCGGGAATTCAGCCGCGGCTCGACACCGCTGTCCTGGACAGCCACCATCACGATCGCCTCCCTGCGAATGCTTGTCGTTGAGGCAGCTATCGTTTAACTGATACCATCTATCAAGGTACAGCTACAGGAAACAGCGACAAACTGTACCAGTCCATATCAGGGCACGCAGCCCATCGGAGGATGTTCTGGGATGACGCGCGCCGAGGCCGTGGCGGCAGAGATCAGAAGGCGCATCGAGACCGGCTCGATTACCGTCGGCGCCAAGCTTCCGTCGATACGCAAGGCCGCCGAGCAATTCGACGTTTCCAAGAACACCATCGTCGATGCCTATGACCGGCTGGTATCCGCGGGCATCGCGTTTTCGCGGCCCGGCGCCGGCTTCATGGTCGCCGAGCGTCGCCGGCAGACGCCGAGCGAGCGTCCCCGCCATGTCGCGGAAGCGGTCGACATCGCCTCGCTGCTCAATGCGCAGTTGGAGGAGAGCTTTTCGATCCGCGTCGGCGACGGGCGGCCGCCCGCCTCATGGATGGAGGAATCGGAAGTGCGGCGCCATCTCGGGCTGCTCGGCCGGCACCAGAGGTCCAGCAGTGACGGCTATGGTTCGGCGATGGGCCTGCCGGCGCTGCGCGAGCGCCTCGCCTTCGACCTCATGGAGCGCGAGGTGCAGGCGAGCCCGGACCAGATCCTGCTGACATTCGGCGCCAACCACGCACTGGACCTGATCATACGCCGCTTCCTCGTCGCCGGCGATACCGTGCTGGTCGACGACCCCGGCTATTACCCGCTTTTCGCCAAGCTGAAGCTGGCGCAGATCCGCATGATCGGCGTGAAGCGGACGCCGACCGGTCCGGACCTCGACGATCTCGCCGGCAAGGCCGAGCGCGAGCGTCCGAAGCTGTTCTTCACACAATCGCTTGCGCACAATCCAACCGGCAGCTCGACCAACCTGCCGACCGCTCACTCGATCCTGACGATCGCCGCGCGCTGCGACATGCTGGTGGTCGAGGACGACCCGTTCGTCGACCTGCCGACGGTCCGTGGCGTTGGCCTTGCGCCTCTCGACCAGTTGCGGAACGTCATCTGCGTGCGCACCTTTGCCAAGACGTTGTCGGCCAGCCTGCGCTGCGGCTATATCGCCGCGCGCCCCGACCTTATCGCTTCCCTTGCCGAGTTGAAGATGCTGACGACAGTCAACAGCTCAGGACACATTGAGCGGTTGATCCATGGATTGATCAGTGAAGGTCACTATCGGCGCCACCTCAAGCGTTTGGCGCAGCGTGTGCAGCAGGCCACCGAGACGGTCGTTCCCCGCCTTCAGAAGATGGGTCTTAAGCTCTTTGCCGAGCCGACAGGTGGATACTACGTCTATCTGGAGCTTCCCGAGTATGTCGATGACATCGCCCTCGCCCGGGAAGGCGCTCGCCAGGGGATTTTTATTGCACCTGGTACCGTGTTTTCGCCGGAGCGCCAACCTGCCAAGGCAGGCATCCGCGTCAACATCGCCTGGGCCTCGGATCCTCATTTTTTTGACTTCATGCTGGCAGAGCTTAGGCATCGGCGGACTTGAACAGGACAAAGCCCCGCCTTGCGGCGGGGCTTAGTGCTTGACGGACCACTCCGCGGCGCGTCGTGACCAGATGAGCGAGAAGTCGCCCCCGGTGTCGGTCTCGACCAAGCTCGCGTAGATCGGAGCGGGGAAGTTGGGATCGTCGAGCTCGACGAAGTGGTAGTCGCGGCCCTCGCGCGAGGTCTTCTTCCAGGGCCGCCCCGAACTCGGGGCGCCAGCGAAAATGCGGAAGTCGGGTCTCTTTTCGTTGTCGCCATCGACCGGAGAGAACGTCACAGTCTTGACGTTGAGGTTGAGGGTCTTGACCGAACCGGAGAAACCGTTCGCGGTGCGCGAGAATGTGCCGACCGTAGCCATCGTGGTGGTTCCATCTGTTTTTCTCGGGCCGCACCCATCTCTCGATGGTGGTCGTGAGGCCGGAGACGATCGGTCTGCATCCCGAAGGGGCTGAAACGAAGTAACGGCGGCGCGAGGCTTTCTTGGGCCGCCGAGGAATGGACGCGCAGCGACCAGGGGAAGAGAACGCAGCGACGTCGTTACGGGAAGACGATCGAGACTAAGAGAAGCGAAGGCGGTCTTCAGTCAGACCCAATCCATTCGAGGACGCCGTGGGCGTAGCTTGGAAAGAATACGCGGAAGGAATGCCACAGTGGCTAAGATCAGTCCCGGCCATTGTCGCTTGCTCCGCTGCGCTTCTCTATTTCGGTCAAAGACGCTTCCTCACGCCCGAGGGCGGTGTTGGTCCTACTCCAACCGGTGAAGAAGGGACGTCCGACTTCCCTAATCTTTGGGCTGAATCGTCATCAGCGGGTCGATGAGAGAGAATGGACGCCGCCAGATTAGGCGCGGCACGCACGGGGTCGTAGAAGTCCATGCGCCATAATAGTAATTTCCTCATTCTGGGGAGTAGTTGTTTGGCTCGATCAGCCGCAGGTAAACTCAGTGCGACAGGATGCGAAACCGGCAATTGCCGTGTAAGGTCAGGCCTTAACTTGGGGGAGAACTGGATGCGAACGGCTGTTACCTTGGCGTTCCTGGCCTTTATCAGGGTGTCGTCAGAGCAATAGAAGCCTGCCTGGCCGGGGACGTGATCAGTCTCGAACGCGGTCGTATTCGTCTTGCGCGCGCTCGAGTTCCGGCCCGTAGGTCATCGACCATTCGTAAAGCGCCTCGAACGGTTGCCGAAGGGAGTGGCCGAGCGAAGTGATCGTGTATTCGACACCGACCGGCGTCGTCGTCGTCAGCACTTCACGGCGAATGAGACCGTTACGTTCCAGACGCTTCAGCGCATCGGCGAGCGCCTTGTGCGTGATGCCGTCCAGGCGCCGCATGATCTCGTTGAATCTCGACGGCCTAGTGCACAGAACGGTCAGAATCAGGACCGACCACTTGTTGGCGATCTGCTCAAGTACCGGCCGCGCCTTTTGCACATCTATCAACGCCTCGACGGACACGGGCTTAGGACGACGGGGCGGGCTGACCTTGACGGGCAAGTCTTCAGTCACGGCGGACATAGGTATACTCCTCGATATCTGCTCTAGTTGTAGTGCGTAATTGACCGTAGGTATAGAGCATATATCTTGAGCCATCACTTTTTGATGGAGTTCACATGAGCAGATTGGCAAACAAGATCGCACTGGTTGTCGGCGGTGCCGGCGGTATCGGCGGGGCAGTTTCACAAAGGTTCGCCAGTGAGGGAGCGCAGGTCTATGCGACCAGCCGCAAGGGTGCGGACGGCGCCTTGGAAGCGGCGGGCACCGGCAGCATCCGGACGGTCCTGGCGGATGCAAGCAACAGAGCGGATCTTGAACGTGTATTCGAGCAGATCAGATCGGAACGCGGGCGTATCGACGTGCTCATTGTGAATGCCGGCCTTTCCGAATACGCCCCGCTTGAAGATATTTCGGAGGATCATTTCGACAGGACATTCGGTCTGAATGTGCGCTCCCTGGTTTTCGCAGCACAAGGTGCCGTCAACCTCATGCAGCCAGGCGGAACGATCGTGTTGATCGGCTCTATCGCAGGCGACATCGGCACCAAAGGATATGGCGTCTACGGCGCCACCAAGGCCGCTGTCCGCTCGTTCACCCGCACCTGGGCCAACGAACTTGGTCCCAAAGGCATTCGTGTCAACGTCGTCAGCCCCGGCCCGACCGATACGGCGATGATGGCCGGGGCCTCGCAACAGATTCGAGACGCGCTTTCCAGCATGATCCCTCTCGGGCGCATGGGCCGGCCTGACGAGGTGGCCGCCGCGGTTGTTTTCCTCGCCAGCGACGAGAGCAGTTTCACAACCGGCGCGGAACTGGCCGTCGATGGCGGCATGGCCCAGGTGTGACGTGCGCCTTCGACCACTGAAACCTGGACGGCCGCCGTTGCGCGATGTGGCTTTACGCGTGGGCCGGAATAGAGTCCGGATCTCTGAGTTGTGGGCGTATGCGCTTGGAGGATACGGCGAAGTAGCCCTGACATCTGGCAGATGCGAGCCGCGCCCATCCCAGTGTCCGTGCCAATGATGGTTCATGACCTCAGTTGCGTCCTGTGTCTGGTCGGCGCCGCCGAGTGCGAGGCAATAAACTCTCACGCCCATTTCATCCAGTGCCTTGACCGTGGTACTGACATCTGTTGCTCACGGTCGAGCCGGTCGAGTTTGGTCAGGATCAAAATATCCCTACCGGCGCAGTTGCACGGTGGGTTCCCTTCAGGAGCTAGATGAGGATCCGTCCTTGTCTATGCCGTTCAGGACCGTCCTGGCTCGCTCAAGGTCTTGCTGAAGGATACTCCGTTGAAGTTGGGACAGCCGCTTCTCCTTCAATAGGCTTGCGGTCTCCCCTGCGGAACGGGGCTCATGCCGGTCGGTGTCTCGCAGTGACAGGCATGCATGTCGTTTTCTCGAAACCGGAGCAGCTTTCGAGCGACATGTTATCAATCCTCCAGAAGATAGCCCTTGCGATGGGAAAGCGGCTCGGTGCCGGCTACCTTGGCGATGACTTGGTTGGCCGCCACCAGCTTCTTCAGTCTGCGGGTGACGACCACGCCGTCAGTACGCGCATGGACGGTGATACGGGCATCGCCGCCAATCGCAGCGGGCGCGACGATGTCGGCGATCGGCTGTCCGGACGTGACCCGCTCGCCAAGTTCGACGCGGTAGACGATGACGCCGAACGCCGGCGTGCGCACCACGTCGCAGGCGTCGAAGCCTGTGACGTCGCAGAGCGGCGGCGCATCTGTCGCGGCCATCTCGTCGCCGATGTCGACGAAGCCGCGCAATTCGACCGTCGCTGCCATGCAGCCGACCGGTATCAGCTTGTCGGGATACGCCGCCGCGAGCTTCAACCACGGCTCGACGCTTGCTTCGGCAAAGGTCGAGCCACCGGAGAAGGTGAACTTTCGTGTGCGATTTTTGCACACGGGCTCCAGTAACTATCTGATATTACTTATCTATCTGCCCCACCCAGGGGGCTATGGCTATCCCAAACCCTTGATAATGTTGCATCTTCATAGCTTCAATAAAGTTTGGGCACGCGTCGCGTGAACGCTATCGCCTGCCATGACAGCCCCCGCCGCAAATCGGCCGAATGCCCTGGCCGGCGCGACGGCGTGCGGCGCCGAATACCTCAATCGCAGGGTAGCTTATAGGTCGACCTGGCCGGAAATGCCAACGCGTTATCTGCTTTCGATGCCTGGGCGGAGGACGGAAGCCTCCAGCTTCGTATGCCGGTGTCTACGCCAATGATGTGGCTAGGAGCCGGGGAGGCCAGCCCTCGACAGCATCTCAAGGAACCGGGAATGGTGATGATCCTTCACATAGCGCGGCACAAAGCCAGGGCAGACATTGCTCAGATTGAGATGCGGAAGTTGTGACAGGCAATGGTGGATGGCCCGGGATGCTTCTTCGTTGTTTCCGGTGGCTGACGCGGTCGCGGCCCAATAAAGGGCGCCGCGAACGAAGCCAGGCTTTGTCCTGACCACTTTGCGGGCGGCTTCGAGCGCCCGCTGGTTGTCTCCGCCAGCGAAGAGCGCCACAACCAGGCCGTGGTGGCGCCAGAAGTCGATGACATCGTGCGTTCCGAGCCGGATTGCTTCGTTGGCCTCGCGCACCGCTTCGTCGACCTGTCCGCGCAATGCAAAGAGCATCGAAATATCGCCGTGGCCAGTCGGGTAGCTTGGGTTGAGGCTGATCGCGTGGCGGCATTCGGCGATCGCCTCGTCGATACGACCGCAACTTTCGAGAGCGAACGACAGGATACATCGGGCAATTTCATCGTCCGGTACCGCCCGCACCGCGGCTTCCGCGAGCTCGACCGCACGCTCGATCACCCCACGCTCCCGAGGCAGCGCACCAAACGCCACGCCCATGGATATCACGATCGAGAGCGTCCGCTTTGCACGGGCGTTGTCGGGACCTATCGAGAAAGCCTTCTCGGCAAGCTCAATCCCGACCAAAAGTGAGTCCCGAGTCATCTCAAAGTATTTCATGAGAGCTTCGTTGACCAGCCTGCGCACTTCAGGGGTACCCGGCGGGCTTTTGTCTCGAACCTTCCAGTTGGTCAGTTGAAGTTCGAGGATCACGGCAAGAACAACAGACTGTGCGATCCTGTCCTGGAATTCGAGCGCGTTCTCGGAGTGGCCGTCGAACTTCTGGGCCCAGACGTGGTGGCCGCCGGCGGCATCGACGAGCTGGACATTCACCCTCAACCCATTGCCGGATCTCTGGACACTGCCGCTGAGCATATATCGCGCCCGGAGTATTCCTGGCGTCTTGGCTTCTTCGCCCGGACCGCTCTTTTCGGGCGGAAGCGCGGCGAGCACGACATAGTCGGCCACTTCGGAGAGGGCTGTCGTGATGTCCTGGACAAGTCCCTTGGCGAAAAAGTCGTCGCCTTGCTTTCCGGTCAGATTGACGAAGTCGGCAACGCTGATGGAGGGACGCCCAAGGCGCTGGCTGGCCGGAACACCACTTGTCGACTGCACATTTGAGGTGTCGTCGGCGGCAAGCAACAGAGATTGCCAAAGCGCCCGCGTTTCAGGGCCGGCTTCGACGCCGAACTCCTTCTTCAGCATGCTTCTGCAAGCTTCGTATGTCCTGATTGCCCTGTCGCGTTGGCCACATGCGAGCAGCAATTCCATCTTGAGCCGATAGGATTCTTCCCGTGTCGGTTCCATGGTCACAATACGATCGGCCAGGATCAGCCCGGCATCAGGGTCGACGAGACGGGCCAGTTTTTCGAAGGACTCAAGCGCGCGGCCGAGCAGCCTGTCGCGTTCCGATGTGATCCAGTCATCGAACGCATTGCTTCCCAGATAAAGCCCGTCGAGGAAGGGCCCGGTGTAGTTCGCCAAGGCCTTCGCGAGGTCCTGGGCGGAACGGGCCGAGAGACCCGTTTCGAACTTCTCCACGTCGACTTGAACGGCCTCTGGCCTCAGGGCGATCAACTCCCCGCTGGAATGGATGAGATCCACCCCCTCTCGCGCCAGATCCTGGCGCAGGACGCTGAGGGCTTGCCGAAGGCTGTTGCGCGAATGTTCGCCGTCGCTGTCGCCCCATAGGAGGTCAGCCAGCCTCTCCCGCGTCGCCGCCATGCCCGGACACCGGGCCAGATAGGCGATGATTGCCGGCCCTCGTTTCCCGGTCAGCCGAAGCGGACCGGTCGTTTCATTTTCAATCCGGAAACCGCCGAAGAGTGAGATTCTATTTGCAGCGCCCCTGTCCTCACTTTGCATTTGCTATCCCAGCCTGACGAAATCCTAACTCAAAACTAACGCTTCGCAACAGTCGGCCTTCGCGCTCAAGCGCTGCCGTAACGGCAGGCTGTTTAGGCTTTGCTAAATTAAAGTGACCAAGTCAACGAAAGGCTTGGTTCGAGGGGGACGCGTGTCCAGGACAAGAGCCAATTTGCTGCTGCTATTCGCAGCCGCTTTGTGGGGCTTCGGCAATGTCTCGCAAAAGATGGTGCTTGTGCATCTCGACGCGCTGAGTGCGGTGGGTCTGCGCTGCCTGATCGGCGGCCTGCTTGTGTTGCCCTTTGTCTTGATGGAGAGGCGGCTTCCGCTCGGGCCGGACTATTTTTCCAGCTTGGCCAAGGTGTGCGCGCTGTTTGCCATCTCCATCACGCTCCAGCAGCTTTGCTATCTCGGCGCCTCCGTCACCAATGCGAGCTTCCTGGTCAGCACGGCAACGGTAATGACACCGCTAGCCGCCTGGTTTCTCGTAGGCGAACGTCCGACAGCGAGTCTCACGGTCGCCGCCGGGCTGACCGTTGTTGGAGCCCTGCTGTTGTCGGAAGGGATTGCCGGGTTCAGCAGTGGCGATCTCACCGCTGTCCTCTCGGCTGCCTGCTATGCGCTCTGGGCAGTCGAACTGGGCCGGCACATGCAGGTGCATGCGCGGCCGTTCACCGCAGCCGCGACACAGTTCTTCGGCGCCGCCGCCTTCGCCCTGCCGCTCGGCGCAGTGCAAGGCAATCTGTCGTTGACCGCCGCATTCGCAGCTGGCCCGGAACTGGCGATCCTCGGCGTGTTCTCCACTGCGATTGCCTTCGGCATACAGACGGTTGCCCTCCGCTTTACGCCGGCCAGCCACGCCGCCGTGATCGTCAGCGCAGAAAGCGTTTTCGGGGCGCTGGGCGCGGCGATCTTTCTCGGCGAGCGGAGCTCGTCCGCGAGCGCATTGGGTGCCGCCATCATTCTGGGTGCGATCCTGTCCGTGGCACTGTCGAACCGAGCGCCGCAGGCACGCACGTCCTTGCGAACCGCTTCGGTTCAACCCTTCGACGGGGCCCCTGCCTTTGCAGCTGCCGCCGCAAATTGGGCAGGCGATCGTCACCCCAACAATTCAGGTCCAGTGGAGGAATGTGATGACCCTTGCCGGTGATGCGAAACCTATTCCGGCCCCGGCTGCCGCCCGACACCGGGCCAGTGGCGTCGATCAGCCAGGCGGCGGTGGCCTTGCCGATGGCGGCAGGACTTGTCGTGGAGGCGCAGTGATGGACGCGCGGACGATCCTTCTTCCTATCGCACATTTGGTATCGGCGCTTCGCGCCCGCATGAAGGGACCGGGCGGCTATTACAACAGCGGTAACGCGCTCGGCCTCATTGTCGGTCTCGCCATCCAGATTGCCACCGCGCCGGTCGGCTTGCATGAGGGAAGCAGCGTTACCATGGCGGTGATCGAATATTTCGCTGGCAGCCATGGCACTGTTGCGCTGACCTTGACCACCCTGGTCTTCTTCTGGGGCGGCGAGGCCTATCACCGGGCCTGGGCAAGGCCGGATGCTCCCGATCCCGCCCTCAACCGTCTGGGCGACTTCCTGTCGGGCCTGGGGGCGATCGGGCTCGGCATTGCCCTGTTGCTGCTCGGCGATCCATTGCTTGCGGCGACCTCCGGCCTGCTGCATGCGCTCGGCAAATTCGGCAGCACCTTCCACAGGCCCGGCACGCCAATTCCGATGTGGCCGGCCGCTTGGCCCGATCCGTTCCGCAGTGCGGTGCTCGCCAGCCGGTTGCCTGCAATGCTGGCGACGACAGTGGCCCTCGGCCGTGCTTTGCCTGAGGTCTGGTCGGGCGGCTCCTTCGCGGCCCTCGCCATGCCACTGACCTTGCTCGGCTGTTATCTCTTGTGGACCAAGGCCGATCTGCTGCTGTTCGGCGTGGGTACCAAGGCGATCCGCCAGATTTCCACATGTTGAGCTCGCTTTTGAAACGACCGGATGTCGAGATGGAGAATGACATGTTTGGCAGCGTGTATCATCAGGACGCCGGCCCCCCATCCTTTCGCGAACGGGTGCGGGCGACAGGCTGGGGCAGTCTCCTGACGCTGGCCGGTTTAATCTCGAGAGTGACAGGGATACTTGCAGCTTCGCTGTTTTGGGGGGCCTCGGCCCATGCCGCGAACGTTGACGTCGCCATCGTGTTCGCGGTCGACTTCTCGTCATCGATCGATCCGAAGATCGCCGATATGCAACGCGAGGGACATGCCGCGGCACTCACCTCGCCAGAGATCATCGCCGCCATCAGCCGGAATTATGTCGGCTGCATCGGCGTTGCCTATTTTGAATGGTCGAGCCCCGGACACGCACGCGTCGTGCTGCCGTGGACAAGCATCTGCGGACTGGAAGATGCCAAAGCGGCGGCTGCGGTGATCAGCAGGAAAGGCGATACCGGCTTCATCCGCAGAGGGCGAGGCGGAACATCCGTTTCCTCGGCTATCGACATCGGCAGTCTCCTGCTCGACCAGTTTCCGGGAAAGGCGGCCAAGAAAGTCATCGATATCTCCTCCAATGGCGAGAACAACGACGGGCTTCCCGTCCAGCCGAGCAGGTCGAACGCCATAGCCAAGGGATATACGATCAATGCCATCGCCATCCCGACGGAGGATGAGAATCCCGACGAACCTCTGGCATCCTATTTTGCCAGATCGGTCATTGGCGGTTCCCAGGCCTTCGTCATGACGCCGAAGGGGCCAGACGACTACACGATGGCGCTTCGCCGCAAGCTCGTGACTGAAGTAAGCATGAACGACGAGCGTCCGCTGTGAAAGTGTGCCACGCAAGACGAACTTTCGACCCGCCAGACCGAGCGCATTGCACAACAAGACCCGCCCCGCTGCAGCGCGAGACCTTGTAGGTCCGTCAGGACAACAGCCTATCGCCGCAACGCGTGCACCCTTGCCTCGCCTTCGCCGGGCACTGGCAACGCCATGTCGTCATCGAGAAGGCGCGTGATGCGGGCAAAGCCGGTGAACGCTTTCCTTGCTTCCTCGGCCGACATCTGGCCCGACAAGGCGGCCGAGCAACAATTCAGCGCGCACTGATAAACCGGACCGCGCCGTCCCGTCGGCCATTTCCGCAAGAACATCATGGCTTCGGCAACACTATCGATTTCTTCCGCAGGGTGTCCCTGCCCGCGCGAAATCCGCACGGGCGAAAAGAAATGCAATTGATCCATCGTTTCCTCCCGGTCGACCGCAATGCGCTCGATCGAACCCCACCAAACGCGCCAACAGCCGGTTGGTTCCAGATAAAGAATGGAATCTTTTAGAAATCTGTCAGGCGAAGGCGATCACCCGTGCGGTGGTGAGTGTCGCCTACATTGTCGGGAAGTGGCAGGCGACTTTGCGACCGGGTCGGTATTCCCGTAACTGTGGCCGCTCCGAACGGCAGCGCTCCGCCGCGATTGGGCATCGGGGATGGAAACGGCAGCCCGTTGGAGGGTTCAGAGGGCTCGGTACGTCGCCGGTGAGGATGATGCGCTTGCGCGTCCCACCCGGCGTCGTCTCCACGACGGGAACCGCCGAAATCAGCGCCTGGCTATAGGGATGGGCCGGTGCTGCAAACACGTCTTCCGCCGGCCCTTCTTCGACGATCGAGCCGAGATACATGACCGCTATGCGGGTCGACACCTGGCGCACCACCGACAGGTCGTGGGCGATGAAGATGTACGTGAGATTGAGCTTCTCCTGCAGATCGGCAAGCAGGTTGACGATTTGTGCCTGCACCGACACGTCGAGCGCGGAGACGGGTTCGTCCAGGACCACGAGGTCCGGGTTCAGGGCAATAGCCCGCGCGATGCCGACGCGCTGGCGTTGTCCGCCGGAAAATTCGTGCGGAAACCGCATGACGTGATCCGGCAGCAAGCCGACAAGGTCGAACAGTTCCGCCACGCGTTTGGTGATCTCGCTCGACGAGAGCCTGCCATGGATGCGCAGCGGCTCGGCCACCAGGTCGCCGACGCGCCGGCGCGGATTGAGCGACGCCGACGGGTCCTGGAAAACCATTTGCAGGCGGCGCCGCAGCGGCCTGAGTTCGGACAGCGACTTGGAGGTTATGTCGTTGCCTTCGAACAGAAGCTCGCCGTCCGATATGTCGTAGAGCCTCACCAGGCAACGCGCCAGCGTGGACTTGCCGCATCCGGATTCGCCGACCAGCCCGACCGTCTCGCCGCGCCACACGGTCAGGGAAACATTGTCGACCGCATGAACGGTTCGCTTGCCTTCGGCGGAGAAACGGCTGCCGATGGAAAAGCGCTTGCCCAGCGAACGCGTCTCGAGGATTGGGCGGTTCTTGTCGATCATCGGTCCGCTCATGCCTGTGCCACCCTGAAGCATGCCGCGGCATGGGTGCCGCTCCCGAGGTCGGGCTTGCCGGCCTGGCAGGGCTCGTAGTGAACCGGGCACCGCGGACCGAACGCACAGCCCTGCGGCAATCGCAGCAATGACGGCGGCGAACCGGGAATGGCCGGCAAGCGCCGTGGTTTTTCGCCGGTCAGCGGCGGGATCGAACCCAGCAGCGCGCGCGTATAGGGGTGTCGTGGATCGGAAAACAGTTCCATGCGACTGCCGCGCTCCACCACGCGGCCGGCATACATGACCATGACCCGGTCGGCGAGTTCGGAGACCACGCCCATGTCATGTGTGATGAAGACGACCGCCGACTTGTGCGTCGCGCGCAGCTTGCGCACCAGATCGAGAATGCCGGCCTGTACGGTGACGTCGAGCGCCGTGGTCGGTTCGTCAGCCACCAGAAGCGCCGGATTGCAGGACAAAGCCATTGCGATCACCGCCCGTTGACGCATGCCTCCGGACAGTTGGTGCGGGTAGCGCGACATCGCCTCGTGCGGGTTGGGAAAATTCACCTCGGCCAGCAGTTCCTCCACGCGCTCCATCGCCTTGGACTTGCTGATGCTGCGATGCGCGCGAATCTGTTCGGCGATCTGCCAGCCGATCGTGTAGACAGGCGTCAGCGCCGTCATCGGATCCTGGAAGATCATCGCGATCTCGTTGCCGCGCAGCCGCCTGAGCTCGCGCGCGGGCAGTCCCACGAGTTCGCGGCCTTTGTAGCGGATCGACCCTTCGATGGTGGCGTTGGGATCGGTGATGAGACCCATGACGGCCAGCAGCGACACGGTCTTGCCGGAACCGGACTCACCGACGACGCCGAGGATTTCGCTCTCCTTAAGGTCGAAGGAAACGCCATCGATGGCCCGCACCAGGCCATCATTTGTGCGGAAGGAAACTCTGAGGTCGCGCACCGACAGTATCATGATGTCCTCAGGCGCGGATCGAGAAGGATGTAGACGAAATCGACGACCGCATTGGCGATGACCACGAACATGGACGCGTACATCACGGTTGCCATGATCATCGGCAGATCGAGATTCTGCAGAGCGTCGTAAGTGAGCTTGCCGATGCCGTGCAGCCCGAACACCACCTCCGTCAGCAGGGCTGAGCCTCCGACCAGCGCACCGAAGTCCAGGCCGAACAGAGTGACGAATGCGATGAGCGACGTGCGCAAGGCATGGCGCAGCAGGATGCGGGTCTCCGACAGCCCCTTGGCCCGGGCCGTGCGGATATAGTCTTCCTGCAGGGATTCGATGATTGCCGCGCGCAGCACGCGCCCGTAAATACCGATATAGAGAATGGACAGTGTGATCCACGGAATGACCAGGGTCAGGAACCAGCCCTTCGGATCGTCGGAGAAATTCTTGTAGCCGAGCGGCGGCACCCAGGAGAACGCCCAGCTGTCGTGGTAGCGGCTCTGGGTGATCAGGTTCATCACCTCGCCCAGCCAGTAGACCGGCATGGAAATGCCGAGCAGCCCTAGCGCCATCAGCAACTTGTCCAGCCAGCTGCCGCGCGTGGCGGCGGCGGCGATGCCGATGATGATGGAGACCACCACCCACAGGATCGCCGCTCCGAACACCAGCGAGAGCGTGACCGGGATCGAATCCATGACCGCCGGCACCACCTTCCAGCCACGATTGACGAAGGAGGTCAGATCGCCGGTGACGAAGATCTTCTCCATCATCGTCACATATTGCACGTAGAGCGGCCGGTCGAAGCCGAAGCTGTGGCGTACCGCCTCCAGCACTTCGGGCGATGCATTGCGGCCGGCGATGCGCGCAGCCGGGTCGGCGCCCGGCGTTGCGAAGAAAATCAGGAAGACGATGACCGAGATGCCGAACATCACGAACAGCATCTGGCCGAACCGGCGCAGGATTGCGTAGATCATCAGTCGCGCCCCAGCCGAACCTTGGAGCGCGGATCGAGCGCGTCGCGCAGGCCGTCGCCGAAGACATTGAGCGCCATGACGGAAACCGCGATCGCCAGGCCCGGCACCAGCGCCACCAATGGCCTGGTGTAAAGCAGCGCCTGTCCGTCCTGGATGATGGTGCCCCAGCTCGCGGCCGGCGGCTGCACGCCGATCGAAAGGAAGGAAAGGGCTGATTCGGTAAGCATGTTCAGCGCCATCATCAGCGGCACGAAGACGATTAGCGTGGTGGTGACGTTGGGCAGGATGTCGCGCCACAGGATGCGCCACCCCGGCACGCCCAGATTGATCGCGGCCAGCACGAACTCGCTTTTGCGCAGCGCCATAACCTGCCCGCGTATTGGGCGGGCCACGTAGGGCACGTAGACGATGCCGATGATGATGACAGGCAGCCACAGACTGCCGGACTCGATCTGGATCGGTCCGATCGTGATGCCATGCGCGATGGTGACGATGGAGAGCGAAATCGCCAGCAGATAGATGGGGAACGCCCACAGTATGTCGAGGAACCGCGACAGCACCGTGTCGGTAACGCCGCCGAAATAGCCGGCGATCAATCCCGCCGCCGTGCCCAGGATCAGGGTGAAGATGGTGGCTGCTCCGGAGATCAGCAACGAGCTCAGCCCGCCATAGAGCATCCTGGCCATGACATCGCGCCCCTGACTGTCGGCGCCGAGGAAATAATTGCCCAGCCGCCAGGTCGGGCCGAGCGGTGTGTAGCCAAGCCCCAGCCCTTCCGTCGATTGTTCCATCACCGGAACGTCGGCACCGTCGATCTGGACGACGGCGTCGAGCGTCGAGGCGAAGGGGTCCACGCCTGCCCATTTTGCATAAAGAGGCGCACTGAGGCAGGCAAGGACGATGAGGAGGAACACGGCCAGGGACGCCATGGCGGCCCTGTCCCTTGCCAGCTTCGCAAACGCGACGGCCCAGGGCCCTCGCGTCTTGCGCGGCGCGGCGACAGCTACGTTCGACACGGACGTGCCCCTCCGCGGTTCGTTACTGCACCCAGGCCATCACTGCACCCAGGATTGGGTGATCATCCAGTTGAACTGACGGTTGAACTTGAAATTGCCAAGACGTTTGCTGACAAAGTCAAGCCGCTTCGGCGTGAAGAGGCCGACGGCAGGTGCCTTGTCGGTGACCTGCCTGTCGATTTCAGCCCACATTTTGTCGGCGGCTTTCTGATCGGTGACGCCGAGGTCCAATGCCTTTTGCATCTTGGCGTCGATTTCCTTGTCGCAGAAGCCGGCGATGTTGATCGACGCGTCCGAACCTTCGCGGAAGGAGGCACAGCTGAACAGGATGTTCAGGAAGTCCGAAGCCGCCGGATAGTCCTTGTACCACTGGGTGACGGACATCTGCACCTTGTTGTTGGTGTTCTGGATGTAGGTGAACTGGATGTTCGACGAGATCGGCTTGACGTCGGCGACATAGCCGATGCTGGTCAGCACGCTCTGCAGATAGACGCCGATAGACCGCGAAATGGCGGTGTCCTCGACGATGATGGTCACCTTCTGACCCTTGGTGCCGGAGTCCTCGACGAACTGCTTTGCCTTGTCGAGGTCAGGGGCCGACCATTTGGCGCCCGGATTCTTGGTGAAGGGGCAATAGTCTTCATGGCCGGGGAAGTCCGGGGGCAGGACCTGACAGACCGGCGAGGCCAGCACCTTTCCGCCGAACAGCTTGACCAACGTGTTGCGATCGATCGCATAGGCAACGGCCTGGCGGGCTTTTTCATTGTCGAAGGGTGCGAGACGGTTGTTCAGCGGCGCGTACCACCAAGCCGAAAGCGGTGAGATGTGCAGCTGGTCCATGGACTTGCTGCCCAGTTCGCCCAGGCGATCGCTGGGCAGAGCGTCGAACATCCAGTCCGCTTCGCCGTTCTGGATCGCGGTGACGGCTGCCTCTTCGGACAGGCCGAAATCATATTGGACGACATCCGGATAGCCGTCCGGCTGGGCTTCTTCGCTCCACTGCTTGAAATTGGGGTTGCGGGAAACCGTCATGCCCTTGTTCGGGTCGAAGGCGGAGATCATGTACGCGCCGGTGCTGGGAATGGGCTTGGAGCCCATGTCTTCGGCGGGCGTGTCCGCCGGCAGGACCACGGCATGCGGCAAGGCGAGCTTGTAGAGCAGCTCGGCATCCGGCTTGGTGATGTTGATGGTGATGGTGCCGGCCGCTTCGTCGCCGACAACGCCGCCTTCCAGCGTGCAGCTCTTGGTGTCGGCCAGGCATTTGTCGGCACCGACGATGCCGGCATAGAACGTGCCGGAGGTGGGTCCGGAAACCTTGAAGATGCGCTGGAAAGAAGCGACGACGTCCTTCACGCCAAGATCCTGGCCACTGGAGAACTTGATGCCCTTGCGCAGCTTGAAGGTGAAGGTCTTGCCGTCATTGCTGACCTGTGGCAACGCCTCGGCCAGATCGGGAACGATGGTGAAGCCGTCCATACCCTCGGCCTTGCGGAAGGCTACCAGGCCGTCATAGATCGGCTGGTACATCTGCCAGCCCTGGTCCGTGTAATTGATGTGCGGATCGAGCGTTCCGGCCGCGGAGCGGGCCAGCAGGCGGATGGTGCCGCCTCGGTGCTCCTTGAGATATTCGGCCTGTGCCGGGGCCAGCCATGTACCGGCCAGCAATGCCGCGGCTGTTGCCGCCAGAAGCAGTTTCTTCATGTCTTCATTCCCCTTTTCTTCAATTGTCGTTGTGGTCCAGGAAGTCTCCCACCACCCGCATGCACGCATCTTGCTCTTCGACATGCGGCATGTGGCTGGAATGCTCGAATATCTCCCAGCGAGACCCCTTGATGCCGTCCTTGTAGGGCTGCACGGTCGCGGGCGTGGCCTCGTCGTGACGTCCGGAGATGATCAGGGTGGGAACATCGATGGCCGGCAGACGGTCGACGATGCTCCAGTTCTTCAGCGTTCCGATGACGTGGAACTCGTTTGGCCCATTCATCAGATTATAGACGGTCGGATTGCGCACGACCTGGGCGAAACTTTCCGTGACTTCGGGCGGGAAAGGCACGACCCGGCAGACATGCCGCTCGTAGAACGCCATCGTCGCCGCCTGGTACGCCGCATCGTTTGTCGTGCCGGCCTGCTCGTGTCGGGTCAGGGTCTCCTGCACATCCGCAGGCAGATCCGCGCGCAACCGGTTGGCCTCTTCGACCCACAGTCTCATGGACGCCGGTGAGTTGGCGATGGTCAGCGACTTCAGGCCCTGCGGCCGCGTCACGGCATATTCGGCGCCCAGCATGCCGCCCCAGCTCTGGCCGAGCACGTGGAAGCCCGTCCGAATGCCGAGATGGTCGACCAGGTTTTCAAGCTCGTCGATGAACAGCCCAGGTGTCCAGAAATCGGCGCCTTTCTCAGGCAGCAAGGTGGAATTGCCGCAGCCCAACTGGTCGTAGTGGATGACGGCGCGATCCCTTCGCGCAAGAAGCTTGTAGGCATCGACATAGTTGTGAGCGACGCCCGGGCCGCCATGCAGGATCACCACAGGCGCCTTTTCGCCACCGAGTTCGCCACTGACCCGATACCAGGTCTCGTAGGCGTCGAAAGCGGCCCGTCCTTCCATGCCTATGATCTCAGATGACATCCCAGTTCCCAGTGCGGTTGAAGGCATCTTGTATTTGTCCGTGACGGCAGGCGCCCTAACTCATGTTGCGGGTGACCTGCACCCACTCTTCCAGCATCTGCACGCCAAATGCCGTGGCGCCTTGCCTGCCCAGAGGCCGATCGGTGTCGGTCAGTTCCTTGCTGGCGATGTCGAGATGCACCCAGGGGCGGTCTTCCGTGAAGTGACGCAGGAAGGCCGCCGCATAGGGAGCGTCGCCGTCTTCCATGTCCTTGGCATGATGCCTGAGGTCCGCGAACGGCGATTGCAGACCCTCATCATAGGCCCGGTCGAGCGGCAGCCGCCAGAACCGCTCGCCGACCGTTTCTCCGGCCGCGATCATCTGTGAAGCGATGGCATCGTCGGTGCTGAATAGGCCTGCGAATATCGACCCCAGGCCACGCGTCACCGAATAGGTCAGCGTCGCCAGATCGACGATCACCGAAGGGTTGAAGCGCGTGGCTGCATAGTAGAGGCAGTCGGCCAGAAGCAGGCGTCCCTCCGCATCCGTGTCGAACACTTCCACTGTCTGTCCCGAGGCCGTGGTGATGATGTCGCGCGGTTTGAGCGCGGTGCCCGATGGCATGTTCTCGGCGATGCCGAGAACACCGACAACGTGTACCGGGCTGCCTTGCCGGGCGAGCGCGATCAGCAGGCCGACCACAGCCGCCGCTCCGCCCATGTCGGCTTTCATGTCGAACATCTGCGCTCCGCCCTTGATGCAGAGGCCTCCCGAATCGAAGCAGACGCCTTTGCCGACGAAAGCGAGTGGTTGGGCGGGAGCACCCTTGCCGCGGTAGCGCAGGACAGCGACCCGTGGCGGACGCGCCGAGCCCGACCCAACGGCGAGGAGCGCGTTCATGCCGAGCTCCTTCAGTTGCGCGGCATCGAGCATTTCGATGTCGATGCCGGCTTCACGCAGCGGCTCCAGATGATCATGGAAATTGTCGGGGTGGAGATGGTTTGGCGGCAGGTTGACCAAGGTGCGTGCATATTCGACGCCATCGGCGATTGCATTGATCCGCGTCAGCGCCGCGGTCAGATCCGGGCCGCCGGCTCCGACCAGTTTCACCCGCAAGGTTCGATCCGCTCCCGCTCCTTGCCGCCGGTTGCGCATGTCGAAACGATAGCGGCGCAGCCGCATGCCAAGCGCGACACGCGCCAGGATTTCGGCGCCGGATAGTTCAATGCCAGCGATGGGGTCCAGGACCAGAGTGGCCGCGCATTCCCCCTTGCCTTCCAGATGTGCGGCAAGCAGACCGCCGGCGCGCGCCAACGAGAGGGTGGTTACGGCTTCGGCTTTGCCCAAGGCCAGGACAACCACGCGCTTGGTCGATACTGCCTGCGGGGCAATAAGATCGATGCAGGTGCCGGATTCGGCCAAGGCGGCCGGGTCAGAGCATGCACGAGAGAGAATCCCGCTCATCTCAGCGTCCAGAGCCGCTGCCCGGGGACCAAAGCCTGGTTGGGCAGTTTGCAAAATCACGACGACGGAGGTTTCCGCGGAAATCTCCTCCGCAGCTTCGAAGACCGGCGCTGGCGATTGAGGCATAGGCTGGCGCTCTCTCCAATTGCGGCGATACCGAGCAAAGCTTCGCTCTCCACCGGTGAGACTGGTCAAGCCGGTCTCAGCCGTCGATGGTATGGTACCGGTGTTCCCAAACAGTCGCTTGAGACGACTTAATTGCTCTTGTCCTCTGGGTATCCCCTAACGGGGCAGGCGATCAAACGCGAATTCTGCCCATGTCGATTGACAAAAACTCAACTGACAATTCATGATCGTCGAATGGCCCTTCCCTCACTCAATGGCATGCGCGCTTTCGAGGCCGCCGCTCGCCTCGGCAGCGTCAAGGACGCGGCGGAAGAACTGCATCTGACACCCTCGGCTGTCAGCCGCCACATCCGCGCGCTTGAACGAAATCTTGGCCAGGACCTGTTCGAACGCGGTTTTCGCCAGATAACGCCAACCATCCGGGGCTCCTACTATGCGCGCAGCCTCTCGGAGGCGTTCGAAGCCATCTGGCGCGCCACCGATGACGTCAGCCTCTCGGACGGCTCGCGCCACGGCAAGATCCAACGGGTCCGGGTCTTGTGCGTGCCCACCGTTCTGAACCTTTGGCTGGCGGACCGGTTGCCGAACTTTCGCCGGTTGCATCCGTCGGTGGATTTGGAGATCTCCACTTCAGGCAAGCGCGCCAACTTCGATTTGGCCATTGTCGACGAGTTCGTCTACAAGGCCGGCCCGGCTTTGACGTTGCTGATCCCGCTGCTTTTGACGCCGGTCTGTGCGCCTTCGCTTTTGGAGGGGCCTGTGCCGCTGCGATCGCCGGCCGATCTGGTCAATCATCATCTGATCCATGAATGCGAAACCATGAGATGGAAGCGTTGGCTGGAGCAGGAAGGCGTTCTGGAAACGACGCCAAAATCCAGCACAACACTGGATGATTGTACGCTCATCATGCGCGAAGCGATCAATGGCGCCGGAATAGCGCTTGCGGACACGATCATGGCGCAAGATTTTCTGCAGCAAGGCAAACTGGTCGCGCCGTTCCATGTCCGCCACACCTATCCGGCCGGCATTTACCTGCATCAGCGTCGCAGCATCGGCAACAAACCAGGCACCGGCCTGTTTCAGGATTGGCTGCTCGCTGAAGTCGCGGACCACAAGCAGGTGATGGCCATCGCTTAGGGCCCCCTACCGAAGATGTCGGCAGCCACCGCTTCACATTGGAATCCCAGCGTCGAACTTCGAATCATCCGTGCCGGGTTCAGCGATGACCCACCATCGCCTTGCATCGATAATCGCAGTTCTCATTGAATATCTTTAAGGCCAAAGCCGGCAAATAGGTTGCTTGTCGGTTCCCCTGCGGCAGGCTTAACCTGCACGCGGTCAACGCGTGAGGGCGCGTGCTGCAAAAGGGGAACATTGCCATGACGATACAGGGTGCTTCACCTGATCTGTACAACGAGGATCTGGCTCCGGCCAAAGTTCGAAACTGGGGACCATTCTCGATCTTCAACGTCTGGACGTCGGACGTCCACAGCCTTTGGGGCTACTATCTGGCCGCTAGCCTGTTTCTGTTCTGCGGCGGCTTCGTCAACTTCATCATCGCCATCGGTATCGGCTCGCTGATCATCTATGTGCTGATGAACATGGTCGGCTATGCCGGCGTGAAGACGGGCGTGCCCTACCCCGTGCTTGCCCGCGCCTCTTTCGGCATCTGGGGCGCCAACATACCGGCACTGGTGCGCGCCATCGTCGCCTGTTTCTGGTACGGCGCGCAGACGGCCGCCGCCTCGGGCGCGATCGTGGCGCTGCTGATCCGCACACAATGGTTCGCCGATTTCAACGCCAGCACGCATTTCCTCGGCCATACCGGCCTGGAGGTGATCTGCTTCGTGGTCATCTGGGGGCTGCAACTGCTGATCATCCAGAACGGCATGGAAACGGTGCGCCGCTTCCAGGACTGGGCCGGCCCCGCGGTTTGGGTGATGATGCTGATCCTGGCGATCTATCTCTGCGTCAAATCCGGGAGATTTGCCTTCACCAGCGATATCCCGATGGACGTGCTGCTGGACAAGACGAAGGACGCGGGCGTGCCGGGCACGCCGGGATCGTGGACCTCGCTGTTTGCGGTGGCGGCGATCTGGGTCACCTATTTCTCGGCGCTCTATCTCAACTTCTGCGATTTCGCCCGTTACGCGCCGGACAAGGCATCGCTGCGCAAGGGCAACATCTGGGGCCTGCCGATCAACCTGATCCTGTTCTCGCTGGTCGCCGGCGTCACCACCATTGCCGCCTTTGATGTCTATGGCGAAGTGCTGCTGCATCCCGACCAGATCTCGGCGAAATTCGACAGCTGGTTCCTGGCAGCGCTCGCAGCCCTGACTTTTGCCGTGGCAACCCTCGGCATCAACGTGGTGGCAAACTTCGTCTCGCCGGCCTTCGACTTCTCCAACGTCTTTCCCAGGCAGATCGACTTCAAGAAGGGCGGCTATATCGCGGCCGTGATTGCCCTGCTGCTTTACCCCTTCGCGCCGTGGGAAGGCAGTGCCGCTTCCTTCGTCAACATCATCGGCGCGACAATGGGGCCGATCTTCGGCGTGATGATGGTCGACTACTACCTGATCCGGAAGGGCGAGGTCGACGTCGAGGCGCTCTACCGCGAGGACGGCGAGTTCCGTTTCCAGGGCGGCTGGCACGTCAATGCATTCATCGCAGCAGGCATCGGCGCCATCTTCTCGTCGATCCTGCCCAACTTCACCAACTGGCTGCCGTCCTGGTGGGGTGTCTATGGCTGGTTCTTCGGCGTGGCGATCGCCGGCATTATCTACTACGTGCTGCGCACCGCCGCTCTGGGCGCAGGCGCCAAGACCGCGAAAGCCTGACGAGCATCATCAGGGGCGGCGCAAAGCCGCCCCAACTACCCGATCATCTCGGCCAATTTGCGCACCGTGTTCCAGTTGCGCGACGTGCCGATGCCCATGCGCTTGTGGTTCATTGCCGCGAGCAGCCGCGAACTTGGCCTCTCTCGCGAAAAGACGACCCAGATGTCGCCGCCGAGCGAAGTCACTTTCTCGTCCTCGGCGGCATAGGCCTGCAGTGCCGTCACGGCCTGCTCGGGTGCAGGCTTACGCATCACGCGCACCGCCACCTGATCCGCGGTCGCATTCGATTCCATCGGAAACGGATTGCCGGCGGCAAGCTTCAGCCAGTCCTCGGCACCGCGCACGATGATATCGACATGGCGGCCGAAGGTTTTTTCGAAGGCTGCCTCCAACCACTGTTCGAGGTCGGCGATATCAGTTGCCGGTGCCTCGAAGACCAGATTGCCCGTCGCCACCAGCGTGCGCGGGTTGTTCAGCCCGAGCTCTTCGGCCATGGCCTTGAGGTCGGCCATGACGACCCGTCGCCCCTCAGCCAGGATGATACTGTAAAGCAGTGCGACATAGGTCTGCATTGCCGCCCGACCTGATCGCTACACCAGCCGGCTCTGCTCCACGGCCGCCTCGATGAAACTGGCGAACAGCGGATGCGGCTCGAGCGGCCGGCTTTTCAGTTCCGGGTGATACTGCACGCCGATGAACCACGGATGGTCCGGGTATTCGACCGTTTCCGGCAACACGCCGTCGGGCGACATGCCGGCAAACACCAGGCCGCAATCCTCAAGCCGCTCCTTGTAGTCGACATTGACCTCGTAGCGGTGGCGATGGCGCTCGAAAATCTGTGTGTCGCCATAGATCTCGGCGATCTTGGAGCCTTTGGCGAGCTCGGCCTGATAGGCGCCGAGCCGCATCGTGCCGCCGAGATCGCCGGTTTCGCGGCGCTTCTCCAGCATGTTGCCTTTCAGCCATTCGGTCATCAGGCCGACCACCGGTTCTTCGGTCGGACCAAACTCGGTCGAAGACGCATGTTCGACGCCGGCCAGCGATCGCGCCGCCTCGATGCAGGCCATCTGCATGCCGAAGCAGATACCGAAGTACGGCACCTTGCGCTCACGCGCGAACTTCGCCGCCAGGATCTTGCCTTCGGAGCCGCGCTCGCCAAAACCGCCGGGAACCAAGATGCCATGCACCTTTTCCAGCCAGGGCGTCGGATCTTCCTTTTCGAAGATCTCCGATTCGATCCAGTCGAGCTTGACCTTGACGTGGTTGGCAAGGCCGCCATGCGAGAGCGCCTCGATCAGAGATTTGTAGGCGTCCTTGAGGCCGGTATATTTGCCGACAACGGCGATGGTGACCTCGCCTTCCGGATTGTGGATGCGGTTGGATACCGCCTGCCACGGCTCCATGCGCGGCTTCGGCGCCGGATCGATGCCGAAGGCGGCCAGCACTTCCGAATCGAGCCCTTCCCTATGGTAAGCCATCGGCACATCGTAGATATGCGGCACGTCGAGCGCCTGGATCACGGCACTTTCGCGCACATTGCAAAACAGCGACAGTTTCCTGCGCTCTTCCTTGGGAATGGCGCGGTCGGCACGGACCAGCAGGATATCGGGCGCGATGCCGATGCCGCGCAGCTCCTTGACCGAATGCTGAGTCGGCTTGGTCTTCAGCTCGCCTGCCGTCGGTATGTAGGGCATCAGCGTCAGATGGACGTAGACGGCGTTGTTGCGCGGCAGGTCGTTGCCGAGCTGGCGAATAGCTTCCAGGAATGGCATCGCCTCGATGTCGCCGACCGTGCCGCCGATCTCGCACAACACGAAATCATAGTCGTCATTGCCGTTAAGAACGAAATTCTTGATCTCATCGGTGACGTGCGGGATGACCTGCACGGTTGCGCCGAGATAGTCGCCGCGCCGCTCGCGCTCGATGATGTTCTTGTAGATGCGGCCGGTGGTGATGTTGTCCTGCTGGTTGGCGGAGCGGCCTGTGAAGCGCTCGTAATGGCCAAGATCAAGATCGGTTTCCGCACCATCGTCGGTGACGAAGACTTCGCCATGCTGGTACGGCGACATCGTGCCTGGATCGACATTCAGGTAGGGATCGAGTTTTTTGATGCGTGCGCGATAGCCTCGCGCCTGCAGGAGAGCCCCAAGGGCCGCTGCGGCAATGCCTTTTCCAAGTGAGGAAACCACGCCGCCTGTGATGAATACATATCGCGCCATGGGAGTCATCGCTTAACGCGGCCGGATTGATTCCGCCAGAGAAAAAACCGCCGCGAAGCTTTTTTCCCAAGAAGGCGCTTGGATCGTGAACAAGGCAAAACAAAAGGGCCGGCTGAGCCGGCCCTTTCGGCAGGATGACGAAAACGTCAGATGATGACGACCTTGGTGCCAACCCTGACGCGGCTGTAAAGGTCCATGACGTGCTCGTTGATCATGCGGAAGCAACCATTCGAGGCGCTGGTTCCGATCGACTGCGGCGCAATGGTGCCGTGGATGCGCAGATGCGTGTCCTTCTTGCCGTCATAGAGATAGATGGCGCGCGCGCCGAGCGGATTCTGGCCACCGCCGGGCATACCGTCCTTATACTGGCCGTAATGCTTCGGCTCGCGCTTCTGCATGTCCAGCGTCGGGATCCAGCGCGGCCATTCCTGCTTGTCACCGACTGCAACCGTACCCTTGAACTGCAGGCCGTCGCGGCCGACCGCGATGGCGTAGCGGCGCGCGGTGGAGGACGATTCGACGAGGTAGAGGCGGCGCGCGCTGGTGTCGATAACGATGGTGCCGGCAGCGTAACCGCTGAATTCCACGTCCTGCGGCACGAATTCCGGCTTCACCTTGAACTGCTTCTTGGCTTCCCTCTTGGCGAGAGCCTGGTCGAGAGCCCGTGTCTCGGGAAGATATGAAATCGACGAAGAGGAAGAGCTACCGCCGAAGAGACCGGCGAACAAACCGCCGCTGCTCGGCTGCTTCTGGCCGATGACCTCGCTGCGCAACTCGCCATTGTTGCCGGTCAGGGCGATGTTCATCGCCTCTGCCGGAAGCGGCTCGGCCGACTGGATCGGCGCGATCGGTTCGATTGGTTCGATGATCTTGGCAACCAGCTTCTTGGCCGGCTTGGCATCGGCCACCTGGGTTGCCTGCGTGCTCTTGCCCTTCTTGGCCAGGAACGCCTGCCGTTCAGCGTCGGCCTTGGCCTTTGCCGCCTCGCGCATCGCCAGTTTCCTGGCTTCGAGCGCCTTGGCTTTGGCGGCTTCCTTGTCGGCAACGATCTTGGCCTCGATCTTCTTGATCTGGGCGAGGTCGTCGGGCGTCGGGTTTTTCTTCTTCTTTAGAAGCTTCAATTGCGACGCATCACTCTTGACGGCGACGTTGATGGCAGAAGTTGTTTCAGCCGAAGGCTGTGCGGCCATATTTGCCGGCACGCCGGCGAAGGCTGGGGAACTCATGCCGAGTGCGGCGCAAAGTCCCAGGAAAATGAAGCTGCGAAGCTGCATGGCGAAGATCCGATCGTTCTATGCTTGTTGCCCACGGCGTCGCCCAGCGCCCCCCAAGGGCGCCGGAAATGCCGCGCGCAATCTATAGTCGAATAAGCGCGGCTGCCTCAAGCGCGAGGCCCCGCCTCACCCTGTCGAATCTTCGTGATCTTGCTGCATTTGCCGCGACTGTGTTCAAACGACCACAGATCGCGGTTTCAAGCGTGGAAGACTATTGGTTCGGGACCTGCGGGGTCGCCGGTGCGGCGGGCGCCGTGCCGTTGGTCGCCGGCGGCGTCGAACCGGCGGCAGGCGCCGTGGCCGGGGCAGTCGCTGGAGCCGCAGCGTCGTTGCCGGAAGGCGGCGTCGGCGTGGTGCTGCCGGCGGGCGCCGGGGTGGTCGTGCCGGGCAACTGGTTGAGCACGCCTTTGCCCGCACCGTCCGACGTCGCCGGCACGCGGTCGAGGATGTCGATCGGCTTCTCGCCGTAGCGGGCGACGATCGACAGTGTCAGTGACGTGGCGAAGAAGGCGGCCGCCAGGATCGCCGTCGCACGCGTCAGGGCATTGGCCGCACCACGCGCGGTCATGAAGCCGGATCCGCCACCGATGCCGAGGCCGCCGCCTTCGGAACGCTGCAGCAGCACCACGCCGACAAGGGCGAGCACGACCATGAGATGGATGACGATCAGTACGGTTTCCATAGTTTATCCTGGCAAGGCCTTGCCCGGCCGCGGACACGACCGGTGAATTGGAGGCGGCTCAATACAATGCTTTGACGGCATTTCCAAGCCCGTGGCCGGAATATGGGAAGCAACCCGTCCTTTGCAACGATTTCGTGCACCGGAAGCCCTTGTCCGGCGGAGCGAATGTCTTCAGGCAATATTGCGATAAGCCTCGGCGATGCCGAGAAAATCCGCCGCTTTCAGGCTGGCGCCGCCGACCAGCGCGCCGTCGACATTCCTGACGCCGAGCAGTTCGACCGCGTTGGAGGGCTTGACCGAGCCGCCGTAGAGAATGCGCATCTTCGCCGCGACGCCGCCGAGCTTTTCCGACAGCTTTTCGCGGATATGTGCATGTGCTGCGGCCACATCGCCGGCCGTCGGCGTCAGGCCGGTGCCGATCGCCCATACCGGCTCATAGGCAATGATGGTGTTCGATGGGGTGGCGCTTGACGGGACCGAACCATCGACCTGCCGCGACAGCACGTCCAGCGTGGCGCCCGCTTCACGCTGTTCATGCGTTTCGCCGACGCAAATGATGGGAACAAGCCCGGCACGCCATGCGGCGGATGCCTTGGCCTGGACAGTGGCGTCATCCTCGCCGCGTTGCTCGCGGCATTCGGAATGGCCGACGATGACATGGCTCGCACCGGCATCCCTGAGCATTTCCGCCGATATGCAGCCGGTGTAGGCGCCGCTCTCCTTGGTATGGCAATCCTCACCGCCGGCATGCACCGGCGTGCGTGACAGGATCTCCGCGGCGTGAGCAAGCAGGGTTGCGGGAACGCAAACCAGCGCTTCGGTCTCCGCGTCAAGTCCGCTCATGAAACCGTTGCCGATCATCCGGAGCTCGTTGAGGGAGGCGCTGGTGCCGTTCATTTTCCAGTTGCCGGCGACGAGCGGGCGAATTCCTGGCGTCATGGGTTTGCTTCTCCGGATGATATCGGGGCTCTGGCCCTCACTACCAAAATCAGGCCACAAAGCAATCGACAGTGGGCCGGAAGGGCGCTATTGCGCTTGTTTCAGACTCGGCGCATGCGAAAATGCGCATAAATCGGAAGTAAAAATGCTTGGTATATTGAGAAACGCGGCAGGCACCTGGGTCGCGAAGGGACTGTTGGTGCTGCTGGTGCTCAGCTTTTTGGTCTGGGGCGTTTCCGGACAGCTGATGAGCGGTCTTGCCGGCCACGATTCGGTGATAACCGCCGGCGGCACCAAAGTATCGATCAACGAATACCGTCTCGCCTACGATCGCCAGATCGCCGTCATGTCGCAACAGTTCGGCCAACGTCTCAGCCACGAACAGGCAAAGGCGCTCGGCGTCGACAACCAGGTGTTGGCTCAGCTCGTCTCTGGTGCCGTTCTCGACGAACAGGCCCGCAAGCTGGGCCTCGGACTTTCCAAGGATCGGCTGGCCGAGCTGACACGCGAGGACCCAGCCTTCAAGGGCCCGGGCGGCCAGTTCGACCGCAGAACGTTCGAATATATGCTGCAGCAGATCGGCATGCGGCCCGAGGACTATTTGAAGAACCGTGCCCAGGTGGCCGTGCGCCAGCAAATTGTCGAGGCGGTCTCGGATGGCCTCAAGGCTCCGGACACTTTCTTCAAGGCGGTTGCGCTCTATCGCGGCGAAGACCGCACCATCGACTATTTGACGCTGCCCAAGGCACTGGTCGAGCCGATCGCGGCGCCGTCCGATAGCGTGCTCTCGGCCTATTTCGAAGCCAACAAGAAGACATATGCGGCACCCGAATACCGCAAATTTTCCTATGTCCGCCTCGAACCCGTCGACATCATGGATACGACCGCCGTCACCGACAGCCAGGTCAGCGACGACTACAACAAGAACAAGGCGCGTTACACCACGCCGGAACTGCGCACCGTCGAGCAGCTCGTGTTCAAGACGCCGGATGCGGCCAAGGCCGCACTCGATTCGCTCAAGGCCGGCGCCACTTTCGACAAGCTTGTCACGGCGGAAGGCAAGACGCCGGCCGATACGTTGCTCGGCACGCTTGCCAAGGACAAGATCGCCGACAAGGCGGTCGCCGACGCGGCCTTTTCGCTCAACGCCAATGAAGTCAGTCAGGTCGTGCAAGGCGCCTTCGGTCCGGTGCTGCTGCGCGTCACCGAGATCAAGCCCGAGGTGGTGAAGCCACTGGCCGAGGTGTCCGATCAGATCCGCAAGGATCTGGCGCTGGGCGAGGCAAGCCGCATCCTTCTGGACGTGCGCGACAATTACGATGACACCCGCGCCGCCGGCAGTTCGCTGGCGGAGGCCGCGGCCAAGCTGAAGCTGAAGGTCGTCACCATCGACGCCATCGATCGTAGTGGACTGCGGCCAGATGCAACCATCGTCAAGGACCTGCCGCAATCGCCGGAGCTGATCAAAGCCGTCTTCGACGCCGAACCCAACACGGAAAACGATGCCTTGACCACAGCCGACAACGGCTTCGTCTTCTATGAGGTGGCGTCCATCACGCCGGCTCGCGACCGCACGCTGGATGAGGTTCGTCAGAAAGTCGTCGCCGACTGGACGGCGGCGGAAATAAGCAAGCGGCTGGCCGCCAAGGCTGACGAACTGGAAAAGCGGCTCAAGGCCGGCGCAACGCTCGATGTCATCGCCAGCGAACTGAAGCTCGAAAAGCAGACCAAGCGCGGTGTCAAGCGTGAGGCTGACGATGTCGACTTCGGTAAGGAGGGTGCGGCAGCGATGTTCGGTGTCGGCGAAGGCGGCACCGGCCTGATCCCCTCACCCACCGGAGACGGGCAGATCCTGTACAAGGTCGCCGAAGTGTTCGAGCCCGCCGGAGCCGATGCCAGTTCGGTGCCGGACGACGCGCAGAAATCCTTCACCTCCGGCATGTCGGATGACCTGCTCGACCAGTTGGTGGCGCAGTTGCAGACGCAGTACGACGTTCGCATCGACCAGGCCGCCGTCGCCCAAGCCTCGACAAGATGAGCGCGCTGAAAACCCATATCGCCAAGATCGCGACCGGTAGCGCGCTTTCCTTCGAGGAAGCGCGCGAGGCCTTCGACATCATCATGTCGGGTGACGCGACCCCCGGCCAGATCGGCGGTTTCCTGATGGCGCTGCGTGTGCGCGGCGAGACGGTGAGCGAGATTTCAGGCGCCGTCGCAACCATGCGGGGCAAGATGCTGCACGTCGACGCGCCCACCGACGCCATCGACATCGTCGGCACCGGCGGCGACAATTCTCACAGCGTCAACATTTCGACGGCATCGGCCTTCGTCGTTGCCGGCAGCGGCGTGCCGGTTGCCAAACACGGCAATCGCGGCCTGTCATCGTTGACGGGGGCAGCCGACGTGCTGGTTGCGCTCGGCGTCAAGATCGACATCTCGCCCGAATTCATCGGCCGCTGCATCCACGAGGCAGGCGTTGGCTTCATGTTCGCGCCTGCGCACCATCCGGCGATGAAGCATGTCGGCCCGACTCGCGTCGAACTCGGCACCCGCACCATATTCAACCTGCTCGGGCCGCTCTCCAATCCGGCCGGCGTCAAGCGGCAGCTGGTCGGTGTGTTCCTGCCGGAATGGATCCTGCCGGTTGCCGAGACGCTGAAGGCGCTGGGTGCCGAGCATGTCTGGGTTGCCCATGGCGACGGCTATGACGAGATCACCACCACCGGCGAGACGCAGGTTGCCGAACTGATCGGCGGCGAGATCCGCAGCTTCACCCTGACGCCTGAAGCGGTTGGGTTGCCGCGCCACAGCAAGGACGAATTGCGTGGCGGCGATGCGGACTACAACGCCAAGGCCCTGCGCGATATGCTGGGCGGTGCCGCCGGCGCCTATCGCGACACCGTGCTGATGAACGCCGGTGCCGGACTGGTTGTGGCCGGGAAGGCGACGACGCTTGGCGACGGCATCGCGGCGGCGGCGCAAGCCATCGACAGCGGCCGTGCCCTGCAAGTGCTCGACAGGCTGGTCGAGATTTCGAACGGATAACGGATAGAGCGTGTCTGACATTCTTCGCAAGATCGAGGCCTACAAGCGCGACGAGATCGCGGCAGCAAAGGCACGCGTGCCGTTGGCCGAAATCAAGGCCCGGGCAAAAGACGCCGACGCACCGCGCGGCTTTCTTGCCGCACTGGAAGCGAAGCGCAAATCCGGCGCCTTCGCGCTAATCGCCGAGATCAAGAAGGCGAGCCCTTCCAAGGGTCTGATCCGTGCCGATTTCGATCCACCGGCGCTGGCGCAGGCCTATGCCAAGGGTGGTGCTGCCTGTCTTTCGGTGCTGACCGATGCACCGTCCTTCCAGGGTGCGCCCGAATTTCTCACCCGGGCGCGAGCCGCCGTCGCGCTGCCGGCGCTGCGCAAGGATTTCCTGTTCGATCCGTATCAGGTCTACGAAGCCCGCGCCTGGGGCGCGGATGCCATCCTGATCATCATGGCCAGTGTCGACGACGTCCTGGCCAGCGAGCTCGAGGCGACGGCCTCCGAACTCGGCATGGATGCACTGGTCGAAGTGCACGACGAGACCGAGACGCAGCGCGCGCTAAAACTGTCGTCGCGGCTGATCGGCATCAACAACCGCAATCTGCGCACATTCGAGACCAGCCTCGACACTTCCATGCGGCTGGCGACGATGGTTCCGGCCGACCGCTTGCTGGTCAGCGAGAGCGGTATTTTCTCGCATGACGACTGCCTCAGGCTGCAAAAGAGCGACATCGGCACTTTTCTTGTCGGCGAGAGCCTGATGCGGCAACAGGACGTCACCGCGGCGACGCGCCTGCTTCTGACAGGCAAGGCTTTGGCCGAGGTCATCTGACGATGGTATCGGGCCTTACCCATCTCGGCGCGCAGGGCGAGGCCAACATGGTCGACGTCGGCGACAAGGATGAAACAACGCGCACGGCGATCGCCGAAGGCTTTGTCGCGATGCAGCCCGAGACGCTGAAGATGATCCTCGCCGGCAACGCCAAGAAGGGCGATGTGCTCGGCACCGCGCGCATCGCCGGTATCATGGCGGCGAAGAAGACGCATGAACTGATCCCGCTCTGCCACCCGCTGCTTTTGACCAAGGTTTCCGTCGACATCGAGCCCGACCATGCTTTGCCGGGCCTGAAGGTCACCGCACTGGCGCGCGTCACCGGCAAGACGGGTGTCGAGATGGAAGCGCTGACCGCCGCTTCGGTCGCCTGCCTGACCATCTACGACATGGCCAAAGCAGTAGACCGCGCCATGGTCATCACCGGCATCCGCCTGGTCGAAAAGACCGGTGGCAAGTCGGGTGACTACAAGGCGAGTGCCTGATGGCGCTGGTTCCTATCGCGGAGGCGCTTGAACGCCTGCTCGATGGTGCGGCGCCTCTAGCCGGCGAAAGCGTTCCCCTGTTCGAGGCTGTGGATCGTGTTCTGGCGGAACCGGTCGTGGCACTTCGCACCCAGCCGCCTTTCAATGCTTCCGCCATGGACGGCTATGCAGCGCGCGCCGCCGACGTCACGTCGGTCCCATCCAGGCTGTCGGTGATCGGCATGGCGCCGGCTGGGCGTGGCTTCGACGGCACGGTCGGCCAGACGCAGGCCGTGCGCATCTTCACCGGCGCGCCGCTGCCCGAAGGCGCCGACACCATCGTCATCCAGGAGAATGTCCGCGACCTCGGCGGCGGCGAAATCGAAGTGACCGAGCCAACGGCGCAATGGCGCAATATCCGCCGCATCGGGCTCGATTTTTCAACAGGCGACATGCTGCTGGAAAAAGGCCGCTTGCTCGACCCGGCGGCACTGTCGCTGGCAGCATCGGCCAACCATCCTCGGGTCAGCGTGGTGAAACGGCCGCTGGTCGCCATTATCGCCACCGGCGACGAATTGCTGCCGCCCGGCAGTGATCTCGGCCCGGACCAGATCATCTCATCGAATGCCTATGGCGTCGCCGCCACCGCACACTCGGTCGGCGCCCGCGCGCTCGATCTCGGCATTGCCGCCGATCGCAAGGAGGCTATCGCCGAACTGGTGCAAAAAGCGGTCGCGGCCGGTGCGGATGTCATCGTGACGCTTGGTGGCGCCTCGGTCGGCGATCACGACCTGATCCACGACGTGCTGACCGGCGAAGGCATGACGCTCGGCTTCTGGAAGATCGCCATGCGCCCCGGCAAGCCGCTGATGTTCGGCCGCCTCGGCGATATCAGGTGCATCGGCCTGCCCGGCAATCCGGTGGCAAGCCTGGTCTGCTCGCAGTTGTTCCTGAAGCCGCTGCTGGCGCGGCTCGGCGGCCGCAATCATCGCCAGGACATACGTCCGGCACGGTTGGGCGCCGCAATGCCGGCCAATGATTTGCGCCAGGACTACGTCCGAGCCGTGGTCAGGGAAGATGACGGCGTGCTGGTGGCGACGCCGTTCGGTATCCAGGATTCCTCGATGCTGAGAATGCTGGCCGACGCCAACGGGCTGATCGTGCGGGCGCCGTTTGCCCCCGCAGCAGCTGCTGGCGAGGCCTGCGGCGTACTGATGCTGCGCTGAAGCAGAACAAGACAAACCATTAATAAAAAATGGAAAATGATCTCGGTGCTAGCCCGATATCAAGGCGCGGCTCAGTGGGTGGGCCGGATCGGCAAGGCCGTCGACAATGCTGAAATGATGCCGGTCGGGCTCGACCACGGTGCTGGTTGCAGCACCGAGGCCCGTCCAGATGTTGGCAAGCAAGGCGTTCTGACGCAGGAACTCGGCGCGCTCGCCACCACCGGCCCAACAGGTGATGCGGGCACCATCCCTGGGCCGCAGCAGCGCCGGGCTTTCAGCCAGCGCCTCATCTTCGTCGATGGCCAGAGTCGCGTTCATCTCGGTGCGCATGATCGGACGCAGATCGTGGACACCCGAAATCGAAACGACATGGCGCACGCGCCGCGCCACATCGTCCGCCAGAGGCGTGGTTGTCGTCACCATCCGGCTGGCAAGATGGCCGCCGGCCGAATGTCCGGTCAGCATCAGCGGCCCGTCGACCATTGCCGCCGCCTTGCCGATCGCCACGCCGATCTCCTGGACGATGCCGGCGATGCGTAAGTCCGGGCACAGCGTGTAGGACGGCATCGCCACGGCAAAGCCGCTGCTGACCGCACCATTGGCGAGATGCGACCAGAAACTCTTGTCGAACGCCTTCCAGTAACCGCCATGGATGAACACCACCAACCCTTTGGGCGTGGCGCTGGGGAGGAAGAGATCGAGCCGATTGCGTCGCCCATCGCCATAGGTGATGTCGAGCCGTGCCCGGCCCTGCGCCGAGAGTGCGTCACGAAACGCTTGCGCAGGCTCCACCCACGCGGCCGGCCATCGGTCGCTGCCGGCGATATTCGCACCGTTGGCATAGGCATCATCCCAATCGACGATGTGACGTTCGAACATCTGCGCCCTTCCCCAAAAACGGCATCGCTGTTCCGCTAGCAATGGCCACCGCCACGCCATGCGTCAATGCTCCAGGGCAAAAACATTTTAGGCTTGAAACAAATTTCGACTGGTGCGATCCTGCCCGTACGAACAGCCGACAATGGGAGGTCTGCTGTGCTGCCCAAACCTGCAGATGTTCACCCTTTCTGGGCGCATCTCAGCAGGTGCGATGGGCAGTACGAAGCCTCCTCAGAGCAGGACCTTAGGATCCACGACATCCGGCCAAGGCGCCTCGCGCACTGGCCGTCCAGCAGACAGGAGAGCGGCGACATGCTTGGGCCTTCAGCGCATATCGACACGTTCACGCGCGATCACCTGCCGCCGCCGGAGCAATGGCCTGAAATCCTGCTCGACGGCTTCGACTATCCCGAACGCCTCAACGCCGGTGTCGAACTAACCGACAGGCTGGTCGAGAAAGGCCTGGGCGACCACACCGCGCTGATCGGCAATGGCCGCCGCCGCACCTACAAGGAACTGTCCGACTGGACGAACAGGCTGGCCCACGCGCTGGTCGAGAATTATGGGGTCGAGCCCGGCAACCGGGTGCTGATCCGTTCGGCCAACAACCCCGCAATGGTCGCCTGCTGGCTGGCCGCCACCAAGGTTGGCGCCGTGGTCGTCAACACCATGCCGATGCTGCGCGCTGGCGAACTCGCCAAGATCGTCGACAAGGCGGAGATCACCGTCGCGCTGTGCGACACCAGGCTGATGGACGAGATGACCGCCTGCGCCAAGGACAGCGCATTCCTCAAGCAGGTCATCGGTTTCGACGGCACCGCCAACCATGATGCTGAACTCGATCGTGCCGCTCTCGACAAGCCGGTGACGTTCACCGCCGTCGACACCGGCCGCGACGATGTCGCGTTGCTCGGCTTCACTTCAGGCACGACAGGCGTTCCGAAGGCGACGATGCATTTCCACCGCGACCTGCTGATCATCGCCGACGCCTACGCCCGCGAAATTCTGGAGGTGACGCCGGACGACATCTTCGTCGGCTCGCCGCCGCTGGCCTTCACCTTCGGCCTCGGCGGGCTCGCCATCTTCCCGCTGCGCTTCGGTGCGGCGGCGACGCTGCTGGAGCAGGCGACGCCACCCAACATGATCCACATCATCGAGACCTACAAAGCGACGATCTCTTTCACCGCGCCGACTGCCTACCGCGCCATGCTGAAGGCCATGGATGAAGGTGCCGACCTGTCGTCGCTGCGCGTCGCCGTTTCGGCCGGCGAAACCTTGCCTGCTCCGGTTTTCGAAGAGTGGACACAAAAGACCGGAAAGCCGATCCTCGACGGCATCGGAGCCACCGAGATGCTGCACATCTTCATCTCCAACCGTTTTGACGACATGAAGCCCGCGTCGACCGGAAAGCCGGTGGGCGGCTACGAGGCGCGCGTCGTCGATGACAAGATGCGCGAGGTGCCACGCGGCGCGACCGGCAGGCTTGCGGTGCGCGGACCGACCGGCTGCCGCTACATGGCCGATGACAGGCAGAAGGAATACGTGCGCGACGGCTGGAACCTCACCGGCGATACCTTCACGCAGGACGAGGACGGCTTCTTCCATTTCGCCGCACGCTCCGACGACATGATCGTCAGCGCCGGCTACAACATCGCCGGTCCCGAGGTCGAGGCGGCGCTGCTGGCGCACCCGGACGTCGCCGAATGCGCTGTCATTGGCGCCGAGGACGCCGAGCGCGGCCAGATCGTCGAGGCGCATGTCGTGCTGGTGCAGGGCGTCGCGCCCGACGCCCTCACCACCAAGCGCCTGCAGGACCATGTCAAGGCAATGATCGCGCCCTATAAATATCCGCGATCGGTAAAATTCATCGCCGCCCTGCCCAAGACCCAGACCGGCAAGATCCAGCGCTTCCGGCTGCGCACGGAGAAAATCGATTGAGCGAGCTATACGATCCGGCGTCCGAAGGCGCCCAGATGTCGTTCAAGGAGCGCATGTCCTACAGCGACTACCTGCACCTGGAGAAAGTGCTGGAGGCCCAGACGCCGCTGTCATCGGCGCATGACGAGATGCTGTTCATCATCCAGCATCAGACCTCCGAACTCTGGATGAAGCTCGCTCTGCACGAGATTGGAGCCGCGATCCGTTCCATCCGCGCCGACCGGCTCGAGCCGAGCTTCAAGATGCTGTCGCGAGTTGCTCGCATCTTCGAGCAGTTGAACAATGCCTGGGATGTGCTGCGGACGATGACGCCGAGCGAATACACCGAGTTCCGCGACGCGCTGGGCCAGTCCTCGGGTTTTCAGTCCTGGCAGTATCGCGCCATCGAGTTCATGGCCGGCAACCGAAACTTGGCAATGCTCGGGCCGCACAAGCACCGGCCCGACCTGAGCGGAAAGCTGGAAGCGATCCTGACCGAACCATCGCTCTACGACGAAGCGCTGCTGCTGCTTGCGCGCAACGGATTCGACATCGGTGCCGATGCCAGGCGCACGGACTGGCGTGAGACGCGAACCGAGAACGAAGAGGTGCTGGTCGCCTGGCAGACGATCTATCGCGATCCGCAGCGCTACTGGATGTTCTACGAACTGGCAGAGAAGCTGGTCGACTTCGAGGATTATTTCCGCCGCTGGCGCTTCAACCACGTCACCACGGTGGAGCGCATCATCGGCCTGAAACGCGGCACCGGCGGCACGTCGGGTGCTTCGTATCTGAAGAAGATGCTCGAGGTGGTGCTGTTCCCGGAGCTGTGGACGGTCCGCACCCGGCTCTGACATCGTCGAAATGAAAACAGCGACGCGCGGCGGCGGAACACCCTTCGCGAACAACCGGGGACTGACTGACCATGAGTGGAATTCCTGATCTCGCCGCAGTCGAAGCGATGGATGCCACGGATCCGCTGCGGGCCATGCGCGACCGTTTCATTCTGCCGGAGGGGGTGATCTATCTCGACGGCAATTCACTGGGGGCAGCGTCTCATGCCGTTTTCGGCGAGCTGCAGCAGGCGGCAACCCAGGAATGGGCCCAGGACCTCATCCGAGCCTGGAATACGGCCGGATGGTTCGAGATGCCGATCGAACTCGGCGATCAACTCGGGCGCCTGATTGGAGCCGCGGCCGGCCAGACCGTCGTCTGCGACACGACCTCGACCAACATCTACAAGGTGCTGCATGCGGCGCTGAAGATGCGGCCGGGCCGGTCGGTCATTGTCGCCGAGGGTGACAGTTTCCCCACCGACCTGTACATCGCCGAAGGGGTGGCCTCGACACGGGACGGCGTCCTGCTGCGCCTCGCGGGCGTCGACGCGCCCACCATCGAAGAGCTGATCGACGAAAACGTCGCGGTGGTGCTGGTCAACCACGTCAACTACAAATCGGGTGAACTGCGCGACATGGCGGCGCTGACGCGCAAGGCTCATGCGGCCGGAGCGCTGATCGTCTGGGATCTATGCCACACCGCCGGCCCCCTGCCCGTCGAGCTCGATCACGCAAATGCCGATTTCGCCATCGGCTGCACTTACAAGTACCTCAACGGCGGTCCGGGCGCACCGGCCTTCATCTATGCCGCGCAGCGCCATCACGGCGATATCAGCCAGCCGCTCAGCGGCTGGTGGGGCCATGCGCGGCCCTTTGCCTTCGAACGGGGATATGTTGCCGGCACCGGTATCCGCCGCTTTCTGTGCGGCACCCAGCCGGTCCTGTCGATGCGGGCGCTCAAAGGCGCGCTTGCCATCTGGAACGACGTCGACATGGCGGCATTGCGAAAAAAGAGCGTCGCGCTGACGGAACTGTTCATCCAGCTCGTCGAAGCAAAGTGCGGCGCCTATGGCCTCACGCTGGAGACCACCCGCGACGCGACCAGGCGCGGCAGCCAGGTGTCGTTCCTTCACGATCACGGCTATCAAATCATGCGGGCGCTGATCGAGCGCGGCGTCATCGGTGATTTTCGCGCGCCATCGACCATCCGTTTCGGCTTCACGCCCCTCTATATCGGCTACAAGGATGTGTGGCTGGCGGTTCAAGTGCTAGAAGACATTCTGCGCACGGGCGCATGGAAGGACCAGCGTTTCGCCGTCAAGGAAGCCGTTACCTGACGCAACGATCTCCGCGATTTGCCGTCGCCGCCCTCACTGCCCGGCGGATGACGGAAGGCTGAATTCCAGCCACAAATGCCAACAGACGTTGGCGTTTTGGCTCCGTTTCGTTCACGGCAAACGAACGTCCCAAAGATTGATATCGTCCTTGTGGAGGTCGGCCGGCAGATGATGCCAAGCCTCGGGTTGAGGATGAGCCACAGGTCATTAACCATAATGGTTTCAATGTGAGCAGGCGCATCGCCGTGGTTGGCGCCTGTCGATTGCGACCCGCTGGCAAGCCCAAATAATTTCAGCAGCCTTAACAAATTCATTAAACTTTAAACGGTTGCAGAACACAACTGGAACAGATAGTGTTTGTTCTGGGTTTGTTTTTCGATTCTGGTTTCAGGTAATCTGGGGGCCGCCATGCTGACACGCAAGCAACATGAACTGCTGATGTTCATCCATGAACGCCTGAAGGAGAGCGGCATTCCGCCATCCTTCGACGAGATGAAGGAGGCGCTCGACCTTGCCTCCAAATCCGGGATTCATCGGCTGATCACCGCACTTGAGGAGCGCGGCTTTATTCGCCGGTTGCCCAACCGGGCACGCGCGCTGGAAGTGCTGCGATTGCCGGACTCGATCGCGCCCGGCCTCAACGCGGCAAAGAAGTTTTCGCCAAGCGTCATCCAGGGCAGTCTCGGTCAGGGTGGTGCTCTTGGCCGGCAGATCAAGCCGGCGCCTTCGCGGATGCCCTCGCCCGGCAATGATGACGATGCGGTCTCCGCCGTGTCGATACCGGTGATGGGCCGTATCGCCGCCGGTGTGCCGATCGATGCCATCCAGCATCAGACGCATTCGATCTCGGTGCCGCCGGACATGATCATGGGCGGCGCCCACTATGCGCTGGAGGTTAAGGGCGACTCGATGATCGAGGCCGGTATCTTCGACGGCGACACCGTCATCATCCGCAATGCCGACACGGCGAACCCCGGCGAGATCATCGTGGCGCTGGTCGATGAAGAGGAAGCGACGCTGAAGCGGTTCCGCCGCAAGGGCGCTTCGATCGCTCTCGAAGCCGCCAATCCGGCCTATGAAACCCGTATTTTCGGCCCAGACAGGGTCAAGGTGCAAGGCAAGCTCGTCGGCCTCATCCGCCGCTACTGAGGCGGCTGCGGGTTGGCCGCTGGCTTCTCGGGTTTCTTGAAGGGTGCCAGCCCCCTCGCCTCACGAGAGTATTTGCGTTGCGTGTGCCAGGGCCGATATGGGCTGTTCACCGCGAAGCTGATTGTCGCCGGCGTGGTCGCCGATTGGCGATCGAAGAAGACCGCGGCACTGCCTTTGCGAGCCAGTTGCCGCTTGGTGATGACGAGAACCAGCGGATTGTGACAGGCGTCATAGGCGGTGGCGTCATTGATGACGATCAGCTCGGCGAAGCCGCAGGCTTTCCAGGTGTCCTTGCGGTCCTCGACATAGGCAATGATCGCACCGGACATATGCCTGGCCACGCAAACGCCTGAGGAGCAATAGAACGGCGATCCCGGCGGTAGCTCAACGGCGTCCGCGACGTCGAATTGCCCATCGCTCTTGTCGAACACCTCTGGCACGACGATGGTTTCTGATGTCAGGGCGCGTTTCCAGTTGTCGACGGTGAATTCGTTCGGCCGTTCCCGGCTGACGGCAAGCTCGCCGCCACCGATCGGCAACGCCACCAGCCGGGCGTCTTCCGAGATCAGCACATCCGGCGTGCGCGTATCCGAGACGGTCAGCAAGCCTGCCAGCGCGAATGGCAGAGCAGCGAGCCGCAGCCAAGTTGTCGCCATCGTCGCGATGACCAGGGCAATTGTCACCAGCAGGACAGATTGCTGCGAAATCAGCCCAACCCCATCGACAGGCGAACGTTCGGAGATCCAACCCGATATGGCGATCATCACCGTCAGACCCTTGCCCATCAGGTAGAGGGCCGGCCAATCCAATCCGAAAGGCATCAGCAGCGCGCTTGCGACAGCCAGGAACATGACCACGGTGACGATCGGCATAACCGCCAGATTGGCGAACAGGCTGAGCGGCGACACACGCTGAAAATGCCAGATGGCAAACAGCGTCGTGGCGCTGCCGGCGATGATGGAGGTCATGGCAAGGCCGGTTGCCGCGAGCACGAACTTTCGCGTCAGGAAACCGGGCATGGATCGCTTTGGGGGCGGCGGTCTTGCTTTTCCCGCGCGGTGATCGGCCCAGCCGGCATAGGCGCCGACCAGAGCCGCGGTCGCGGCGAACGACATCTGAAAACTCGGGCCGACCACCTCATGCGGCGACACCACGATGACGGCGATCGCCGAGATCGCCAGATTGCGCATGGTGAGTGCTGCTCGATCGAACAGCACGGCAATCAGCATCACCGCCAGCATGATGAAGCTGCGCTCGGCGGCAACGACGACTCCAGAGATGATGAGATAGGCCGCGATCGAGAACAGTGCGGCGAAGGCGGCATACTTCTTGACCGGGCGACGCGCGGAAAAGTCGGGAAACAAGGCGAAGGCGCCGCGCAGCAAGCCCATGATGGTGCCTGCGACCAGCGCCATGTGCAGTCCCGAAATCGAGATGATGTGGTAGATGCCGGTACGTCGCATCGCCTCATTGATGTCATCGGGAATGCCGGCGCGCACGCCGACGATCAGCGCCGCGGCGATCTCGCCTTCGGCGCCGCCGACGCTCGCCCTGATATGGTCGGCGATGGCCTCGCGGGCATTTTCCACGCTAGAGGAAATTCGGGCCGGCAGCGGCATGTCGCCATCATCGCTGACGACAAGCTTGGGGTTGCCGAGAAAGAACCCGCTGCCGCCGATGCCGGCAAAATAGCTGTCGAAGGAGAAATCATAGCTGTCCGGCCGCACCGGCCCGGTCGGCGGCAAAAGCTTGGCATATCCAGTGATGAGGGAGCCTGCGGTCACGTCAGCCGGGATCTTGCGTGCCGAAAGCCGCACCCGTTCCGGCGCATAGCGCAGTTTCGGTCTTGCGGTCGATGTCACGTCGATGGTCAGCCGGATGCGGCCAGTTTCCATCCGGTCGAGCGAGACGACGCGGCCGGTCACCTGCGTCGAGATTTCCGAGCCCAACATTTGTGTGCCCGCACGCCACGTCTCGACCTTGGCAGCAAGCAGTCCTAGGGCGCACAAAAGCGCCGCCATGAAACACAGATGGGTCTTTGGCCATGAGCGCGAGACCAGCGCACAGATCCCCGTCAAGATGACAACCGCGACAGGTCTCGCAAAGTCGGGTTCAGCCGTCAGCGAAAAATAGCCGATCGCTCCGATCGCCAGGCAGACCGGCACCAGCAGGAAGGCCACGCCCCGGTCGAGTTCCAGGCTCGCCGCCGTGTTCACGCTGTGGCGCAGGCGAGGCAGTGATGTCAGGCTGATTTGCCGGCGCACGCGAACGATCCTGCCGGTTTCGGCAACAGGAACAGAGGCGGCGACATCCGCTTGCAAGGGCGCCTTGCCGGGATCCGGCACAAGGGGCGATGGCGGCGGTAATGGGGCTGGCCGAGGCGCAAACAGGGACCGTTCGCTGACGCCGATGGCAGCGTCCTCGCCCTGATCCGAGCCCCAGCCTCGTCCAGCCATCGGGTCTGCCCCTTGCGCCCTCGACACCCTATGCTACATGAACGCCGGGCGCGCGAAAGCCCGCGCAACCGCACCCCGCTTCAGATGGTTTCCGAGAGTTCCATGTCCGACAAGGTCGTCACCCGTTTTGCCCCTTCGCCCACCGGCTATCTGCACATAGGCGGCGCGCGCACGGCGCTGTTCAACTGGCTGTATGCGAAGCACACTGGCGGCACGATGCTGCTGCGCATTGAGGACACCGACCGCGAACGCTCCAATGAAGCCGCGACGGCTGCCATCCTCGACGGGCTTTCCTGGCTTGGCCTGAGCTGGGACGGCGAGCCGGTGTCGCAGTTCGAGCGTGCGCCGCGCCACCGCGAGGTGGCTGAGGAGCTGGTGCGCATGGGCAAGGCGTATTATTGCTATGCCACGCCGGCCGAACTGGAGGCCATGCGCGAGGCTGCCAGAGCCAAGGGGCTGCCGCCCCGCTATGACGGCCGCTGGCGCGACCGCGACCCCTCTGAGGCGCCCGCAGGCGTCAAGGGCGCCATTCGTATCAAGGCGCCGACCGAAGGCGAGACCATCGTCCATGACCGTGTCCAGGGCGAGGTGCGCTTTCCCAATAAGGATCTCGATGACTTCATCATCCTGCGTTCTGACGGCAATCCCACTTACATGCATGCCGTCGTCGTCGATGATCATGATATGGGAGTCACCCATATCATTCGCGGCGACGATCATCTGACCAACGCCGCTCGCCAGACCGTGATCTACAACGCCATGGGCTGGAACGTGCCGTCCATGTCGCATATCCCGCTGATCCACGGCGCCGATGGCGCCAAGCTGTCGAAGCGGCACGGCGCGCTTGGCGTCGAGGCCTATCGCGCCATGGGCTACCTGCCGGAGGCGCTGCTCAATTACCTGGCGCGCCTTGGCTGGAGCCATGGCGACGACGAGATCATGTCGATCAAGAATATGATTTCCTGGTTCGATATCGGCGATGTCAACAAGGGCGCGGCGCGCTTCGACTTCGCCAAGCTGGAGGCGATCAACGGCGCGCATATGCGCCGCATGAGCGATGCCCAACTGTTCGACATCTTCATCGCTACCCTGCCCTATCTCGAAGGTGGCCCGGCGATCGCCGCGCGCCTGAACGACAGCACCAAGGCGCAGTTGCTGGCAGCGCTTCCCGGCTTGAAGGACCGCGCCAAGACGCTGGTCGAGCTCGTCGATGGCGCGGCCTTCCTGTTCGCCACGCGCCCCCTGCCGATCGACGACAAGGCGGCCCTTCTGCTTACCGACGATGCCCGCAAGATCCTGCGCAGTGCTCACGAAGCTTTGAACGGGCTTGCGAGTGACTGGACAGCCGCCTCGGCGGAGGCGGCGATACGCGAGGTGGCAGCGGCCGGCAGTCACAAGCTCGGCGCGGTGGCCCAGCCTTTGCGCGCTGCGTTGACCGGCAAAAGCACCTCGCCGGGCGTGTTCGACGTGCTCGCCGTGCTCGGCCGCGAGGAAAGCCTGGCGCGCATCTCAGATCAAATCGATTAGGAGCAAACTGGCCCAAGAAGATTGGCATTGAAAGGCGGGTTTCGCAGTGCAACATTAGGCCTTGGCCCAATCTGGCACGCACCTCCTGAAATGCGGTGGCGAATACGCGCATTGCGGTGATTTTCGACGTGTCGCTCTGCAGAATTTTGCCTTTGCCGGCATGAGGAAACAAGAAGGAGTTTGCAATGACCGAAGCTGCGAAAAAAATGGATTTGGGCGGCAAGACCCAGGAGGCCACGGCAACGCTTGCATTCGCCGGCAAGACCCATGAATTCAAGGTGCGAAGTGGTTCGGTCGGGCCTGATGTCATCGACATCGCCTCGCTCTACTCAACCACCGGCGCCTTCACTTACGATCCGGGCTTCACCTCGACGGCAAGCTGCGAGTCCGAAATCACCTTCATCGACGGCGACGCCGGCATCCTCCTCCATCGCGGCTATCCGATCGACCAGTTGGCCGAACATGGCGACTTCCTCGAGGTCTGCTATCTCCTGCTCTACGGCGAATTGCCGACCAAAGCGCAGAAGGACGACTTCGACTATCGCGTGACGCGCCACACCATGGTGCATGAGCAGATGTCGCGCTTTTTCACCGGCTTCCGCCGCGACGCGCACCCGATGGCGGTGATGTGCGGCGTGGTCGGCGCGCTGTCGGCCTTCTACCACGACTCCACCGACATCTCCGACCCCTACCAGCGCATGGTTGCCTCCATGCGGCTGATCGCCAAGATGCCAACGATCGCGGCGATGGCCTACAAATACCACATCGGCCAGCCGTTCATTTACCCGAAGAACGAACTGAACTTTGCCGCCAACTTCCTGCACATGTGCTTTGCCGTGCCGTGCGAGGAATACAAGATCAACCCGGTGCTGGCGCGCGCCATGGAGCGCATCTTCATTCTGCACGCCGACCACGAGCAGAACGCCTCGACCTCGACCGTGCGTCTCGCCGGCTCTTCGGGCGCCAACCCGTTCGCGTGCATCGCCGCCGGCATCGCTTGCCTGTGGGGCCCAGCGCATGGCGGCGCCAATGAAGCGGCGCTCAACATGCTTGGCGAGATCGGCCATGTCGATCACATCCCCGAGTTCATCGCCCGTGCCAAGGACAAGAACGACCCGTTCCGGCTAATGGGCTTTGGCCACCGCGTCTACAAGAACTATGATCCGCGCGCCAAGATCATGCAGAAGACGGCGCATGAGGTTCTGGGCGAACTCGGCATAAAGGACGATCCGCTGCTCGACATCGCCATGGAGCTGGAAAAGATCGCGCTGACCGACCCCTATTTCATCGAAAAGAAGCTCTACCCGAATGTCGACTTCTATTCCGGCATCACGCTGAAGGCGCTGGGCTTCCCCACAACCATGTTCACCGTGCTGTTCGCGGTCGCCCGCACCGTCGGCTGGATCGCGCAGTGGAAGGAGATGATCGAGGATCCGCGCCAGAAGATCGGCCGCCCGCGCCAGCTCTACACCGGCGCGCCGGAGCGCGACTACGTGCCGATCGCCAAGCGGTGAATTGGGAGTAGGGATCGGGCAGTAGGCAGTAGGGTATGGTCAATTTCCCTACTCCCTACTGACTATTCCCTCTCTTGATATACCGTATCACCACCTGCGCGGCGATCTCGCCGGACGGTCTATCCGTCGCCATGCGCCGCGTGATCTCTGCAAATCCATTCTTCTGCCAGGCGCGCATGCCGCTGTCGGCGAACAGGGCTTCCAATTGCCGGGCCAGATTGTTCGGCTTGATGTAGCCGTCGTAGAATTCCGGAATAAGCGCTCGATCCGATATCAGATTGGGCAGCAGCGCCGACCAGACGGAAACGAGGTACGGCGCCAAGACCCGCGCGACCGGGTCGAGCCTGTAGCAGGAAATCATCGGCACGCCGGCCAGCGCCAGTTCCAGCGATACCGTCCCGGACGCGATCAGCGCCGCATCGGCTTTGCCGAAAGCCTGCCATTTGCGCTGGGAATCGACGATGATCTCAGGCTTTTCATCCCAGCGGTTGACGGAGGATTTGACGAGCTCGGCGACATTCGGAACGGTCGGCAGCAGCAGCCGCAGGCGGTGGCCACGCGCACGCAGAATCGACACCGTCTCGCCGAACGGGTCGAGCAGCCGCCGTACCTCGCCACGCCGCGAACCGGGCAGGACGAGCAGGGTCTTGACGCGATCAGGAGAAAGGTCGCGCGGTAGTTCCTGCGCCTTGGCTGCGGCCAGCAAACCCGCATCGTGGGTCAGGCGATGCCCGACATAGGTGCCCGGTGGCCCGCCGAGCCGCTCGAGCTCCTTGACCTCGAACGGCAGGATGCAGAGGATGTGGTCGACATAGGGCTTCATCGCCACCGCCCTGCCCGGCCGCCACGCCCACACGCTCGGGCAGACATAGTGGATGATCGGAATCGACGGGTTGGCCGCACGCACCTTTTTGGCGACGCGCAACGAAAAGTCCGGACTGTCGATGGTGACCATGCAGTCCGGCTTTTCGTCGGCAACGGTCTTGGCCAGTTGGCTGATCCGCCGCATCAGGCGCGGCAGGTCGCGCAGAACGGCGCTGAACCCCATGAGGGCGATCTCGCCGGCATCGAATGGCGAGACCAGTCCCAGCGCCTGCAAATGACGGCCGCCGAGGCCGACGAGTTGCACCTCGCGCCCCACAGCCTGGCTGAGCGAGCGCACTATGTCGGCACCGAGCAGGTCGCCGGACTCCTCTCCGGCAACGATTGCGATCTTCAATGCCCTGTCAGCCATTGCGCGGCTCCGTGGCGGCACGCAGGCCAAGGACGAACAGGCCGAGTGCATTGGCGCGCGCGATGGTTTCAGGACCTTCGAGGATCAGCGAGCGTCCCGCCTCGACGGCAATGCCGGCGAGTCCGGCCGCGTGCGCTGCCTCGATCGTCTGCGGACCGATGGATGGAAGATCGGCGCGCAGTTCCTGACCGGGCTTGGCGCACTTGACGAGGACGCCGCGGGTCTTGCCCGCAATACGGCCGTGGCCGCGCAGCAGCTTCGCACGATCAAGCAGGCCGGCTGTTCCTTCGATGCCTTCCAGCGCGATTGCCCGGCCGCCAACCGCGATCGCCGCCTGGCCGACATCCAGCGCCCCGATGGCCTTTGCTGCCGCAAGGCCTGCCTCAATATCGCGCCAGTCCAATTTTCGCGGCTCGGCCTTGGTCAGCACGCCTTCGGCGGCGACAAGATTCGGCACTACTTCGTGGGCGCCAACGACCTTTACTCCACGCGCTTCGAGGCCCCGTGCCAAGACCTTTAGAAGACCATCATCGCCACGCGCGAGCGCCATGACGACCAAAGGAATCACCGCGATCAGGCTGAGACTGGGGCGCAGCGCAAGCAATCGCGGCCGGCGCTTGATCTCGCCTGCAAGCACCAGATGGGTGATCCGGTGCCGCCGCAGCAAAGGGACGAGCGAGCCTATACCTTCCAGAGCGAGGTTTTCGTGATCGTATCGGGAGAGTTCCGCGATGCGGTCGACCTCGCCTTCCATCAGGATGACGAAGGGCGGATAACCTTGTTCAGCCGAACCGGCCGCGACTTCGACCGGCAGACTGCCGCCGCCGGCAATGATGCCGACCCTGGAGCCCGGCGGAAGATCAAGACGCGCAGCCGCTGTCTCAGTCTTCGTCATCGACATCGTCGCCATCGCCGCCCTTGAGCGACGGCACAGCATAATGCCGCTTGCCGCGACTGGTGATGAAATCGATGATCTTCATGGCGGTCGGCGACGACGCGAACTCCGCCTTGGCGAATTCGATGTTCTCGCCAACGGTGCGGGAACGATCGAAGATCATCCTGTAAGCCTTGCGCAGCACAAGGATTTCGGACCTTGGCAGGCCGGATCGCTTGAGGCCGATGATGTTGAGGCCGCGTAGGCTGGCGCGGTTGCCGACCGCTATGGCAAAGGGGATGACATCGCCGACGATCGCGGAGCAGCCGCCGAGAAAGGCGTTGTCGCCGATGCGGACAAACTGATGCACTGCGGTCAGGCCGCCGATATAGACATTGTTGCCGACCTCGCAGTGGCCGCCCAGCGTTGCGCCATTGGCGAACGTCGCATTGTTGCCGACGACGCAATCATGGGCGACATGGGCGTAGGCAAGGAAATTGCCATTGTCGCCGACCGTCGTCTCGCCGCGGCTGGAATCGGTGCCGAGATGCATGGTCACGCCTTCGCGGATCGTGCAGTTCCTGCCGATGACCAAGGTGGTGCGACCGCCCTTGTGCTTGGTGTTCTGCGGCGGTGCGCCCAATGTCGCCATCGGATAGACCTTGGTCGAGGCACCGATCGACGTCGCGCCCATCACCGAGACATGACTGACCAGTTCGACGTCGTCGCCGATCACCACATCGGCACCGACATGGCAGAACGGCCCGATGCGTGCACCTTGGCCGATTTGGGCGCCTTCCTCGACAATGGAGGAAGCATGAATGGATGTCTTGATTTTCATAAGCACTCGATCGTCAGTCGCTGGTGACCATCATGGCTGAAATCTCGGCCTCGGCCGCCTTGGCGCCGTCGACCATGGCTTCACAAGCGAATTTGAGCAGGTTGCCGCGTTTCTTGATTTTCTTGACATGGATCTTCAACTGGTCGCCGGGAACCACCGGTTTGCGGAATTTGGCGTTGTCGATGGTCAGGAAATAGACCAGCGACGGCTTTTCGGTACCCAGGCTGCGGATACAGATGGCGCCGGCCGTCTGCGCCATCGCCTCGACGATGAGCACACCCGGCATGACCGGCTGCTCAGGGAAATGGCCCTGAAAATGCGGCTCGTTTATGGTCACGTTCTTGATGCCGACGGCGGATTCGTCGCCATCGATGTCGACGATACGATCGATCATCAGGAACGGATAGCGGTGCGGCAGGAGCTTCATCAGCCCCATAATGTCGACTGCCTCCAGCGTCGTCGACGCGATCATGTCAGCCATTGCCTCCCTCGCCCTGTTTGCGGGTCCTGGCGAGCTTGCGCAGCATGGCTATCTCCCGCATGGCTTCCGCCATCGGCTGTGCCGGATAGCCGCCCCAGATCTCGCCTGCAGGGACATTGCTCATAAATCCACTTCTTGCGGCAAGCTTGGCCCCTGTCCCTATGGTCAGGTGATCCGCAAGCCCGACGCCGCCGCCCATGGTGACATTGTCACCCACCACCACGGAACCCGAAATACCCGAAAGCCCGGCTATTATGCAATTGCGGCCGATGCGGACGTTATGGGCGATCTGCACGAGATTGTCGATCTTGGTGCCCTGGCCGATGATCGTATCGGACATGGCGCCGCGATCGACGGTGGTGTTGGAGCCGATCTCGACGTCGTCCTGGATAACGACACGGCCGATCTGCGGCACGCGCTCAGGCCCCTTGGCCCCGCCGACGAACCCAAAACCATCCTGGCCTATCCTGGCGCCGCCATGAATGATGACGCGATTGCCGATCAAGGCATACTGGATGCTGGCGCCCGGACCGACATAGCCGTCGCGGCCGATCTGGCAGGATTGTCCAATAACCGCATTCGGGGCGATGACAGTGCCGCTGCCGATCGAAGCGCCTGGCCCGATCACCGCGCCGGCCTCGATGACGGCACCGGCTTCGACATGCGCGGTCGCATCGACGTGAGCGTGCGGCGAGACACCGGTTTCGCTGGTCATTGGCCCTGGTGTCGCCGCCCTCGGAAACAGCAGACGCCCGATCAGCGCGAAGGCCTGTTGCGGACGCGGATGAATGAGAACGGCAACGCTTGCCGGCGCCTTGCCGGCAAATTCCGCCGGGCACAGGACCGCGGCTGCCCGCAACGACGGCATCAGCGCGGAATTACGCTTGCCATCGACAAAGACGAGCGCATTCTCGCCGCCCTCGCTGGCAGGCGCGAGTGCTTCGATCGAAATATCGGAGTGGCCGGAATCGACGAGCACCGAGCCGGTCAGATTCGCGACTTCGCCCGCCGTATACCGGCGTGATGGCGCGAAGAACACCGGATCGGTCATTCCAGAAGCTATATCCAGCTAGGTCGGAACATTTCTCCCGGACCCTGAAGACCCGGGAGTATCGTTGGCCGCCGATCAGAAGCGGGTCGATATGCCGAAGTTGAATTCCTGCACGTCGTCGCGCGCTTCCTTCTTGACCGGGATCGCATAGTCGATACGGATCGGACCGAACGGCGACGCCCACATCAGGCCGAGGCCGACCGAGGCACGCAGTTGCATGTCCGTCGACTCCTGAGCAACGCTCGTAACCTTGCTGCCATAGAGCGTTGCCGCGTCCGCGAAGACTGCGCCACGCAAGCCAAAGCTCTCCGGAATCACCGGCAGCGGGAACTGGGCCTCCGCCGACGCGTTGAAATAGGTCGTGCCGCCGAGATGGTCACCAGTGAGAGGATCCACAGGCCCGATACCGCCATAGGCGAAGCCACGGATCATGCGATCGGAGCTCTGGAACTGATCGAAGATACGCAGGCCGTCACTGCCATAACCCTCGACATGGCCGGCGCCGCCCGAAATGAGGCCAACCAAGTCGTACTGCTCCGACAGCGTCTGGTAGATGCTGCCGCGTCCCGTAATCTTCACGAACTTGGCATCACCGCCGAGACCAGCCACTTCGAGGGTCGTGTTGGCATAGATACCCTCATGCGGGTTCTTCATGTCGTCGATGGTGTTGTAGACCAGCCCGAGACTGACCGACGACTTGATCCAAGGACTCTGCGCTATGCCATCAAGGATTGCGGTTGAGATATTGCAGGTACCACTGGGGTCTACATCGGTGGGATTGCAGCCGTCGTCAACAGTATATTTTTCCTGAGAGATATTGTAGGCGAGCTGCGTCGTGATGCTGTCGGTGATCGGCAGGCCGAAACGGATCGTCGCACCTGTGGTATCACTATCGTAATTGTTGTCGTACTCCCGCGTCGACTTATAGATGTCGAAGCCGGCGGCGATGCGCCGTCCGAGGAAATAAGGCTCGGTGAAGGACAGGCTGTAGTCGCGTGAATTCTTGCCGCCGCCCGCCGACAGCTTGATGAACTGGCCACGACCGAGGAAGTTGCGCTCGGTCACCGATCCTTCGACCGACGGACCGGCCGTGTCGCCACCGGTCGAATAACCAGCGCCCACCGAGAACTCGCCGGTCGATTTCTCGACCACCTCGACCACCAGAACAACCTGGTCGGGCTGCGAGCCCGGCACGGTCGAGATGTCGACTTTCTCAAAGTAATTCAAGTTTTCCAGGCGCTTTTTCGCGCGCTGGATGAGCACCTGGTTGAAGGCGTCGCCTTCGCTGACATCGAACTCGCGGCGAATGACATAGTCACGCGTGCGATCGTTGCCGCGGATCTCGATGCGCTCGATATAGGCCTTGGTGCCCTGGTCGATCGTATAGACGACCGAAATGGTGTGGTTCTCGAAATTGCGGTCGCCGCGCGGCGTGACCTGCGCGAAGGCATAGCCGGACCCGGCCACCTTCTCGGTCAGCGCGATGATGGAGTCCTCGACGTTCTTGGCGTTGTAGACATCACCCTTGTGGGTCTCGATCACCGATTCCAGCGACTTGCCGTCGACTTCAGGGATCGAGCTCTCGACGCTGACGTCGCCGAACGTGTAGCGGTCGCCTTCCTGGACGGTGATGGTGACCGTGTACTTGTTCGTCGCGCTGTCGAGCTCGCCGACAGCGGACACGACCTGGAAGTCGGCATAACCGTGATTGTAGTAGAAGCGGCGCAGCAGCTCCTCGTCCGCGCGCAGCTTGTCGTCGTCATAGACGTCGTCGCGCAGGACGAAGGAAAGCCAGGACGAGCGCTTGGTATTGATGATATCCGCCAGGCGGCGGCTGGAATAGGCACTGTTGCCGACGAAATTGACCGCCGCGATCTGCGTGCGATCGCCTTCAACGATGTTGAAGACAACGTTTACGCGATTGTCGCCAAGCTGCATAACCTGCGTGGTCACGGTCACATCGTCGCGACCAATGCGCCGGTAAGCAGCCTTGACCGATTCCACGTCGGCATCGAGCGTCGCCTGTGAGAACGTTCCGCGCGGCTTCAGCTGCACCGCCGCCGCAAGCGCATTGTCCTTGAGCTTCTTGTTGTTCTGGAACAGCACCTGGTTGACCACCTGGTACTCGGCGACCTTGACCACCAGCGTCGAGCCGACCTGGTTGATCTGCACGTCCGAAAACAGGCCAGTGCCGAACAGTGCCTTGACCGCACCGTCGATATCGGAACTGGAGAACGCCTTGCCCGGCTTGATGGTGATGTAATTGCGGATGGTCTCAGCGTCGATACGCTGGTTGCCGCTCACTTCCACTCTGCTGACGACAGCGGCTTCAGCCGCCGATGTGGCAACGAACTGCACTGCGAGCGCGCCTGGCACGACCATGGCCGCGGACAGGGTCACCGCGGACGCGGCGCTTAGAAACTTGGATGCTGCCTTCATCGGGCTTAATAACCTTTTCTCGTAGTCCCCACGGCGAGAAAACCGGACGTGCGGTAATTTCCCCTACCGTATTAACCGGATTTTCCCTACACGCAAGGCTTCTGGTTAATTTGTATTTACTTAACCCTGCGGCGTGGCTTTCGCGTCACTCATATCCCCTTGCATGGTAAACGGCGTCTCAACATCGTCCATGCAGAAGCCAAATTTCTTCATGATTTCAGCACCCAAACAGATCGTTCCAAAAAACGAACCCCATGAAGCACAGCACCAGAAGCAACCCGGCCCGATAGGCCATTTCCATCATCCGTTCCGACACTGGACGGCGAATGACAGCCTCCACCCCGTAGAACAAGAGGTGACCGCCGTCGAGGGGGGGAATCGGCAAAAGGTTCAGAATTCCGATGCCAACGGATAGCAGTGCAACCAGCTGCACGAGCCATTCGAATCCCAGTTTCGCAGCCCTGCCCGCCATGTCGGCGATCTTTACCGGACCGCCCAGCTGACATTTGTCTTCGCGCCCGACAACAAAGCGCTGCAGGAACTGGCCGGTGCGCTGGATGACGTGACCGGTTTCCTCGACCGCCGCCGCGACCGCTCCGACCGGCGTGTAGGTGATCAGCCTCGGCTGACCGAGTTCCTTGTTGTTGACGACACCGATCACGGCGACCTTGACCTTGTTGCCGAGCGCGTCTTCCTGTTCCATCAGCCGCGGCGCCGCGGTCACAGTGACCTCCTGGCCGTCGCGCAACATGACGAAGGTGATTGCGTCGTCGGCACGGCCCGAGACCAGGCGCTGGACGTCGCCAAAGGTTTCGACCTTGTTGCCGTCGACACTGACGAATCGGTCGCCGGGAAGGATGCCGGCCTTCGCCGCCGGGCTGTCGGCGGTCACCTCGGCCACCATGGGCTCGGCGACATAGCGGCCATAGGCGGTGAACAGCACGGAAAAGACGACGATCGTCAGCAGGAAATTGAACAATGGTCCGGCCACCACCGTTGCCGCGCGCTTCCAGATCGGCTGAGTGTGAAAAGCGACCTTGCGCTCGTCCTCGGTCAGCGTTTCAATTTCTTCCGACGTGGGCTGGCTCGATGTGGCGTTCATGTCGCCGACGAATTTTACATAGCCGCCAAGCGGTATCGCACACAGTTTCCAGCGCGTGCCGTGGCTGTCGTTGAAGCCGAAGAGTTCCGGGCCGAAGCCGATCGAGAAGGCCCTGACGCCGATGCCGCACCAGCGCCCGACAAGGTAATGGCCCATTTCGTGGACGAACACGACTACGGTCAGCACGAAGAGGAATGGCACCAGCGTGCCGAGGACAAAGCCTTCTGTGCTGAAAAGCGCGTGAAGAATCTCGTTCAAGACAAACCCTCAAATTCTTCCACGGCGCAGACTGCGCCGTGACTGTGACACCAATCCGGGCGAATCCAAGGCGCACCGCGCAAAGGACCCTGAAATGACATCGCTCAAACGGGAAACAGACCCTGCGCCGGATGATCGGCGTTCGCCGAAATCCAGCCGATGACGTATAGGGCGAATGCCGCTGCGACAAGCCCATCGACGCGATCCATGACGCCGCCATGGCCCGGGATGAGCGCACCTGAGTCCTTGCGGCCATGGCGGCGCTTGATCCAGGATTCGAACAGGTCGCCTGCCTGCGAGACAATCGACAGCACGAGCGCGACCAGGCCGAGCAATGCCAGATTGCCGACACCGGCAGCTGCGGCGAGGACCAGCCCGGCGACGACGCCGCCGACAGCGCCGCCGAGTGCGCCGCTGCGCGTCTTGCCGGGCGAGATAGAGGGCGCCAGTTTCGCCCCCCCAACGGCTCGGCCAACGAAATAGGCAAGGATATCGGTGGCCCAGACGACAGCGAACAGGAACAGGATGGCAATGAGGCCTGAACGATCGCCATCGCGCAGCAAGGCGAGCGACAGGCCTGAAACCGCGGCATAGGCAAGGCCGCTCGCATCCCATTGTCCGGTCTTGCGAACCGAGGCGGCTATCGCCGTTGCGGCAACGATGGCCGCCACAAGCGGCAGCAGCCAGGAGGCGGCCAGACCGCCAATCAAGGCGCCAATGAAGACAACCAGCAGTGCTTCCGGCAGGAAACCAAGGCCCGTTGCCCCGGTTGGCCGCGACATGCGGGTCCATTCATAGAAGATCGCCGCTACGATCACGGCACACAGCAGCCGGAACGGCAAACCGCCGAGCCAGGTCAAACCGAGAGTGATGATGGCGAGCACGATCGCCGAAACGATACGTAGTTGAAGATTGCTCATCCCGCGGCCGGTCGCGAAGCGACGTCCTGGCCTCCAAGTCCGCCGAAACGGCGTTCGCGGCCAGCAAACTCACGCAAAGCTTCCGCAAGGTGCTCGCGGCTGAAGTCGGGCCAGTAGCAAGGCAGGAAGACGAGTTCGCTATAGGCGGCTTGCCACAGAAGGAAGTTCGACAGCCGGAGCTCGCCGCTGGTGCGAATGACCAATTCCGGGTCGGGAATGCCTTGCGTATCGAGTGCGCCGGCAAAGCTTTCGGCTGATATCGCCTCGGCGTCGAGTTCGCCACGCGCCACGGCCGCCGCAAGCTTTTGTGCCGTGCGAACGATTTCGTCTCGTCCGCCATAGTTGAAGGCGATCACCAGCGTCAGCGATTCGTTTGCGGCCGTCAGCGTTTCGGCCTCGTCGAGCAGTCCCCTGATATCAGACTGCAGCCCTGCCCGGTCACCGATGATTCTAACCCGCACACCGCTCTGGTGCAGTTCAGCAAGGTCACGGCGAATGAACATTTTCAAGAGGCCCATCAGGTCGCTGACCTCGGACTTCGGCCGCGACCAGTTCTCCGACGAGAAAGCATAGACGGTCAGGTAGGAAATGCCGAGCCCAGGTGCCGCGCGCACCGTCTTGCGCAGCGCCTCGACACCGGCACGGTGGCCCGCAAGACGGGGCATGCCGCGCGCCTTGGCCCAGCGTCCGTTTCCGTCCATGATGATCGCGACATGCGCGGGCGTTGCCATGTTCTCGCTTTCGGGTCAGCCGGCGGCCATGACCCTAAACCTGCATGATTTCAGCTTCCTTATCGGAAAGCAGGTGGTCGATGGTGCTGATCGTCTCGTCGGTAAGTTTCTGGACCTGGTCCGAGCGTTTGCGCTGATCGTCTTCGCTGATGTCGCCGTCCTTCTCCGCCTTCTTCAGGAAGTCCATGCCGTCGCGGCGCACATGGCGCGCGGCGACACGGGCGTTCTCGGCGTAGGTGTGCGAGATCTTGACCAGTTCCTTGCGGCGCTGTTCGTTAAGTTCGGGAAGTGGAATCCTGAGGTTGGTGCCGTCTACGATCGGGTTGAACCCCAAATTGGATTCGCGGATCGCGCGGTCGACCGCGCCAACCATCGACTTGTCCCATACCGATACCGAGATCATGCGCGGCTCCGGCACCGAGACGTTGGCGACCTGATTGATCGGCATGGTGGTGCCGTAGGCCTGCACCTGGATCGCATCGAGCAGATTGCTGGAGGCGCGACCGGTCCGCAGCGAGGCCAGATCATGCTTGAACGCGGCAATGGCCCCATCCATGCGCCGCTTGAGATCGTCGTACTCACCACTCATCTTTATCTCCTCGACCCGTCTAATGCGGGCTCACTGCTTCGGGGCCGTCTTCGAATCGAACTTTCGAAAACCGGCTTCCCTTTTCGGGTCAGGCCGCCGATCAATCGTCCGCGACGACCGTGCAGCGGCCGCCGCCCCTCAGAATATCGCCGAAACCACCTTTTTCGTGGATCGAATAGACGATTATCGGAATGTTGTTTTCGCGCGCAAGTGCAATCGCAGCAGTATCCATGATGGAAAGGCCGCGATTTATGACTTCGCCATGGCTGATGCGCTCGAAACGCGTTGCATTCGGGTCCTTCTTCGGGTCCGCCGAGTAGACGCCGTCGACCTGAGTGCCCTTGAACAGCGCGTCGGCGCCGATTTCAGCGGCGCGAAGGGCTGCGGCCGAATCAGTGGTGAAGAATGGATTGCCGGTGCCGCCGGCAAAGATCACCACCTTGCCTTGGTTCATGTAGGCGGTCGCCTGGCGCTGCGAAAAGCTCTCGCAAAGTTCGGGCATGGCGATCGCCGAAAGCACCACGGCGTCGACGCCGATCTTGTTCAATGACGTGCGCAGCGCCAACGAATTGATCACCGTGGCAAGCATGCCCATGTGGTCGCCGGTGACACGGTCGCCGCCCTTGGAGGCAACGGCCACGCCGCGAAAGATGTTGCCACCGCCGATGACGACGCCGACCTCGATGCCCAATGCACGCGCCTCGGCGATGTCGCCGGCGATGCGATCCACCACTGACACGTCGATGCCGAAATGCTGCTCGCCCATCAACGCTTCGCCCGACGCTTTCAGCAAGACACGTCGGTAGAGGGGCTTCACCGTCATCTGGGCCTCTTCATTTGCATGTGGCGCGTTCCGGGTGGCTGCTCTCGCGCAGGCGCGCCACCGAAACAATGGCGTTCCGATACACGAAGGGGGCCCCCCGGTGAACCCGCGCCCCCCCCCCCAATATAAACGCCGTTTTTAAAAAAACCCCCCCAAAAAAACAGCCCAGAAGAACGGAGGGGAAAAAACCCCCCC
>NZ_JBVVQM010000014.1:88889-228665 GCF_055811155.1 Mesorhizobium sp. WSM4822 | reverse complement strand
CGGCGAGCCGCCCTCGTTCGTGAGGCGTATATAGTCGCCACCAACGACAACTGTCAACACACATCGACAATGTTTTTGAAGTTTTTGCGACAGAAATTTCGGACCCGATCTGCCGATAGCCGACTGCCCCAGGGGAACGCTGGCAATACCGATTGGACGGCAGGGAAGGAGCCCTATTGCCGCCGCATTGCCGTTCGACACCAAAGCTAACGAAAGTGGGCGCCGCCGACGGAGCAGCGCCTGTCTTACGAGCCCTCTATATAGGAGTGTGCGATGGGCCTTGCAGAGAAGGTACACCGCCCCGCCTGGTAGAGCGCTCTATAAGAGAAGTGCTTGGGGGCAATTCGTTCGGAGCCTGGCGCTTCGTTGACTTCACCTGCCATGACAGGCAAATGTCACGGCCACAACAAAAGCGACAAGCCGTTCCGCCCGGGGAAGAAGCAGCCTTTCTGGATGCCAGACACGGAAGATGTCATAGCCGAACTCGGCAACGAGCCGCCGCTTATCGCGGATGGCCGCAGCGGCCCGCCCGACCGGCGCGAGGTTTCTGCACGCTGGCTGTCGGGAACATTTCTCACTGGCGTCACCTCAAGCGTGCTGATGGGCGTGGCGCTGTTCGCCGCCCTTGACGGCCGCCAGCAACTGGCCACCCCACCCGAGATCGCCGAGTTGATCAGCCTTGCCGGCAACGGGGATTCCGGCGAAGTCGCCAAGACCACCAGGCTGGTGGCGCCGCGTCAGATCGCAAAGGCCAAGGACCGCCGCCGCATGGAAGTGTCGATGGTCACCAAGGTCGGCGACCGCGACGTCATCCACACCATGCCTTTCGTCCAGATCAAGATGGCCCTTGCCGCCGGCCACACCACCAGCCGCGCCTACCCACCCTTCGACCCGATGCAGGTGTTCGGCGACGACAGCGACGACAATGCCCAGCCGGCGACGGCCTCTGCCGCTTCCGGCCAGATCTACGGCGCCAAGGTCGAAAGCGAGATGAGCCTGAAGACGGTCGATTTTCCGATCGAAACAGCTTCCTTCGACGAAAAGAGCGACCTCTCCGCCGACGAGGTGGAAAAAGTGGTGCGCGAAGCCGGCACCGACCTCAGCGACGGCGCCGTGCAGGTCGCTTCACTTCACTATGTCGACCCGCAGCGATTCGGCGAAGCTTTTGCCGAGAGCATGGCGGGCTCCTACGACGTCAAGATCGTGCCGGAAAATGTCTCGGTGGCGCCCCGTGCCACTGTTGACGACCAGGCGCCGGCTTTCGCCGAGGAAATCATCCCCTTCACCAAGGATCTCGACGTCACCGAGGCTTTTGCCAATTCGGGCTACACGGGTGAAGATGCCACCGGAATGGCCGAAGCTATCGCCAAGTTGCTCAACGCAACAGCGCTCAAAGCTGGAACCGTGCTGCGTGTCGGCCTCGAAGTTCACGGCGATGCCGCCAAGGTCGTGCGCACCAGCGTCTATGACCGGACCCAGCACATCGTCACCATCGCGCTCAACGATCGCGGCCAGTATGTGCCGGCGCAGGAACCGGATCCGAACCCCGAATTGCTGACGGCCTTCGATGATTCGTCGGCGCCCGTGGTGGTGCGCGGCAACCTGCCCAACGTCTATGACGGCATCTACCGCGCCGCCTATTCCTACGGCATGTCCAAGGCGATGACGCAGCGGTTGATCAAGTTGCTGGCGTCCGACGTCGACTTCCAATCCCGCCTCAGCCCCGCCGACCGCATCGAAGTCCTGTTCTCGCAGCCCGACGGTGACGACCAGACCTCGGACAGCTCCGAGCTTCTTTACGTCTCGGCGACGTTCGGCGGCCAGACCCGCAACTTCTACCGCTTCCAGATGCAGGACGGCGGCACCGATTATTTTGATGAGGACGGCTCGAGCGCCGAGCAGTTCCTGTTGCGCAATCCCCTGCCCGCCGGGAAATTCCGCTCCGGTTTCGGCGCCCGCAGGCATCCGATCCTCGGCTATGTCCGCATGCACACCGGCGTCGATTGGTCCGCGCCGATCGGCACGCCGATCATCGCCGCCGGCAACGGCACGGTCGAGAAGGTCGGCTGGGCCGGCGGCTACGGCAAGCAGATCATCATCCGCCATGCCAATGGCTATGAGACATCATACAATCACCAGAGCGCCTTTGCCAAAGGCATCGAACCGGGCGTGCACGTCCGCCAGGGCCAGACCATCGGCTTCCTCGGCCAGACCGGCCTCGCCACCGGCCCGCATCTTCACTACGAGCTGATCGTCAACGGCACCAAGGTTGATCCGATGCGTGTCCGCCTGCCGGTCGGCAAGGTGCTGAAGGGCGATGACCTCGTCGCCTTCAAGCGCGAGCGCGAGCGCATCGACGAACTGCTGAAGCAGGAAGACAGCGATTCGCTGAAGGTTGCGAGCGCCAAGATCGACGGTTGACCCGCTTCAGCCTTGCCGATCTTCGGCCTGTCGCGGCCATGGCAATCGCTCACCGGGAATGGTCGTCCAGGCGATGACAGCCGCAATCAGGCAAAGCAGCGCGGTCACCGAAGAAACCGCGGCAAAAGCGGCATCGCTAGCGGCGAGCCTCGCCGCATCGATGGCCGGCGCAAGCCCGGCTGGCGCCGGTTCACCAAATCCTGGGATGGCGGACGTTGCGCTCGCGTCCAGCGCATTCGCGTAAACCCATGCGGCAAGCGAGCCCATCGCCGCCACCGCGATCAGACCGCCGATGCGTGAGACGGCATTGTTGATGCCGGAGGCGGCCCCCGTGTCCTTGTCTTCCACCGCCGTCATGATCGCGGTCGACAAAGGCGACACGACCAGAGCCATGCCGAGCCCCATCAGCGCCATCAGCGGGAATATTCCAATCCAGAAATTGTGGATACCGGCGTAGGTGAGCAAGGCCAGCCCGGCAAACGCGAAAGCCACGACCAAGCTGCCGCAGGCGATCGGAAAACGGGGTCCGATCCGGTCCGAAAGCTTGCCGACCGGTCCCGACAAAAGCGCGATCAATGCCGACAAGGGCAGGAAGATGAAGCCGACCTCGGCCGTGCTCAGATCCCAGCCGGCGATCAGCAGCATCGGCAGATAGAAAAGGTTGGCCGATAGCGCAAAATAGAGGAAGAATGTCGCCACATTGGCGCCGGCGAAAGCACCGACGCGAAACAGGCTGAGGTCGATCATCGGCTCGCGCTGCCGAAGCTCGAAAACGATGAAGACAGCCAGCAGTACGACGCCTGCGGCAATGCTCGGCCCTGCCATGAGGCCCTCGCCGCTGGCGCTCATCGAGGTCAGCCCATAGGCAAGCGCGCCGAAGGCCAATGTCGCGAGCGCTGCACCACCGAGATCCAGGCTGCGTTTCTCCGTCGGCGTATCGGCAGGAACCTTGGCCAGCAGAAGCCAGATCGAGATCAAGCCCAGCGGCAGGTTGATGGCGAAGATCGCCCGCCAGATGCCGTCGCCGAAGGCCGACAGCACGAAACCGCCGAACACCGGGCCAAGTGCCGTGGTCAGCGCTGAAGCCGCCGCCCAGATCCCAATCGCGCGGCCGCGTTCTTTCTTCGGGTAGGCCTTGGCGATGATGGCGAGGCTGCCGGGCACCATGATTGCCGCACCGATGCCCTGCAACGCGCGAAATGCGATCAGCACAATGGCATTCGGCGCCAGCGCACAGGCCAGCGAAGCGACGATGAACAGCGCAATGCCGGACACGAAGGCGCGGCGCAGACCGAATCGGTCGCCGGCGGCACCCCCGGCCAGGATCAGCGCCGACAGCGTCAATGCATAGGCATTGGAAATCCACTGCGCCTCGGCAAGGCTGGCGCCGAGGTTGACGCGAATCGCCGGTGTGGCGATGGCCAGGATCGAGCCGTCTATGAAGCCGAGCGCCGAGGCCAGAATTGCCGCGATCAGCACAAATCGCCGCTGCGACTGCGGACAAAACGTTCCATGCGTGACCGGGCTGGTCAGCGGGACCGCGGCAGCTTTGCTCGGTGAATGCATGAAACCTTGCTTAAACCCCTAGCGCATCGGCAACAACCGGCCAGTGGCTTGCAGTCATTGAAACCAGCCGTTTGGCCAGGGTTGCACCCTGACAGGGTGCAAATGGCACAGTCATGCCAGCCCCGTTACGTGCAGCCGGCGGGGATTTCGATGAGGCGGCCGCTTGAAAGCTCGGCTTCATCCTGATCATGCAGCTGGTCTATGCCGCCGCTCTTCCCAGTTCACTGCTGCGCAAGGTTATCGGCTGAAGGTCCGCCGACAAACTCCACCGTGACACCCGGCGAAACCAGCTTGGCCAACTCCCGCGCATCCCAGTTGGTCAGGCGTACGCAGCCATGGCTTTCGGTCTTGCCGATCTTCGACGGATCCGGCGTGCCGTGGATGCCATAGGTCGGCTTGTCCAGGGCGATCCAGACCGAGCCGACGGGACCGTTCGGGCCCGGCGGAATGGTCAGGACTTTGTCGTTCTGGCCCTGCTTGAAATTGATGCTGGGATTGTAGGTGTAGTTCGGATCGAGCGCGACGCGCGACACCGTGTGAATGCCGGACGGTGACGGCGTGTCCGATGAGCCGATGGTTGCGGGATAGGCCGCGACCAGTCTGCCGCCGGCATCATAGGCGAAAACCTCTTTCTTGTCCTTGTCGGCGACGATGCGGGCCACCGGCGTCGAAACCAGTTTGCCGAAATTGGCGACCTTGATGGTCGTGCCGGGACGATTGAAATCGAGGTCCGGGTTAAGCGCTTTGAGATAATTCTCGTCCATGTGGAAGCGCTCTGCGAGCGCCTCGGTCACCGACGTATAGCCCATGCGATCGAGTTGCGCCTTCTGGCTATAGTCTTCCGGGATCGACGCGACATAGGGACCGGCCGCATCCTCCGCTGTGATCGTGTAGTTGGCGAAGGCATCGCCGCCGGATTGCGCAAGTGCCGCCTGGATGGCGACCGCGTCGGTCGATCGCAGATTGGCGCCGGTGATCTGGTTGTAGGCAGCGAGCGCCTTGTCGACATTCGAACCGAAACGCCCGTCGATGACGCCAGGCGAAGCGCCACCCCGGTCTAGCAGCACCTGAAGGGCGGCGACATCCTGGCGCGCTCCCAGCGAAAGTGCCGGGGCAACAGTGGTCTTGCCCCCAGCCTTTGGCGGCAGTGCCGCCTGATCGGCTGACGTCGCCGGCTGGGCAGGGTCAATCGAGGCTTCGTTCAGCGGCTGGCGCTTGATGGTGCCCGGCTTCGCCGGCTGCGGCGCGTCGGGATAATTGTCGTCGTAGCTGCCATCGTCCTGCGGTGCGGGAGGATAGGCTTCGACGGAATTGTCCCCATAGGGATCGTACTCGTCCGCCGGCGGCGGGATAACGCGGCCTTCCTCTTCCAACTGCTGGCGCCGGAACCGCGCCATGTCTTCCGGATCGTCGAGATAGTAGCGGTCGTCGCCGTCGGGGGCGCGGCCCAGTTCGCGCAGTCGTGTCTCGCGGCGCAAGGCGCGGCGGTCGAGCCGGGTCTGCGGCGGCTGGATGGCGATGACCTTGCCGGTATCGGCATCGACGATCACGCGGTTGCCCCTGGCGTCGTAGTAGATGTCGAGATTGCCGTCCTGGGCGACAAGGATGCCACCGGTATCGCCGACACGGACAATCGGTGGTGCGCTGTCCTGCGTCGGGGCTGCGATTGCATTGGCAGACAAAAGCCCGCCGGCAAGTACCGAAAGGGTGAAGATCGTACGCAGCATAGTGGCGAAACTCTCCGGTCCGTAATTGCCGCCGCCCGGCATTGTTCTCTGGCGAAGCCCCTCGTCAGCAAACCAGTTACCCACCATATGGTTCCAACATGAACCGGGCATGAAGATGGCGGTTTTCCAGCGCCTCGAGGAATATAGACTAGCTTGCGGCAAGTCCCAATTCCTTGCGCGCCTGCCTGGTCAGTTTCAGGGCTACAAGGCGATGGCTCTCGCGCAGATAATCCTTCAGCGCGGCATCATCCATGCTCTGGCTTGTCCGACGCTGGATCCATGTCATACCGCGCGAGGCAAGATAGGGCGCGGGCCGCAGGCCCGGCTGCTCCTTGAGCACATCATAGGCGATATCGGAACATTTGAAGGTGACGAAGAGCTGCTGGCCCTGATCCCAGCCGCCAACCGCGAAGACCTTGTTTCCGACTTTCCAGACATGGGCGCCACCCCATTGGACAACGTGACTCGTCGCGGGCAGCGAGGCGCAGAAGCCGTTGTAGTCGTCCAGCGTCATCCCGCCCCCCTTTTTTGCGCACGTCGCCCAAAACTGGCCCCGGTTTGGGGAAAACGACATGCATATGACAAAGACCTAAAACGCCGCGGGTCCGGGAAGGACGCGCGGCGTAGGATCAGGCTGCCACTTCCGCCGCGACGATCGCCGGCTTCGAGCGGAAGTTCAGCCGGTCGGAACCGGCTGTCACCTTGACGGTCGAGCCGTCGAGGATGTCGCCGAGCAGGATCTTCTCCGCCAGCGAGTCCTGCAATTCCTTCTGCATCACCCGCTTCAGCGGCCGCGCGCCATAGGCCGGATCGTAGCCCTTGGCCGCCAGCCAGTCGACCGCCTCCTGGTCCAGCGACAGCGTGATCTTGCGGTCGACAAGCAGGCTCTCCAGCCGCTTGAGCTGGATCTCGACGATGCGGCCCATATCCTGCCGGCGCAGCCGGTGGAACAGGATCACCTCGTCGACGCGATTGAGGAACTCCGGCCGGAACGACGCCCTGACAACACCCATCACCTCGTCGCGAACCAGATCGACGTCCTGATCCTCGGTGAGATTGACGAGATATTCGGCGCCCAGGTTCGACGTCATGATGATCAGCGTGTTGCGGAAGTCGACCGTGCGGCCCTGCCCGTCGGTCAGGCGGCCGTCATCGAGCACCTGCAACAGCACGTTGAACACATCGGGATGCGCCTTCTCGATCTCGTCGAACAGCACGACCTGATAAGGCCGGCGCCGCACCGCTTCGGTCAACGCGCCGCCTTCCTCATAGCCGACATAGCCGGGAGGTGCGCCGATCAGCCGGGCGACCGAGTGCTTTTCCATGAACTCCGACATGTCGATGCGCACCATCGCGCCCTCGTCATCGAACAGGAAGCTTGCCAGCGCCTTGGTCAGTTCGGTCTTGCCGACGCCCGTCGGCCCGAGGAACATGAACGAGCCGATCGGCCGGTTCGGGTCCTGCAGGCCCGCGCGAGCGCGCCGCACCGCTTTGGAAACAGCCTGCACCGCCTCGCCCTGGCCGACGACACGCTTGCCGATCTCGTCTTCCATGCGCAGCAGCTTGTCGCGCTCGCCCTGCAGCATCTTGTCGACCGGAATGCCGGTCCAGCGCGAGACGATATGGGCCACGTGATCCGGCGTGACCACCTCTTCGACCATGCCGGCCTTGCCGTCCTGGGTTTCGGCCTCCTTCAGCTTCTTTTCCAGTTCCGGGATCTTGCCATAGGCAAGCTCGCCGGCGCGCTGGAATTCACCCTTGCGCTGCGCAATGGCGAGCTCGTTGCGCGCCTCGTCAAGCTGCTTCTTCAGATCGGCGGCCAGCCCGAGCTTCTGCTTCTCGGCCTGCCATTTGGCGGTGATCTCGGTCGATTCCTCCTCGAGGCCGACGAGTTCCTTTTCCAGGCGGGCAAGCCGATCCTTCGAGGCGTCGTCTGTCTCGACCTTGAGCGCCTCGCGTTCGATCTTGAGCTGCATGATGCGGCGATCGATCTCGTCCAGCGCCTCGGGCTTGGAATCGACCTGCATGCGCAGCCGCGATGCGGCTTCGTCGACCAGATCGATCGCCTTGTCCGGCAGGAAGCGATGGGCGATGTAGCGGTTGGACAGCGTCGCCGCCGCCACCAGCGCCGAATCCGAAATGCGCACCTTGTGGTGCTGCTCGTACTTCTCCTTCAGGCCGCGCAGGATCGAGACGGTGTCTTCCACCGTCGGCTCGTCGACGAACACCGGCTGGAAGCGGCGGGCAAGCGCTGCATCCTTCTCGACATGCTTGCGATACTCATCGAGCGTGGTGGCGCCGACGCAGTGCAGCTCGCCGCGCGCCAGCGCCGGCTTCAGAAGGTTCGACGCATCCATGGCGCCATCCGCCTTGCCGGCACCGACCAGGGTGTGCATCTCATCGATGAACAGGATGATGTTGCCGCTGGCCGAGGTGACTTCGGAGAGCACGGCCTTCAGCCGCTCCTCGAACTCGCCGCGATATTTGGCGCCGGCAATCAGCGCGCCCATGTCGAGCGCCATCAATTGCTTGTCCTTCAGCGATTCCGGCACGTCGCCATTGACGATGCGCAGCGCCAGGCCTTCGGCGATCGCCGTCTTGCCGACGCCCGGTTCGCCGATCAGCACCGGATTGTTCTTGGTGCGGCGCGACAGCACCTGAATGGTGCGGCGGATCTCGTCGTCACGGCCGATCACGGGGTCCAGCTTGCCGGCACGGGCATCCGCGGTCAGGTCGCGCGCGTATTTCTTCAGCGCGTCGTAGCCCTGTTCGGCACTCGCCGAATCGGCGGTGCGGCCCTTGCGGACGTCATTGATGACCTGGTTGAGCGCCTGCGGGGTGACGCCGGCCTTGGCCAGTATGTCGGCGGTCTTGGCCGACTTCTCCATGGCCAGCGCCTGCAAGAGCCGCTCCACCGTGACAAAGCTGTCGCCGGCTTTCTTGGCCAGTTCCTCGGCGGTCGAAAACGCTTTTGCCAGCGGCTGGGCCAGATAGAGCTGGCCATTGCCGCCCTCGACCTTGGGCATCGCTTCGAGCGCCGTCTCGACGCCAAGCTTGACGTCGCGAACGTTGCCGCCGGCGCGTTCGATCAGCGACGCGGCCAGGCCCTCATCGTCGTCGACGAGCACTTTCAGGATATGCTCAGGGGTGAATTGCTGATGGTTGCGGGAAAGCGCCATAGTCTGCGCGGACTGGATAAAACCGCGCACGCGCTCTGAGTATTTCTCAAGGTTCATATCTGTCTCCTTCCATCACCGGCCCGCTTTGCGGCACCGGATCCGATTGCGGTGACGGACCCTCCCATTCGAGCCGGGTCCAGTTGAGGCTGATATGGTGCACAAGCTCCGAACCCTCAAGACGTCTCGATATCGGCAACTTCATAATATTGCACGGCCGCCCAAACGAAAACGGCGGAGATTTCTCTCCGCCGTTCAAATGCCTTGAAATGCCGTTCGATCAGTTGTCGATATCGACATTGACCGGTTGGGCGTTGCCGCTGTCGACCGGGGCCGCAGCCGCCTCGCCGGCGTCGGCCACGGAATTGGCATTGTCACTAGCGCCATCAACCTGATCGGCGTTGACGCGCGGGCGGCGCGGACGACGCGGACGACGGGCAGCCCCGCTTTCGGCGGCCGCCTCGTTGAGTTCGGCCTGGGCCGCAAGGCCTGCCGGCGAAAGATTCTCGAACGACGGAGCCGGTTCGGCCGCAGCAACGGATTCGGTCGGCGCGGCGGCTTCGGCCTCGCTCAGAGCCTCGTTGCGCTGGGGCTGGCCAGCTTGCTCGGCGGACGATGCATAGTCGCGCTGGCCGTTCTGGCCGTAACCGCCATTGGGGCGACGATCGCGATGGCGCCCGCCATTGTTGTCGCGGCCACCATTGTTGCGCCCGCCATTATTATCACGGGCCTCGCGGCCACCTTCCCGGTTGAGCGCAACCTCGGCCGGCGTCCCTTCGATGACCGGCTGCGGGCCGGCGCCATGGTTGATCACCGGGATCTGGGCATCGGAAACAGTGTTGCTGTTGTTGCCGCCATTGTCGAAATCGTCGCGGTCCTCGTCGCCGTCATCGTCGAAATCATCACGATTCTGCTGCGCGTTCTGGATCGGCATCTGCGCCTGTGCGGCCGCGATGATGCGATTGTAGTGCTCGGCGTGCTGGAGATAGTTCTCCGCCATGACCCGGTCGCCGGAGCTGTGAGAATCGCGGGCAAGGGTGGCGTACTTTTCGGCGATCTGCTGAGCCGAACCGCGGATCTTCACATCCGGGCCATTGCTCTCGTAGTTGCGCGTCAGGGGATTAGGCCCCTTGCGGTTGTTGTTGTTATTGTTGTTGTTATTGTTACCACCGCCGCCGCCATTATTATTGCGACCGCGCATGCGCCTGTTCTGCTGTTGTGGCCTCATCAAACTCTCTTCATTTTGAAATTTTCGAAAAACTCTTCACGAACGGAGGCGCTCATGCAGCCAGCCGTTTCGTCTCTTCACCGGCGTTCGCCCGCATCGATTGCGTTGGCGCCACGTGCCATCCTGTTCCGGTTACATCACTTGCCGGACGATTCCCGCACGAAGCTTGGGCATCGTTTGCGCAAGAAGGCAGCTATTTCCAAGGAAAACCGAATCGCTAAGAGCACTGCCTGCTTCGTCTCATCCGGTTAAGGCGACCCTAGCCGCATTCCCCGGCATTGCCAAGCGCTTTTTTGCACTGCGTCAAGGCTTTATCCTTTCAAAGACAATAACCCTGTCGTTTCCGCCGAGGTCACGAAAAGCACCGCCCGACACGTAGCCGGCTACAGCGAATATCTCGCAGACCTCGTTGCGTTGCGTATGGCCGATCTCGACCGCAATCCTGCCTTCAGTTTCCAAAAACCTTGCCGCTTCCGCAGCGATGGTTCTGTAGGGGTTCAGACCGTCCGCGCCGCCATCCAGGGCCAGGCGCGGGTCGAAATTGCGGACTTCGTCCTGCAGATTTCCAATGTCTTCGGTGGTTATATAGGGAGGGTTTGCGGCGATTACATGGTACCGGCCGAAAACTTTTTCGAACCAGTCCGACTGCAGCGCCGTGAACCGGTCTGCAAGACCCAGTTTCCCGGCATTACTGGCCGCCGTCGCCAGCGCACCTGCGGACAGATCGACGCCGGTTGCGCTAGCCGTCGGTACGACGCTGAGCAGCGCCAGCGCAATGGCGCCGGTGCCGGTGCCAAGATCGAGGATGCGGCACCCGCCTTCCCGCGCCGCAACTGCCTTGACGAAGGGCAATATCGCCTCGACCAGCGTTTCGGTATCCGGCCGCGGCTCCAGCGTTTCCGGCGACAGCGACAGGCGCAAACCGTAGAATTCACGATAGCCGAGGATGCGATGCACCGGTTCGCCGCCAGCGCGGCGTCTCAGGGCGGCATCGATTTCGGCAACAATGCCGGCGCCGAGCCTGCGTTCAGGGTCCGCAATGGCTTGCGTGCGCGTCGTGCCCGAAAAATGCTCGACGATCAGCCGCGCATCGAGCGCCGGGTCGTCGACAGTGGTGCCAAGCCGAGCCCGCGCTTCCCGCAGCATCGGGCCGAGTGCGTCGGGCAGGTCAGTCATCGATGCCGATGTCGGCGAGCAATTTCGACTGGTGATCGGCAATCAGCGCGTTGATGATCTCGTCGAGTTCACCCATCATCACCCGGTCGAGCTTGTAGAGCGTCAAATTGATGCGATGGTCGGTGACGCGGCCTTGCGGGAAATTATAGGTGCGGATGCGCTCCGAGCGATCGCCGGAGCCGACCTGCGACTTGCGCGATTCGGAACGCTCCTCGTCGGCCTTGCCGCGTTCCAGATCATAGAGCCGGGCACGCAGGATCTGCATGGCCTTGGCGCGGTTCTGATGCTGCGATTTCTCCGCCTGCACGACCATGATGCCGGTCGGCAGATGGGTGATGCGGACGGCCGAATCGGTGGTGTTGACGTGCTGGCCGCCCGAACCCGAGGCGCGCATCGTGTCGATGCGGATGTCTTCGGCCCTGATGTCGATGTCGACCTCTTCGGCTTCGGGCAGCACCGCGACGGTTGCGGCCGAGGTGTGGATGCGCCCGCTGGCCTCCGTTGCCGGCACGCGCTGCACGCGGTGCACGCCGGATTCGAATTTCAGATGCGCAAAGACGCCCTTGCCCGACACGGTGGCGATGATTTCCTTGAAGCCGCCGGCGTCGCCATCGCTGGCCGAGGCGGTTTCGAAACGCCAGCCGCGTTCGGCGGCGTAGCGCTCATACATGCGAAACAGATCGCCGGCGAACAGCGCGGCCTCGTCACCGCCGGTGCCGGCGCGGATTTCGAGAATGGCGTTCTTGTCGTCGGCGGCATCCCTGGGCAACAGCAGGATCTGGATATCCTTCTGCAATGCCTCGATGCGCTCCTCGATCTCCGGCAACTCGGCCTCGGCGAGCGCCCGCATCTCGGCATCGGTGCCCTTGTCGGCAAGCATGGCTTCCAGATCGGCCTGTTCACGCTCGGCCAGGCGCAATGCCCTGACCTTGGCCACCATATCCTGGATTTCGGCATATTCGGACGCCATGCGCACATAGGCATCCGGCGCCGGACCAGCCGACATCTGCGCTTCGAGCATCTCGAAACGCTTGACGACTTGATCCATACGATCGCGGGGCAAATTGACCATGATGAGGCTGCTACAATGGGATCGAACGGTCGTCGGCAAAGGCCTGCAGCAGCGCCCGCATCGGCAAGCCCTGTGCCGGAGCCATCAGATTGTCGTCGAAAAACGCCTTCAACTCGTCCAGCGGCAGTTCCGTCAGCATCGCCTTGACCGGACCGATCGAGGCCGGCGACATCGAGATCGAACGGAAGCCGAGACCGACCAGCGCCATCGCCGAGATCGGCTTGCCGGCGAGTTCGCCGCACAGCGTCACCGGCGTATTGTTGCGGACGCCGGCATCGGCGATCTGCTTGAGCACGCGCAGGAACGGCGCCGACAGCGTGTCGAAGCGGTTTGCCAATTGCGTGTTGCCGCGGTCGACGGCCATGACGAACTGGAACAGGTCGTTCGAACCCACCGAGACGAAATCGACCGCCTTCATCAATTCATCGAGCTGGAACAATAGCGACGGAACTTCCAACATCGCCCCCAGCTTCAGGCTGGTCGGCAAATGATGGGCAAAGCGCGACAAATGCCGCACCTCGCGGTCGATGATCTCGCGTGCCTGGGCGATCTCGCCCAGCTCGGTCACCATCGGCAGCATCAGCTTCAATTCGCGGCCGCCGCTGGCCTTGAGCAAAGCGCGGATCTGGGTGCGCAACAACCCCGGCCGGTCAAGCGTCAGGCGAATCGCCCGCCAGCCAAGCGCCGGGTTCTCTTCCTGGATCGCACCTTTGAAATAGGGCAGCACCTTGTCGCCGCCAATGTCGATGGTGCGGAAAGTGACCGGCTTGCCGCGCGCCGCTTCGAGCACGTCGCGGTACAGCTTTTCCTGGGCTTCGGCCCGGGGAAATGTCGAGGCGACCATGAATTGCAATTCGGTGCGGAACAGGCCGATGCCGGCCGCACCTGCTTCGGCAAGCTGCGGCAGGTCGACGGCAAGACCGGCATTCATCAACAGGTCGACCTGGACACCGTCCCTGGTCGTCGACGGCTTCTTGCGCAGTTCGCGGTAGACCTCTTGCCGGCGCGCCCTGAAACGCACCTTTTCGGCATAAGCGGCTTCGAGATCGGGCTGCGGCCGCAAATGGATCACGCCCTCTTCGCCGTCGACGATGATGGCGTCGCCGTTTTCCGCCATGGAGACGGCGCCCTTCATCTGTCCGGCGACGGGAATGCCCATGGCGCGTGCGACGATGACGACGTGGCTGGTCGCGGCACCATCCTCGAGCACCAGCCCGCGCATCTTGTCGCGGGGATAATCGAGCAGCTCGGCGGCCCCCATCGAACGGGCAACGATGATGGCATCCTTCGGCAGCGATGCGGCGACATCTTCCGGCCCGCGCCCCATCAGCTGACGCAGCAGGCGGTTGGCGAGGTCGTCGAAATCGCTCATCCGCTCGCGCAGATAGGGATCGGTCATGTGCAGCATGCGGGCGCGCATGTCGCTCTGCACCTTTTCCACCGCCGCTTCGGCCGTCAGGCCGTTGCGGATGGCCTCTTCCAGCCGCCGCACCCAGCCGCGATCGTTGGCGAACATGCGATAGGCTTCCAGCACTTGGCGATGCTCGCCTTCGAAGGCGACGTCGCGGCGTTCCAGCATGTCGTCGATGGACAGCCTGAGCGAGCTGAGCGAGGTCTCGAGCCGGCGGACCTCTTCCTCGCTGTCTTCGTTGAACAGATTGGTGACGACGATGCGCGGCTCGTGCAGCACGACATGGCCGAGCCCGACGCCTTCATTGAAGGACAGGCCGGTGAAGCTGACAGGCCGGCGCAGATCGAGTTCAAGGCCGGGCCGGGTCAGCCGCGCCAGATCGCCGGTGGCGATCATCTCGGCGATCACCATCGCGGTGGTTTCCAGCGCCTCGACCTCGTCGTCGCGGTAGTGGCGCATGGTCTTGTTCTGCACCACAAGCACGCCCAGCGTGCGCCCTGCCCGCAGCACCGGCACGCCGAGGAACGAGTTGTAGATCTCTTCCCCGGTCTCCGGCAGATAGGCGAAGGCAGGGTGTTCCTGCGCATTGGACAGGTTGAGCGGCCGCGCGCTGGCGGCGATCGTGCCGACCAGGCCTTGGCCCAGCCGCAACTGCGCCAAATGGACGGCGTTCGGGTTCAGACCTTCGGTAGCGTAGAGTTCGAGCACCGAATCGGCGCGCAGCACATAGAGCGAGCAGACTTCCGCGACCATGTTGGAGGCGATGTCGCGCACGATCCGGTCAAGCCGCTCCTGCGGCTCCAGCGGCTCCTGCATGAGCTCGCGGAGCCGTTTGAGCAAAACGCGCGGGCCACTGGCCTGATCACGCATCGCGGCTTCTTCTCCAATGGGCATTCTGCCCGCCGCAGTTTCCACCGCGACCGGCGCACACGCAACAACTCAAATCGTTCTCGCTACTGCTTATCCAGACCGTAGACGGAATGCAAAGTACGAACCGCAAGTTCCGTATACGGACCGTCGATCAGGATCGAAATCTTGATCTCGGAGGTCGTGATGGCGCGGATGTTGATCGATTTGTCGGCCAGCGCCTTGAAGGCGGTGGCGGCGACGCCGGCATGGCTCCTCATGCCGATGCCGATGACCGAAACCTTCGACATGCCGGCTTCCGACTGCACGACATCGTAGCCGATCGAAGCCTTGAGGCGTTCAAGCACGGCCAGCGCCTTGTCGACATCGCCCGACGGCACGGTGAAGGTCATGTCGGTGAACTTGCCGTCCTCGGAAATGTTCTGGACGATCATGTCGACATTGATGTTGGCCTCGGCCAGCGGCCCGAAGATGCCGGCGGCAACGCCCGGCCGGTCGCCGACCCGGCGCAGCGAAATCTGCGCTTCATCCTTGGCGTAGGCAATTCCGGTGACGACCTGCTGTTCCACGATCTCTTCCTCGTCGCAAATGAGCGTTCCGGGCGGATTGAGCAAATCCCCCATTCCGGGCGCGTCGGGATCGTCGAAGGACGACCGCACGAAGGTACGCACCCTGTGCACCATGGCAAGCTCGACCGAACGCACCTGCAGAACCTTGGCGCCGAGCGAGGCCATTTCAAGCATTTCCTCGAACGATATCTTGGCCAGCCGCCGCGCCTTGGGCTCGATGCGCGGATCGGTGGTGTAGACCCCGTCGACGTCGGTATAGATGTCGCAGCGATCAGCCTTGACCGCCGCGGCGATGGCGACAGCACTGGTATCGGAGCCGCCGCGGCCGAGCGTGGCGATACGATTGTCCGGGCCGATGCCCTGGAACCCGGCGATCACCGCCACCTGGCCCTCGCCGAAGCGCTTGATCAGGAACGCGCCGTCGATATCGAGGATGCGCGCCGCTCCATGCGCATTGTCGGTCTTGATCGGGATCTGCCAGCCTTGCCAGGAGCGGGCGTGCACGCCCATGTTCTGCAAGGTGATGGCCAGAAGGCCGGCCGTGACCTGCTCGCCGGAAGCGACGACCGCGTCATATTCGCGTGCGTCATGCATCGGCGAGGCCTCACGCGTCCACCCGACCAGTTCATTGGTTTTCCCGGCCATCGCCGAAACGACCACCGCCACCTCATGGCCGGCGTCGACCTCGCGTTTGACGTGACGCGCCACGTTGCGGATGCGGGCGATGTCGGCGACCGAGGTTCCGCCGAATTTCATCACGATGCGCGCCATGGGAGCGAAATGCCTTTGCCTGAAGCCGGATCCCGGCCAAAAGCCGGAATCCCGAAAAGCGGAAGGCCGGCTGACGCCGGCCGCTGAATGCGCGGCCTCCTTAGCCAAATGATGAAGGTTTCGCAAGGCTGGCGGCCGATTGCCGGCTCCAGAAGCCGGCATATTGCCTTCCGCCCCGCCGCCGCTTACGAAATGCTGCCTGCGGGGAATTCTTTTGGTTCGGCATAACAGATGATGATTGCTCGTCTTCGACGTGCCATGCGATGGCAATCGCTCCCGCTTGTCGCCGGCTTCGCCGTGCTGGCGCTGATTGTCGGCAGCCGCGCCATGCTGGTCGAGGAACAGCGGGCCAACCGCGCCGCCGCGCGCGAGGCAATCGAATATCAGCAATTGCTTTCGGGTCTGCTTTCTCTGGCACAGGAAGCCGAGAACGGCCAGCGTGGCTACCTGCTGACCGGCGAGAAATCCTATCTCGAACCCTATCGGAGCGCTGTCGGCGCCATTCCGGGCCAACTTGCCCGCATCGACAGCTTGACCGCCCCCGACGACCAGCTCGTCCAGCCGATCAACCATATCAAGGACGCGCTTTCGCAAAAGCAGGCTGAACTGGCCGAGACGATTGCCCTGTACGACCAGGGCAATGCGACGAAAGCGCTGAATCTGATTCGCAGCGGCCAGGGCAAGGCCGTGATGGACGAAATCCGGACCGGCATGGATACGGTCCGACGCATCAGCGCCGCAGCCGTCGCCGCGCGCGACGCGCATACCGACCAGGTCGAGGCCTGGCTACGCATCGGTTCGCTGGCGGCGCTGCTGGCGATCTTCCTGCTTGCCGGCTACGCGATCAGGGAATCGCGCCGCCGCTTCCGCGAGGTTGCCGTTGCCCAGGATGAGCTGGTGCGCAAGAACGTGGCGCTGGGCAATGAGATCGAGACACGTGAAAAGGCCGAATCCCAGATCCGCCAGATGCACAAGATGGAGGCCGTCGGCCAGCTTACAGGTGGCATCGCCCACGACTTCAACAACATGCTGGCGGTGATCATCAGCGCCATGAACCTCGCCCAGCGCAAGCTGGCGCGCGGCGAGCACGACATCGCACAATTCATCGATGCGGCGATCGATGCCGCGACCCGCGCCGCCAATCTGACGGCCCGGCTGCTCGCCTTCTCGCGTCAGCAGCCGCTGGCGCCGCAGATCGTCGACGCTAACCGCCTGCTGACCGGGATGTCCGACCTGATCCGGCGGGCACTCGGCGAAACCATCCGCATCGAAACGGTGCTGGCGGGAGACTTGTGGAAAACCCATGCCGACCCGAGCCAGATCGAGAACGCCGTTCTCAACCTGGCCGTCAACGCCCGCGACGCCATGGGCGACGATGGCAAGCTGACCATCGAGACCGCCAACAGCCATCTCGACGACAGCTACGCCGCCGCCCATGCCGAAGTCGCGGCCGGCCAGTATGTGATGATCGCCGTCAGCGATACCGGTTCGGGCATGACCCCCGATGTCATCGCCAAGGCCTTCGAGCCCTTCTTCACCACCAAGGCGGTCAACAAGGGCACCGGCCTGGGGTTGAGCCAGGTGTTCGGCTTCGTCAAACAGTCGGGTGGGCATGTCAACATCTATTCCGAACCCGGCGAAGGCACGACGATCAAGATCTACTTGCCGCGGTATTTCGGCGCCGAAGAGCCGGCCATGACCACGGGGCGAGGCGACAACACCGCCGCACCGGTCACCGAAACGATCCTTGTCGTCGAGGATGATGCCCGCGTGCGGGTCTCCACGACTGAGGCCATACGCGAACTCGGATACACCGTCATTCATGCAGCGAGCGGCGAGGAAGCGTTGCAGAAACTGGCGGAGAACCCGAACGTCGCCCTGCTGTTCACCGACATCGTCATGCCCGTCATGAACGGCCGCAAGCTGGCGGAAGAGGCCGTTGCCCGCATGCCGCTGCTGAAGGTGATCTTCACCACCGGCTTCACCAGGAACGCGGTGGTCCACAACGGCGTGCTCGACCACGACGTGCATTTCCTCGCCAAGCCCTTCACCATCGAGCAACTGGCGGCGAAACTGCGTGACGTGCTCGGCACGACGCAGGTCGCAGCGGATTGATCACAATCGCTTCAGCCTGACGCAGCCGCACTTCTCCACAGGCCGGGATAATCGACAACGAAGCCGTGCGGCGAGACGTTGAGCGTCTCGTCATAGCCGAACACCGGCGCGGCATAGGCGTAGCGAACGGTGTCGAGACGCCGATAGCTCTGATCGAGGCGCACCAGGCTCAGTTCAGGGAAAGTCAGGTAGGCGGCCGGAGCAGGCGCCGCCTCGCCGATGCCTAGGTCGAACCGGCGGATCGCCAACAGGTTCGATGCCGGTGTGAAGCCAAGATCGACATCGACAAGGCCGTCGACACCCTGCTGGACTTCGCCGTTCAGCATCCACTGGCCGTTGGAATCGCGTTCGATCGCATAGTGCAGCTGGCGCGTGCCGAGAAAGCCTTCGATAAGCGCCGCCCGTGTGTGCCAGCCGGCATCGCAATTCACCTCGTAGGCGAGGCAGCACGGCTTGCCGTCCTGGATGAAGATGGCTTGTCCCTTGAGGCTGTGCCCGCCATCGTTCTGCGAAAGCAGACAGGCATCATGCCCCTCCACGTCCAGCCGATGCCAGAGGATCGAAGCCGTCATTGCTGTCATCGTCACCTCCTTCGAATTCAAAACGATGATGTATTCCTTCGCCCGCCAGGCCAATTGTGTTTCACCGCGGCGCGCTTCAGCTGACATGCCCTGACAGAATCCGGGTCCCTGCCGGCAGAGGAAAATTGTTGCCTTGACATTCGCGGCCTCACGCCCGACTTCCTAGCGCACGACCCCGAAATCGAAGTCGATTTCGGAAAGGATCATGCGCAGAATCTAAAGTGCTACAGCGTCCTTTGCGCGTCCAAGAGGACGTGCGGCGCTGTAGTGTCGAGGAGACCAACCCATGCCAGAGCCCCGACGATCGACAATCGATGCCGGAGAAGTGGAACGCTTTTCCGCCCTTGCCGCCGAATGGTGGAACCCGAACGGCAAGTTCCGTCCCCTGCACAAATTCAATCCGGTCCGGTTGGCCTATATCCGCGACCAGATAGCGACGCGCTTCGGCCGTGACCCACGCGCTGCAAGGCCTTTCGAGGGCCTGCGCATCCTCGACATCGGCTGTGGCGGCGGACTTCTGTGCGAGCCGATGGCGCGGCTTGGCGCCGAAGTCGTGGGCGCGGATGCCTCCGAAACCAACATCGAAGTGGCCAAGCTGCACGCCGCCGAGGGCAATGTCAGCGTCGACTATCGCGCCACGACGGCCGAGGACCTTGCCGACGCCGGCGAGAAATTCGACGTCATCCTCAACATGGAAGTGGTCGAGCATGTCGCCGACATCGACCTGTTCGTCGCCAAATGCGGCGAGATGGTGCGGCCCGGCGGCATCATGTTCGTGGCCACCATCAACCGCACGCTGAAGGCGCTGGGCTTAGCCATCATCGGCGCCGAATATGTGCTGCGCTGGCTACCGCGCGGCACCCATCAGTTCGGCAAGCTGGTGCGCCCGGAAGAGCTCGAAAAGGCGCTGGGCGGCGCCGGCCTGACCATCATCGACCGCACCGGCGTCACCTACAACCCGCTGGCCGACCGCTGGGCGCGGTCGAAGGACATGGACGTCAACTACATGGTCCTGGCGGAAAAAGGCTCGGTCTGATCTTATTCTGAATTCTGGCCTTATTCAGATTTCAGCGGCCTGTAGCCGCCGCGCCAGTAGATCAGCGCCTGGCCGGCATCGTGGGTGCGCACGGCCTCGACCGAGCCGATGACGATGGAATGCGTGCCGCGATCGATCATCTCGTCGAGGCTGCAGTCGAACGCGGCCACCGCGTCCGAAAGCAGTAAAGCTCCGGTCTTGAGCGTCATCCATTCGGCGCCCTCATAGCGGTCCTTGCCCTTGATGCCGCCAAAGCCGGAGAACCGCTCGGCCACGCGCTGATGCTGGGGGCCAAGCGAATTGACGCCGAAATGCCGGTAGCGTTCGATCACCGGCCAGGTCGACGACGACCTGTTGACGCAGGCGATCACCTTGGGCGGCTCGGCCGACAGCGAGACGACCGAAATGACCACCAGGCCGGAGCGATCCTCGCCGGTGCCAGCGGTGATGACGCTGACATTGCCGACGATCAGCCGCATCGCGGCCCGAAAATCCGCGACACCGACAGGATTTGCCTCCGAAGTCGTTGGTTCGGTCATGGGGGTTGCTCCTAGGCCGCCGACTGCATGGCGGCCGCTGCGATACGGATGCCCCGCTGTTCGAGGATAGGCAGGACGGTGTCGCGAAAATACGGGAATTCCTCGACATAGTCGACGAAGGACAGCGTCGAGCCGCGAAATCCGGCCTCGTGCAAGGCGGTGATCCCATCAGCGACCTGTTCGGCCGTGCCGGTGAGCGGGAAGCCGCCATGGCCCGCCGCCATCCGATCGCGGATGAGCGCCAGGAGGTCATGCGGGAACGACTGCGCATGCGCAAATTGCAGCTTCACCAGATTGTCGACGGCTGCCCAGTCGGCATTGGCGCGGGCGAAATGCTCGAGATAATCCTTCGCTTCCTTCTCGGTCGGCCGGCAGACGACATGGGCAAAGGTCAGCACGTCGACAGTGCTGCCGGCGGCGACCGCCTGTTGCTTCAGCGCGGCGATCTCGTCCCTGGAGCGTGACAGATCGATTGCCGGCGTGAACAGGAAGTCCGCATTGCGGACAGCGAATTTGCGCCCTTCTTCCGAGCCGGCGGCGTTGAGGATCGGCAGGCGCGCCGACGGCCGCGGATCGCCAAGCACGTTCTTCAGCTTGAAATAGGTGCCGTCCCAGTCGAACGCCTCGGTGCGATCCCACAGCGCCCTGACGATGTCGAACCATTCCTGTGCGTAGCCGTAGCGTGTGATGTGATCGTCGGGCAGCGTCAGCCCGAGCGCTTCATATTCCGGCTTGTTCCAGCCGGCGACGATGTTGAGGCCGATACGGCCGCGGCTGATCTGGTCGATCGTCGCCAATTGCTTGGCGACGACGACAGCGGGGTTGGCCGCCGTGTGGGTGGTGGCGAAAACCGTGATGTTGCGGGTGAGCGCCAGGAGCCCTGCGGCCCAGGTGATCGTCTCCAGCACGTTGCCGTGGAAATTGGTCTCGCCCCCATAGCCGATCCAGCGGGCGATCGGCAGCATGAAATCGATACCGGCGTCGTCGAGCAGATGCGCCAGCCGCAGATTGTTGTCCCAGGAACTGACCCATCGTTCGGGAACCTTGGTGACGGTCATGCCGCCGGAACAATTGGAAGCGAAGGTCCCTAGAAAGAAGGGCTGTGCGTTGGCTGCGGTCTTGTCGAGCATGCTCATCGGTCGCGTTCTCCTCATTTTTAGGTTATATTTTATAATAGAAAGTCTATCATAAAATCATATGGACGCAATCGGCCGGATCGGCGCATGCTGCCGGGCGGGGAGACATGATGAACGACCGGCGCAAACCATTGGAAACACAAGCCAAGCTGCTGGATCGCGGCTGGCATCTGGCGCGGACGCCGCTCGAAATCGACGTCGCCGAAATCGAATATGCGCTGATGCGCTCCTACGAGGCGTTCGGCCACTGGCAGGCGGAATGCCTGGCGACGGTGATCGAGTTTTCCGCCAGCGGGCCGGAAAATGCGCTGCTTCACATCATCAGGATGAACGACCGGCCAAAGAGCGTCCGCGACCTGGCGCAGATGACCAACAGAGACGACATCCCCAACATCCAGTACAGCCTGCGCAAATTGCTCAAGGGCGGCATGGTCAAGCGAACCGGCAGCGGCAGGGCCGGCGTCACCTACGAGGTCACGCCGCTTGGGTTTCGAGTCACCGAACGCTATGCCGACATCCGGTCCGTCCTGCTCATCGAAGCGGTGACACGCGTCCCGGAGATGGCGGCCAAGCTCGAGGAAGCGGCGCGCACACTGGAGCTGATGACCGGCATCTACGAACAGGCGGCCCGCGCCGCGGCCACTCATCGCCGCCGGCACCCAAGGCCGGAACCCGGTGGCGAAGAGAACGAAACCGACGCCGGCTGAGGCGCGAAAGCGCTTACGCCGCCTGCCTTTGCAGCTTCGTGCCGGTCTGGCTTTGTGCCCTGGTGGTGATGAACACGCCCGCGGTGATGATGACCGCGCCCGCCCAGGTCAGCAGCTGATAGTGCTCGCCGAGGACGATGGTTCCGGCAAACAGGCCGACGGCCGCCGCCACATAACCGATCTGGCTGAGATAGACCGGACCGCCAACCGCCTGCAGCCGGAAGAAGAAGGCGAACATCGCCGATGCCGACGCAACCTGCGCGACCACCACCAGCGGCACGCCGCCGAGTGGCGCGAAAGCCTCGCCGCCGAACAGGAGGAGAATGCCGGCAAGCAGCATCGCCGCCGACGCCAGATGGCTGCCGACGGCAAGCTCGATCGGGCCGGTGCCGTCCGGCCAGTCGACCGTGCGGTAGATGTTGCCGGCGGCAAGGCTGACCGGAATGAGCAACCCCATCGCCACCCAGAACAAATCGGCCGGCTGGCCGGCCTCGCCGCGCGTCACCGCGACCATGACGGCGCCGACGAAGCCGACGGCGATGCCGACAATGCCCAGCATGTTGGGGCGCCGGACACGCAACAGGATCGAGAACACCAGTGTGATGACAGGCGACAGGGTGAACATGATGCCGGTGTAGCCGGCGCCCAGATGCGGGATGGCCGAGAACATCAGGAGGTTGGGGACGGCATAGGACACCGCGGCGGTGACGAAGAAATAGCGGAATTTGTGCGCGGTGAGCCGGACCCGCTGGCCGCGAGCCAGGAGCACGCACAGCAAGACGCCGCCGGCGCCGAGCGAGATGACGAAGGCCCAGACCATGGCCGGCACGCCGGCAGCCGTGGCGAGCTTGCCGAATGGCAGCGTCAGGCCGAGCAGGCCGCCGGTGACGACCAGCAGGCCGAGCGCCGAATCCCAAAGACGTTTCATTGACCGAATCCTGTAGCGCGGCCCTTGGCCGGCATTGCATGTTAAGATAAGATAATGGAAAGATTCTTAACGTCAAGATATATGATGGTGAGACAATTGGACAGGGCAGCAAGAGCGATCGAGCAATGGAGGCGGGAGCGGCCCGATCTGGATGTCTCGCCAATGGGTGTGCTCGGGCGGCTGAACGAGGCCGCCTCGCTGATCGCCCGCGAGCGCCTGGCGCCGTTGTTTGCCCGTTATGGATTGCAGTCCGGGGAATTCGACGTGCTGGCAACGCTGCGCCGTTCAGGCTCTCCCTACGCGCTGACGCCGACCGCTCTCTACGAGGCGACGATGGTGACGTCCGGCGCCATGACCAACAGGCTAGATCGGCTCGAAACGTCCGGATTGATCCTGCGCGGGCCGCATCCCAACGATAGGCGCGGCATTGTCGTGCGGCTGACCGACAAGGGCCTGGCCTTGATCGATGAAGCCGTTACCGCCCACGTGGCCAACGAACACGAGGTTCTCTCGGGCTTGACGCCGGCGGAACAGGAGACGCTCTCTCGGCTGCTTGAGAAATTGATCGGGAGTGTGGGCTAGAGCAACTCCAGGAAAAGTTTTCCGCCTGGAATTGCGTCAAACAAAGAGTTAGAGCGCCCTCTCCGTGAAACGGTGAAATGCTCTAGCCGGTCAGTTCATAGGCTGCCGCGAGAACCGGCGCCGGTGTTTCCAGCGCTGGTATGATACGGTGAGGTGGACAAGCCGGGTCGGCATGTTGAGGTAGAGCAGAGCATCTCGCAAACCACTGAGATTTCGCTCACTCATCGCCTTATCGGAAAAGTCCGGCATGGCCTCAAGTGTCGCTTCAGCTTGCTGGCCCCGGCCCTTTCCTGTCGGCAGTCTGGCCGCAAAGGCTATTTCTCGACGCAGACAGACCTGCTCGACGCGATCCCGCAACGCCTCTTCGTAGCCGATACCGCATCGCATAAGCCGCGCGTGGGTGGCCTCATGGACGATAATCGAAGCGACCAATTCCGGCGTCGTCTCTTCGCTGATGATATGGCGCTCGTCCAATTCGCACGCCTTGGAGGAGTTTGCCCATTGCGCGACGGAAGCAGGAAGGGTTGTGACGAATACCTGTCTTACGTCACCAAGCAGCCGTCTGTAGCGCACTGGATCAAAATCACGAATAAGCTGAAGCGCCTCGACGATCTTGTCGGTGCCCTTGTCGCTTATGATGAGCAATCCGTCGACCGTTCGGGTACCGCTAAGCTTCACGGCGGCCCAGCGGGCTAATCGGCCAACGACGGCTCTTATGCTGCGTTCCGGCTCAATCGCTTCTGGGTCGCGCAAAGCTCCCTCGGAATTCAGTTGCGATCGTCCGGGAACACCGGGATGGGCATGAACTCGACGCCGTCCTCGGCCAGGCTCTTGGCTTCGTCCAGCGTCGCCTCGCCATAGATGCCGCGCGGGTCGCTCTCGCCGAAATGGATCTTTCGCGCTTCCTCGGCGAACTTGTCGCCGACATAGTCGGCATTCTCGCGCACCTTCTCGGCCATCGCCTTGAGCTGTGCCAAAGCCTGCTTCTGCGCCTCGCCCATGGCCAGCGCTATGGTTTCCTGCTTGCGCGCCGTGGAGACAGCCGGCGCCATCAGCGCTTTCTGCACCTTGTGCGAGCCGCAGGTGGGGCAATCGACAAAGCCGCGCTTCTTCTGGGTGTCGAAATCGTCGTTGCTGCGGAACCAGCCTTCAAATTCGTGCTCGTGCTCGCAGATCAGGGCAAAGCGGATCAAGAGGCTGCACCCCTGAGCCGCGGCGCCTCGCCCGAACCGGCATTGACGGCGAAATCCCGTGCATTTCTGAGATTGGGGATCTTCTTGCGCGCGGCAAGCGACTGCGCCGGGTCGATCTCGGCGACGATCACATCAGGCTCGTCATGCGCGGCTTCCGCGATGATACGGCCCCACGGATCGACGATCAGCGAATGACCGTAGGTCTCGCGGCCATCCTCATGCAGGCCGCCCTGCGCGGCGGCGATGACATAGGCGCCATTCTCGATGGCGCGGGCCCTGAGCAGCACGTGCCAGTGCGCCTCGCCGGTCTGACGGGTGAAGGCGGCAGGTACGGAAAGCAGATCGGCGCCGGCCAGTGCCTCGGCGCGGAACAATTGCGGAAAGCGCAAATCGTAGCAAACGGCGAAGCCGAGCTTTGCACCCTCGATCTCGGTGACGACGGCCTCGGTGCCCGGTTCGTAGGCAGCGGATTCACGCCAGCTCTCACCATTGTCGAGGTCGACATCGAACATGTGGATCTTGTCGTAGGTGGCGAGCGCAGCACCATCCGGGCCAAACAGCAGCGCCCGGTTGGCGAGCTTGCCGTCGGCCCGCAGGATGGCGGTCGAGCCGATATGCAGGAAGACGCCGAGTTCCCTGGCCAATCTGCGCGCGGTCGAAACGACGATGTCCTTGTCTTCGGACGTAAACGAGGCGGCGCGAGCTTCCTTGTCGCGGATCAGCGCGCCGGTCATTTCCGGCGTCTGGATATAGGTGGCACCTAGGCTGGCTGCTTCGCGCACCAGCCGTTCGAGATCCACGGCGTTGCGCTCGGGACTCTCGCCTGAACGCATCTGGATCGCAGCGGCTTTGAAAACACCCATCGTCATTCCCTCAATTCGTCGCGCCGTTGGCGAGCAGTTTGTCCAGCCGGCCTTCGGCCTCTAGCTCGTGGAGGTCGTCACAGCCGCCGACATGCGTATCGCCGATGAAAATCTGCGGAAAGGTCGTGCGGCCATGCGCCCGGGAGATCATCTCCTGGCGCAGTTCCGGCGAGAAGGAGGCATCGTGCTCGGTAAAGGCGACGCCCTTGCGCTCGAGCAGCCGCTTGGCTGCCGTGCAATAGCCGCACATCATGCGGGTGTAGATCGTGACATCGGCCATGACGAATTTCCGCTGTTCGTTGCCGACTTATATAGTCGCGGACTCGTCCGCCCGGAAGTCCCCCGGCAACACACGCGCAAAGGTCAGCACGTCGACGGCGGCCGCACCGCCCCTTTTCAGCGCCTTGGTGGCGGAACGCACCGTGGCGCCGGTGGTGTAGACATCGTCGATCAAAAGCACCCTGCGGCCGGCGATCTCGATTTCCGCCTCGGCGGGTACCCGAAAGGCAGCCCGCACATTTTCCTCGCGTTCCCCGCGCTCCAGCCCGACCTGCTGGCGGGTGAGTTTCACGCGACGCACCGCCGAGGGGGCGAAGGGCAGTTGACTAAGCGTCGAGACCGCCCTCGCCAGTTCCGCCGATTGGTTGAAGCGCCGCCTGAAAAAGCGCCGCCAGTGCAGCGGCACCGGCACCACCACATCCGCCTCGGCGATGAGATCGGCACCGGCGCGAACCATCCAGCGCGCCATCCAGGGTGCCAGATCCGTGCGATCCTGGTATTTCAGCCCCTGCACCATCTGGCGGGCAACGCCGGAATAGGCGACCGCCGCCCGCGCCCGCTCGAAAGGCGGCGGATCGGCAATCGCCTCGGCCGACAGAAAGCCTTCGCCCATATGGTGGGTGAACGGCGTGCCCATGACCGGGCACCATGGCCGCTCCAGCAGCCTGAGCTTCGGCCAGCAGGCGCCGCACAGCACGCCTGGCTGCGAGACATGCCGGCGGCAACCGGCGCAGACCGGCGGAAACAGCATACGCGCCGGCCAGCCGACAACCGACCGGGCCAGGTTCGTGATCGCGATGGACTTGATCTTGGGCATCGGATCGGCCACGTGGTTGCTCCTGCGCGCCACTATATCAACGATCCCGGAGCGTGGACAAACAAAGGATCTGCCCGTTGCAGCCGATAATGGATACCTCTCTATGGCTGGCGCACAAGCGGCGCGCGCTTGCCCATCCGGTCGACGGTGCGGACTTCCTCATGCGCCGCACGGCCGAGGACCTTGCCGACCGGCTGGGCGCCGTCGAGCGCAGGTTCGGCAAGGCGGCTGTGCTGTTTTGCCAGACGCCGGCGGCGGCTGAAACGCTCGCCGAAAGCGGCAAGGTCGCCGACATTGTCCGCGTCGAGGCGGACACGGCCTTCCTGAGCGGTGGCGGCGCCGGCTTGATCGCACCGCTCGAAACCGTGCCGTTCGAAGCGGAAAGCCTCGATCTGGCGGTGTCGCTTCTGTCGCTGCAGGCCATGAACGACATCCCCGGCATGCTGATCCAGATCCGCCGTGCGTTGCGGCCGGATGGTCTTTTCCTCGGCGCCTTTGCCGGCGCCGGTACGCTTTTCGAGTTGCGCGAAAGCCTGCTTTCGGCCGAGACCGAGCTTTACGGCGGCGCCAGTCCGCGTGTCGCCCCGTTCACCGACGTGCGCGATGCCGGTGCGCTGCTGCAGCGCGCCGGTCTCGCTCTGCCGGTCGCCGACGTAGAGACGGTGACGGTGCGCTATGCCAGCCTGTTCAACCTGATGGCGGATCTGCGGGCCATGGGCGAAACCTCTGCGCTCACCGATCGCAGCCGGCGGCCGGGCTCGCGCAAGCTGTTTGCCCGTGCGGCGGAAATCTACGCCGAGCGGTTTTCCGACCCCGACGGCCGCGTGAGGGCAAGTTTCTCGATTGTCTGGATGTCCGGCTGGGCGCCCGACGCATCGCAGCAAAAACCGCTTAAGCCAGGGTCGGCCAAGGTCTCGCTGAAAACAATCCTGGAGGCGCCCGGCGGGCAATGATCCTGCCCGCAGGCGCGGAAAGCCGGATCAGGGCGTGGGTGCGAAAGCGTTCGCAAGCTTGCTGTTGTTGTCGCTGAACAGCCAGATGATCCCGTCGCGGACCTCACCGATACCGCCGACGATGGCCAGCGACAGCACGGCGATGATGACGCCATATTCGACGGCCGTGGCGCCGGTCTCGTCGTTCAGAAAACCCAGCAGCACTGCTTTCATGGCCTCAACCCCTCTGTCCGGGACCTTACCGCCGACCTGTTAAGAAAGGTTAACGGCAAAGGCTTAACAGGCGATGAAACCGCCGCCTTTCCGAAATCTCTTAACCATGTCAGCAGTCGCCGCTGCTCCTGCCATTGGACCTGATGATGCAGACCGAGCTCGGTTGCGGCTGCAGCACGCTGCGGCGCAGCGTGTAGGTTTCGCGATGGCCGATCGAGCCTGTCGCCGCCATGTCAAGCCCGCCGAAACCATCACGGGCCGACAGCGAGCGTGTCTGGCTGTCGAGGAAGGGGGTTGCGATCAGCGCCAGCGCCACCGCGGCCGAACCGAACAGCAGCGTGATGCGCAATATGCCCATGCCCGCATCGGCGGCGCGAAAACCGCGCTCGGGCCGGATCGAGTCCCAATCCCTGTCTAGGCTCATGCTATCGCTCCCCGGCAAATCGACGGCTCGGCCGCGAACGGCCATGCTTCAATTTTTCACGACGAGATAAATCTTCCATTAACGCTGGCTGATACACGCCTCGGCAGGAAGCGACCGGACGCGAACCTCAGAGCAGATCGATGAGGAACGGGATCAGCGGCGCATCGGCCGGCGGCATCGGATAGTCGCGCATCTGCTTCGGCCGCACCCATTTCAGCGTCTGCCCTTCCCTGGGCTGGGCTATGCCGCGAAAGCGGCGGCAGATGAACAGCGGCATCAGCAGGTGGAAATCGTCGTAGGAATGACTGGCGAAAGTAAGCGGCGCCAGGCATGGGATGTCGGTTTCGATGCCGATTTCTTCATGCAGTTCGCGAATGATGCATTGTTCGGGCGTCTCGCCGGGCTCGACCTTGCCGCCGGGAAATTCCCACAATCCGGCAAGTTGCTTGCCCTGAGGCCGCTGCGCCAGAAGCACCCGGCCGTCGGCATCGACCAGCGCGCAGGCGGCGACCAGGAGCAGGCGTTTGCCGGCGGTCACGACATCATTCATGACCCGGCGGCCGGCGGTAGTGGTAGCGATAGACTTCCTCGAAGCCGAGCGAATGGTAGAGCGCCAGCGCCGGCACGTTGTTGGCCTCGACCTGCAGCCATGCTTCCCGCGCGCCCCGCAGCCGCGCCCATTTGAGCGCCGACAGGATCAGGTTGCGGCCATGGCCCCTGTTGCGCGCCGATCTGTCGGTGGCGACCTCGAACAAGCCGGCGAGATCGCCGTCATGCACGCAGATAAGCGTTGCCAGTGCCTCGGCTCCATCTTCGAGCGCGAACAGCCCGGCTTCGGGCTGGATGGCACCGATGATCTCCGACAGGCCGGGCCGCAGCGAAACATCCGAACCGCTGACCTTGAGCAACGCACCGATGAAGCGGCTGATGTCCTTGAGCGGAATCTGGTCCATGGCGGCGTCGAGCTGCGCGCCGGCCAGCGGCAGCCGCATGACCAGCGACTCGTCGAACCGGCTCCAGCCCTCGCGGTCGAGATGGCTGGCGAGATCGGGGCCCGACAGCGGCGACATGCGGAACGTCAGCGGCCTTCCATAGGCATCGAAACGGCGGCTGGCCCGGCCGATACGGTCGGCCATGTGCATGATATCGCCGGGATCGAGCGGATTGACGGAGTTCAGCCGCTTGGCCGGATGGCCGGCGGTCAGCCGCACCACCCAGGTGCCGTCATAGTGGACGGCGGCTGCCGGCCAGGCGCGAAAGCCGGCCGCCTCGTAGCGGCGTACGATCGCGAGCATGCTTGCCGGATGCCTGGAGCTCAAAACCGTCAGCTCCGATAATCGCCATTGATGGCGACATATTCCTTGGTGAGATCGCAGGTCCACACCGTCGCCTTGCCGCGACCGATGCCGATATCGGCACGGATGCGGATGTCGTCGCGCTTCATGTAGGCCGACGTTGCCGCCTCGGAATAGCCGGGGTCGCGCTCGCCTTCATGCGCCAGCCTGTTGTCGCCGAACCAGATCGACAGCCGGTCGCGATCGGCGGGTTCGCCGGCCTTGCCGACGGCCATGACGACGCGGCCCCAATTGGCGTCCTCGCCGGCGACCGCCGTCTTGACCAGCGGCGAATTGGCGATGGACAGCGCGATGCGCTTGGCCGAGCGCGCCGATTTGGCGCCGGTGACGGTGACTTCGACCTGCTTGCGGGCGCCCTCGCCGTCGCGCACCACTTGCAGCGCCAGCGATTTCAGCACCTTGCCGAGCGCCCGGCGGAACGCGCCGAGACGGGCATCCCTGGGATCGGTTATCTCGGGCGCGCCGCGCTTGGCGGCCTTGCCGGTGGCGAAGATCAGCAGCGTGTCGCTGGTCGACGTGTCGCTGTCGACGGTGACCGCGTTGAAGGTCTTGGCCGTGCCGCGCGACAACAGATCCTGCAGGACGGGGGCAGCGATCGGCGCATCGGTGGCGATGAAGGAGAGCATCGTCGCCATGTCGGGCGCGATCATGCCGGCGCCCTTGGAAATGCCGTTGATGGTGACATCGGCGTCGCCGAGCTTGACGGTCGCAGTCGCCAGTTTCGGATAGGTATCCGTGGTCATGATCGCCTTTGCCGCTTCGGTCCAGAGCCCAGGCTTGCCGTTGCTGACCAGCCCGGCCAGCAGGTGGCTGAATTTGCTGGTGTCGAGCGGCTCGCCGATGACGCCCGTCGAGGCCAGGAAAACCTCCGCTGCCGTGCAGCCGGCCGCCTTCGCCGCCGCCTCGCCGGTCAGCGCGGTCGACTCGCGGCCTTTCCTGCCGGTGAAGGCGTTGGCGTTCCCGGAATTGACGACCAGCACCCGGGCCTTGCCTGCGCCGAGATTCTGCCGGCAGAAATCGACCGGCGCCGAAGGGCATTTCGATTTCGTGAACACGCCGGCGACCGCGGTGCCTTCATCGAAGACCATGGTCAAAAGATCGGTGCGGCTCTTGTACTTTATCCCTGCCTCGGCGGTGGCGATGCGCACCCCATCGATTTCCGGCATTTTCGGGTATTTCTTCGGCGCGAGCGGCGAAATCGTCGTGGACATGGAGGCCTCGGGCGGGAAAAATCGCAGGGGAAGGCCGGTTTGCCCGATAGACCGCGCGGGCGCAAGGGCGTTTTCGTCGCTCTTGCCCGGGAGTTCGAACCCGCTCGTGGTTAGGCCTGCATTTCAAATCCGGTGGCGTCACCGGGGCCGATGGCGTTATGATCTGCCCCATGGGCAGGCTTGCGATCCTTGCATGGGCATTTCTGGGACTTTTGCTGCTGAGCGCGGATGCGCAGCCGCAACGGCGCGTGGCGCTTGTCATCGGCAACGGCACTTACGCCGAAGCCGGCACGCTGGCCAACCCGGTCAACGACGCCCTCGACATCGCCGACAAGCTGCGCTCGATCGGCTTCGAGGTGATCGAGGGCAATGATCTCGGCAAGCGTGAACTCGAACGCAGCATCGGCGCGTTTTCCGATGCGCTCCAGGGCGCCGGCGCCGGGCTTTTCTACTATGCCGGCCACGGGCTGCAGGTCGACGGGCGCAACTACATCGTGCCGGTCGATGCCAGGCTGGACGTGCCGGTCAAGCTGCAGCTCGAGGCCGTGCCGATCGACGAAGTCCTCGACATCATGGAACAGCAGACCAAGGTCAGCCTGGTGTTTCTCGATGCCTGCCGCAACAATCCATTTGCCCGCAGTCTCAGCCGCACCGCCACCACGCGCTCGGCGAAGGCGCTGGCCGGGCTGGCGCAGTTCGATTCGACGCGCGGCTCGTTCATCGCCTTCTCGACGGCACCTGGCGCTGTCGCCATGGACGGCAGCGGACGCAACTCGCCCTTCGCCGCCGCCCTGCTGCGCCACATCGCCGAGCCCGGCCAGAGCATCAACGACATGATGATCGCGGTGCGCCGCGACGTGGTTTCGCAAACCCGCGAAACCCAGCGCCCCTGGGAGCAGGGATCGTTGCTCGAACGCTTCGAATTCGTCTCGGACGGACAACCCGCAGAGCCACAAAGGCCGCCCGCGGCGCCGGCGCCTTCAACGGAAGTCGCCGCACTTGAACGCTCTGTCGGCGACGACAAGGGATCGATCGAGAAATTCCTGCGCCAGGACTATCTGACGCCGGACACCAGGGCCATGAATGAGGCCGTCAAACGGCTCTACGGCCCATCCGCCATCATCTTCGGAACCCGCTACGACGCCGACGCCATCGTCAAGATCAAGGCCGACTGGTTTGCGCAGTGGGCCTCTTGGTCGCTAAGCATGGAGGCCGGCAGCCTGGAGGTCACTCCACAGGGCGAAGATCGCGCCGAGGCAGTCTTTGCGATGCGCTACGACTATCTTCCAAAGGACAGGTCGGCGGCACGCCTGACCGGCAAGGCGCGCGTCACGCTTGGGGTGGTCAAGGCCGGCGGCGGCTGGCGTATCGAATCCGAGACATCGCAGGCGATGCAGTAGGCGTGATCCCACGGCCAGCCGGGCAATTTAAGCCGGCAGTGCCTCATGGCGATAGGAATTTTTTCTTGACTCGGTGAGGGCAGCTATGCTACATTTTTGCCCATGGTGCTGATTTGCGCCAGTGACCCGCCGCCCGGCGGGTTTTTGCGTTTGGAGCTTCGCCAACCGACACGCCGGTAGACTTTCAGAGAATGAACTTAACCCCTGCCGCTACCATCCGTTCCCGAAGCTTGAAAACGCGCCGTTTCGTTTGAGCGTCGGGTCGCCTATATTGCCGGCGATAGTGTTGGCGAGGAGACAGAGATGGCCGAGGACGCCGATCCGGCGCGCAGATCGATCGGTGCGCGGCGCAACCCCGACAGCGCCGATGCCATTCTCGAAGCCGCCGAGGCCGTACTGGTCGAAGCCGGTTATGCCGGTTTCTCGATCGAGGCGGTGGCGCGGCGGGCCCGCGCCGGCAAACCCACCATCTATCGCTGGTGGCCGAGCAAGGCGGCATTGCTGCTTGAGGTCTATCAGCGCCAGAAGCGCGTCGAGGTTCCCGATACCGGGCGGCTGGAGGAGGATCTCGTCGGCTTCCTGAAAAACCTGTTCACCCACTGGCGCGAGACATCGTCGGGAAGCGTGTTCCGGTCGCTGATCGCCGAGGCGCAGTCGGACGAGACCGCTGCCGCGGCCCTTGCCGACTACTCGCTGGGCCGACGCTCCCATACCGGCCAGATCATCGAACGCGCCAAGGCAAGGGGCGAAATCCCGGCCGAAATCGATTCAGCCGTTGTCGCAGACCTGATCGCCTCCTTCGCCTGGAGACATCTGTTGACCAACCGGCTCGACGAGGACGAAGCGACCATCGGCAAGGCGGTCAACTACGTGATGCGAGGCATAGCGGCGCCCGCCCCTTAAAAAACGGCAATGAAAAAGGGCGCGGCAACCCTGGCTGCCGCGCCCTTTTCGAAGACCTATCAGTCTTACTTGGCGCTTTCCAGCGTATCGACCGTCTTCTTCAGGCTCGCGTCGGGGATCTCGATCTTGGCGCCGGCGCGCAGCGACTTGACCAGCGCGAAATATTTGTCGCGGATGACCGCCTGCTTGGCCTGGTCCTTGACGTCGTCGAAGGCCGGCGGCTGCTTGGTGCGCTTGTCCTCGAGCTTGATGACATGCCAGCCGAACTGCGTTTGCACCGGCTGCTCGGTGTACTTGCCGACCTCGAGCGCGGAGGCCGCCTTGTCGAACTCCGGCACCATCTGGCCAGGTCCGAACCAGCCGAGATCGCCGCCGCTGGTCTTGCCCGAGGGATCGCTGGTGTGCTCGGTGGCGAGCTTCTGGAAGTCGGCGCCGCCGTCGAGCTGCTTGATGATGGCCTCGGCCTCTTCCTTGGTCTTCACGAGGATGTGACGGGCATGCAACTCGTTGGTGGGCGGCGTGTTGGCGATTTCCTGGTCGTAGCGGGCGCGGACCTCGGCGTCGGTGACCTTGTCGACGACGCCCTTCTCGACCATCTCGCCATGCAGCGCGCGCTGCTGCAGGAAGGCCATGCGGCGCTGGAAGTCGGGATCCTTGTCGAGCCCTGACGTGACCGCCTGGGCGGCCATGACACGGATCTCGATGGCAGCCGAGAGCGCTGCGGCACGGCGCTGCTCGGGCGGCAATTGCGCGAACTGCTGTGACAACTCCCCTTCGGCAAGCACCAGATCGGCTTCGGTCAGGGGCTGGCCGTTGACCGTGGCGATAACCTTATTCGGATCGACCGGTGCCGCGGCTGGCGCTGCTGCATCCGCCGGGGCGGGAGCGGTTTGCTGCGCCATCAACGGCGAGAGCGAAAGGGCCGACAGGCCGACGGCCAAGCCAAGGCTGGCGAGCGACGCGCGGCGGAACAACAGGGACATAGGGTGGACTCCGGTGGGGATTGTTAAGAGGGGTGCTTCCAGATCGGCCAGATTGTGGCGGAATTTGGCGCAGCCAGCAGGGCCAGCGCGGCGTTGACATCAGTTGAGCCCCCTCTTATCTGTCCAACGACTTTGCGTCCAGAACCGTTTTCCGGGCGCTTTTTGTGTTTGCCAGTGTTCACTAATGTGTTTGCCAGTGTTCACGTGGAATTGATGGGGCCGGCCGGCGCTCATCTCAAGATTGAGAATTCTATCGAAAGGACCATTGGATGGTCAGTCTCGGCGGTCTCGCCCGTAAGGTTTTCGGTTCCTCCAACGACCGTCGGGTCAAATCGACCCGGCCCCGTGTCGAGGCGATCAACGCCATGGAAAACGAGATGCGGGCGCTCTCCGACGAGGAGTTGGTCGGCCGCACCGCGAAATTCCGCCAGGACATCGCCAATGGCGCCACGCTCGACGACCTGTTGATCCCGGCCTTTGCTACCGCCCGCGAGGCAGCGCGCCGCGTGCTCGGCATGCGCCCCTTCGATGTCCAGCTGATCGGCGGCATGGTGCTGCACAATGGCGGCATTGCCGAGATGCGCACTGGTGAGGGCAAGACCCTGGTCGCGACGCTGCCGGTCTACCTCAATGCGCTCGCCGGCAAAGGCGTCCACGTCGTCACCGTCAACGATTACCTGGCCACCCGCGACTCCGAATGGATGGGCCGCGTCTACAAGTTCCTCGGCCTCTCGGTCGGCGTCATCGTCCATGGCCTGTCTGACGAGGAGCGCAGCGCCGCCTACGCCGCCGATGTCACCTACGCCACCAACAACGAGCTCGGCTTCGACTATCTGCGCGACAACATGAAATACGAGCGCGCCCAGATGGTGCAGCGCGGTCACAATTACGCGATCGTCGACGAAGTCGATTCTATCCTGGTCGACGAGGCGCGCACGCCGCTGATCATTTCCGGTCCGCTCGAAGACCGTTCGGAAATGTACAACACCATCGACACCTTCATCATCCAGCTGCAGCCGCAGGATTATGAGATCGACGAGAAGCAGAAGACCTCGATCTTCACCGAGGAAGGCACCGAGAAGCTCGAGAACCTTTTGCGCGACGCCGGCCTGCTCAAGGGCGAGTCGCTCTACGACGTCGAGAACGTCGCCATCGTCCATCACGTCAACAACGCGCTGAAGGCGCACCGGCTGTTCCAGAAGGACAAGGACTACATCGTCCGCAACGGCGAGATCGTCATCATCGACGAGTTCACCGGCCGCATGATGCCGGGTCGCCGCTATTCGGAAGGCCTGCACCAGGCGCTCGAAGCCAAGGAGCATGTGGCGATCCAGCCGGAGAACCAGACGCTGGCCTCCGTCACCTTCCAGAACTATTTCCGCCTCTACAAGAAGCTCTCCGGCATGACCGGCACGGCGCTGACCGAGGCCGAGGAATTCGGCAACATCTACGGTCTCGAAGTCACCGAAATCCCGACCAATCTGCCCGTCGTGCGCATCGACGAGGACGATGAGGTCTACCGGACTGTCGAGGAGAAATACAAGGCGATCGTCAGGGAGATCCGCGAAGCCAGCGCCAAGGGTCAGCCGACGCTGGTCGGCACCACGTCCATCGAAAAGTCCGAGCAGCTGGCCGAGCGCCTGCGCAAGGAAGGTTTTACCGATTTCGAAGTGCTGAACGCCCGCCATCACGAGCGCGAGGCGGCGATCGTCGCCCAGGCCGGCAAGCCCGGCGCCATCACCATCGCCACCAACATGGCCGGCCGCGGCACCGACATCAAGCTCGGCGGCAATGCCGAGATGCGGATCGAGGAAGAACTCGGCGACATGCCGGCCGGACCCGAGCGCGAGGCGCGGGAAAAGGAAATTATTGCCGACATCGAGCGGCTGAAGGAAAAGGCGCTGGCCGCCGGCGGCCTCTACGTGCTGGCCACCGAACGCCACGAATCGCGCCGCATCGACAACCAGTTGCGCGGCCGTTCCGGCCGTCAGGGCGACCCCGGCCGCTCGAAATTCTTCCTGTCGCTGCAGGATGACCTGATGCGCATCTTCGGCTCCGAGCGCATGGACGGCATGCTGCAGAAGCTCGGCCTCAAGGAAGACGAGGCGATCATCCATCCGTGGATCAACAAGGCGCTGGAAAAGGCGCAGAAGAAGGTCGAGGCGCGCAACTTCGACATCCGCAAGAACCTTTTGAAATATGACGACGTCTCCAACGACCAGCGCAAGGTGGTGTTCGAGCAGCGCATCGAACTGATGGACGGCGAAGGCCTTTCCGAAACGATCGCCGAGATGCGCGAAGGCGTCATCGACGAGATCGTCGCCAAGGCCATTCCCGAAAACGCCTATGCCGAGCAGTGGAACGTTGCCGGGCTGAAGGCCGAGATCGCCGAGTTCCTGAACCTCGACCTGCCGGTCGAGGACTGGGCCAAGGAAGAGGGCATCGCCGAGGACGACATCCGCGAGCGCATCGGGCAGGCCGCCGAAGCCGCCGCCAAGGAACGCGCCGAGCGTTTTGGCCCCGAGGTGATGAACTATGTCGAGCGCTCGGTTGTGCTGCAGACGCTCGACCATCTGTGGCGCGAGCACATCGTCAATCTCGACCATCTGCGTTCGGTCGTCGGCTTCCGCGGCTACGCCCAGCGCGATCCGCTGCAGGAGTACAAGGGCGAAGCGTTCGAGCTGTTCCAGGCCATGCTGGGCAATCTGCGCCAGGCCGTCACCGCGCAGCTGATGCGCGTCGAACTGGTCCGCCAGGCCGCCGAAGCGCCGCCTCCGGAAGCCCCCGACATGTTCGGCACCCATATCGACGGCACCACCGGCGAGAACGACTTCGAAGGCGGCGAGACCGCCCTCCTGGTCCGCCCGGAGACAACCGCCATCGTCGCCCCCGAAGACCGCGACCCCAACAACCAGGCCACCTGGGGCAAAGTCGGCCGCAACGAAGCCTGCCCCTGCGGTTCGGGGAAGAAGTACAAGCACTGCCACGGGGCGTTCGCGTAAGGGCGCTTCTTCCTTCCCTTCTCCCCGTTCACGGGGAGAAGGTGGCCCGCAGGGCCGGATGAGGGGCGGCGCCGGCGTTTGCGGGCCGCTAAAATCCGGCGAAGGCCGCTTCGCCGGCGACCGCAAACACGCCCTTGTCGGCTCGACCCACCATTTGCCCGCGCGAAGTCGCGCATAGCGCGTCTTGTCGCGCACAGCGCAACCCTCCCACCGCCAGCGCCGCCCCTCATCCGCCTGCCGGCACCTTCTCCCCGTATAGTGACGGGGCGAAGGGGGCTCCCCACCCACGTTTTCTTAATGTGTCTCCGCTACACAGAACCCTGAAAAGAAGCGGAAAACGGAGAGAAATCGGGGTGCGCTTTTCCGCGGCCACGACTGCCGGGCGGTTCTTGCCGCAGCGTTGGGCGCTGCGCATGGGGCCGTTGCTTGGCCGCATCGATGCCGTGCTGTTCACCGCCGACGAGCGCGGCGAGGCCGGCCGCATGTCGGTCATCGCCTTCTCCATCCGCATCGTCAGCGCCGTCATCGCCTTCATCAGCCAGGTGCTGATGGCGCGCTGGATGGGCTCGTTCGAATACGGCATCTTCGTCCTCGTCTGGGTGACGATGGTCATCGTCGGAAACCTCGCCTGCCTCGGCTTCCACACCTCGGTCATCCGCTACATTCCCGAATACCGCGAGCGCGGCCTGATGGACGAGCTGCGCGGCATTGTGCTGGCCAGCCGTCTGTTCGTGCTGATCGCCTCGACGCTGATTGCCGGGCTCGGCGCGCTCGGCGTCTGGCTGGCGGCACCCTGGATCGAAAGCTACTATGTGATCCCGTTCATTCTCGGCGTCATCTGCCTGCCGATGATCGCCATGTCCGACCTTTTGTCGGGCCTGGCACGCGCCAACAGCTGGGCGCTGTTTGCCCTGTCGCCGACCTATCTGGTGCGGCCCGTGCTGATCCTGCTGTTCATGGCGCTGATGCTGTTTGCGGGCTACGCACCCGATGCCAGGACCGCCATCTTCGCCTCGATCGCCGCCACCTACGTCACCACGCTGGGACAACTCGTCGGCGTCACCCAGCGCATGGAACGGCAGATCCCGGCGGGGCCGATGAAGGTCCATTTCGCGCAATGGTTCATCGTCTCGCTGCCGATCTTCCTGGTCGAGAGCTTCTTCTTCCTGCTGACCAATGCCGACGTGCTGATGGTCGGCGCCTATATGGACCCCAACGACGTCGCAATCTATTTCGCCACGGTGAAGACGCTGGCGCTGGTGCATTTCGTCTATTTCGCCGTCAAGGCCGGCGTAGCCCAGCGCTACGCGCAGTTCACCCATGGCGACCCGCAAAGGCTCGCCGCCTTCGCCCGCGAGACGGTGTCGTGGACGTTCTGGCCCTCGCTCTTGATGGCGCTGCTGGTGCTGGCGCTCGGCGAGCCGATGCTGGTGCTGTTCGGCCCGGAATTCACATCGGGCTATCCCTTGTTGTTCCTGCTCGTCTTCGGCGTCGTGGCCCGCGCCGCCGTCGGCCCCTGCGAAAGCCTGCTGACGATGAGCGGCAACCAGAACATATGTGCTGCCGTCTATGCCATGACGCTGGCCTTCAACATCGCCCTCAACGTGGTGCTGATCCCGATGTTCGGCCTGTGGGGCGCGGCAATGGCCACCGCCTTTGCCATGATCTTCGAAGCCGGCGCGCTCTCCTTCACGGTGTGGCGCAAGCTCGGCATCGCCATGCTCATCTTCGTCCCTGCGAAAGGAGCCGCGTGATGGCTGCCATCCCGTTGCTTGAGGAAACCAGCGGCGGCACCGCCGGCGCCATGGTGTCGGGCCTTGCCGGGCTGACCCGCGACGCCGACCCCGCCCATATCGAGATCCTCGCCAACAACCGGCCCGAGCGCAAGCTCGCCATTTACCCGGCATCCGCCGGTTTCGACCTGGTCGAGGAGCTGGACTATCTCTGCGCCCGCACGGTCGAGCCCAACGTGTTCTTCAACCCGCGTTTCCTTGCGCCCGCCATGCCGCGGCTGGAGGATCGCGAGGTGCGGCTGGCGGTCATCCGCGACGGCGACGAATACCGCAACCGGCTGCGCCTTCTGGTGCCGTTCTCGGTTGAGCGGCCGGTGGTGCCGCTCGGCGTGCCGGTCATGCGCACATGGTCGAGCCCGTTCGGTCCGCTCGGCACGCCGCTGGTCGACCGCGACGATCCGGTCGGCGTCGTCGAGGACTTCTTCTCAATGCTGTCGCGCCCGCACCTCAAGCTGCCGAAAGTCTTCGTCCTGGCGGATGTCCGGCTCGATGGCCCGGTGGCGAGCCTGCTTGCCACCGTGGCCGAGGCGCGCGGCCTGACGCTGGTCACCACCGGCCAGATCCAGCGCCCGGCGCTGGAGAGCGAGCTCGATGGAGATGATTATCTGAAGGCCTCGCTGCGCGCGCACCATTATCGCGAGTTCCGCCGCCTGAAGCGGCGCCTTGGCGACCTTGGCAAGCTTGAGCATGTCGTGGCGCGCGGCCCCGAAGACATCCGCCATGCCATCGAAGGCTTCCTGTCGCTGGAAGCGGCCGGCTGGAAAGGCCGCGAACGCACCGCCATGGCGATCGACCGCTTCCGCGCCGCCTTCGCCCGCGAAGCCGTGCACCGGCTGGCCGAACAGGACATGTGCCGCATCCATTCGCTGACGCTCGACGGCCGCACCATCGCCTGCCTGATCGTCTTCGTCGAAGCCGGCATCGCCTATACCTGGAAGACGGCCTATGACGAGACGCTGGCCAGCTATTCGCCCGGCACGCTGCTGATGATCGAGGTGACCAGGCAGCATCTCGACGATCCCAACATCATGATGACCGATTCCTGCGCGGTGCCCGACCATCCGGTGATGAGCCGGCTATGGGCGGAGCGCAAGCCGATGGGCACGCTGGTGATCGGCCTGGCGCCGGATGCCGACCGCCTCACCCGCCAGGCCGCCTCGCAACTGCACCTCTATCGCGAGACCCGCAACATGGCCCGCCTGCTGCGCAACCGCATGAAGAGCCTGTTGGGGCGGCGCTGAGAAAAGGCAGGGTGCGGTTCTGGAGAATGGCACATCTTCGCTGCAATATTTGATGGGTGGGTGACCGGGAGTTTACTTCGGTTGCCAGCAGGCAAACGCGAATATTGATCTCTGCATATAAAAAAGCGAGATTTCTCTCAGAAATTTCCAGTGAAAGCCGATAAAACCTACTCGCATTCTTGTTCTTAATTCACGATAATCTAGTGATTCGGTAGCGATGAGAGAGAAATGTCGCTGAATCATGAGGCCAACGGCGCCCGGCACATCAGTGCGGAGGATAGCGCCGTTGTCCGAAGGGCCGACGAAGACTTCGACGAACTGATTCGAAGCATTCGAGCCGCAACGTATCAAGCTTTGCCTCTCTTCGAAGAGGAGCCCGTGACCGGATTGGCCCAGTCAGACACGCTGGCCGCCTCCCTCGGCTCGACTTCGGCCCGGACGGGCTCGAGCCAGGCCCGCGCCATGCGCGGCTCCTCGCCCTTGTCCAACGACAGGCTGGATCCACGTGCCGTTGACGACTTGGCGTGGTCGTTGGTTGACCACGATGTGGGCAGGCTTGATGCGCAAACGCACGATGCCGACGCTCCCGATACCGACAAATGGGAATTGCAGGAAGAGGTGGCGAAGCTGCAGCGCTTGCAGGATCGCACCTCGAAAGAGCTTGGGCGAAAATCGCGCGAGCTATCGATCGCGAGCAAGACCATCGCCGACCTGGAGGTCCAACTCGACAGGGCACGGCAGACCATTGCGCAAGCGGACAGGCATGCCGGCCAGCGCGCAACACGGTTCCTCGAAGCGAATGTCGAGGTCGAGCGTCTGGGCCGGAACCTGGCGCGCGTGTCGGGGCAACTTCGCGACGAGATCATCGCCAGGCAAGCCGCAGAGCAGGCGCGTGAGGACGTTGCATCGCGGCTCGCCAGCTTGCAACAGGCCGCCATGCTGCTTCGTTCCAAGGTCGCGGACTACCAGCTCCACAACGAAAGACTGACCGGCAAACTGTCTGCGCAGATGCTGGTGCGGCAGGACCTGCAGGCGCGGCTGTCCACGCTCGAGCATCAGCGCGGCGTTCTCGGCGATTGCGCCGCCGCCGCGCAGGAGCGGGCCGTCGAACTTGAAAAGAGGTTGCGCTCGCTCCAGCGCAGCGCCGCCGATCAAAGCGTGGTCCGCGCAACGCCGAGGGTCGGGCAGCGCGCCGAGGACGTGGCCGAGTATCGGCGCCAAACCTCGGAAGCCGAGATCGCGACGTTGCGCCAGGAGCGCGACGCGGCGCGCCGAGACTATGGCGCGGTGAAGGTCCAACTCGCCGATCTCCGCTTGCGCGGCATGACCGACGAACTCGCGCATGCCCGTTGCCGCGATGAAAACCGCCAGCTTCACCAAAGGCTGGAAACGCTGACACGCCAGGATCCCCCCAGCGGACCGGCAGCCGATGACAATGCCGATCTCGAACGGACATTCGACGAATTGCTGGCGGCTGGCGAGATCGGCGCGGCCAATGACGGCGGCCCCACCGGCGGGACGCGCAAAGCGTCTTGACCGCCTGCTCAGATGTATCGGTACGCAGGTGGCCACGTCGAGCCGACGGACGTGTTGGTGATCGGCATGACGTCGCCGCCCTTCTGGCACACCGAACTCGAGGCCGTCGAAACGTCGAGTGCATTCCAACGGTTGTCGTGTCTGTGGATGCCCTCAGCAAGCGTCTTGATCCCTGCCAGAGCGAGGATTCCGAGCCATGAAAAATGAAATGGCTGCCGCAGGTCTCCTCGCCATCAGTCCCGGCTCGATCATTGCATCGCCGAGCGCTCCATGCCCTTGGATAGCATCTGGAGCGGCGGCGGCGTAGATATCGTTTGGAAGAATGTTCAACGTCAAAGCTTAGGAATCGCCATGAGCAGGCAAGATCGAGGCCTTACGCGCTTCTCACGCAGGACGCGCAACGGCTTCAAGAATGCGGCGTTAGCACTTCATCTAGCGATCAACGTAGAACGACGAGACAGCATTGCCATTCGTGTAACAGGCGGCATGGGCGACCATATCGTGGCCGTCCGGTTTATTCGCGATCTGCTGAGCCACTTTGGCCGCGCAAAGATCGACGTCTATTCCGTAACGGGCGGAATGGGGTGGCTCTACGAGCCTCTCCCGGATGTAACTTTCATTGAAGCTCCGAAACGCGTATTTACGTGGGTCACGCATCGATATCTTCTTGTCCTGCAGCTCACACACACCGTAGATCTTGTGCACATGAGTTCTGCCGCTGCCGAACGGTGGCCGGCGCTTTCAGCAATGCTGCAAAGCATCGCACCGTATCGGAAGATGTTTTCGCATGCGATCGATGCGCATCCTCATTTGGACTTCCATCCAGCACTTGTAGCCCAATTTCAGAACGTGAGGCGAGACACCTTTCTGAACCATGTCAGCGGTGTGCCCTTTGGCGGCCATCAATATCCGTTACCTGAGGATGCGTCCTTGGTTCAAAGCTTGGGACTGGACCATAAACCCTACATTACCGTCCATAATTCCTTCAGCGAGGAGTCGGGTCGCCCTCGAGCTACGCGAGATTATCCGTTCTTGGATGATGTCGTGAAAGAGGTGAAGGCGCAGTTGCCGGATCTTCCGGTTGTCCAAGTCGGCGTGGTAGGAGGCACCCTCAGTTCGGCCGACTACAACCTTTCTTCCAAGACAACACAGCCGCAAATCACCTCCGTTCTTGCGAACTCGTCCATGCATTTCGACATGGAGGGAGGGCTTGTTCATATCGCAAGCTGTGTAGGGACGCCGTGTTGTGTCGTTTTCGGTCCAACGCCGATCGGCTATTACGCCTACCCGAACAATATCAATATTGCCCCCCGTGTCTGCGGCGATTGTTGGTCCCTTACATTGGATTGGCAAAAGACCTGCCTTCTAGGCGCTGCGGAACCGCCTTGCATGTTCACACAACCACCCAAGGCGGTGGCGCATGCGGCGTTACCGCATCTGCGAGTTTTGTTGAGCGAAAAGCGCCGATCAGCCTGAAGGGGCACTTGCAGGCGAACAAGGGCCGGCAAGCGTTAGCATGGGAAACAGCAGACCACGATACACCAAAAGGCCAACCGGGAACGCAACGCCGGCGCTGCCGCGCACAAGCGGATCCCAAAACAAACACAGGCTAAATTGTCCCACCCGAAGCTCGAAGAGTGAAGGATGGTGCCCCTAGCCGGAATCGAACCAGCACTCCTTGCGGAACTCGATTTTGAGTCGAGCGCGTCTACCAATTCCGCCATAGGGGCTCAGGCCGGGCGGCCTGGATGGCGCGGGACTATACGGTTGGAGGGCTGTTCGTCAACTGGCCAATTCTCCAGTGCCTCCAAGATGCGACCAAACTGCGCCTTTCGATTTCGTGACGGGGCTGCCATTGTGCAGCGCGGAAAATCTTTCTAGACAGGCGGCGCATCAAAGCGCGGCACGTCTGCGGGGACGGATGGCGTGCTCTGGGTCTTTGTTCGGTGCATGCCGTTAAACCCCAACCTGCCTGCGCAATGGAACGACACGCATTAGGAGTGCCGATGCTTCGCGGACTTTACGACTGGACCTTGTCGCTGGCGGCCCGCAAATCCGCCGAATGGTGGCTGGCCTTCATCGCCTTCGTCGAAAGCTCGGTGTTCCTGGTGCCGGCCGACGTGCTCTATCTGCCGATGGCGCTGTCGCGGCCGGATCGCGCCTACCGCTATGCGCTGATCGCCACCGTCGCCTCGGTGCTGGGCGGCATCGCCGGCTGGTTCATCGGCCACTACGCCTATGACGCGGTGGCGAGGCCGATCCTCGAATTCTACGGCAAGTACGACGAGTTCGAGCAGCTGCGCGCGGGGGCAGGCGTCGGCTTCATCGTCCTGATGCTGATCACGTCGGGCGCTGCCCACCTGCCGCCGATCAAGGTGGTGACGATCCTGTCCGGCGTCATCGGCGTCAATTTGCTGTTGTTCGTGGTGCTGGCGATCGTGGCCCGCGGTGGCCGCTTCCTGCTGCTCGCCTGGCTGTTGCGCCACTATGGCGAACCGATCCGCGAGTTCATCGAAAAGCGCCTCGGCCTCATCGCCGGCGCCGGCGCGGCTGCCCTGATTTTGCTCTATATCCTGGTCAAATACGCGTTCTGAACAGAACCATTGCGAGCCGGACGGACCGATTGAAATGACAGCGACCATGAATGCCGACACCGGACGCCAGCGCACGCTGACCGCCGTGTTCCTCGCCGTCGCCATGGCCGCCACCGTCGGGTCGGCGCTCGGCTTCCAGTATCTCGGCGGCTATATCCCTTGCCACCTCTGCCTCGAACAGCGCACGCCCTACTATATCGGCGTGCCGCTGATGGTGCTGGCGGTGATTGCGTCGATGCTGCACGCACCCAGCTGGCTGACGCGCGGCCTGCTGGCCGTCGGCGGCATCCTGATGCTCTACGGCCTCTATCTCGGCGTCTACCACTCCGGCGTCGAATGGCAGTGGTGGGCCGGCCCGACCGATTGCACGGCGGGCGCCGGACCGGTCGACACCGGCGGCAAGGGCGTGCTCGACGCGCTCGACAAATTCGTGCCGCCGTCCTGCGACAAAGCCGCATTGCGCATCCTTGGCCTGTCCCTGGCCGGCTGGAACGCCATCGCCAGCCTTGTCCTCGCCGCCGTCGCCTTCCGCGGCGCACTCACCCGCGACTGAGATACAGAGCCGACGCGAGGTCGTTCAAAGAATTCGGCAGGCTGAGTCGTATGGAGTGATTGTCGAGAACCGAAGCGGAGCGGACATTTGGGTCCGTGAGCATCGGAAGCGCAGACAATTGCTCCAGACGGCCAGCCTCCCGAATTCTCGGACGATCTCAGGGTTCGAGTTCGACATCCCAGTAGAGATAATCCATCCAGCTCTCATGCAGATGGTTGGGCGGGAACAGGCGGCCATTGTTGTGCAGATCGTGCACCGTCGGCTGGAAAGGCTTCTGCAGCGGCCACATCTTGGCATGCGCCGGCATCATGCCGCCCTTCCTCAGATTGCAGGGCGAGCAGGCGGCAACGACATTCTCCCATGTCGTCGCGCCGCCGCGATGGCGGGGGATGACGTGATCGAAGGTCAGATCCTCCGGCGTGCCGCAATACTGGCACTGGAAGCGATCGCGCAGGAAGACGTTGAAGCGGGTGAAGGCCGGGTGCCTGGAGGGCTTCACATAGGCCTTCAGGCTGACCACGCTCGGCAGCTTAATCGAGAAGGTCGGCGAGGAGACGGCGTGCTCGTATTCGGCGACGATGTTCACCCGGTCGAGGAACACCGCCTTGATGGCATCCTGCCACGACCAGAGCGACAAGGGGTAATAGCTGAGCGGACGGTAATCCGCATTCAGCACCAGTGCTGGAAGCCCATCCGGAGATACGGCAACCGTCACGTGTTCACCTCCTTGGTTCTAGACCCGAACGGCGCGGATACTGTAAGCCCGACATGACAGGGATGTGAAGCGGATTGTCGCGTCGCTGAAGCGCCAAAAATGCATGATTTTTATGATTTTTTGCGGATTCAGGCCGGCGGCGCGGCGTCCCGCCCCCTGGTTTCACGATAATAGGACCAGAAAAGCCGCGATGCGACACCTCGCCACGGGCTCCATGATTCGGCCAATGCGATCAGGGTTTTCTCCGGCGGACGCGGCTCGATGCCGAGCGCGTGGCCGACCGCGCTCTGCAGCGCGACGTCGCGCGCGGGGAAGATGTCGGGATGCCCGGCGGCGAATAAGAGATACACTTCCGCCGTCCACGGGCCGATGCCGGACACCGCCGTCATCGTCGTGATTGCCTCCTGGGCATCGAGCGAACAGAGGTGATGCAGGTCGAGGCCGTCGACCACGGCCTGGGCAACAGCGATCAGGCCGCGCTGTTTGGGCCGCGACAGGCCGGCTTCGCGAAACATGTCCTCGCCGGCGGCCAGGATCGCCTGCGGCGTCAGCGGATCGACGAGCTTGGTCAGCCGACCGAAGATCGCATCGGCGCTGGCGCGGGACACTTGCTGCGAGACGACGATCGACGCCAGGCTTCGAAACCCCGGCTCGGACAGCCGCAGCGGCACCTCGCCGGCCATGCCGCGCACCTTTTCCAGGCGCGGGTCGATCACGCAAAGCGCATCGAGCCCCCGGGCAATGTCGTCTGATGTCACGATACGCTGCATGCTTTCTTGTTCCTCGACCGTCGACAGGGTAGCAATTGGCGAAGCGCCGCAAAACATGATTGCCGCCTGAGAGATGACACTCCTGACATTCCGCTTCGCGCCCAGCCCCAACGGCGACCTGCATCTCGGCCACGCCTATTCGGCGCTGCTCAACCAGAAGCTGGCGGCACGGGCGGACGGACGCCTGCTGCTGCGCATCGAGGATATCGACACGACGCGCTGCACGCCGCAATTCGAGGCCGGCGTGCTTGCCGACCTGAAATGGCTGGGGCTTGGCTGGGAAGAGCCGGTGCGCCGCCAATCCGAGCATTTCGCCGAATACCAGGCGGCGCTCGAGCGTTTGATCGCGGAGGAACTCGTCTATCCCGCCTTCATGAGCCGTGGCGAGATCCGCGCCTTCATCACCGACAGCGAAGGGCACGGACGCGACTGGCCACGCGACCCCGATGGCGTGCCGCTCTACCCCGCCGCCGACAAGGCGCTGCCGATCAGGGAACGCAAGCGGCGGATCGCCGAAAACACGCCCTTCGCCTGGCGGCTGGATGTCGATGCCGCCATGGCGCGTGTCGGCAAGGACCTGTCCTGGACGGAGTATTCTGACGAGACGCTTTCCGCGACGCGCTCTGTCGAAGCCCGCCCGCAGGACTGGGGCGACGTGATCTTGGCGCGCCGCGACATCCCGACCAGCTACCACCTCGCCGTCGTCATGGACGATGCGCTGCAAGGCGTCAGCCACGTTGTGCGCGGCCAGGATCTGTTTTCCGCCACCGGCGTGCAACGCCTGCTGCAGGAACTCCTGGGCCTGCCGCAACCTGCCTCTTTCCATCATCGTCTCATCCTCGGGCCCGACGGACGAAAACTGTCGAAGAGCCTGGGCGATACCGGCCTTGCCGCTTTGCGCCATGCCGGCGCATCACCTGACGATGTCAGGCGGATGATCGGGCTTTGAGCCGGGTGAGACCAGGGAGCCCAGATGCGCCGGGCGTTGAATTCCGGTGATCCATGGATCAACCGTTTCGCTTTGCGCGCCGGATTGAACGGGATTAGAGCAGCGCCACGATCAACTCCCTCCAGCGCGGCGGTCTGCGGAACATGCACAGCATCAAGCGGTTCATCCCCGCCACCTTCGTCGTCTTGTGGGCCACCGGCTTCATCGGTGCGCGCTACGCCATGCCGTGGGCGGAACCGTTCACCTTCCTCGCCGCGCGTTTCGTCCTCGCTGCTATCCTGCTGGCCGTCCTGATGCTTGTGCTTGGCTCGAAAAGAGCCACCCGCCAGGAGGCGCTGCATGCCACCGGCGCCGGCATCCTGATGCATGGCGTCTATCTCGGCGCCGTCTTCTGGGCCATCCACAGGGGCATGCCGGCCGGCTTTTCAGCCCTCATCGTCGGCCTGCAGCCACTGATCACGGCGGTGCTTGCCGGTAAGTTTCTCGGCGAGGCGATCCTGCCGCGCCACTGGCTTGGCCTTGGCATCGGCCTCATCGGTATCGTCATCGTGCTGTGGCCGAAGCTCGGCGCGCTGGGCGGCGGCGTGACCGCGGCGACATTGACCGCCTCGCTGGTCTCGGTGCTCGGCATGAGCGCCGGCACCATCTGGCAGAAGCGCTTCGCCTCCGGCGGCGACCTCGTCGCGGCGACCATGTGGCAATATGTCGGCGGTGGTTCGCTGATGCTCCTTGCCTCGCTCGCTTTCGAAACCCACACCGTCGTCATCAATGGCGAGCTGATCTTCGCCATGGCCTGGCTGGTGCTGGTGCTGTCGCTCGGCGCCATTTTCCTGCTGATGGTCATGATCCGCGACGGGGAGATGTCGAAAGTGGCCTCGCTGTTCTACCTGGTGCCGGCGGTGACGGCGGTCATCGCATGGGCCCTGTTCGACGAGCAGCTCAACGCCCTGCAGATCGTCGGCATGGCGATCACCACATTCGGCGTTGGCCTGGCAACGGCGCGGCAGACGAAGGGAAGAACTGTGGAATTGAGGAATTGAGGAAGAAGCACAGACAGCACCGGATATGGCCCGCTTTTTCTCCAATTCTTCAGTTCTTCAATTCCTCAATTCTACCTGTCATCCCACCCGCGCACGTGCCTCCAGATAGCGGCTGATCGCGGCATTGAGCTCGCCGCCAAGGATGAAGATCGCCGAGACCATGTAGAGGAAGACCACGGCGATCATGATCGACGCCAGGCCGGCATAGGTCGTCACGTAGGACGAGAAGTGGTCGAGATAGGTGGCGAAGATGGTCGAGCCGATAAGCCATGCCGCCAGCGTGAAGACGATGCCCGGCACCAGCGAGACGAAGCGGCGCTTGCCCGCCGGCAGCCAGAAATGCACGGCAAACAATCCGCCGACAATGACCGCCGAAGCGATGACGTAACGCCACAGCGTGATGGTGCCCATATAGGGCTTGATCCAGTCGATATGGGCTTCGGCGATCCGCGCCAGCAGCGGCGCGAACACCAGGAGCACGCTGATCGCCAGGAAACCGGCCGTGGCGATGAGAACGAAGATGATGCTCTGCACCCGGCGGTAGATGATGCCGCGCGTTTCCGAAACGCGATAGGCGCGGTTGAGCGACGTGCGCAGCGCCTCGATGCCGTTCGACGCAAAATAGGCAGCAAGCACCACACCATAGGTCAAAAGGTCGGTGCGCCGGACGGTCAGCACATTGAGCACTTCGCGCGCGATCGGCTTGGCGATCTGTTCGGGCCAGGTGTCGAAGACCAGATGCACGGCGGTGTCGGAGAACGCCTGCGCGCCCAGGAAGCTCGCCAGCGTCGTCGCGAAGATCAGGAACGGGAACAGCGCCATCAGCGATGTGATCGCCAGATGGCTGGCCATCGCCCAGCCGTCATCGGTGTTGAAATGGCCAAGCGCGTCGTAGAGGACCCGCTTGAGGGCTACGATCTTCCGCAACAAGAACCGCGCCCTCCAATTGTCTCCACGCCGGGAATATGGGAAGGGATTGCGGCAAATGGCAACCCTTGGCGAAACCACGAACAGTCCGGCGCAAAAGTTGCGCTCGATTATCATCACCGGTGCGTCTTCGGGAATAGGCGCGTACTGCGCCCGCGCGTTGAAGGCGGAAGGCTGGCGGGTGTTCGCAACGGCGCGCAAGCCGCAGGACATCGCCGCGCTCGAAGCCGATGGCATCGAGGCCTTCTATCTCGATTATTGCGAGCCTGACTCCATCGCCGCGCTGGTGACGGCGGTGCTCGACCGCACCGGCGGCCGGCTCGACGCCCTGTTCAACAACGGCGCCTATGCGCAGCCGGGCGCCGTCGAGGATCTGCCCGTTGCGGTGCTCAAGCAGCAGTTCGAGGCGAATTTCTTCGGCTGGCATGATTTGACCCGCCGGCTGGTGCCGGTGATGCGCCGCCAGGGTCAGGGCCGCATCGTCCACTGCTCGTCGATCCTTGGCCTCGTCCCGGTGCGCTTTCGCGGCGCCTATTCCGCGTCGAAGCATGCACTGGAGGCCTTGATGCTCTGCCAGCGCCAGGAACTGGCCGGCAGCGGCGTCCACGTTTCGCTGATCGAGCCGGGGCCGGTGAAGTCGAAGATCGCCAGCAATGGCCTCATTTGGTTTCTCGGCAACATCGACCACGAAAATTCCGTGCACCGCGTGGACTATGCGGCGCAACTCGAACGGCTGCGGGCCGGCGGCAGCCAATCGGCCTTGAAGCCAGGGCCGGAAGTCGTTCTTGCGGCGCTGCGCCATGCACTTCTGTCGCGGCGCCCACGCCCGCACTATGTGGTAACAGTGCCGGCCAGGATCGGTACGGTGCTCAAACGCATCCTGCCGGCATCGATGCTTTACCGCCTGATGGCCAAACGCGCCTGAACGCCAAAACAACTGGAACGAAACAATGGCAACCGTCTTCAACATTCTCGCCATTCTGGTCATGGTCGCCGTTGCGGTCGTGCTTGTTCGTGGCCTCATCAATATGATGCGCGGCGGCTCCGGCGTCACATCGAACAAGCTGATGCAGGCGCGCGTCATGCTGCAGGCCGTGGCGCTGGTGCTGATCCTGCTTGCGGTGTATTTCACCCGCAAGTGAGGGATGTCGGCGGGGAGGCGAAATGGTCAAGCTCAACAAGATCTACACCCGCACCGGCGATGATGGCACCACGGGTCTCGGCACCGGCGAGAGGCGGCTGAAATCCGACCTGCGGGTAGACGCCTACGGCACGGTCGACGAAGCCAATGCCTGCATCGGCATCGCCCGGGTCCACACGGCCGCGATCCATCCCGCGATCGACGCCATGCTTTCCCGCATCCAGAACGATCTCTTCGACCTCGGCGCCGATCTCGCCGTGCCCGACGACGGCAAGCCGCTCGGCTATGAGCCGCTTCGGATCGTCGCCGTGCAGACCGACCGGGTCGAAAAGGACATCGACCTTCTCAACAAGGAGCTTCAGCCGCTCAAATCCTTCGTGCTCAATGGCGGCACGCCGGCAGCGGCGGCACTTCACCTTGCCCGCACCGTGGCGCGGCGGGCCGAAAGGCTGATCGTGGCCCTTGCCCAGGATCCGGACGAGCACGTCAACCGCGACGGTCTGAAATACATCAACCGGGTCTCGGATTTCCTGTTTGTCGCCGCCCGGGCGGTCAATGACAACGGAAACGCCGACGTGCTATGGGTTCCCGGCAAGAACCGCTGATTGTCGAAAGCGGAAGAGGGCCTGGGGCATGTTCATCCCGCTTTACGACACCAACAGGCTGCGGCACATCAGGCTGCAATATGTGACCATCGGGCTGATCGTGGTCAATGCCCTGGTCTACCTTGCCACCGCGCTCGGCGGCGAGAGTTTCTCCAATGCCGCCGTGCTTGGTCTCGGCTTCATCCCGTCGGTCGTCCATGACACCGCCGAGCTCGATCCCCGTTTCATCGTCATCCCCGAAAGCCTGAGCTACCTCACCTATTCCTTCCTGCATGCAGACATCTTCCATCTCGGCGGCAACATGCTGTTCCTGTGGGTGTTCGGCGACAATGTCGAGGATGCGCTCGGCCACATCCGCTACCTCATCTTCTACCTGTTGTGCGCGATCGCCGGCGCCGCTTTCCAGGGCCTCGTCGCCTGGGATTCGCAGGCGCCGCTGATCGGTGCCTCCGGCGCCATCGCCGGTGTGGTCGTCGCCTATCTGATCCTTTATCCCAGGGTGAAGGTCTGGGTGCTGGCCTTTGCCCGCATTCCGCTCCGCATCCCGGCCTTCATCCCGCTCATCTTGTGGGTGCTGTTCCAGGTGGTGATGTTTGCCGCCGGCGGCGAGGACCAGATTTCGTGGGCCTGCCATATCGGCGGCATCATTGCCGGAGCCGTTCTTGTGCTCGTCCTGCGCAGCCGCGGCGTGCCGCTGTTTGCCGGCGCCGACGAGGACGTCGCGCCCACCGCTCCCGACCAACCGCCGGTTGCCACGGAACCGCTGATCCCCGACCCGCCCGCCGCGACGCCGCGCTGGGGGCGAGGAAACACTTCCAGTTCGGACTGAACCGATTTGAGCCGCTTGCAGCGTATTGACGTGCAGGGTTGCCGCAACTACGGAAACGTCACCGCCGCAACCTAAGGCGGACAAACACCAGAATTTCCATCCGGCCGGAATTCCATCCGGCCAAAATTCAGTCAGGAATGTCGGCTTTCGACAACTCAGAACGGGCGCAGGCTGTTATAGCGCGCCCAACTAGCGTGAAGAGGTGACAGGCAAATGAAGATCCTTGTGCCCGTGAAGCGGGTTGTGGATGCGAACGTCAAGGTTCGCGTGAAGGCTGATGGTTCGGCGGTGGAGCTCGCCAACGTCAAGATGGCCATGAACCCGTTTGACGAAATCGCGGTGGAAGAAGCAATCCGGCTGAAGGAAGCCGGCAAGGCTGAAGAAATCATCGTCGTCTCGATCGGCCCGCAGCAGGCGCAGGAAACACTGCGCACCGCGCTCGCCATGGGCGCCGACCGCGCCATCCTGGTCAAGACCGACGAACAGACCGAGCCGCTCGGCGTCGCCAAGGTGCTGAAAGGCGTCGTCGACGCCGAGCAGCCCGGCCTCGTCATTCTCGGCAAGCAGGCGATCGACGACGACTCCAACCAGACCGGCCAGATGCTGGCGGCACTGCTTGGCTGGGCGCAAGGCACCTTCGCTTCCAAGATCGTGCTCGACGGCGACAAGGCCAAGGTGACGCGCGAAGTCGACGGCGGCCTGCAGACCGTGGAACTGAAGATGCCGGTGATCGTCACCGCCGACCTTCGCCTCAACCAGCCACGCTATGCCTCGTTGCCCAACATCATGAAGGCCAAGAAGAAGCAGCTCGACGAGAAGACCCCGGCCGACTACGGCGCCGACGTCAAGCCGCGGCTGAAGGTCATCAAGACCGAGGAGCCGAGTGGCCGCAAGGCAGGCGTCAAGGTCAAGTCGGTGGCCGAACTGGTCGACAAGCTCAAGAACGAAGCCGGCGTGCTGTAAGCGATCGGGAAAGGAACAGAAAAATGACCATTCTCCTCATCGCAGAACACGACAACGCTACGCTTTCCGACCAGACCGCCAAGGCGCTGTCGGCGGCGCTGCAGATCGGCTCGGACGTGCATGTGCTGGTTGCCGGCAAGGGTGCCAAGCCGGCAGCCGACGCTGCCGCCAAGCTCAAGGGCGTGAGCAAGGTGCTGCTGGCCGAGGCAGACGAACTTGCCGAGCGCCTGGCCGAGCCGACGGCAGCACTGGTCGTATCGTTGGCAGGCGCTTACGACACCATCATCGCGCCGGCGACCTCGTCGGGCAAGAATGTCGCGCCGCGAGTCGCAGCGCTGCTCGATGTCGCGCAGGTGTCCGAGATCATCGAAGTCGTAGCTCCCGACACCTTCAAGCGGCCGATCTATGCCGGCAACGCCATCCAGACGGTGCAGTCGAGCGACGCCAAGAAGGTGATCACGGTGCGCACAGCCTCGTTCCAGGCAGCCCCCGAGGGCGGCTCGGCGGCGGTCGAGACCGTCAAGGCCGCGGCCAATCCCGGCCTGTCCACCTTCGTCGAGAACAAGCTTTCCGAGACCGACCGTCCGGAGCTGACCTCGGCCAAGATCATCATCTCGGGTGGTCGTGCGCTGGGTTCGGCGGAGAAGTTCCAGGAGGTCATCCTGCCGGTCGCCGACAAGCTCGGTGCCGCCGTCGGCGCCTCCCGCGCCGCGGTCGATGCCGGCTATGCGCCGAACGACTGGCAGGTCGGCCAGACCGGCAAGGTGGTTGCCCCCGATCTTTACATCGCGGTCGGCATCTCCGGCGCCATCCAGCATCTCGCCGGCATGAAGGATTCGAAGGTCATCGTCGCCATCAACAAGGACGAGGAGGCGCCGATTTTCCAGGTTGCCGACTACGGCCTCGTCGGCGATCTCTTCGTCATTCTGCCGGAGCTGCAAAAGGCGCTTTGACGCTTTCTGCCAAAGCGTATTAAATGGTGAGGGTGGGGTAGACGAAGTCGCCCCGCCCTTTTAGTTTGCACCGCACAAAAAGCAGGCCGCAAAGGCGAAAAGCAATCCAGCAAAAGTGCGCAGCGGTTTTGCGTCCGGAATTGCGGTAAAATAAAAGGTGGAGCGCTTTCGCAGTTCAAGCGGAAGGGCTCAGGACGGGATCGGTGTAATGAGCAAGATCGAGACGATCGGCATCATCGGCGCGGGCCAGATGGGCGGCGGCATCGCCCATGTCTCCGCGCTTTCGGGCTACAAGGTGCTGATCTACGATATTTCGCCCGACCGCATCGAGAAAGGCATCGCCACAATCAGCGGCAACATGGCCCGCCAGGTGGGGTCCGGCAAGCTCGACGAGAAGGTGCGCAACGACGCGATGGGCCGCATTTCGGCCGCGCCCGCGATGGCCGATCTTGCCGGCGCGGATCTGGTGATCGAAGCGGCGACCGAGGACGAGACGGTCAAGCGCAAGATCTACGCCCAGCTTTGCCCGCAGCTCAATCCCGAAGCCATCCTGGCGACCAACACCTCGTCGATCTCGATCACGCGGCTTGCCGCGCAGACCGACCGGCCTGAGCGGTTCATCGGCATACATTTCATGAACCCGGTGCCGCTGATGAAGCTGGTCGAGCTGGTGCGCGGCATCGCCACCGAGGACCAGACCTTCGAGGCTGCCAAGACCTATGTGAAGCAGCTCGACAAGACGATCACGGTCTCGGAGGATTTTCCGGCCTTCATCGTCAACCGCATCCTGTTGCCGATGATCAACGAGGCGATCTACACGCTCTATGAGGGTGTGGGCTCGGTCGACGCCATCGATACCGCCATGCGGCTCGGCGCCAACCATCCGATGGGGCCGCTGCAGTTGGCCGATTTCATCGGGCTCGACACCTGCCTGTCGATCATGCAGGTGCTGCATGACGGCCTGTCGGACTCGAAGTATCGCCCTTGCCCGCTGCTGGTGAAATATGTCGAGGCCGGCTGGCTCGGCCGCAAGACCGGGCGCGGCTTCTACGACTATCGTGGCGAGCATCCCGTTCCGACGCGCTGAGCGCATCGTCGACGCAAATCAGGGACAAGCCTTCGGATCGGCGGTTGACAGGCTCGATCAGGAGGCCGCCGCTAGCGGCTCTGTCCGGCCCTCCACGATCCGTGCGTCGGACGCCACGGAGACACAGCCGCGGCCGGCCGCCTTGGCCGCATAGCAGGCCGCATCGGCTCTCGCGATGATCTCGTCGACCTCGCCGCAATTGGCATTGATCGCAGCCAGTCCGATGCTGGCGCCGATCACGTGAGGACGGCCGTCCCAGGTGAAGTCCAGCCCGCCGATCGCATCGATGATGGAGCGTGCCGCGATCTTGGCGCCGGCTGCCGAACCCGATTTCAGAATGACCGCGAATTCGTCGCCGCCGAGGCGAGCGACGATATCGTCTGGACCAAGCACGCCGCGAATCGCCTCGGCAACCCGCTTCAGCAGCGCGTCTCCCGCCGCGTGTCCGCCGGTGTCGTTGACCAGTTTGAAGTGGTCGAGATCGATGAACATGAACTGATGTCCGGCGCCTCCGACCGACTTCGTCGTGTCGGCGGTGCCGTCCTTGCGCGCCTGGCCGACCAGGTCTTCCATGGCGCGGATGAAGCTCGAGCGGTTGGCAAGGCCGGTCAGCGCATCGTGTGCCGCGGCGTGCGCCAGCTGGCGCTGCAGCGCGCGCGCATCGGTAAAGTCCTGGAAGACGATGACCAGCCCGCAGAATTCGTTCCGTTCGTTGATGATCGGCGACACCACCTGGCGGATGCTGCAGCGCGTGTCGTCGCGCCGGATCAGGACGGCGCGGCTGTTCTGGTCGGCGGGCGCATGAACGCCAACCGCGGGCCGGGTGACGCCGATCCTGTGCCCCGTCTCCTCGTCGACCGCCCAGTAGACATGGCCAAGCATCTTGCCGAGAGCCTCGCCGCCGGCAATCCCGGTCAGCTTTTCGGCGACCGGGTTCATGAAGGTGATACGGTTTGCGGCATCGGTGCAGATGACGGCATCGCCGATTGATTGCAGCGTCACCCTCAGCCGCTCCTTTTCGTCGGCAAGCATTGCCGCCGACACAGTAAGGCGCTCTTCGGCCTCCTTGCGGCGGGTGATGTCGGTCAGGCTGCCGATGGCCCTGATCAGCCGTCCATCCTCGTCGCGTTCGATGGCCTTGCCGCGGTCGAGTATCCACATCCAGTGGCCATCCTTGTGGCGCATCCTGAATTCGGCTTCAAAGAACGGTGTCTTGCCCTCGAGATGGGCGCGATCGGCTTCGGCGACAGTCTCGCGATCGTCGGGATGAATCATCGTCAGCCAGCGATCGGTGTCGCCATCGAGCTCGCCATCCGCATAGCCCAGCATCCTGACCCAGGTCGAGGAATAGGTCGTGCCCCCCTTGCGCATGTCGAGGTCCCAGACGCCTTGGCCGGCACCAGCCAGAGCAAAATTCCAACGCGTCTCCGCCTCGGCAATGCGCGCCTCGGCCTGCTTGCGCGCGTCGATGTTCTCGATTTGCGAGACGAGATAGAGCGGGCGGCCGCTGGTCTCATCGCGAATGACCGAACCGGCAAGATGGGCCCAGACGGGCGTTCCGTCCTTCCTGAGATAACGCTTCTCGAAGTGGAAGGAATTGACCGTGCCCGCCTTCAGATCGTCCATCGTCTCCCGCCCGATCAGCAGATCGTCGGGATGCGTGATCTGGAAGAAAGTCAGCGCCTCGATCTCTTCGCTTGTGTAGCCAAGCATGGCGGCGAAGGCCGGATTGGTTTGGCGGATGCGACCGTCGAGACCGACAACCACGATGCCGATCGCCGAATCCTCCATGGCGCGGCGGAAGCGCAGCTCGCTCTCGGCGATCTGCTGGCGATCCCTGCTGATCCTGCGGATAGACAGGGCGGCGAGGAACAGCGCGCCCGCCGCCACCGCCACCGCGATCTGCAGGCAGAGCCTCAACGCTTCGGTGCCGAAATCCAGGCTCGACAGCAGGATCGAGGTCGCCAGCACGCCCAGGCCGGCGACGAGCAACGCCAGCCCTGCATGCCCAAGAGATTTTCGGCTGGTCAATCCTCGCCACATCACGATACGTGCCACCCCCGTGCGCAAACGCATGTTCTCGCATCAACCTTGGCGGATCGATTTTAAGGAAAGGTTGCGTCCGGCATGCCGGCGTGGTCGCTAACCGGCAAACAATTGCCGGCATGATTAAGGATCGGTGCACGGGTCCGCGATCGCTGCGAAACGCTACCAGCGTATGAAAAACCGTCCGCCGAGCGCACCGAGCAATGCGAGCCCTGCGATCGCTGCCGTGTACCAGGTGGCGACGAAAAGCGGCGAGTCGTCGAAGCAGTGCGCGGCATAGAAGGTTGCCGCCAGCCCGCCGGCGAGCAGACCCGCCACCGCACCGGCAAGCACCGGCCGTGTCGGCGCGCCATAGCGCAGCATCCACAGGAAGATGGCAAGCGGGCCAATACCGATCAGCGGGATAAAGCCCATGCAGAGCATCATGTTGGAGCCGACCATCCGTGTACCCCACAGCGCCTCCGGCACCATGAAAAGCTCAAGAAGCACCGCCACGGCGACCAGCACGGGCGCCGCGGCCATCCAGGCCATTGCCCGGCCCGTCGAGGCGCCCGGCGTCGACAAGGCGCGGATCAGGGCGAAGGCGCTGACGGCCAGCACGATGGTGAAGACGAATTTGGAGAGGAAGCGCATCGTGTGAGCGGCCGCCATGAAGTCCGGGCGCGGGCCGATGGTCAGCAGGAATACGACGGCCGCGATCACCGCCCCCGCACCGGCGGCCAGCCACCAGGCCGACAGCAGCGGGATTGCCTTGCTGCTTGCGTCGGCGTCCAGCGCCTTGATGAGATCATCCGTCCTCATGTCATTCCCGCCCGAACCGCCCCTGCCCGAATCGCTTGGCTATCGCGGCAAGTCCGCGATGCAGCGACACACGCACCGCCGTCTCGCTGATGCCGAACTTCGCCGCCGTCTCACCGATGGACCGCCCTTCCACCGACACGGCCGAGACCACGGAGCGCTGTGCTGGCGACAGGCTGTCCAATGCCCGGTTGATGTCTCGCTCGCTGACGGTCTCGGTTTCCGGCTCGGCGAACGTCTCGGCGATATCGTCGACATCGATCTCGATGCGCCGTCCTCGCCGCCGGAACGCATCGATCAGCTTGAAGCGGGCGATCGCGTAGATCCACGGCAACACCGGCGCATCCTGGCGCCAGGTATGTCGTTTTACATGAATGGCCAGCAAGGTTTCCTGCACGACATCCTCGGGATCGACCCCGCCCTGCACGATCTTGCGCCTGGCAAAACCGCGAACCAGCGCGGCAATCCGGTGCAGAAAGTCGGCGTAAGCCCTTTCATCTCCCGCGATCGCGGCCCGCATCAGCCGGGAAAGTTCGGCCTCGTCCTTGCCGCTCACAAGAGTTCACTCCCCCGAATTTCGCGTCTCGGCGCTGATTTGTTACGTGGCCGGCGAAATAATGTCCAAGCCAAACTATCGGCAAATCACGAAAGATTGCGGCACACCGCGCGCCGATCGCCAGTGCGATATTGCCCAGCGCTCTTGTTCGAGAACTCAAGGCTTGTCGCCGAACATGGCGTCCCGGAAAGACCTGAAGCCCTTTCGAACGGTCAGCTTCATCCGTCTGCGACGGTACTTGTTTTTCAGGCGGCCCAAGATCTGGAGATGTGTCTCATCGATAACCGGAGTGGATAGGGGATCGTTAGCATATGGCAGCTGTGCCAAGGCATCTGCATGCATGTTGGCGTAAGGCAACGAATCGTATCTGTCGAAGGGTGTGGGCGGGTCGTTCAATACAGTGGGATTGGTGTTGATCTCGAAAACCTGGATACGACCATCGACAATGGTGTAGTCGATCCTGCCATATGAGATCCCCGCCTTCTCGAAAATCGGCATCAGCTCTACCGCATGCGGATTGTCGCGCACAAAGGCGGTATGCTCGACCCGATGTTGCCCCGACATACCGCCTCCCTGTACCTTTATGAACCACTCCTTGCTGGCGAAGCAGTGTTGCGCATAACTGCGCTCGCCGATCCGATATGCCGAGTATTTTCGGTAGCTGCCATCGGCACCAGCCTTTGCTCCAAACTCCACCACTATGGGGCGAACAAAATTCATCGTACCCAGGTTCGAGAGCGCCTCGCCGAGTTCCGCTGGCGATTGCAACAGCGGCGGCACTTTATAAGCGGCGCCCGTCTCGTCACGCAGAAAGACAGGGAAACGCATTCCCGCCGGCAGACTTTCGGGTCTGTATACATTGAAATCATTGATGCCGTCCGCGAACAGCATACGCAACAGATCGAAACGCTGAAGGCTTTTTCGGGGATGGTTGAGTTGAAACAGATCAGGCTGCTGCGACTTCATCCGCTGGCTGAGATTGGAGCATGCTTCAATCTCTGCTTCGCTCAGTCGGTCCAAATCCGTCCAAAGAACGGTGCCTCTGGAAATCTCAACCAGATGCTCCCGTTCGTCATAGGGGACAAAGCGCACAGAACCCTGCAAATCTGTTCGAAAATAGAGTAGCAGGCTTGCCAGGGTATAGGCATGCAAGCGATGGCAAACATAGAAGATCATGAGACAACCCGCCCCTACTCATGCACTCATCAACAGCTGGTATCAGAAAATTATCGATTCGATATCGCAATTACGAGCCGCCTTTCGACGATGAAGATGATCGTATTTCAACAGCTTATGGCGGACGACGTTCCGGGCATGGCCGCGATGGAGGCCGCGGCCTGGGGACGACTCGGTGCCAGCGAAAAAACAATTCACCACCGGCTTTCGCTCGGGCATACAATGATCCTGGCCATGGTTGAGAACCTTGTTGCCGGCGCGATCTGCTTCGTGGAAACCAGCCAAGATCCGCACGATACGGGAAGGTTCCCCAAGACCTTCTCCGCCTACTCTTCGCTTGCCAGGAGCCAACCTGCACGGTCACTCTACGTGTACAATCTTGGTGTGCGACCCGAATTCCGCGGCACCGACATGGCACGCCGCCTGTTGTCGCAAATGTCTGACTATGGACGGCAGGTCGGTGCGCGTTGGTTGGTCGGCGACGGACGTTGCCCGTCCTACGCGGGAGCACAGGACGAGTTGCCCGACAAGGTTCGGCCGGATCCGGAATTTCGTCGGACCATCGACGATTGGCATCGGACCGGTGTCATGCCTTCGGTGGAATCCATAACGAGGGATCCGCTACTGCGGTTCTATAACCGTGTTCTCCGGTGCGAATTTCTACATCTCGCGTCCGATTTTCTACCTGAAGACATGAGTTCCGGCGGATTTCGCGTTATCTTTGCTGTCGATCTTGCCCGATGACAGATCAGGCTGATCTATTTGACCCCATCGCCCATGGCAGCGATGCGTTTCCCGAATTCGCCCGTCGTCGGAGTTCAGGAGGCGCCAGTTGGGGCAAACCTCCTTATCCCGAGGTCGGTGAAGCCTTCTACGTGTTCAGCCATGCGCTTGTTTCCCAGGCCTTGAAACACCCGCTGTTGCTGCAGGCACCGCCGGGCGCCTATCAGGAGGTCAGGCAAAAGATCAGCGCCAATCCGGCCCTGGACCTGTTGACCCGTTCCATGCTGCTGTCCGACCCGCCGCGGCACATGCGCCTGCGCCGCCCATTGGCTGGTTCGCTAAGCTTTTCCTCCAGCAACGGGCTATTCGACCGGCTTGCGGCCAAAGCGTCGGAACTTACGCAGGCAGCTGTACAAAAACCGGAGTTCGACGCGGTTCGTGATATAGGCCTGCCGCTAGCGTTTTCAGGCCTGGAACAGATCCTTGGTATCGACATGGACGATCCCTGGCGGATTGGCGCCGACGCACAGCTTATGGCCAACGCCCTGGAAATAAGGGCCGGCGGCGTAGACGAAGACGCAAACGATGCCTGCCGCCGGTTGGAGGCATGGGTATCCAGCGTGATAGAACACGGTACTGTGCGCCCAAACGGTATTTCAGCTCAGATGCTTGCCGAAGTCGAGGCTGGCCGCTGGCTGAGAGACGATGCCGTTGCAAACATCGTATTCCTGCTCTTTGCCGGGCAGGCGACAGTCGTCGATACCTTCGGCAATGCGCTGGTCGCGCTTGCACGCTTCCCAGAACAGCTTTCGCTGCTTGAAGATGGGAAAGTCAGTTGGTTTTCAGCAGCCGAAGAGCTGCTCCGTTTTTGCGCTCCGGTTCACTATGCCGGAGCGCGCATCGCCGCGGAAGATATGCAATTTGGTGGCGCAACCATAAAAGCCGGGCAGGCCGTCGTACCCGTGCTGGCGAGCGCCAATCGAGACATTTCTGTTTTCCCGGCGGGCGACCGGTTGGATTTGGGTTCCGGCATTTCGTCGGCCCTTGCCTTTGGCACCGGACTGCATGCCTGTCTGGGTCAACACGTCGCCCGGTTAGAAATAGCTGTACTGCTGGAGGCCTTGTTCACGCAGGCCAAAGGCTGGTGCTTGGACCTTCCCAGGGTCGTCAGGCGGCATTCGGTGCTTTTCCACGGTCTGCAAGCCGCCCCATTCATCCGGCCCGCGGATCAACCATCGGTTTGAATTCGGCACGCCATTCGCGTCCCTTCATACTTGGAATTGTGAGCCCGATATCAAGCGTTTGTGCTTCAGCGACCGATTGAAGCAGATCACCAATGTTGACTAAGCCTGTCAGGTATCGGTAGGTGAGCCGGTGCCAACCCGAACTTTAGGACAATGTCATGAAATATGCTCTTTCCACCCTCGCCGGCGCCACGGCGCTGGCAATCATGCTGATCGCCAGCCCGTCGATGGCCGAGGATGCCGGCATCATTGTCTATAACGCCCAGCACGAAAGCCTGACCAAGGCGTGGGCCGAAGGCTTCACCAAGGAAACGGGCATCAAGGTCACAGTGCGCAATGGCGGCGACAGCGACTTCTCCAATCAGATCGTCGCCGAGGGCACTGCTTCACCCGCAGACGTGTTCCTGACGGAAAACTCACCAGCCATGGCGCTGGTCGAGAGCGCCGGCCTGTTCGCGCCGGTCGATGCCGACACGTTGGCACAGGTTCCGCAGGACTATCAGCCGGCCAGCGGCAAATGGGTCGGCGTCGCCGCGCGCAGCACGGTCTTTGCCTACAACAAAACCAAGCTGACCGCCGACCAGCTGCCCAAGTCGATGCTTGACCTCGCCGATCCGAGCTGGAAGGGCCGTTGGGCCGCCTCCCCGTCGGGCGCCGATTTCCAGGCCATCGTCAGCGCCCTGCTCCAGCTCAAGGGCGAAGCCGCTACCGCCGACTGGCTGAAGGCGATGAAAACCAACTTCACCGCCTACAAGGGCAACAGCACAGTGATGAAGGCGGTCAATGCCGGCGAGATCGAAGGCGGCGTCATCTATCACTATTACTACTTCGGCGATCAGGCCAAGACCGGCGAAAACAGCAAGAATGTCGAGCTGCACTATTTCAAGAACCAGGATCCGGGCGCCTTCGTCTCGATCTCCGGCGGCGGCGTGCTGGCCTCCAGCAAGCATCCCAAGGAAGCCCAGGCGTTCCTGAAATGGCTGACCGGCAAGGGCGGTCAGGACGTGCTGAAAACAGGCGATTCCTTCGAATACGCGGTCGGCAAGGGTGCGGACTCCAACCCGAAGCTTGTGCCGCTCGCCGATCTGCAGGCGCCGAAGGTCGATGCCACGACGCTGAACTCCAAGAAGGTCACCGACCTGATGACGGCAGCCGGCTTGCTTTAGTTGCCATTCGTCCTAAAAGGACACCCGACCACGCTCCCGCGGGAATTCGCCTTCCGCGGGAGTGATTTTGTTTTTCGAGATGGCATTCGTCGATGACGACACGCTGTGTTCCCGACCGCGATCGCGGTCCTTCAATTGCTGCCGCTGGACGGCAACGGCACGGCGTCTGACCTGATGCAGTCCGCGGTCGATCTCGCGCGTTCGGGCCTGCCTTCGGGCACAGGCCGAAGGGCCCGGCGACGCGCACCGCTGTGGCTGGTCCTCGCCGCCATCTTCGTTGCGCTGCTGGCGCTGGTGCCGCTCGCCTTCATCATCTGGATCGCGGTGCAGACCGGCTGGGAAACCGTCGCGGCGCTGGTCTTCCGGCCGCGTGTCGGCGAGCTTCTGGTCAACACTGTCCTGCTGGTCGCGCTCTCGGTGCCGATCACCATCGTGCTGTCGGTTGCGCTGGCCTGGCTGACCGAGCGCAGCGACCTGCCGGGCGACCGGATCTGGTCCTGGCTGTGCGTGGCGCCGCTCGCCATCCCCGCCTTCGTCCACAGCTACGCCTGGATCACCATGGTGCCGGGACTGCACGGCCTGTGGGCCGGCGTGCTGGTTTCCGTTATCGCCTATTTCCCGTTCCTGTATCTGCCGGTGTCGGCGGCATTGCGCCGTCTCGATCCCGCCCTCGAGGACGCCGCCGCCGCACTCGGCCTTGGACCCCGACGCGTGTTCTGGCGGGTCGTGCTGCCGCAATTGCGGCTCGCCATCTGCGGCGGCTCGCTGCTGGTCGGCCTGCATCTGCTGGCCGAGTACGGCCTCTATGTCTTCATCCGCTTCGACACCTTCACCACGGCGATCGTCGACCAGTTCCAGTCGACCTTCAATGGACCGGCCGCCAACATGCTGGCCGGCGTGCTGGTCAGCTGCTGCTTCGTGCTGCTCGGCCTCGAAGTGCTGGTGCGCGGCGAGGAGCGCTATGCCCGCGTCGGCTCGGGTGCGGCGCGCCATCAGCAACGCGCAAGCCTCGGGCGCGCCACCATTCCGAGCCTGCTCTTGCTTGTCGTCACCACGCTTTTGGCGCTCGGCGTGCCGTTCGTCACCATCGGCGGCTGGCTTATCGCCGGCGGCGCCGCTGTCTGGCGCCTGGACGAGATCGGCCTGGCGCTTGGCCAGACGCTGTTCCTGGCGCTCGCCGGCGCCTTGCTCGCCACCGTCGCCGCCATGCCGATGGCCTGGATCTCGATCCGCGCCCCGGGGCCATTGCAGCGCCTGCTGGAGGGCTGCAACTACATTGTCGGCTCGTTGCCGGGGGTTGTCATAGCGCTGGCGCTGGTCACCATCACGGTGCGCATCGCGCTGCCGCTCTACCAGACCCTGTTCACCATCCTGGTGGCCTATGCGCTGATGTTCCTGCCACGCGCGCTGGTCAGCCTGCGGGCGTCGATCGCGCAGGCACCGGTCGAGCTCGAACGCGCCGCTTCCAGCCTCGGCCGCCGGCCGCTGCAGGCGCTGTGGTCGACGACGATCCGCCTGTCGGCGCCGGGTGCCGCGGCTGGCATGGCGCTGGTGGCGCTCGGCATCATGAACGAACTGACCGCTACCCAGATGCTGGCACCCAACGGCACCCGCACGCTGGCGATGGCGTTCTGGTCCTACAGCGGCGAGATTGATTATGCCTCCGCGGCACCTTACGCCTTCATCATGGTGGCGATGTCGCTGCCCTTGACCTGGCTGCTCTATGTCCAGTCGAAACGGATGGCCGGACGATGAGCTTTCTCGAAATTGGTGGCTTGCACAAGCAGTACGGCCCGGTGGCCGCCCTTGCCGGCGTCGACCTGAACGTCGCCAGCGGCAGCCGCACGGCGATTGTCGGTCCTTCCGGCTGCGGCAAGACGACCCTGCTGCGGCTGATTGCCGGCTTCGAGGCGCCGGACCAGGGGCACATCACGCTCGACGGTACGATATTGGCCAATGGCGGCGCTGCGGTGCCGGCATATCGGCGAGGCATCGGCGTGGTGGCGCAGGATGGTGCCCTGTTTCCGCATCTGACCATTGGCGACAATATCGGTTTCGGCATGCGTCGCGGCGAGGACAAGCGCACCGAGCGCATCGTCGAGCTCGCCTATATCGTCGGCCTCGACAAGGCGATCCTCAAGCGCCGCCCGCACGAGCTCTCCGGCGGCCAGCAGCAGCGCGTGGCGCTGGCTCGCGCCATGGCGATGAAGCCCAGGCTGATGCTTCTCGACGAGCCGTTCTCGGCGCTCGATACCGGCCTGCGCGCTTCGATGCGCAAGGCGGTGGCCGAGCTTCTGGAAGCTGCCGGCATCACCACCATCCTGGTGACGCACGACCAGGCCGAGGCGCTGTCCTTCGCCAGCCAGGTCGCGGTGATGCGCGACGGCAGGTTCTCGCAGATCGGCACGCCGCGCGAGCTCTATCTCAAGCCGAAGGACAGGATGATCGCCGAATTCCTTGGCGACGCCATCATCCTGCCGGCAAAGATATCGGATGGATTCGCCAACTCTCCGCTCGGCCGCATCGCGGTCGACACCAATGACAGCCGCGATATCGCCCGTATCATGCTTCGCCCGGAGCAGATCGCGCTGAAGAGAACGTCGCGCGAGGGCATGTCCGGCACCTCGGACATGCTGTTCGGCGAAGTGACGGAATCCGAATTCGCCGGCTCGATGTGCACGGTCGCGGTGCGGCTCTTGAACAATGCCGATCCGCCCGATGCGGCAGCGATCGGCAACACGCCGCTGGTCCTGCGCAAACCGGGCATGGACGCGCCGGCGGTCGGCGAGATCGTCCGGCTGACCGTATCGGGAAAGGCGCATGTCTTCGCCTGAACACCGTATGCTGGAGCAATTCTAGGAAACTGTGAAGCGGTTTTCCGTCTGGAATTGCGTCAAAACAAAGAGTTAGAGCAGCTCGCCGTTTCCGTGAAACGGTGAAACGCTCTGGGCATCTTTTGGATTAGCCGACGCGCTTTCCTGCCTGATCGAACCAGTGCAGCTTTTCTGCCTTGGCAACCACGCGCAATTGGTTGCCAACCGTGGCGGTGGCGCGACCCGCGACACGCACGACGATACGGTTGCCGCCTGCCGCACAGTGAAGGAAACTTTCGGCGCCTACCGGTTCGACTGCCTCGACCAGCGCCGGCAGGACGAGGGCGCCGGGCGGCGCCTCCGCATTGAAGGTGACGTCGGCATCCTCGGGCCGAAAACCGAGGGTCGCAGCTCTTGCCTCCCGAGGTGCGAAAGCGATCGCCGTGCCGTCTGCGAGCACCGCGCCCGAGGCGCTTTCGGTCAGTGCCAGGAGATTCATCGGCGGCGCGCCAATGAAGGAAGCGACGAAGGTCGAGGCCGGCCTTTCATAGATGTCGAGCGGCGCCCCCATTTGCTCGACCAGTCCGCCGTTCATGACGACGAGGATGTCGGCCAACGTCATCGCCTCGAGCTGGTCATGCGTGACATAGACCGACGTGACGCCAAGCGAGCGTTGCAGGTTCTTTATCTCGACGCGCATCTGGCCACGCAATTTGGCATCGAGATTGGAGAGCGGCTCGTCGAACAGGAAAACCCTCGGGTTGCGCACAATGGCACGACCCATGGCGACACGCTGGCGCTGGCCGCCGGAAAGCTCGCGCGGACGGCGGTCGAGTAGCGCCGAAAGTTCGAGTATTTTCGCCGTCGCGCGGACCCGGCTGTCGATCTCATCTTTCGGCGTGCCGCGGTTGCGCAGCCCATAGGCCATATTGTCGTAGACTTTCATATGCGGATAGAGCGCATAGTTCTGGAACACCATGGCGATGTCCCGCTCGGTCGGACCGATTGAGTTTACGATCTTGCCGTCGATCGCAACGGTTCCCGAGGAGATGGTTTCGAGCCCGGCGATCATCCTGAGCAGCGTGGACTTGCCGCAGCCCGATGGGCCGACCAGCACGCAAAGCTGCCTGTCGGGAACTGCGATTGAAACGCCCTTCACGGCCTCGAAACCGCTGGGGTAGACCTTCTTCACATCCTTCAGATCGACGGTCGCCATCAGCTTCTCACTTTTCGGAATCGACCAGGCCGCGAACGAACCAGCGTTGCATCAGCACCACGACCAGGATCGGCGGCACGATGGCCAGCATCGCTGTAACCATGACCAGGTGCCATTGCGTATCGGCATCGGCGAAGGAGACCATCTTTCTGAGCGCGATGACGATCGTGTTCATGTTGCTGCTGTTGGTGACGAGCAACGGCCACAGATACTGCGTCCAGCCATAAATGAAGAGGATGACGAACAGCGCCGCGATATTCGTCCGCGACAGCGGCAACAGGATATCGAAGAAGAAGCGCCACGGCCCCGCACCGTCAACACGCGCCGCCTCCACCAGCTCACCTGGAATGGTCATGAAAAACTGTCGAAACAGCAATGTGGCGGTGGCGGAGGCGATCAGCGGGATGATCAGGCCGGCATAGGTGTCGATCATGCCGAGATCGACCATCACCTTGTAGGTCGGCAGGATGCGCACCTCGACGGGAAGCATCAAGGTGATGAAGATCAGCCAGAAGAAGGTCATGCGCAGCGGAAAGCGGAAAAATACGATCGCGTAGGCCGACAGGATCGAGATGAAGATCTTTCCCACCGCGATGCCGAGCGCCATGATCGTCGTGTTGAGCAGCAGCCTGCCGACGCTGACGCCGCCGATACGGCCGACACCGCCGAACAGCGCTTCGGTGTAATTGTTCCAGAACTGATCGCCGGGCAGGAGCGGCAATGGCGGCCTGAGGATCGTTTGCAGCGTCTGCGTCGAGGCAACGAACGTGTAGTAGATCGGGAAAGCAACGGTCAATATGCCGAGGATCAGCACGGCGTGGGCGATGACGGTGCGGAGCGGTGACTGGCCGATCATCGCTCGCCCTCAGCCGTAATGGACTTTGCGTTCCACATAGCGGAACTGGATGGCCGTGAGCGAGATGACGATGACCATCAGGATGACCGACTGCGCCGCCGAGTCACCGAGGATCAGATTGACGAAGCCGTCATTGTAGACCTTGTAGACCAGCGTTTCAGTCGTCTTGCCCGGACCGCCCCCGGTGACGGCATGGACGATGCCGAACGTGTCGAACAGGGCATAGACGGTGTTGACGACCAGCAGGAAGAAGGTCGTCGGCGCAAGCAGCGGGAAGACGATGGTCCAGAATCGCTTGGTCTCGCCGGCGCCGTCCATGGCCGCCGCCTCGATCAAGGCTTTCGGCACCGCCTGCAGGCCGGCGACGAAGAACAGGAAATTGTAGCTGATCTGCTTCCAGGCAGCGGCGGACACCAGCAGGATCATGGCGTGGGTGCCGTTGAGCAGTGGGTCCCAGGCGATGCCGAAACTCCTCAGCATGTAGGCCAGCGACCCGATCGACGGGTTAAAGAGGAACAGCCACAGCATACCGGCGATCGCCGGCGCCACTGCGTAGGGCCAGATCAAGAGCGTGCGGTAGAGACCTTTGCCGCGCACCACCTTCTCTGCCATGACCGCAAGCAGGAGCGCCACGCACATGGCCACGATAGCGGTCGCAAGGGAAAACACCACCGTGACCTTGATCGAGTTCAGGTAGGCCGGATCGGCAAGCACTTTCCTGAAATTGGCGAACCAGACGAACTTGGTCCTCAGTCCGAACGGATCCTGCCTGAGCATGGATTGGTAGAACGCCTGGCCGGCCGGCCAGTAGAAAAACACGAGCGTGATGGCCAGTTGCGGCGCCACCAGCAGGTAGGGAAGGATCTTGTTGGGAAACACGACGCGAGGGGTCATGGAGCCATTCCGAGGTGATGAGGCGGGCGGCACGATGTGGCATCCCTCTTCGCCAACATGGCTTTGACGAGCGTTTCGGATTGGGCATCATCGACCGTTGGCGAAATCGCAAGGGACGGCAAAACTCCCCTCGCCGAGGGGAGATGCCTGGCAGGACAGGTGGATGCGCCGTAGAGCAAGGACCTGCGCTCGCTCTAATTCCCCAGCGCTTCCTTGATCGCCGCATTGCCACGCGTAACCGCATTGTCGAGCGCCTGCTGCGCGGTTTGCTGGCCGGCGAGCATCTTTTCGAACTCCTCGTTCTGGATATCGCGCACCTGCGGCAGGTTCGGCAGACGTACGCCCTTGGAATTGTCGGTCGGCGCCTTACCCGTCATCTGCAGGATCGGGGTCTCGCGACCGACGTTCTTGTCATAGAAACCGGACTTCTTGGTCGCTTCATAGGCGGCAAGCGTTACCGGCAGATAACCCGACTTCTGGTGCAGGTATTCTTGCACCTCGGTCTTCGACAGGTAGGCGAAGAAGGCCGCGACGCCCTTGTATTCCTCGTCGGATTTATCAGCGAAAACCCACAGGCTGGCGCCACCCGGCGTCGTGTTCTGCGGTGCGCCCTTGGCGTCGCTGTCATAGGGCAATTGGCCAATGCCGTAATTCATGCCGGACTTGACGATATCGCCAAGGCCGCCGGAGGATTCGGTCATGATCCCGCATTCGCCAGCGAGGAAGATCTGCTTGGCTTCGGAGGTGCGGCCGCCATATTTGAAGGTGCCGTCCTTGGCGAGGTCCGCCAGCGCCTGGAAGTGGTTGACGAAAATCGGCGCATTGATCTTGAGCTCGACATCGCCGCCGGCCAGACCGTTCTGCTGGGTGGCCCATGACACGTCATTCCAGGCCGCGAAATTCTCCAGATGGATCCAGGTCAGCCAGGTCGAGGTGTAGCCGCAGGCGGCCGCGCCGCTCGCCTTGATCTTCTTGGCGTCTTCCCACACCTCATTCCAGGTCTTGGGTGGGCTGTCGACGTCGAGACCAGCCTTCTTGAAGATATCCTTGTTGTAATAAAGGATCGGCGAGGAGGAGTTGTAGGGGAAAGAGAGCATGGTGCCGTCCGGCTTCGAATAATAGCCGACTATGCCTGGCAGATACTGGCTCTTGTCGAAGGTCATTCCAGCGCTGGTCAACACATCGGCTGCCGGCTTGATTGCGCCTTCGGCCGCCATCATCACGCCGGTGCCGACGTCGAACACCTGCATGATGTCGGGCGCCTGGCCGGCACGGTAGGCGGCGATGCCGGCATTCAGCGTCTCGGGGTAGGTGCCTTTGAACACCGGAACGAGTTCATAGTCGCTCTGGCTGGCATTGAAATCTTTGGAGATCTTGTCGACAACTTCGGCATTGGCGCCAGTCATGGCGTGCCACCAACTGATCTGCGTGACAGCAAAAGCGGAGGTTGAGGAAAGCAGCATAAAGGTGGCGGCAACACCGGCCGCGAAGCCGAAGGACTTCATGTTTCATCTCCCGTTTGTCATTGGCGAAAGGGGCACTCCCGCAAAGGCAATATGTGTCGCTCATGACAATCAGACAACGGTTTTGTTGCAGATCGACGAACTTCACCCCTTTACCTCACGCCACCTCGCCTCCGCTTGGACGCATGGAAAGCCACACGGTTAGCCGGCTTAGCGCGACGACAAGCGCCAGGAACCACCGTCGGAACTGCCAAGCTGCCTTTCGGGGTGGCAGCCTTGATTGCAGCCGCTGCAACCCGAAGAGACACGCCAAGGTTGCAGGCGACTTTATCGATCCCTCAACGGCAAAGCGCTACTCAATCCTGCTGCCCTGTTTATTTCCAAAGATCAGGTGAAATAAAATGCTGACGGTCTACAATTGTATCGTCAACGAACACGATCTGAGACTGGTCGCACTCGCCGCGCTGATCTGCGGAATTTCCTGTTTCTCTGCCGTCAACCTGCTTCATCACATAAGCCGCTCCACCGATCGGAACCGGCTTGCCTGGCTGATGATCGCGGCCACTTCGACCGGCTTCGGCATCTGGGCAACGCACTTCATCGCCATGCTCGCATTCACACCGGGCATACCCAGTGCTTACGATCCCGCACTTTCCGTGCTTTCGCTCGCTGCTTCGGTCACTCTGACGGCAGCCGGCATGTGGATCGCCACCTTGCGGAATGAGTTCGACTATCATCTCGTCGGCGGCGCCGTGCTGGGCGGCGGTATCGCGGCCATGCACTACATCGGTATGGCGGCGTTCGAGGTTCAGGGCCGCATCGAGTGGAACCTGTTGCTTGTCGCCGTTTCCCTTCTGGCCGGCGTGACGCTCGCGGCGCTGGCGCTGCGTGTCGTGCAGCGCCGTCCCTCCTTGAAGGCGACATCCGGCGGCGCGGTGCTGCTGACGCTGGCAATCTGCACCCTGCATTTCATCGGCATGGGTGCTGTCTCGATCTTCCCCGATCCCTCGATCGTCATATCCGAATACACGATCGAGCCGACCTCGCAGGCTTTCGCCGCCGCTGCCGCCACATTGGTGATCCTGGTCCTGTCGGCATCGGCGCTGTGGATCGATTTGCGCTTCCGTCGCCAGAAGCTCGAGGTCGACCGCATGCACGGTCTGGCCAATGCCGCCGTGGAGGGGCTGATCGTCTGCGACGGCCACCGCATCATCAGTGCCAATGACAGCATGGCGACATTGACGGGCATCGCAACAGCGACGCTGAACGGAATGCAGCTTGGCGATCTCTTCGGATCCGACATGTCGGGCTTCGGCGAACAGCCGCAGGAGGCCGAATTGAGCGGCCGCGATGGCACGAGCATTCCTGTCGAGCTGATCGCCAGGAGCATCGACTATTGTGGCAAGCCTCACAACGTGGTTGCGGTCCGAGACATTCGCGAGCGCAAGAAGGCGGAACAGGAGATCCTGCGCCTTGCCCATTTCGATCCATTGACCGGACTGGCCAATCGCCGCAGCTTTTCCGGCCGGCTGGAGACGGAAATTGCTGCGATGGGCCGGACCAGGAAAGGCGGTCAGCTTGCGCTTCTGCTGCTCGATCTCGACCGGTTCAAGGAGGTCAACGATCTGTATGGGCACGGCGCGGGCGACGCCATGCTGCAGAAGGTTGCGCACTGCGTTACCGGCATTCTTCGCCAAGGGCAGATGGTGGCGCGGCTGGGCGGCGATGAGTTCGCCATCATCGCGCCGAACCTGACCGACCCGTTGGAGGCGGGCCGTATCGCCAACGCCGTGCTGACCGCCATGCGCGAGGAAAACCGGCTCTCGGTCGGCGGCGGCCTGGTGTCGGCCAGCATCGGCATTGCGCTTTATCCATCGGATGCCGAAAACCAGGCCAGCCTGATAAGCCACGCCGATACCGCGCTCTACCGGGCCAAGACCGAAGGCAAGGACACCTACCGCTATTTCGAAGCTTCGATGGGGGCCGAGGCCCGCGACAAGCGCGTGATGGAGCACGAACTGCGCCAGGCGGTCGCGCGCCAGGAGTTCTACCTCGTCTACCAGCCGCAGAAGGAGATCAGCAGCGGGAAGATGGTCGGTTTCGAAGCGCTGGTCCGGTGGCGGCATCCGACGCGCGGCGACGTCTCGCCGAGCATATTCATCCCGGTCGCCGAAGACAGCGGCGCCATTGGCCAGATTGGCGAATGGGTGCTGACGGCCGCCTGCGAGGAAGCCGCCCGCTGGGAAAATCCGCTGACGGTGGCCGTCAACGTTTCGGCGGTGCAGCTCCACAACACGAATTTCAGCCGTAAGGTCCACGAAACCTTGCTGAATTCCGGCCTGGCGCCCGGCAGGCTCGAGCTTGAGATCACCGAGACGGCGCTTGTCAAGGACATGCCGCGGGCATTGGCCACCTTGCGGCAGGTCAAGGCGCTGGGCGTGCGCGTCGCAATGGACGATTTTGGAACCGGCTATTCCTCGCTCTCCAACCTTCGCGCCTTTCCCTTCGACAAGATCAAGATCGATGGCTCATTCATCAAGTCCGTCGACAAGAACGGCCAGGTCGCGGCGATCGTGCGCGCCGTCCTGGGACTTGGACGCGGGCTCGGCCTGCCGGTTCTGGCGGAGGGTGTCGAGACGCTCGGCGAACTGAAGTTCCTGGACGCCGAAGCCTGCGAGATCGGCCAGGGCTACTATATCGGCAAGCCGGCTCTCATCGAGGAATTCGGCGATCTGACCGGCGTCGTCGCACCCGCTGCCGGCAGCAAACCCGCCAGCCTGCGCGACAGAAGCGTTCTGGCCTTCGCGCCCGCACCCGCGCTAGCCACACGCTAGACTACAGGCTCTCGGGCTTGAGTGCCGTCTCGACCAGCCGCCTGGCGTCCGGCCCCGACCATTCGGCCGGGCCGTTCATGTGGGCGATCAGGCAGCCCTCGCCGTCGATCAGCATGGTGACGGGAAGGCCTAGCGCCAAGCCGCGCTTCTTGAGGTCGTTGAACAGCGTCATCGTCGAATCCCGGTAATAGCCGAGCGTCGCGACGCCGGTATCGCTGAGGAACTTCTTCGGCTTCACATCGTCGCCGGCATCGACGTTGACGGCGACCACTTCAAAGGAGTCGCTGCCCTTTTCCTTCTGCAGCGCATCGAGCGCCGGCATTTCGGCACGGCACGGCGCGCACCACGTCGCCCACAGATTGAGCAGCACCGTCTTGCCGGCATGATCGGCAAGCGTCATCGGCTTGCCCTCCGGACCATTGAAGGCAAGGCTCTTCAGGGATTGAGGCGGATCGGCCGGCAAAAGTGCCGCAACCTCACCGGTGGCCGACGCCGCGACTTTCTTGGCGCGGTCGCTCTTGGCCGCGCAGGTCACGTCGTCCCTGCTGTCACCCACGGCAGCTTGTGCCGGTGCATTGTTGCCAGACCGGCTCTCGCTGACATATACCGCGACCGCGCCCGCCAGCGCGCCCGCCACCAAGGCGGCGAGGATCAGGCGCGGGGCCGGGAAGAATCTACTACCGTCTGCCATTTTCTCAAAACTGCTCCGAAGCACGGGTTATAGCCATGAGCGACAAGAAAACCAGCAACCAGATGTGGGGCGGACGTTTTGCCTCGGGTCCGGCCGCGATCATGGAAGCGATCAACGCGTCTATCTCCTTCGACCGCAAACTCTATGCGCAGGACATCAAAGGCTCGATCGCCCATAGCGAGATGCTGGCGCAAACGGGCATTATTTCGGCGGCCGACCAAGAAAAAATCGCTGACGGGCTGAACACGATCCTGAAAGAGATCGAGGCCGGCAGCTTCGAGTTTTCGACACGGCTCGAAGACATCCACATGAACATCGAGGCGCGCCTCGCCGATCTGATCGGCCCGGCGGCCGGCCGGCTGCACACCGCCCGCTCGCGCAATGATCAAGTCGCGGTCGATTTGCGGCTGTGGGTCAAGGATGAATGCTTTCGCGTCGCCGAGGCGTTGAAAGGGCTGATCGAGGCGCTGCTGGAGCGGGCCGAGGAGCATGCCGCGACCGTGATGCCGGGCTTTACCCATATGCAGGCGGCCCAGCCGGTGACCTTCGGCCATCACTGCATGGCCTATGTCGAGATGTTTTCGCGCGACCTGTCGCGCGTGCGCGATGCGATCGAGCGGATGGATGAAAGCCCGCTCGGTGCCGCCGCACTTGCCGGCACCAGCTTCCCGATCGACCGCCACCGGACCGCCAAGGCGCTCGGCTTCCGCGAGCCGATGCGCAATTCGCTCGACAGCGTCTCGGATCGCGATTTCGCGCTCGAGTTCCTCGGCGTGGCGGCGATCTGCGCCACGCATCTGTCACGGCTCGCCGAAGAGATCATCATCTGGTCGACGCCGCAGTTCGGCTTCGTCAGGCTGTCGGACTCGTTTTCCACCGGCTCCTCCATCATGCCGCAGAAGAAGAACCCCGATGCCGCCGAACTGGTGCGCGGCAAGACCGGCCGCGTCACCGGTCATCTGGTCGGCCTGCTGACGGTGATGAAGGGCATGCCTTTGACCTATGGCAAGGATATGCAGGAAGACAAGGAATCGGTGTTCGACGCCGCCGAGACGCTCGACCTGATGCTGGCGGCGATGACCGGCATGGTCTCGGACATGACGGTCAACGCGGCCGCGATGAAGAAGGCCGCCGGCTCCGGCCACGCGACAGCAACCGACCTTGCCGACTGGCTGGTGCGCACGCTCGGCCTGCCGTTCCGCGAGGCGCATCATGTCACCGGCCGGGCGGTGGCGCTGGCCGAAGACAGGAAGGTGGGGCTGGAGAAGCTTTCACTGGAGGATTTGCAGTCGATCAATTCCGGCATCACGGCCGACATATTTTCGGTGCTGGCGGTGCAGAACTCGGTCAAGAGCCGCACCAGTTTCGGCGGCACCGCGCCGTCGGAAGTGAGGAAGCAGATCCGTGCCTGGAAAAAGCGGCTGGCGAAAGCGTAATGCCGGATATTCCGCAGTAATATCCCGGATATTGCGACGGGCAATATCTCGGATATTGCGACGAGCAATATCCGGGGTGCAATGCGCCGAGAACTCGGCTAAAAGCGGCGGCTGACAAACGTTTCGGACGGATGGATCGATGACCGGAAGCAGGATTTTGGTGACGCTGACGCTGCTGGTTGCGATCGCGGCCGTTTCGGCCTGCGGCAGGAGGGGCGCTCTCGACACGCCGTATGAGGCGGCCGTGCAGGCGCGCAAGGATGCCTCAAAGGCCCACCAGCCCGTGCCGCCGGAGCCGGAAAAACCGGTCAAGGACAAGAAATTCATCCTCGACCCGCTGATCTAGAGCCGACGAGAGCCGGGCCTTTCAACCCGATCTCATCGCGCCCCAACTTCCGGAACCACTCTCGTGAACCATTTCGACTACCGCGACGGCGTGCTCCATGCCGAGGACGTGGCGATCCCCGACATCGCCGCACAGATCGGCACGCCATTCTACTGCTATTCGACGGCGACCCTGACCAGGCACTACCGGGTGTTTGCCCAGTCCTTTGCCGGGCTCGACGCGCTGGTCTGCTACGCCATGAAGGCCAATTCCAACCAGGCCGTGCTGCGGACGCTGGCCAAGCTCGGCGCCGGCGCCGACGTGGTTTCGGAAGGTGAATTGCGCCGGGCGCTGGCCGCCGGCATTCCGGCCGGCAAGATCCTGTTTTCGGGCGTCGGCAAGACCGCGCGCGAAATGGACTTTGCCCTTGCCGCCGGCATCCTTTGCTTCAACGTCGAATCCGAGCCTGAACTCGAGCTGTTGTCGGCGCGAGCCACCGCCCTTGGCAAGGTGGCGTCGATCTCGCTGCGCATCAATCCCGACGTCGACGCCAAGACCCACAAGAAGATCTCCACCGGCAAGGCCGAGAACAAGTTCGGCATCCCGTGGCAGCGGGCGCGGCAGGTTTATGCCCGCGCGGCAAAGCTTCCCGGCATCAGGATCACCGGCATCGATACCCATATCGGCAGCCAGATCACCGAGCTGCAGCCCTTCGACGATGCCTTCGCCCTGCTTGTCGATCTGGTCGGCGCGCTGCGGGCGGACGGCCATGCCATCGAGCATATCGATGTCGGCGGCGGGCTCGGCATTCCCTACCGCATCGACAACAACCCGCCGCCGCTGCCCGACGCCTATGCCCAGATCGTCAGGAAGCATGTCACCAAGCTCGGGCTGAAGGTGATGTTCGAGCCTGGCCGGCTGATATCGGGCAATGCCGGCATCCTCGTCTCGGAAGTGATTTTCGTGAAGGAAGGCGACGCCAAGAACTTCCTCGTCGTTGATGCCGCCATGAACGATCTCATCCGGCCGACGCTCTACGACGCCTTCCACGACATCCGTCCGGTCGTGCAGCCGCCGGCCGACACGCCGCGCATGATGGTCGACGTGGTCGGCCCGGTCTGCGAGACCGGCGACTATATCGGCCTGGACCGCGATCTGCCCAGGCTGAAGGCCGGCGACCTGATTGCCGTCTCCACCGCCGGCGCCTATGGCGCGGTGCAGGCCGGCACCTACAACACCCGCCTGCTGGTGCCGGAGGTGCTGGTCGACGGCGACCGGTTCCACATCGTGCGCCCACGCCCGACCTATGACGACCTGATTGGGCTGGATTCGATGCCCGACTGGCTTGCATAGGAGCGCCGGAAACACACCTACCCGTCCCAGGGAGCAATCATGACGAACGGCATCACCGTCACACGCGAGCGCATTGCCGCGATGGAACCGCGCATCCGCCCCTATATCAGGCACACGCCGGTGCTGCGCGTCGACATGGCCGACTTCGATCAGCCGCCGCTGGCCGTCGACCTGAAGCTCGAATGCCTGCAGCATTCCGGCTCGTTCAAGGCGCGCGGCGCCTTCACCAATCTCCTGGAGCGGCCGGTTCCCGACGCCGGTGTCGTAGCGGCATCGGGCGGCAACCATGGCGCGGCCGTCGCCTATGCCGCCATGCGGCTCGGCCACAAGGCGACCATCTTCGTTCCCGAAGTGAGCCCGCCAGCCAAACTGGAGCGAATCCGCTCCTACGGCGCCGAACTGATCGTCGGCGGCGCCCGCTACGCCGAGGCGCTGGCGGCCAGCGAACGGTTCGCCGAGGAGACCGGCGCCTTGCAGATCCATGCCTTCAACCAGGAGGAAACGCTCGTCGGCCAGGGCACGCTCGGGCTCGAAATTGAGAGCGATTTGCCTAAGATCGACACGCTGCTGGTCGCTGTCGGCGGCGGCGGCCTGATCGGCGGCATCGCTGCCTGGTTTACCGGCCGCATCCGTATCATCGCCGTCGAGCCGGAAGGAGCGCCGACGCTTCATCGCGCCTTCGAGGCCGGACACCCCGTCGACGCGCCGGCCGAGGGTATCGCCGCCGATTCGCTGGCGCCAAAGCGCGTCGGCGAAATGATGTTCCCGATTGCCGAAGCCTTTGTCGAACGCTCGATCCTGGTCAGTGACGACGACATCATCGCCGCGCAGAAGGCGCTGTGGAACCGGGCCCGCATCATCTCCGAGCCGGGTGGCGCCGCCGCCTTTGCCGCGGTCCTGTCGGGCCGCTATGCGCCGGCGGCGGGCGAACGGGTCGCCGTGCTGGTCTGCGGAGCGAACGCGGACCCCGCTACCTTCTAAAGGGCCTGCTGCCTTCTAAAGGGTATGCAGGATGGAACTATAACGGTCCACTTCACGTTTTTCCGAACTGCCTCGCCTTTGCCGTGTTTGCTGGTATTCTTTGAGTCGTGAGGCGTCGGGCTATCCTGCCCGCTCCACAGCATGATTTCGAAAAGTGAAATCCCTTTCGGAACAGATCATGCTCAAAGGGATAGGGCCGCATCCCGGTTTTCGGGATAGGCTCAAGGAAGGGCCGATGACGCAACGACCCACCTTCAGCAGCGATCGCGGCCTGGCCGGACGCCTGGCCTTGAGCCGGTTGGCGACGCGGGTCTCGATGATGGTCGAGCGCGGCTGGCCGTTGCTGCTTCCGCTCGTCATAGTCGCCAGCCTGTTCCTCAGCATCTCCTGGCTGGGGCTGTTCTCCCGGCTGCCGGATATGGCGCGCGTTGGCCTGGTCGCTGCTTTTGCCATAGCGGCACTGGCCGCGCTCTATCCGCTGCGCTTCTTCCGCCTGCCGGGCGCCGCCGAAATCGACCGCCGCATAGAGGCCGCCAATCAACTGTTGCACAGCCCGGTCCTGGTGCAGACCGACCGGCCCAGCGGCAGGGAAAGCAGCTTCTCGCAGGCGCTGTGGCGTGAACACCAGAAGCGTATGGCTGGAAAGCTCGACAACCTTGGCGCCGACCTGCCGCGCACGCGCGTGCCGGAGCGCGACCCCTGGGGGCTGCGCGCGGTGGCGGCCCTTTTGCTCGTTACCGCCTTCGCCTTCTCCTTCGGACCGACGGGCGGCAGGATCAGCGACGGCTTCAATGCCCATGGTGCGCGCGATATCGTGCCGCCGCGCATCGATGCATGGGTGACGCCACCGGCCTATACCGGCAAGCCGCCGATCTTCCTGACCGCCGACGCCAACCAGGCGATCCCGACCTTTACGGTTCCCGAAGGCAGTGACGTTTCGATGCGCGTGACGGGCGGCTCGGGCGAGGAAACGCTCGGCTATGCCGACAAGAATGGCAACGCCCGCGTCATCGACCCCGCTACGCCGCAGGCCGCCGCCAAGCCGGCTGCAAGCCCGGCGACGCCGTCCAAGGTGCGCCAGTTCACCAGCAAGCTGACCGGCGACGGCACGCTGACGCTGACCTCGGGCGAGGACCAGCTCGGCCGCTGGGCCTTCGCGGTCATATCGGACAAGCCGCCGCAGATCCGCTTCGTCGGCGAGCCCAAGCGCGCCGCAAACGGCGCCTTCGAGCTAAACTACCAGATCGACGACGACTATGGCGCCGCCACCGCCAAAGCGGTGTTCGCGCTCGCCGATCCGCAGGCGCCCAATGCGCGCCCGCTGTACGGTGCACCTGAAATGCCGCTGACGCTGCCGCGCCGCGGCGGCAAGTCGAACGCCGCCAAGACCTCCAAGGACCTGACCGAGCATGTCTGGGCCGGCAGCAGCATCAAGCTGACGCTGGTCGCCACCGATGATGCCGGGCACACCGCATCGAGCGAAACCAAGACGCTGCTGATGCCGGAGCGGCCTTTCGCCAATCCGCTGGCACGCGCCGTGATCGAACAGCGCCGCCTGCTGGCGCTCGACGCCAACGCCAAGCCGCGCGTGCTCGACCTGATGGACGCCATCACGCTGCGGCCGGAAGACACGTTCGACAGCATGTCTCACTACCTTGCCATCATGAGCGCCCGCACCCGGCTGAAGATGGCCGAGAGCGACGATCAATTGCGCAGCGAGGTCTCCTATCTCTGGGAAATCGCGCTCGGCATCGAGGAAGGCAATCTTTCGGCCGCCGAAAAGCGGCTGCGCCAGGCGCAACAGGCGCTGCAGGACGCCATCAAGAATGGCGCCAGCGACGCCGAAATCGAAAAGGCGATGAAGGAACTGCGCGAGGCGATGAACCAGTTCCTGCAGGAATTCGCGGAGCGCGCCAAGCAGAATCCCAACGCCCCGCAGATGCAGCAGAATGGCCAGGAACTGCGCCAGAGCGACATCGATCGCATGATGGACCAGATCGAAAACCTGGCGAAGTCGGGTGATCGCGACAAGGCCCAGCAATTGCTGTCGCAACTGCAGGACATGATGAACAATCTGCAAGCCGGCCGTCAGCAGCAAGGCGGCCAGCAGGACAGCGAGATGCGCCAGCAGATGGACAAGCTGGGTGAGATCCTGCGGCGTCAGCAGGAGATGATGAACGACACCTTCCGCATGGATCAGATGCAACGCGGCGAGCGCCAGCGCGGGCAGAACCGTGACGAGCAGCTCGGCGAAGGCGGCCAGGATGAGGACAGACCCGGCGTCGGCGAAGACCGCGATCCGCTCGCCCGGCAAAAGCCGATGACACCCCAGGAATTCGCCGATGCGCTGAAACAGCTGCAGCAGGGCCAGGGCCAGCTGCAAAGCGACCTCGATCAGCTGAAGAAGGGCCTCGAAGGCATGGGTATGGAGCCCAATGAAGGATTTGGCGAGGCCGGCAAGTCCATGGGCAATGCCGAACAGGCACTCGGCGAGGGTGAAGGCGATGCGGCCGTCGGTCATCAGGGCCGGGCCCTGGAAGCGCTGCGCAAGGGCGCCAAGGACATGATGAAGCAGATGCAGGCCATGCAGGGCGACCAGGGCGGCGGCGAGGAAGGCGGCCGCCAGCAGAACGCCGACCGTGATCCGCTAGGCCGGCCGCGCGCCAGCCAGGGTCCCGAATTCGGCGATTCGGTGAAGGTGCCCGACGAGATCGACGTGCAGCGTGCCCGCCAGATACTGGAAGCGATCCGCAAGCGGCTCGGCAATGCGCTCAGCCCTGACATCGAACGCAGCTATCTGGAACGGCTGCTCGAGCTGAAATAGAGCAATTCCAGGAAAAGTGTGAAGCGGTTTTCCGTCCGGAATCGCGAAAAAATAAAGGGATTGCCGCCCGCGTCCATCCCATCTGAAAACCTCTCGCACGGTTGCACCACCATGCCCAGACTTGGCGCCGTCACACCCATCCTGCGCATCTTCGACATTGCCAAGGCGCGTGAATTCTATGTCGGCTTCCTCGGCTTTGAGGTGCAGTGGGAACATCGCTTCGCCGACGACGCGCCGCTTTACATGGCGGTCGGCCGCGACGGCTGCGTTCTGCATCTCAGCGAACATCATGGCGACGGTGCACCCGGCATCGCCCTGCGCATCGAGGTCGAGGACATCACCGCTCTTCATGGCGAACTGATCGGCAGAAACTACCGCTTCGCCAGGCCGGGCGTGGAAGATACGCCTTGGAAGACCCGCGAGGTATCGGTCGCCGATCCGTTCGGCAACAGGCTGCATTTCTACGAGGATGCCGCCGGCTGACTGAGCCTGTTGATGAAGGCTTCGCGGATCGCATCCTGCATGCCGTCGATCGCCTCACCTGACGCATTGGGGTTGCGGTGCATCACCACGTTGGAGGAATCGATGGCGCCGAATCCGTCCGCTGTGGTCAGTTCACGACAGCCATCCGGAATGTTGCTGCGCGAAATCGGCGCGATCGCCAGTCCGGAGGTGACGGCGAGCTTGAGGCCGCCGGTGGTGTCGCTGGTATAGGCGACACGATAGGCAAGATCGCGCTGCTCCAGTGATTTGATGGCGAAGTCCTTGCACCAGCCGGCCCGGTTGTAGAGCGCGATCGGCACCGGCTGTTCCTCATGCATGTGATGCAGGGTCGACGTCACCCACACGGTCGGGTCGTGCATCAGCACTTCGCCGCCGGCGGGATCCTGCCATTCGAACACCACGCACAGATCGAGTTCGCCGGCAGCGAGCGCCGCCATCTGTGCCCCGGAATGGGCATAGCGCACGGTGACCTCGACCTGTGTATGACGCTTCGAGAAGGCGCCGAGCGCGCGCGACAGGATGGCGTGGCCATATTCCTCCGGAATGCCGATGCGCACCGGCCCGCCAAGCGGCGCTGCCGCCATCGATGCCGACGTCTCGTCGAGCAGCGAGACAATGCGGCGGGCGTTGACGATGAGTTCGCCGCCGCGCCGCGTCAACGCGACGCCGCGCGAACCGCGCTCGAACAGGCTAGCGCCGATCAGCTCTTCGAGCTTCTTCATCTGCATCGACACCGCGGATTGGGTGCGGCCGGCCTGCTCAGCCGCCTTGGTGAAATTGCCGGTCTCGGCAATCGCCACGAAGGTTCGCAGGAGGTCGCTGTCGAGGGTCGGCCGCATGGAATCCGCCATAAGAGAATTTGATTGCTGGCATCATTCCAATTCGTTTGCAACATGTCAAACGGCGGACGATAGTCGCCATACCCATTGGATATGCGGCTGCGAAATCAGCCGCGGACCAATCAAGAGTCCTCACTCGTGCCCGCTGCCCGAAACGGTGGCGGGTTCTTTTTACCCCGCCGGCGGCAGCTTCGGGTCGTGCGCGCAGGAGCCTGGATGCAGATGCAGAATCGGATGGTGGGCGGCATCCTGAGCCTGTGCCTCGGCGTGCTGGTCTTTTCGCTGCAGGATCCGCTCGTCAAAGCCGTGTCGAGCGGCTATCCGGTGACCGAGGTGATGGCGATCCGCTCGATCGTCGCCCTGCCTATCCTGATCGTTCTGGTCCATGCCGATGTCGGCTTGCGGGCGATCCTTTCGAAGCGATTCGGCATGCTGACGGTGCGCGCCTTCATCCAGTTCACCTCCTATACGATGTACTACCTGGCCATCGCCGCTTTGCCGCTCGCCGATGCGGTGGCGCTTTATTTCATGGCGCCGCTGTTCATCATGGTGCTGGCCGGACCGTACCTTGGCGAGCGGGTCTCCTGGCAGACACTGGCAACCGTGCTGATCGGCTTGTTCGGCGTCCTCGTGATGCTGCGCCCCGGCGCAGGGCTGTTCGACTGGGCAGCGCTGCTGTCGCTGGGCTCGGCGGCGCTCTATGGTTTTTCGCAGCTGATGGCCCGCAAGATCGGCGATACTGAATCGTCCACCGTCATGGCCTTCTATCAGAACGGCGCCTATCTGGTCGGCGCCGCCGTGGTTGCCGGGGCGTTTCACCTGGCCGGCATCACACACGCCGTTCACCCGAGCCTGGAATTCCTGGTACGGCCATGGCTTTGGCCGACGCTGCCAGATTTTCTCAAGATGGCGGCCTGCGGTTTCGTCGCTTCCGCCGGCATGATCCTGCTGTCGCAGGCCTACCGGATGGCGCCGGCCAACCGCGTTGCCACCTTCGAATACACCGGCATCCTGTGGTCGCCGCTGTGGGGTTTCCTGTTCTTCGCCGAGGTGCCGCGGTCGACGACGGTGATCGGTGCTGCCTTGATCATCGGCGCCGGTCTGCTGGCGCTCAACACCGAACGGCGCAAGAATGTTCCACCTGTGCTCGCTGCCGCCGACCCAGCCTGATCAGGCGAAGCAGATCAGCGCCCGCTCGACTCGCGAACGGATTTCGGCCAGCGTGAAGGGCTTCTGCACGACATCGAGGATGATGCCGTTCAATTCCTCGGCGCGCTCGCGCTGGTCGGCATAGCCGGTCATCAGCACGATCTTGATCGACGGAAACAATGCAGCAGCCGCGATCGCCATCTCGATGCCGTCCATCTCCGGCATGCGGATATCGGAGACGACGAGATCGTAGCCGCCACGCGCCGCCTGGATCAGCGAAAGTCCCTGCGCGCCGTCCGCCGCGATATCGATTGTGTGCCCGGCGCGTTCAAGCGCGCGGGCGGCCAGGGTGCGGACGGACTCATCGTCCTCGACGATCAGAAGCTTTGCCATGGCCGGCATATTTGGCCGCCAAAAGTTGACTTTTCCTGAAAGCCCCCGAGCAATTCAGGAAAGTGTGAGACGGTTTTCCGGGAAAAGCGCATAGCGCTTTCCCTTGGGAATTGCGTCAAAACAAAAAACTAGAGCGGTTCGGCGTTTTCGTGAAGCGGCGAACCGCTCTAAGCATCAGCAAACCTTTTTGATGCCGCTCAGACATCCCCTTTGACGACACCGACAAACGGCAACTCGCGAAAAGCATGGGCTACATCCATGCCGTAGCCGACGACGAAATAGTCGGGGCAGTCGAAGCCGACATAATCGGCATTGAGCTCGGTCTGGCGGCGCATGCGCTTGTCGAGCAGCACGGCGATCGAACAGCTCTTGGCGCCCCGCGACAACATCAGCTCGCGGGTAAAGCTCAGCGTCTTCCCCGATTCGAGAATGTCGTCGATCAGCAGCACGTCGCGGCCGGCGACCTCATTGTCGATGTCGCGCAGCACCCTCACCTCGCCGCTGCTGGTGCCGGCGCCATAGCTGGAGATGAAGATGAATTCGACCTCCGGCGACAGGCCGACATCGTGCATGGCCCGGATAAGATCGGCGGCGAAGATAAACGAGCCCTTCAGCACCGAGATCACCAGCAGATCGTGATAGTCGTGTCCGGCAATCTCCTTGGCGAGCTCGAGATTGCGCCGCGCGATCGCCGATGCTGAAAACAGAACCTCGATGTCCTTGCCGCGTACGATGGGCATTGATGGTCTTCCCCGGTGATCGCCTATTCGGCGAAAGTGACCGACACGGTCTTCACACCGTTTCTAGGCACGTCGAGCCGGCTGGCAAAGCCGAATCTTTCGCCAGACGCCAGCGAACGGCCGGATGTCCCCAACGTATAGCGGGTAGTCTGCCCGTCATTGCCGGTCACCCGGATTTCGAGCGGCGGCAACTCCGTCGGTTTCGCACCATCATTGACGGCCTCGCCATCGACGAACAGTGCGGCGTTCGGCCCGGTAGCGTCGACGCGTGACGTGACGCCCGAAATGCTGAGCGCCGACGCCTGCGCGCTGGACAGAAACGGCGCCTGGCGCACCAGCGCGTGCCCGCCGGAGACCCAGAACGCGGCCAAGGCAGCGCCGATGCCAGCGACCCAGAAGATCGGCCCGCCGCGCGAGGCTGGTAGCCGCTCCGGCGGGGCCTCGGGCTTGCGCAGCATGTCCATGCCCGCGACGGGTGGCATGACGATCGCGCGCGGCAGCGGCGAAACGCTCTCCACGGCAGGCGCAAGGCGCGGCATCACCACGTAGTCGGCATCGACGATGTCGGCGGCCGAACCACGCATGAACCGGTCCGCTGCGGCAATTGCCGCCGGATCGGTCATGATTTCGCCGGAAACCGGGCGCGCGGTTCGATCGTCAGCCATCATGGCCCCAGCATTGCAGCACGTGTTCGCTTTTCGTTTCTTTTGCGTAAACACAAATGGTTAACGCTTCCCCACCGGAGCCCTCGTGACGAGCCGAAAGAGCCCAGAAATTAACCGCCGGTTAACCATGCCGGCCGATGGTCTTTACCCAGAACAGGCCGGCTCGCCGCCGTGCCGAAATTCAGGTCGTCGAAATTGATTCGTTTCGAAAATGTCGGCCTCCGCTATGGCATGGGTCCGGAAATCCTCCGCGACATCTCCCTGCACATCCCGGAGCGCTCCTTCCAGTTCCTCAGCGGGCCTTCGGGCGCCGGCAAGACGACCTTGCTGCGCCTGCTGTTCATGTCGCTGAAGCCGACGCGCGGGCTGATCACCATCTTTGGCAAGGACCGTTCGCGCATCTCGCGCACCGAATTGCCGCATCTGCGCCGCCGCATCGGCGTGGTGTTCCAGGATTTTCGCCTGCTCGACCACATGACCACCTACGAGAACGTCGCGCTGCCGCTGCGCGTGCGCGGGCGCGAGGAGGCGAGCTACCGCACCGATGTCACCGAACTGTTGAAGTGGGTCGGGCTGGGCGAGCGCATGCACGTGCTGCCGCCGGTTCTGTCCGGCGGCGAGAAGCAGCGCGCGGCGATCGCGCGGGCGCTGATCGAGCAGCCGGAAATCCTGCTCGCCGACGAACCGACCGGCAATGTCGATCCGCCGCTGGCGCGACGGCTGCTGCGGCTGTTTATCGAGCTCAACCGTCTCGGCACCGCGGTGGTGATCGCCACCCACGACCTTGGCCTGATGGAACAGGTCGACGCGCGCCGCATGATCCTGGCCGGCGGAAGGCTGGACATCTATGACTGAACTGTCCGCCGAACATTTTGTGGAACGGGAGCAGGACGCCGAGGCGACCGAGGCAAAGCCCCGCGCCCAGCGCAGGATGGCGCCGATCGTGCCGGCGCAGAACATCGCCGGCCGGGCACTGGTCCTGGTCATCGCCATCATGACCTTCCTGTCCTGCCTGACTTTCGGCGCGGTGACGCTGGTGCGCGACACAGCGTCCGTCTGGGAGAACCAGATTTCACGCGAGGCGACCATCCAGATCAAGCCGGTCGACGGCCTCGACATGGAAGCAGCCCTTACCCAGGCCTCCCAGATCGCCGGGGAATTCCCTGGCGTCAAGACGACCCGGATCATCGACCGCGAGGCGACCGCGAGGCTCCTTGAGCCCTGGCTGGGCTCGGGGCTCAACATCGACGAATTACCCGTGCCGCGCCTGATCATCGTCACCATCGACGAGAACAGCCCGCCCGATTTCGCTGCCATGCGCGCCGCGATCACGCCGAAACTGCCGAGCGCATCGCTCGATGATCACCGCACCTGGGTCGACCGGCTGGTAGCGATGGCCCGCACCACGGTGACCATCGGCATTGCCGTGCTGGCATTGATGCTGTCGGCGACCGTGCTGACCGTGGTGTTCGCGACGCGCGGCGCCATGGCCGGCAACGGTCACATCATCGAAGTGCTGCATTTCGTCGGCGCCGAAGCACGCTTCATCGCGCGCGAATTCCGCCGGCATTTCCTGGTCACCGGCATGAAGGGAGCGGCGGCTGGCGGTGCCGCGGCAGTGCTCGTCTTCATCGTCTTTTCCTGGTGGTCGTCGCGCAATATGGCGACGCCGCAGGCCGACCAGGCGACCGCCCTGTTCGGCAATTTCGCCATCGGTTCGGCAGGCTATCTCGGTGTCGTGTTGATGGTGCTGGTGATCGGCGGACTGACGGCTGCCACGTCCCACGCCACCGTCGTTGCCTATCTCAGCGACATCGATGTCCGCCAGCCGGATGCAGGCTAATTCATGTCGCCCAAAAGTGGAACCGGTTTTGGGACAACGACATAGATAGGACAGGGTGATCACGGATGGAGAATTCACGTAACGCAAAGTGCGTCTTTTACCTACCCAAAGCCGCATTTCAGGATTAACCATATGGCGATGGACGCGCGGGATTCGACCGGTACGGCTGGGCAGATGCCAGTGGTGGTTGCCCGTTCGCATGGCCGCTCCACTGTGAGCCGTCTAAGAGCCGCGTTGCGCCTGTCCGCTCTCTCTGTCCTCATCCTCGCAACATTGTTTGCCGGCGGCTTCGGCTGGTTCGCCAATAAGGTCAGTCACCTGACCACGCCTGCCAATCCGGCCAAGGCGGACGCGATCATCGTGCTGACCGGCGGCCAGTCCCGCCTCGATGCGGCGATGGATCTGCTGGCGTCCGGCAAGGGCGAGCGGCTGCTGATCAGCGGCGTCCATCCTTCGGCCAGCCGTCGCCAGTTGCAGGCGGCGACCGGCGGCGACAAGAAGCTGTTCTCCTGTTGCGTCGACATCGACCGCGCCGCGCTCGATACGATCGGCAATGCGGAGGAAAGCGCCAAATGGGTCGAGAGCCACGCCTATGGCACGGTGATCCTTGTCACCAACAATTATCATATGCCCCGAAGCCTGCTGGAAATGGGCAGGCTGCTGCATGGCGCCAAGCTCGAGCCCTATCCGGTGGTCAATTCCAACCTCGACAATGGCGGCTGGCTGACCAAGCCGCGGGCATTGCGCGTGCTGTTCACCGAATACAACAAATATTTGCTGGCGCTGGCGCGGGGCATCGTGCCGGTCAAGCCGACGCCCAATGGCATAGCGCTGGCCGAAACAGCGGCCGGCGGCTGATTATTCCGCTGCGGCCGCGCCCGTATTTCCCCTGAGCCGTGCGATCTCCTGTTCAAGGCGCTCGATCCGCTTGTCCCGCTCGCCGAGTGCCGCCGCCACGTCGGCCGCCTCGAACCGTTGCGGGATGTGCTGCGGACAATTGGCATCCCAGGCCGAGACGGTGAACAGGATGACTTGCTCGGGGCGCGCCTTGTAGTCTTGCGGCATCAGTTTCGCCATCAGTTCGGCGTCACTCTCGACGACCCGCGCCGTGCCCCAGATCTTGATGCGCTGGCGGTGCATATAGTCGATCAGGAACAGGAACGCCCTTGGATTGTCGGCCAGATTGCCCTGCGTGATGAACTGCCGGTTGCCGGAAAAATCCGCGAAGCCGATCGTATGTTCATCCAGCACCTTGAGGAAGCCGGCCGGCCCGCCGCGATGCTGGACATAGGGCTGCCCCTCGCTGTTGGCGGTCGACAGGAAGACGCTGGTCTGCATTTCGATGAAGGCGGCAAGGTCCGGGGTGATGCCGGCCTGCCAGCCGCCACGCTCCTCGACGCGGGCATAGGACTGACGTGAGCCCTTGCGGGCCTGGATCGCCTTGACGGTCGGCGTGAAGGCGACGTCGCTGGTGAAAGCATGCGCGTTCATTGAAAGCTTCCTTGCGGCAAGATGCTAAAGTCCGAGCTCCGACAGCGTCGGGTGGTCGTCCGGTCGCCGGCCGAGCGGCCAGTGATACTTACGATCGGCCTCGCCGATCGGCAGGTCGTTGATGCTGGCGATGCGCAGGCGCATCAGCCCGTGTTCATCGAATTCCCAGTTCTCGTTGCCGTAGCTGCGGAACCATGAACCGCTGTCGTCGCGCCATTCGTAAGCGAAACGCACGGCGATGCGGTTGCCGTGGAAGGCCCAGACCTCCTTGATCAGCCGGTAGTCGAGCTCGCGACTCCATTTGCGCGTCAGGAAGGCCTGGATGGCGTCGCGGCCTTGCAGGAATTCGGCGCGGTTGCGCCAGCGGCTGTCCTTGGTATAGGCGAGCGCAACCCGCGCCGGATCGCGTGAATTCCAGGCATCCTCGGCCATGCGCGCCTTCTGTGCTGATGTCTCGGCGGTAAACGGCGGCAGCGGCGGTCGGGCTTCGGACATGGCAACTCCTTTGTGGGCCATGCTGCGGGCAGGCCGACAGACACAATATAGAGCCTTCCATCATTCAAATGCAGATGACATATTCGTAACCTGTCCTTCCATTTTCCGGAAGAAGCTATGGATCGTCTCGAAGCCATGTCGCTCTTTGTCGCCGCGGTGGAGGCCGGCAGCCTTTCAGCAGCCAGCCGCCGTTTCGGCATTCCGCTGGCGACGGTCAGCCGCAAGATTTCCGGTCTCGAGCGCCATCTGAACACACGCCTCCTGAATCGCTCGACGCGACGGCTGACACCGACCGATGCCGGCCAGACCTATCTTGCCGCCTGCCGCCGCATCCTCGACGACGTCGGCGAGGCCGAACGCACGGCAGCCGGCGAATACAGTGCTCCGACCGGCGAACTGGCCATCACCGCGCCGGTCGTCTTTGGCCGCCTGCACGTGCTGCCGGTCGTCACCGGCTTTCTCGCCGCCTATCCAGACGTGGACATCCGCCTGACATTGGCCGACCGCATAACCCAGCTGGTCGAGGACCATTTCGATCTCGCCATCCGTATCGGCCAGTTGCCCGATTCGAGCCTGGTCGCCATCGGCGTCGGCGCGATCCGCCGCGTCGTCTGCGCCAGCCCGGCCTATCTTGCCGAACACGGCACGCCGACCACCCCGGAGGATCTGGAAACACACGATTGCATCACCTTCGAGGGACTTGCCTCCGCCGCCAGTTGGAGCTTCATCAGGGGCAAGGCCGAAATCCCGGTGCGGGTCCGCTCGCGGCTTCAGGTCAACACCGCCGAAGCGGCCATCGATGCCGCGATTGCCGGCGTCGGACTGACACGTGTGCTTTCCTACCAGATCGAAGCCGCGCTGCGGTCCGGCACGCTGCGCATCCTGCTGCAGGAGTTTGAGCCAAAGCCATGGCCGGTAAGCCTGGTGCATGCGGGCCACGGCCTGCTGCCGGTCAAGCTGCGCGCATTCCTCGATTTTGCCGCCCCGCGCCTGAAGGCGCGGCTGATGTAGCGGAACCAGGCCAACCCCCATTGGCGACCGTTCTTCGTTGCCAGCCAAAGCGCCCTGCGGCCATTTCCTTTTTTCCCGCGCTTGGTGTAACCAACGCTCACCTCCTCACCGGGCTCCCCCCAAATGCTCTACATCAGATCGCTGACGTTCAATTTCGTCTTTTACGTCAACCTGATCGTCCAGATGATCCTCTGGACCCCATACTATTTCCTGTCGCCCCGGCACCGCGCCTGGTTCGTGCCGAAATTTTGGTCGCGCACCTCGATGTGGCTTTACGACAAGATCGCCGGAACGAAGAGCGAGATCACCGGCCGGGAAAACCTGCCCGAAGGCTCCTTCATCCTGGCCCCCAAACACCAGTCGTTCTGGGATGCGATCGCCTTCTTTCCCTATCTTCACGACCCTCTCTACATCCTGAAGCGCGAGCTCACCTGGATCCCGTTCTTCGGCTGGTACATCATGAAGATGCGCATGATTCCGGTTCATCGCGGCAGCCGTTCGAAAGCGCTGAAGGCCGTGGTCGCCGCGACCAAGGCGGAGATGGCGCGCAATCCTCGCCAGCTCATCATCTACCCCGAAGGGACAAGACGCGCGCCGGGCGACGAGCCGGCCTACAAATACGGCATCGTCGAAATCTATGCGCAGCTTGGCGTTCCGGTGGTGCCGGTTGCCCATGTCGCCGGCCTCTATTGGCCGCGCCGCAAATTCCTGCGCTACCCCGGCACCGTGAAGGCGCGGTTCCTGCCGCCGATCCCACCGGGACTGAGCAAGGACGAATTCATGGCCCGGCTGATCGGCGAGACCGAGGCTGCCTGCGACCAGTTCCTGATTGATGCCGCGCGGGGCCCGAATCCGCCTGCCTTGCCGCCGACAGCGGTGAAAAGGCTGCAAGAGCTGGACAACGCCGCAAGACACAAAGCCTGAACCGGAAGTCTCCTGCCGGCAGTTCTCAGCCGAAAACGGCCAGCGCGGTGGTCAACACCAGCGTCGCGGCAAAGACCAGGTTGACGATCCGCGAGGCCGCCGGCCGGCGCAGGAAGCGCGCGAATGCCACTCCCAAGACAAGCCACACGGCGTGGATGGCAACGATCATGACGGCGAGAATCGTCAGCTTCAGCCATGGACCAAGTTCAGTGGCGCCCTGTTTGGACGAAGCACCGGCGAACACGGCGGCGATCGCCACATAGGCCTTTGGATTGGCGATCGCGAGAAGGAAACCAGCCAGCCATGTTGGACACGAAGCCTCGGCGGCGCGTGCTGCCATGGGCGGCGCCGTGGCTATCTTGAAGGCGAGATAGAGGATGTAGGCCGCGGAGGCGAAAGCCAGCAACGGCGCCAGCCTCGGCATCGAGGTAAGCACCGCCACGACCCCGGTCGCGACAACCAGAAGCACGGCGATCGTGCCCAGGATAATTCCCAAGGCATAGCCCAGCGAGTGGCGCAAACCGAAGGCGGCCCCAACGGCGGTAACGCTTATCGTTGCCGGACCCGGGCTGCCCATGATCACCAGGGCGGCAAGCACGAGCGCGAGAAGTTGCCCCCAAAGATCCGGCTGCGAAAGAAGCGGCTCAGTCATCTCTCCTCTGTCCTGCCTTGCGCGAAGAGACGGTATGGCAGGACCAGAGGGGCGTCTTGGACGTTCGTGCGAGGCGTGGCGCCTGAAGCTTCAGCTGCTCGCTCTGTCGAGTTCGGTCATGTCGGCGGCGGTCAGTTTCAGCGACGCCGCCCTGATCAAGCTGTCCATCTGTTCAGGCTTGGTGGCGCTGGCGATCGGCGCGGTGACGCCCGGCCGAGCGATAACCCAGGCAAGCGCGACTTCCGCCTGCTTGGCAGAATGCCTTGATGAAACCGCGTCGAGTGCCGCAAGGATGCGCATGCCGCGCGCATTGAGATAGTCCTTCACCCCGCCGCCGCGCGGGCTTTGACCGAGGTCGGCTTCGCTGCGGTATTTGCCGCTGAGAAAACCCTTGGCCAGGCTGAAATAGGTGATGACGCCGATGTCCTCGGCCACGCATAGATCGCGCAACGGCCCATCGAAGGACGAGCGGTCGTAAAGATTGTATTCCGGCTGCAGCACCTCGTAGCGCGGCAGGCTGCGCAAGCTCGCCACATCGAGTGCGGCACGCAACTGGCCGGCGTCGAGATTCGAACAGCCGGCATAGCGGATTTTGCCCTTGGCGAGCAGCTTCTCGTAGGCGCCAAGCGTTTCTTCGTAGGGGGTTGCAGGGTCCGGCCAGTGCGACAGATAGAGGTCGATGACTTCGGTCTGCAGCCGCTTCAGCGATGCGTCGACGGCCTTTTCGATGTATGCGGCGGACAGGTCCTTGTGCCCCTGCCCCATATCCGAACCGACCTTCGTGATCACCACGACCTTGTCGCGATTGCCACGGTCTTTCATCCATTTGCCGATGATGGTTTCCGATTCACCGCCCTTGTGGCCGGGAACCCAGCGCGAATAGGCATCCGCCGTATCGATGGCGTTGAGGCCGGCGCCGACGAAGCGGTCGAGCAGGTCGAACGAGGTTTTCTCGTCGGCGGTCCAGCCGAAGACATTGCCGCCCAGAACCAGCGGCGCGATGGACAGGTCGGTGCGACCGAGACGACGTTTCTGCAAGGCGGATCTCCGGGATGATTGGGCGGGCAAAGGGCGCCGCGGGCTGAGGGTCGGAGCCTAACCTAGGTCTTGCCTGAACGAGGTCAAAGGCCTGGCCGCCTTTTTCCGCAGAGCCAGCTTCACAAAGGCGCGACCTGGCTGGCGACATCCTCCAGCCAGTGGTCGCTTATGCCCAGTGCCTCGAGATGCTCAAGCGTGCTCAGCACATAGTCCTCGTTGTTGCCGGACTGGCCGACCGCGCCGCGCACCACGGCCGCTGCATCCGCCGCGTCGAGCGCTCCGGCATATTGCTCGTGCTGGCGGTCGACAATGTAGACCACCGCGTCGACCGTACCGCCCCCGTCGAGGCGAATCTTGAGCATGCGCTCCAGATAGACATTGGTGACCAGTTCGCGCTCGCGAAGATAGGCCATGACCTCGTCGCGCAAGTCGCCGGGGACGCGGAATGCGAGGCCGACGCAGGACCCGCCACGGTCGAGGCCGAGCACCAGCCCCGGCCGCTCGCGCGTGCCGCGATGCACGAAGGAATAGACGCAGAGCGAGCGCCGGTAGCCATGCAGGCGGGCACGCTGTGTTTCGACATGCGCGAATCCCGGCCGCCAGATCAGCGAGCCATAGCCAAACACCCAAAAATCGCCCATATCGCCGCGCCTGATTGCAAAAGATGCCAACACCGCACCCGGACCGGTGTTTTTTCCGCCCGTCCCGTCTAACTATTCGTCTGTCTGCCTGGCGGAATCGACCACCCGTCCGCAACACCCATGCGTTAACGAGAGCCAAAGCATGACGTCAAGTGACGAACGCCAGCCAAGTAACCGTCGCCGCCTGTTCTGGCTTGCAGCGTTCATCGTCGTGCTGTTCGCCCTTTACAGCGGCGGCTGGTTTTATCTGGCCGACCGCGTCAGGAGCGAGGCCGACAAGGCGGTCGCCACGCTCAACAAGAATGGCGTCGAGGCCGGCTGTGCCAATCTCCAGGTCAGCGGCTATCCCTTGAGCTTTACCGTCTCCTGCGACAACCTCGCCTATGAGGACGATGCCAGGAACATTGCGGCTTCAGCCGGCAGTTTCAACGCGGCCGCCCAGATCATCCAGCCTCTGTCGCCGGTTGCCAATCTGCGCGGCCCGCTCAGGACCTCCGTTCCGGACATGGTGCCGCTGTGGATCGACTGGGACAATCTGCAGGCCAGTTTCAAATTGTGGTGGCCGCTGCCGCAGCGGATCTCGCTGGAGGCGGAGGGCCTGTCCGGCCAGACCGATCCGGCCGACGACACCGATCCGGTGCAACTGTTCAGCGCCGGCAAGGCATCGGGTCAGCTGCAGCCCAACGGCGAGGATATCGACTATCTCGGCAGTTTCGGCGATCTCGAGATCGACCCCGACGCAATTGGAGGGCGCGTGCTTCCGGCGCTCGATGCCAGCGGCGATGTGACATTGAAGAACGGCGTCGCACTGATCGGCACGCAGGTGAAGAGCCTTCGTGGCCAGGCGATCGAAATCCGCAACCTTGACCTGTCGTCGGGCACGGCGCGCATCACCGTTTCGGGACCGCTCTCGGTTGATGCCGAGGGCCTGGTCAACGCCGATCTGATGATCAGGCTGAAGGACCCGAAGGCGGTGGCGGCCATCCTCGGCGCCGCCATACCCGAGCAGAAAAGCCAGATCGAGCAGGGTTTTTCTGCCCTGGCGGTGCTCGGCAACGAGCCGTCGATGCCGCTGAAGGTGGTCAGGGGCAAGGCCTCGCTCGGCTTCATTCCGCTGGGCAAGATCAAGCCGGTCGAATAGCTCAACCATGGCAAAACCCGTGAAGCTGCTGAGCGTTGGCGCCTTGACGCTGGACACCATCCTGCGCGTCGAGACACTGCCTGTGCATCAAGGCAAGTTCATTGCCTCCGACGGCGTCCAGATTGCCTCGGGCATGGCCACCAGTGCTGCCTGCGCCGCGCATCGCCTGGGGGCCGAGGTATCGCTGTGGGCGAGTGCGGGTGACGATGCCGTCGCCGACCAGCTCATCGCCGGCATCGAGGCCGAAGGCGTCGATTGCACCTTTGTGCGCCGCGTCAGAGGCGCCCGCTCGGCGCTGGCCTCGATCCTGGTCGACGCGCATGGCGAGCGCATCATCGTGCCGTTCTATGACGGGCTGGCCCAGGCCGATCCCGAAGTCTTGCCGGTCGCCGACCTCACGGCATTCGACGCCGTGCTGGTCGATGTCCGCTGGCCGGGCGCGGCAGCGTTGGCACTCAAGGCGGCACGCGCCGTTGGGCGTCCGGCGATCCTCGATGCCGACACCGCGCCGCTGGAAGTTCTGGAACAGCTGTTGCCGCTCGCCACGCACATCGTCGCTTCGGAAACGGCGGCGCGCATCGTCTGCGGCCAGGCGCTCGATCCGGAAACGGCTTGCGCCGATCTCGCCAGCCGCACCGACGCCTTTGTCGCGGTAACCGGCGGCGCGGCGGGCTGTTGGTGGCACGACCGTCGCGCAGGCTGTGTGCGCCATGTCGCGGCGCCGAGGATCAAGGCAGTGGATACGCTCGCCGCCGGCGATGTCTTCCACGGCGCCTTCGCCGTCGGGTTGGCGGAAGCCATGCCGGTCGAGCAGGCTTTGCGCTTTGCCAGTGCGGCCGCCGCGCTCAAATGCCTGCGCTTCGGCGGCAGGCTGGGCGCGCCGGAAAGGGCCGAGACGCTGGCCATGGTTGCGCAGACCTGGCCAGCCTGAAACAGACTTAGCCCTTCGCGGGATGCTCGACGGCCTGGCGGCCGAAATCGGGCACGTCGATGTCCTGGCCGGCCTCGATGATCGAGCGGCGCACCGCGCGGGTGCGGGTGAACAGGTCGAAGAGCTTTTCGCCGTCGCCCCAGCGGATCGCGCGTTGCAGCGACGCCAGATCTTCCGAGAACCGCGCCAGCATTTCGAGAATGGCGTCCTTGTTGTGCAGGCAGACATCCCGCCACATGGTCGGGTCGGAGGCGGCAAGGCGGGTGAAGTCGCGGAAGCCGGAAGCCGAATATTTGATCACTTCGGACTTGGTCACCGACTGCAGATCATCGGCGGTGCCGACGATGTTGTAGGCGATGATGTGCGGCAAATGCGAGACGATGGCGAGCGTCATGTCGTGATGCTGCGGGTCCATCGTGTCGATGTTGGCACCGCAGCGGCGCCAGAATTCCGACAGCCTCTCCAGCGCGTCCGGGTCGGTGTCGGGCAGCGGCGTGAAGATGCACCAGCGATTGTCGAACAGGTCGGCGAAACCGGCGTCGGGGCCGGATTTTTCCGTGCCCGCCAGCGGATGGCCGGGAATGAAATGGACACCTTCAGGCACATAAGGCTGCATCTGCGCGATGACGGACGCCTTGGTCGAGCCGACATCGGTGAGGATCGCACCCGGCTTCAGCGCCGGCGCGATTTCCTCGGCCACCGCGCCGGACGAGCCGACCGGCACCGAGACGATGACCAGGTCGGCATCGCGGACAGCTTCTCTCGCATCGGTAGTATAGCTATCGCCCAGCCCGAGTTCCTCGGCTCGCGCCAGTGTCGCGGCACTGCGGGTCGAAATGGCCAAGTGACGGGCGAGACCTTCGCGGCGGATGACGCGGGCCAGCGACGAGCCGATCAGGCCGATGCCGACCAGCGCGATCTTTTCAAACATCGGTGATGTCATGGTCTCTAGCTTTTCAGGAATGTCGTGAGAGCGGCGACAACGCCGCGATTGGCCTCTTCGGTGCCGACGGTCATGCGCAACGCGTTGGGAAAGCCATAGCCCGAAACGCGCCGCAATATATAGCCGCGCGCCGTCAGATAGTCGTCCGCCGCCGCCGCCGAATGCTTCTGGTCATCGGGAAAATGAATGAGGACGAAATTGCCGACGCTGGGTGTCACCCGCAGCCCGAGCTTTGTAAATTCCTCGCTCAACCAGGCAAGCCAGGTCTCGTTGTGCGCCACGCTGCGCTCGACATGGGCGCGGTCGCGGATGGCTGCGATACCGGCCTCGATCGCCGTCGCATTGACGTTGAAGGGACCGCGCACGCGGTTGATGGCGTCGACGATATGCATCGGCGCATACATCCAGCCGATCCGCGCCCCGCCTAGGCCGATCTTGGAGAAGGTACGGGTCATCACCACGTTCTCGGTGCTGCCGACCAGCTCGATGCCGGCCTCATAGTCGTTGCGGCGGACATATTCGGCATAGGCCGCGTCGAGCACCAGAAGCACGTTCTTCGGCAGCGCGGCATGCAGCCGGCGAACCTCCTGGAACGGCACATAGGTGCCGGTCGGGTTGTTGGGATTGGCGAGGAACACGATCTTGGTGCGCGGCGTGACCGCGGCCAGGATGGCGTCGATGTCGGCGCGCTCGTCTCTTTCCTTGATCGTCACCGGAACGGCACCCGCCGACTGGATGTAGATCTTGTAGACCATGAAGGCGTGTTCGGTGATGACGGCCTCGTCGCCGGGCGCCAGATAGGTCTGCGCTAGCAGGCCGAGAATCTCGTCGGAACCGTTGGAACAGATGATGTTCTGCGGGTTGAGGCCGTGCACCTCGGCGATCGCTTCGCGCAGCCGCCTGGCGGTGCCGTCGGGATAGATGTCGAGCTTGCCGGCAATCTCGCGCGCGGCTTCGATCGCTTTCGGCGAGGGCCCTAGCGGATTCTCGTTTGATGACAGCTTGTGGACCTTGGCGACGCCGGCGGGCGCCGTGCTCTTGCCCGGCACATAGGCGTCGATGTCCATGATGCCCGCACGCGGGGTTGGACGTGCCTGGTCCGGTGTCTGGCTCATGTCGCAAAATCCGTCGAGAACGCTTCCTGAGGGAAGCCGCAGCGGAAATACAAGCCGTGGCCTGCAATGTCGAGAGGCGACAGCCATCGCCCAGGGCTGGCCGTTGACGACGGCGCGCCACAGCCCTAGAAGGGGTGCGACTTCCGTGGTGATTTGGCCGGTCGGCTTGCAGCCACGTTAAACAACTTGCTAAAGGGCCGTTTGCATCCTGTAACCGGCTTTGCGACCGCAATGCCGGTTTTTTGTTGTCCGCGCCGGCCGGACACCCGTATCGGCATCGACTTTCGACAAGCGCGATGCGTGGGCTCAAAGTGTGAGATGGATGTCATGGCCGTTCTGCGTGCCCGCAAAACCAACAACGAGGTCGACCAACCGTCGAGCCCGGTTTTGCGTTTTGGATCCGACAAGCCGCTCAAGCTGGACGCCGGCACGCTGCTGTCACCGTTCCAGATCGCCTACCAGACCTACGGCACGCTGAACGATGCCCGCTCCAACGCCATCCTCGTCTGCCATGCACTGACCGGAGACCAGCACGTCGCCAGCACCAATCCGGTGACCGGCAAGCCTGGCTGGTGGGAAGTGCTGATCGGCCCCGGCAAGATCATCGACACCAATCGCTTCTTCGTCATCTGCTCCAACGTCATCGGCGGTTGCCTTGGGTCCACCGGTCCGGCCTCGACCAATCCCGCCACCGGCAAGCCCTATGGGCTTGACCTGCCCATTATCACCATTCGCGACATGGTGCGGGCGCAGCAGATGCTGATCGACCATTTCGGCATCGAAAAATTGTTCTGCGTGCTCGGCGGCTCGATGGGCGGCATGCAGGTGCTGGAATGGGCGTCGAGCTATCCGGAGCGCGTCTTCTCGGCGCTGCCGATCGCCACCGGCGCGCGCCATTCCTCGCAGAACATCGCCTTTCATGAGGTTGGCCGCCAGGCTGTCATGGCCGATCCGGACTGGCATGGCGGCAAATATTTCGAGCACGGCAAACGCCCGGAAAAGGGCCTGGCGGTAGCGCGCATGGCCGCCCACATCACTTACCTGTCGGAAGCCGCCCTGCACCGCAAGTTCGGCCGCAATCTGCAGGATCGCGAAGCGCTGACCTTCGGCTTTGACGCCGACTTCCAGATCGAAAGCTATCTGCGCCACCAGGGCATGACCTTCGTCGATCGCTTCGACGCCAATTCCTACCTCTACATGACGCGGTCGATGGACTATTTCGACCTTGCCGCCGACCATGGCGGCCGGCTGGCCGATGCTTTCGCCGGCACGAAAACCCGCTTCTGCCTGGTGTCGTTCACCTCGGACTGGCTTTTTCCGACCGAGGAGAGCCGCTCGATCGTGCATGCGCTCAACGCCGCCGGAGCATCGGTATCCTTCGTCGAGATCGAGACCGACCGCGGCCACGACGCATTCCTGCTCGACGAGCCGGAACTGTTTGCCGCCATCAACGGCTTCATCGGCTCGGCCGCCAGGGCGAGAGGGCTGGGCCTATGAGCGTCAACCGCGACCAGCGCGTCGACCTTGAAGTCGTCGCCAACCTCATCCCACCACAGTCGCGCGTGCTCGATGTCGGCTCGGGCGACGGCTCGCTGCTCGAATTGCTGCAGGACAGCAAGCAGGTCGACGGCCGTGGGCTCGAGCTGTCGCAGCGCGGCGTCAACGAATGCGTGGCGCGCGGCCTCTCGGTCATCCAGGGCGATGCCGACAAGGATCTCGAATTCTATCCCGACAAGGGCTTTGACTTCGTCGTCCTCTCGCAGACGCTGCAGGCCACCCGCAACCCGAAGCTGGTGCTCGACGAACTGCTCAGGATCGGCAATCGCGCCATCGTCTCCTTCCCCAATTTCGGCCATTGGCGTGTGCGTCTGTCACTGTTCGTCAACGGCCGCATGCCAGTGACCAAGGACCTGCCCTATTCCTGGTACGACACGCCCAACATCCACTTCTGCACCATCCGCGACTTCGTCAATCTGTGCGACGAGCTCGGCGCGACCGTCGAGAAGGCAACCGCTCTCGACGCCAACGGCCAGAAGATCGGCCTGTCGATGCCGTGGTGGTTCTGGAACTTCTTCGGCCAGCAGGCAGTGTTCCTGCTGAAACGGCAGTAGCCGCAAGCTATTCGAGGATGTCCGTGGCCTTGTGCGGATGTTCGACGCCGTCAGCAAACACCACGTCGGCCTCCGAATTGTCCGTGCGCAGCGCCAGAATCGCTTGATAGGCGGGCGAATTGTACCAGCCATGCACATGCTGCCTGTCGGGAAATTCGATGATGATCAGATGGCCCGGCCAGTTGTTCTCGATCACCTCGACATCGCCGCCATGGACCAGAAAACGGCCGCCGAAAGGTTCCAGCGTGGCATCGATCTTGTGCAGGTATTCGACGATCTGCGGGCCCATCGTGGCTTGGCGCATATGGGCGACGGCGTAAGCGGTCATAAGTGCACTCCCTTTCAATCGAAGCCGATTGCCGGCTCCGCAGGCACAGATTGCCAAGGGTCGTGACAGAATTCGATTACCCCAAAAGTAATAAGAATGAGATGAGGCGATCAAGACGAATCGGCCTGCGCGATCCTGAGGCGGTTTCCAGTCTCCGGCCCTCAGGGTGTTGCCGTTGAGACGCAAGGTTGCGAATTCGGGGTTGCGGACGGATTGAACTCTGCAACCAGATGATGACACGGGAGCATGTTTTTCGTAGCGTCATGCCGGACGCGATGCCGAGCGAAGCACGGAGCGGGGAACCTGACCTATTCGATCGTTGTCGAAATGGAAAACGCCAAGTCCATCAATGAAGATGAGATCGGCGTTTCGTTCAGTGCTTTGGCACGGGAAATAGAAGCCGTGACGACAACCGGTCAATACCTGAAACCGGAGGTCATCGTCGTTCACAGCGGACCAGATACCGACACACCGCTTCTGCGGCATCGTCTCACCGAAATTGTTCCGCAACTTGGCATGGTAGCAAATACGGTCTTCAGCGCCTGCACAGGCGGCCGGTACTATGAGGTCAAGAACGCAGGCGCCGCGTTGGCCAAGGGCGACATCGTCATTTTCTGCGATTCCGATACAGTGATCGAAGACGGCTGGCTGTCGGCACTTCTCAAACCGCTCCAGGATCCGAAGACGATCGCCGTGAACGGTTACACCTATCTCGGCTGTGACGATTTCGCTTCGCGAACCTTTGCGCTTCTGTGGTTCTTCCCGCTGCGTGATGGTGATAGACGCTTTGCCTCCAAGCGCGCGATGAACGCCAACAATTGCGCCTTCCGCAGAAGCTGGTTAGCCGGCCATCCCTTTCCGGCCAGCAATGGATTCAAGGTTTCTTGCACGTTGCTCGCCAGCCAGTTACGAGCAAGCGGGCATGATTTTGTCAGAGTCGATGCCCGGGCCAGCCATTATCCTCCGCGCGGTTGGCGCTTTTTCTTTTGGCGTGCCCTGGTCACCGGGCGCGATGCGGACCGGAAATATGTGGCACTGGCATCGCCATCCCAAGCCGCGCGAGTGCTGAAGGCGACAAGACGTTGGTTTTCGACGTCCTGGAAAGTGGGCGGGCGTATTCTGACGCATGCAACTCGGCTCGGAATGCCGGCATGGCAGATCCCGTTTGCACTGATCGTCGGATTGGCCTTTTGCGCGCTGGTTTTTTGTGCACAAGCGGCCATGGCCCTTGGGCTGGTTCGGGACGAGGTTGAAAACGTGCCCCTCTACGTGGGACATAGCTGAAGCACTATGGTCAAAATGGGCAAAACCATCGAACCGACACCTCTCATCACGGTCATTACGCCGACCCACAACCGACGCGAAACGGTGTTGCGCGCCGTGGAAAGCGTACTCTCCCAGAGCATGTCGAGGCTTGAGCACATTGTCGTCGACGATGGTTCGACCGATGGAACCGAAGCGGCGCTGGCCCGCATCCAGGACCCGCGGCTGATCTATGTCGGGGCGAAATGGCGAGGCGCCAACGCAGCCAGGAATGCCGGCATCGAGCGCGCGCGGGCACCGTTGGTGACGTTCCTCGATTCCGACGACATCTACATGCCGCACCGGCTTGAACGAACCCTGACCTGGTTCGAGGAAAATCCTGCACTGCAAGTGCTGATCAGTTCGTTCGTGTCCCTGAAAGGCAATCGCATCACAAACTGCGTCAACCCCGAGGCGTTCGTGAGCCCCGCAATGCTGGAGCGGACGCTGGTTGGGCAGACCATCTTCATTGCCGGCTCTGCGATCACGGCTCGCCGCGAAGCCTTGCTGGCCATCGGCGGCTACGACAGCGACATCACCCGCATGCAGGATCGCGAATTGCTGCTGCGCCTTGCCCGGCGCTTCGGTGCGCAGTTGTCCAAGGATCTGGACTGGACGAAATACAATTCGGAAAACTCGATTTCCGGCCGCCGTGACGGCTATGTCGAGGCCTATGCGAACCTGATGGGCAAACATCCGCATATTGCCCATGCCTACCCGCACATTCCGCCTTACATGATCTCGCGGCAGCTCATCGCCGACATCCTGCGAGGCAGGATACCGGAGGCATTTCAGGGCTACATGGCCAACCGTTCATCCAAAACGCTTGGCTATTCGCTGCCGGAATTGATGCAAGGCTATGTCCATGGCCGGCGCTGGCGCCGCGATCTCTCCAACGAGTTTCGCAATCAATTTGGTGCCCGGCCCGCTTAACCGAGAGGGATTCCGGGAAATTGTGGAACGGTTTTCCCTCCGGATCGCGTTAACCCCTCTGTCGAGAGCTCAACGGTCAAGTTCGGGAAAATACGGATCCGATAGAAACCGCCTGTCCCGTTCGCCTTGCAGGCAGTCTATCGGCGTCGCCGCGTCGATGGGGATGCTTCTCACCTCGTCCTGAATGCCGCTCACTTCCAGGAGCAGCTTGCGCCGGATGGCTGTCGAAAACTCGGCGACGGCATAGACAGGCAGCACGAAGGAACCGGGTCCGCCGATCACGCACTGCGCATAATACTGGTCGAGATGGCTGAAGGTGGGCGACGGGCTGATCAGGATCGGCAGGCCGTTGACGACGATGCCTTTGGCAGTCGCCGCATCACGCGTCGCGGTGACCGGCGGCCCGATATTGTTCGGTCCGTCGCCCGAAATGTCGATGACGCTGCGTTCGCCCTGGAAAGACGTGCGGTCGAAAAGCTCGGTGCCGAAGGCCAGCGCGCCGGAAATCGAAGTGCCGCGAAAGCTGCGGAACGGGCGAGCCGCGACCTTGTCGGCAAAGCTGTTCGCGCTCTCGGCACTATCGATAATCTGCCAGCCGATGACCGCGTCGTCGCGCACCGTGCCGGCCCATTCGAAATAGGTCAGCGCTATGCGGCCCGTGGCGCCAGCGCGGACAGCCTTGATGAAGTCGGGATGCCGCAGCGCCTCGACATAACCGGCCCGCTGCAGGGCGAACTCCTTCTCGTCCATCGACAGCGAGATGTCGACCGCCAGCACCAGCTCGACGTCGACGGCGAGCGCATCCCGCGGCGAGGCGGCGGGAGCAGCCTGGGCGCAGGCAAGACAGGCAAGCAGGCGCAGGGCATCAAGCATGGCCGTCGCCAGGATTGTTTCTCCCGAGGAGCTTCCCTCGCGATCGCGGCAAAATAAAGCTTTGCTTCCCTCGCCCGGAAATCAGCTCATTTCTTGCGACGAGCGGCGGCTGGCGGCGGTTCGATCGCGCCGGCCCTGACGCGGGCGGGCTTCAGGGCTGGCGCACCGGAATCCTTGACGATCGTCAACGCGCGCGGGAAGAAGTGGTTGTTGTGCTGGCCGCGCCCGATGTTGAGGATCGCTGTCCCCGGCAAACGCTTCTCGAGCATCGACAGCACGCGTCTTAGCGATGGGCCGTCGAACGCATCCAGCGCCTCATCGATGATCACCCATTTCGGCTGCCGCAACGCGAGCCTGGCGAAGGCCAGCGAGCGTTGTTCGTCATCGCCCAACTCATGGTCCCAACGCCCGGCACGGTCGAGCGATGAGGACAGCCGTCCCAGACCGACCTCGGCCAGCACCGCCGAAATGTCGGCATCGTTCGCCGGCGCGGGCCCGTTCGGGTGATCGAGGACTTCGCGCAACGTGCCGACCGGAAAATAAGGCACGCGCGGCACGAATATGGGGGTTTCTCCCGACGGCAGGCCGATCCGGCCGCTTCCCCATGGCCACAGGCCGGCAATGGCACGAAAGAACAGCGTCTTGCCCGCACCGGGGTCGCCGGTGATCATGACGCGCTCGCCGGGGCGGATTTCGACATGCGGATCGGCGAGTCTGGTGCAACCCTCCGGCGAGGTCACTTCGAGCTTCTCGAAAGTCAGGCTGCCATTGACGTTTTGGCCGAAGGCGATGCGCTTTTCCGTGTCGTGCAGCGCATCGGTTTCATCGAGCGCGATGCGGAAATCGGCCACGCGCATCAGCGTGGCGCGCCAATCGGCAATGCTGCCGATGTTGTTGATGAACCAGCGCAAGGAGGAGTGGACCTGGTTAAAGGCGCCGACCGCCATCATCAGCCCGCCAAAGCTGATATCACCTGAGAAATAGACTGGCGAAGCGACCAGTATGGGCGCCACGACGGTGATCCAGCCATAGGTGTCGGTCACCCAGGACAGGTTGATCTGGGCGGTGTAGATGCGCCGCATGGCGCCCAGCACCGTGCCGAGATCGAGTTCGAGCCGCCGCCTGGCGTCGGCCTCGCCATGATACAACGCGATGGCATCGACATTCTCGTTGACGCGCACCATCGAGGAGCGCAGCTCGGCTTCGCGTGTATAGCGGTCGCTGTTCAGGCGGATGAGCGGGCGCCCGACCAGCCAGCTCAGCCAGGAGGCGATGCCGGCGTAAAGGATGGCGGCCCAGACCATGTAGCCCGGTATGGCCAGCGAGGTCCCGCCGATGTGGAACACGAAGCCCGAGGACAGCTCCCACAGCACCCCGACGAAGGACACGAGCAGGATGCACGACTGCAGCAGCCCGACGCCGAGATCGGTTGACAGGTCGGACAGATGCGCGGCGTCCTGCTGCATGCGCTGGTCGGGATTGACGCCGATGGCGCCGGCATTGGCCAACCGGAAGGCGCGCGCCGGCCGCATCCACTGATCGATCAGATCCAGCGTCAGCGCCTCGCGCAGTTTGAGCCTGATCATCTGGTTGAGCCAGGTCTGGCCGATATTGAGCACCAGCAGCCCGCCGGCGATCATCGCGAAGACGAGGAGCTGGTGCAGGAAGGCCGCCATGTCGCGGCGCGCAAGCGCATCGTAGAAAGGCTGGTTCCAGCGATTGAGCAGAACCTGGCCGATCGACGTTGCGATGATCACGGCCATGATGCCGACCGATGTCCACAGCAACCATTTGCGAACCGGCGATCGCGCCAGCGCCCGCCGGATCGTCGCCACCTGGTCGCGCAGGCTGCTGGCTTCGACCGCCACCGCAACCGGCTGAACGACGGCGGCATTGTCCGGTTGATCAGCCATGGCCGAGGTCCTTGCGTCAGTGCTGAAACCGGATGGAGAAACTTGACAGGCGTTCGTATGGGCTGCCGGTCCGCTTGCGACAGATAGGCAGGAAAACGACGTCAGGCACGCCTGCCGTGATCACGAAGCCGTCACTCGCGCAGCCGAGGGCTTGGCATCGGTTTTGTGACGGCCAAGCCGCGTGGCGCCATGCGGCGACAGCACCGGCACGAAGACGCGGCGCGAGGCGCGCTGGACCACGGGCACGCCTTGATAGAGCCGTTTCTGCGCCTCGACGACGATGACGCCGGAAAAGATCGGCCACAGCCGGCGGCCGGCGCGCTCCAGCACATTGTGGAAGCGCATCATGAAACGGCGCTTCGACGGCGGAAAGAACAGCGCATCGGACCAGGCGGCGGGCGTAAAATTGGCCTCGCGCAGCAATTCGGTGAGCTGGCCGCGCGAAAAGGGCCGGCCATTGCCGAATGGGGTGTGCTCGAAGCGCGCCCAGACACCGCGCCGGTTGGGCACGACGATGACCACCCGGCCAGCCGGCGACAGCACGCGCCAGATCTCGTTCAGCGTCTCACGCGGGTTCTCGACATGTTCGAGCGAATGGACGAGCAGCATGCGGTCGATGCAGGAATCGACCAGCGGCAGTTCCTCGTCGAAGACCAGTGCCGTCGCCGTCGGCCCTGTCGCCGGCCACACCACCGCGCCTTGCGTTGCCGGCATGAAGGCAAAGACCCGCTCGGCATCGGTGCCGAACCGCTCCAGCCAGGGCAAGGTGTAACCCAGACCAACCAGCCGCTCGTTGGGTACCGCTGCCCATATCGACGACAACGCCATGGTGATCGAACGCTCGGCGAAACGGCCGAGTGTTGTCGAATAGAAGGAGCGAAGATCGACGATGTCGGAATGCATGGCAGGGATGTAGCCGTGATATCGGCGGGTTTCAACAAAAGGCCGCGACATCCGACATTCCGAGATGTCATTCGACATCCGGGATGACATCCACGCGCCGGCGCCCTATGTCTGCGGCCATAAACGGAGAGATGCGATGCCGGTCGAAATCGAACAGTTCATGTGCCGCAGCGACAATTTCGGCGTGCTGGTGCATGATCCCAAAAGCGGCCAGACCGCGATCATCGACGCGCCCGAGGAAGCGCCTATCCTGGCCGCGATAAAGCGCACTGGCTGGACGCCGACGATGATCCTGACCACGCATCATCACATGGATCACGTCGAGGCCAATCTGGCGCTGAAGGAGCGCTTCAAGCTGCGCATCGTCGGCCCGGAAGCAGAAAAGGCCAAGATCCCCGGCATCGACGAGACCGTCGAAGACGGCTCGGTTCTCCATCTTGGCGATGAAAAGATCGAAGTCATCGCCACGCCCGGCCACACCGCCGGCCACGTTTCCTACTATTTGCCGGCTTCGGGTGTGGCGTTCACCGCCGACACGCTGTTTGCGCTGGGTTGCGGACGGCTGTTCGAATGCAAGCCGCCGGTGATGTATGAATCGCTGAAGAAGCTGGCTGCACTTCCGGCTGAAACGGCCATCTATTGCGGCCACGAGTATACGCTCTCCAACGCCCGTTTCGCGCTGACCGTCGACCCGACCAATTCGGCATTGAAGGAACGCGCCGCCAGGATCGAAAAGCTGCGCGCCGACAACAAGCCGACGCTGCCGACGACGATCGGCGAGGAGCTGTCGACCAATCCCTTCCTGCGCTGGCACGATCCGGCGATCCGCAAGCATCTGGGGCTGGAGAAAGCTTCGGACGCCGAGGTCTTTGCCGAAATCCGCAAGCGCAAGGACAATTTCTAGGCCCGGTAGTATCGTCGCCATGACCAGCTCCGCAGAAATTATCGCGACGCTCGGCCTGAAGCCGCATCCGGAAGGCGGCTGGTATGCCGAGACCTTTCGCGATGGCACCGGCGGCGCGCGCGGCCATTCGACTGCCATCTATTTCCTGCTTGAGGAGCATCAGGTTTCGGCCTGGCACCGGGTCAAGGACGCCGCCGAGGTCTGGCATTTCCATGCCGGCGCCCCACTGGCACTGGCGATGTGGGAGGAAGGCAGTACCGTTGTGGAGCAGGTGCTCGGCATCGATCTCGCAGCCGGTGAGCGGCCTCAGATCGTCGTGCCGGCAGGCTGGTGGCAGTCGGCGCGCAGCCTGGGCGAATGGACGCTGGTCGGCTGCACCGTCGCGCCGGGCTTCGAGTTTGCCGCCTTTGAGCTGGCCGAACCCGGCTGGCAGCCGAAACAACCCTAACTCAATAAGAACCCAAATTTAGCAGGAACCCAAGTGTCGTCGCGAGCTGGGCGGCGTAGTACAGCGCCCAGACGGCGAAGCGCATCCAGGCGCGGTGGGGCGAGATGGCGGCGACAAGGAATTTCTCGGTGGCGAGCAGCCCGTCCGATACCATGAACAGCACGGCGCCACCGATCACCCACATATTGCTTGTTGTCAGCGCCGAGATGCCCATTGCCAGGATCGCGGCGATATAGACGGTGATCGGGATACGCAGGCCGGGACCGACGCGACGCCACAGCGCCGCCAGCATGATGACCACGAACACCGCCATGGCGAGCCCGATCGCTCCGCGCCACGGCTCGGCGCCAAGCACTCCCAATCCGCCACCGCTGCGCAGGAACAGCGCGACATAGACGATGTGGGCGACGAGAAAACTGGCCAGCCCGCCGAGAAAGGCCTTTTCGCCGTCGCGCGACAGGAAGGCGTCGCCAGCGGCGCTGAGGGCGAGCGCGGCGACCAGCAGCAGCGGGCCGCCCTGCAGTCCGGCCAGCACGGCAAGCATCGCCACGGCAAGCGTCTTTGCCGCCGAGCGGGCGAGCGTCGGCGGCATGCCTAGCGTGAACGCATAGATCACCGCCGCCGCCAGCGAAAAGATCAGTGTCGCATTGGCATTGGCGTCGATGCCGCCCGCAAACGGCATCGTCATGCCCGGCTCCGCCTTTGGATGCCCTGGGCTCCGCCTTCGGATGACCCGGCTCGGCTCTCGGTCGCCGCAGGCTTGCGCAGGAACAGGGATTTTGCGGCGAGCACCGCGCCACCGGTGATGAGCACGCAGGCGGCGAGGATGCGCAGCGACGGCTCGGCGACGCCGGCCGCGATCAGCACCAGCGTCGACAACAGCGGTGCGGCGTAGCTTGCGGCACCCAGCACCTGGATGTTGCCGCGTTTGACGCCGATGTCCCAGGCATAGAAGGCAGCGCCCACCGGCATCAGGCCAAGGCCAAGCACCGCCAGCCACTGGCCGGCGCCGACAGGCAGAACGGTCTGTTCCAGCGCCAGGTGGCAGGCGAGCGACAGCACCGCGGTCGCTGCGCAGAACCAGGTGACGATGCTGGTCGGCACTGACGGGAAGCGCCGCGACAACAACGAATAGGACGACCACAGGACGGCGCAGACGGCAGCCATGGCATAGCCGAAGGAATAGCGGGCGTCGAAGGCCAGCCCGCCACCCTTGGTGACGATCAGCACGGTGCCGGCAAGGCCGAGCAGCGCGCCGACGACATGGTTCCAGGCCAGTTTTTCGCCCGGCATCAGCGCCGAGCCGAGCACGATCAGCAGCGGCCACAGATAGGCGATCAGGCTCGCCTCCACCGCCGGCGCATTGCGCAGCGCGGTGAAATAGAAGAAGTGGTAGCCGAACAGGCCGGCAATGCCGATCAGCCACACCTGCGGCGGTATCTTCTGGCTCTTGTCGGGTGCCGGCATGAACAGCCGCGCGATGAGCCCGACCCCGGTGCCGATCGAGAAGGTGATCGCCGACAAGAGGAACGGCGGCACCTGGCCCGACGCATCGGTGAGCAGTGCGAGCAACGCCCACATGGCGACCGCCGAAAAGCCGATCAGTGTTGCGCGCCCCATTCTGTCTCCAGTGGCGCGCCAATTCCGCGCCTGGCTATTGTACGGCTTCGAAACGCCCGGCGCTGATGGTCAAGGTGCCGATCTGCGTGCCCACCGTGGCACGGATCGGCGCATATACGCCGGTTTGGCCGAGCGGTGCAAACGTCACCATCATGCGGCTTTTGTTCTTGAGATAGTTGAGCGCCTTGCGGCCCTTGCGATAACCCGCCACCGGCTCGAAGCCCATCTGGCAGGTGACGGTGTCGCCCTTGTAGCCTGGGACCGAGATCGTGCCTTTCGACGCGTAGGTCAACGTCAGGTCGGCACGCATCTCGCCGTCATAGAACTTCACCGTGCGGCCGCAGACCTGGTCGAGACTGTCGGCATGAATGACGGTGGCGGCCATAGGATCGAGCACCGACGCCAGGTCGCCGGCACCGAGCGGCACCCAGTTCTTGGGGTCGCGTTTGCCCGGTGCCGGTACGACCTTCGTCGAGGTGACCCTGCCATTGGCAAAGCGGATATCGACCACCGATGCTTTCTTGCCGGAGGTGTAGTCGGCGCGGAATGCCTGCGGCACCATTTTCTTGCCCGCGATCGTGCCCTTGGATGAGATCGTGCCACGCGTGTCGTCGAACAGCTTGGCCAGCCCTGCCGCGGTGACACTGCCTTGGATCGCGTAGGCGCCGTTCTCATAGCGGCTGGAAAACGTTGATTTCGCTATCGAAAGGCCGAGGAACGACACCGTGTACTCGCCCTTGAACGACTGCGGCGAGGCAGCAGACGCGGCGGACGGCAAAGCTATGGCAAGCATGGCAACAAGGGCATGTGGCGAACGAAGCATGGCGGGATCGGGTCCTTGATTTTCGGCCGGAGGCGGGCAACTCCGGTCTGGCATGTCCCTATGGAACCGCTTATAGGATGAATTCCGGCCTTAATATGAAATGACGGGCGCGTCCGTGGGCAAGCCGGAGCTTGACGCCTCGGCGAAATGCAACTATGGAACGCCAACTTTTTCCATAAGGCCGCCTGACCAGAACCGCGCGCCACCCGGCGTGGGCTTGAGTGTTTGGCAGACCCGAGAACTGAAGGTTAGAACCATGTCCCGCACCTGCGAACTCACTGCCAAGGCAGTCATGTCCGGCAACAATGTGAGCCACGCCAACAACAAGACCAAGCGTCGCTTCCTGCCGAACCTCGTCAATGTGACGCTGATTTCGGAAGCGCTGAACCAGAACGTGCGTCTTCGCATTTCGGCCAACGCGCTGCGTTCGGTCGAACATCGCGGCGGCCTCGACGCCTTCCTGGCCAAGGCCGACGTCAAGGAATTGTCGCAGCGCGCCCGTTTGCTGAAGAAGCAGATCGCCAAGAAGACCGCCGAACAGGCTGCCGCTTAAAACAGTTCAAAGGCGGGGGACGACCGCCCTGGCCAACCTCTTGTTGTTGGCCTCTGGCCAACCTTTTGTTGGCCTAGGCATCGGATCGAAGCCGCAAGGTTTCGGCAATCCGATGCTCAAATTCCGAAGCTAGCGTAATCCGATTTAGGAATACGTTCCGCTGGTTCCATTACCCAGGATAAAAAAATGACTTTCTTCTCGCGATACTTACCCTTCGTGGCCGCCATGACGCTTGTCGTCGTGGCATCGAACATTCTCGTGCAATTCCCGATGCAGGGCCAGATCGGCGGCCTCTCGCTGGCCGACCTTCTGACCTGGGGGGCCTTCACCTATCCCTTCTCGTTTCTGGTCACCGACCTCGCCAACCGCCGTTACGGCCCCACTGTGGCGCGCCGGATCGTCTTTGTCGGCTTCATGACGGCGGTGATCTGCTCGATCCTTGTCCCGCCCTTCCTGTTCCGTCACGGCCTGATCGAATTCGAGACCGCCGCCGACCGGCTGGTGCGGATCGCGGCCGCGTCCGGAGCGGCGTTCTTTGCCGCGCAATTGCTCGATGTGACTGTCTTCAACCGGCTGCGCCGCCAGAGCTGGTGGCGCGCGCCGATCGTCGGCACGCTGGTCGGGTCGGTGTTCGACACCGCCGTGTTCTTCACCGTCGCCTTCTCCGCCGCCTTTGCCTTCGCTGGTCCCAACGACGGCTTCGCGCTGGAAACCGCACCTTTGATGGGCGTGTTCCATGTCGACGCCATGCGTTGGATCTCCTGGGCACTTGGCGACCTCAGCGTGAAGCTGATCATCGCCGTGGTGGCGTTGATCCCCTACCGTCTGCTCGCGGCCCGCTGGAGCCAGCCGGCGGTTGCGGCTTAAACCATGATCCCGAAAAGTGGGACCCGATTTTCGGAAAAGATCATGGTCGGACAAAGATCATGATCCCGTGGGTTCAGCTCGATTCGGCAAAGACCCCGGACGGCGGACAAGAACTTCGCCTCAAGCGGCGCGGCACCGAATTCTCGATCATGCTGGGCACCAACGAGCTCATGAACAGCCGCCTCAGCGGTTCCGAGGAAGCGCTGGCAAAACTGTCCTGTGAGCGGATTGCCGGCCATAGCCGGCCCACAATCCTGATCGGTGGGCTTGGCATGGGTTTTACCTTGCGCGCCGCACTCACAGAATTGGCCAATGATGCCGGAATTGTCGTCGCCGAACTGGTGCCCGCCGTCGTCGCCTGGGCACGTGGCCCGATGGCCGAAATCTTTGACGGCTGTCTCGACGATCCTCGCGTCACCATCCAGGAAACCGATGTCGGGCAGTTGATCCGGTCGCGGCCCGCGGCCTGGGACGCCATCCTGCTCGATGTCGACAACGGCCCGGAAGGCATCGTCCACAAATCCAACGACGCACTTTACAGCGTGCAAGGCCTCGCAGCCGCACGCAGCGCCCTGAAACCCGGCGGCGTGCTGGCGGTGTGGTCGCAAGGCCCCGACAGCGGCTTCACGCGGCGGCTGAAGCAGGCAGGCTTCGCGGTCGAGGAGGTCAACACACGCGCCAACGGCAAGCGCGGCGCCCGCCATGTCATCTGGATCGCCACCAGGACGTAAAGCCGGCGGGTCAATCCTGGTGGAGGATGAATTCCAGATAGAGGTTGCGCTGCAGGATCGAGTGGTTGTCGTCGGAGATCAGCGACACCATCAGCGCGCCGTCGTCGCGGGTCCAGACGTCTAGCCCTTCCATATTGTCGATCTGGTAGTCCATGTCGGCCTCCAGCAGCACCGGCCCGTCGGCGACCGCGCCCTTCTCGACGCTTTCGCCGTAGATGCGCCGCAGCCGCATCTTGACGCCGCTGGCCATCGAGAAACTGCGCTCCAGAAGCAACAGATCGCCATCCGGCAGGAAGGCGCCGTCGGTGATGTCGAAATCGCCATTGCGCTTGACGGTGAAGACGCCCTTGTGCGGCCCTTCGATGATGGCGGCATAGATGTTGCCGGCCTTGTCCAGGCTCTTCTCGGAGACCACGACCAGGCCGCCCTCATGCTGGCCGTTGGCATTGGCGTGGGTGACGGTCTCGAAGCCGCGATTCTGGCGCAGCTCCCGGGCCGGCACGACGAAATCCAGCGGCTTGAACGGCGCCTTCATGTCGTTGGGGTCGATCTTGAACTGGGCGACGCGGTGGCTGCGCTCGAAGCCGACAGTGGCGATGCCGTCCTTGACCGCGAGACCTTCCGCATCGACCTCCCATTTCCTGTCGATCGGCCGGCCGGTCTGGTCGACCATCTGCTGCATGCGGAAATTCTGGATGCCGGAGGGTCGCTTTTCCGCGTCGCGGACCACCGTGCCGAAGAACCAGAAGCCGGTGTCGGCAACGCCGATGAAATCACCGCCGGCTTTCAGGAAGCGGAAGGCTGACAGCGCGCCGAAATCGCGTGTCGGCGAGGTCATCTCCAGCCCGCCGACGAATTCGAAAGCGCCGAACTGCTTGTCGGCACGGCCAATGTGGAATTGGGTGATCGGGCGGGCCGAGATTTCGACCGGTTCGACAGAACCAGAGTCGGCCGAACCGGCTGCCGCCGAAGCCACGCCGGAAAGCAGGACGATGGCGGCGAAAAGCGTCTGCCGAAACCCGCCGCGCCTGGAAATCATCCGGCGCGCCGCATACCACCGCCGCGTCGCGTATCCTTCGCGCTTTCCTCGGCGAACAGCGAAGCCAGCTGCTCGGTCATTGCGCCGGCCAGTTCCTCGGCATCGACGATGGTGACAGCGCGGCGGTAGTAGCGCGTGACGTCGTGGCCGATGCCGATGGCCAGCAGTTCCACCGGCGAACGCGTCTCGATCAGCTCGATGACGGCGCGCAGATGGCGCTCGAGATAGTTGCCCGGATTGACCGACAGCGTCGAATCGTCGACCGGCGCGCCGTCCGAGATCATCATCAGGATCTTGCGCTGCTCGGGCCGGGCGATCAGCCGGTTGTGCGCCCACAGCAGCGCCTCGCCGTCGATATTTTCCTTGAGCAGGCCTTCGCGCATCATCAGGCCGAGATTGCGCCGTGCCCGCCGCCATGGATGGTCGGCGGACTTGTAGATGATGTGGCGCAGATCGTTGAGCCGGCCAGGATTCGGCGGCTTGCCGTCCTTCAGCCATTTCTCGCGCGCCTGCCCGCCCTTCCAGGCCCGTGTGGTGAAACCAAGAATCTCGACCGAGACGCCGCAACGCTCCAGCGTGCGCGCCAAGATGTCGGCGCAGGTTGCCGCGACCGTGATCGGCCGGCCGCGCATCGAGCCGGAATTGTCGAGCACCAGCGTCACCACCGTGTCGCGAAATTTGGTGTCGCGCTCCTGCTTGAACGACAGCGGCTGCATCGGGTCGATGACGACCCGCACCAGCCTTGCCGGGTCGAGGTAACCTTCTTCCAGGTCGAAATCCCAGGAGCGGTTCTGCTGCGCCATCAGCCGGCGCTGTAGCCGGTTGGCCAGCCGCCCAACGACGCCGGACAGATTGGCCAGTTGCTTGTCGAGGAAGGCGCGCAGCCGGTCGAGTTCTTCCTCTTCGCACAGCTCCTCGGCGCCGACCGTCTCGTCGAAAGCGGTGGTGAAGACCTTGTAGTCGATTTCCTTCGGCAGATTGGTGAAGGGATTGTCGTTGCGGCGCGCCTCGCCGGGTGTTTCGGCATCGGCGTCGTCATCGTCGGACAGATCGTCGGCGGTGGCATCGGAGGCTTCCGTCTCGGCCGACTGTTCGTCATCGGCGGAAGCTTCGGCATCCTCGGACTGCGACTGCTCGGAGCCGGAATCCTCTTCGCCGCCCTCCTCGCTCTGCTCCTCGCCTTGCGGCTGGTTGTCGTCATTGTCCTCGGAATCTTCCGTCTCCTGGTCGTCGCCGAGTTCCTCGGCCATCTCCATGGAGGCGAGCATCTCGCGCACGACCCGGGCGAACGCCTGCTGGTCGCCGAGCTTGGCCGACAATCCGTCGAGGTCGGCCTTGGCCTTCTCCTCGACCCAGGGGCGCCAAAGTTCGACCAGCCGCTCGCCGCTTTTCGGGATCGGACGGCCGGTCAGCTTCTCGCGCACCATCAGGGCAAGAGCTTCCTCGATCGGCGCGTCGGCCTTGTCCTTGATGTCGACGAGGTTGGCCTTGGCGTATTTGTCCTCCAGCATCGAGCCGATATTGTCGGCAACGCCTTGCATGGCGCGTGAGCCTATCGCCTCGACGCGAGCCTGCTCGACCGCGTCATAGATGGCGCGGGCCGCCTTGCCTTCCGGCGCCAGCTTGGTGTGGATGCGCACATCATGGCAGGCGCGCTTCAGCGCCATGGAATCGCCGAGGCCGCGGGTGATCGCGATATCGGTCTTCGAGGCCTTCTTCGGCAATTCGGGCAGACGGGCACGGCTGCCGGCAAGTGCGGGCCGGTCCTTGGCGAAACCGACTTCCAGTTCCTTGTCGCCGGCAATGGCGCGCATGCAGACGGTGACGGCACGCTTGAAGCTGTCGGCTTCAGAGCCCGTCTTCGACTTGTTGCGCGTGTTGTCGCCCGGACCCGCCATCGAGACTGTGCTTACCCCAGCACCACGTTGGCGGCGCTCTCGGGCAGATCCTCGCCGAAGGCGCGTTGATAGAACTCGGCCACCACCGAGCGCTCCAGTTCGTCGCACTTGTTGAGGAAGGTCAGCCGGAACGCCATGCCGATATTGCCGAATATCTCGGCATTCTCGGCCCAGGTGATCACGGTGCGCGGGCTCATCACGGTCGACAGATCGCCGTTGATGAAGGCCGAGCGCGTCATGTCGGCGACGCGCACCATCTTGTTGACGATGTCCTTGCCCTTGCCGTCGCGATAGTGCTTGGCCTTGGCCAGCACGATGGCGACTTCGTTGTCGTGCGGCAAATAGTTCAGCGTGGTGACGATCGACCAGCGGTCCATCTGCGCCTGGTTGATCTGCTGGGTGCCGTGATAGAGGCCGGTGGTGTCGCCAAGGCCGACCGTGTTTGCGGTCGAGAACAGCCGGAAGGCCGGATGCGGGCGGATGACCCGGCTCTGGTCGAGCAGCGTCAGCCGGCCCGACGATTCCAGCACGCGCTGGATGACGAACATCACATCCGGACGGCCGGCATCGTACTCGTCGAAGCACAGCGCGACATTGTGCTGGTAGGCCCAGGGCAGGATGCCGTCGCGGAATTCGGTGATCTGCAAACCGTCCTTGACGACGATCGCGTCCTTGCCGACGAGATCGATACGGCTGACATGGCTGTCGAGGTTGACGCGCACGCAAGGCCAGTTGAGGCGGGCGGCGACCTGTTCGATATGGGTCGACTTGCCGGTGCCGTGATAACCCGACACCATGACGCGGCGGTTGTAGGCAAAGCCCGCAAGGATCGCCATCGTCGTGTTCTTGTCGAACAGATAGTCCGGATCGATGTCCGGCACATGCTCCGATGTCACCGAATAGGCCGGCACCACCATCTTGGACTCGAAGCCGAATTTCTCCTTCACCGACACCGTCGTGTCGGGCAGGTTGGCGATGTCACGATCGACCTTGTTCATATCTCTCAACGTCTCCACGGGCGAAACGTCTGATTTCGCCGGCAATCGATTTTGTCCGGGGGCGGTCTTAGAGCCTTTTCCAACCTTATGAAAGTTGGAAAACGACACGAACCGTATGGCCGCTCAGCACAGGCCCGCCTGTTTGAGCACGCGATAGGCCTGCAGCACATCGCGGAACCGGTCTTCCGAACCTCTGTCGCCACCATTCGCATCCGGATGGTGCAGTTTCACCAGTTCCTTATAGCGCGCCTTGATCTCCTTGCCAGTCGCCTTTGTATCAAGACCAAGCGTTTCCAGCGCCTTGGCCTCAAGCGGCTTGGCCTTGCGCTCGCGCGCCTCGCGCGGATCCTTCGGTCCCTTGAACAGGTCGAACGGGTCGCGCATGCGGTTATAGTAGCCGGCCCGGCCGGAACGCATCTGGGCCATATCGGGCGACGATCGCGTCGAGGCTCCGTTGGCGCCCATCTTCCAGGTCGGCCGGTGCCCGGTCATGGCTTCCTTCTGGAAGCGCGCGACCTCGGTGTCCGGCACGCCGGAAAAGTAGTTGAAGCCCTTGTTGTACTCGCGCACATGATCGAAGCAGAAGTGGAAATACTCGCCTTCCTTCATGCGCCCGACCGGCGCACGATGGGTGCCCGCTTCCTTGCAGCCGTCCCACTGGCAGATCGGCGAGTGCGACTTCAGCTCCGCGTCCTTGTCGGGGCGGACGCGAATCTTCTCGAAATATTTGGGGTACGGCTTCATCTTACCCATTTATGGGGCGTTCGCAGATGCGAAACAAGAATTGACATTTTCGCGATCATCGCCCTAACCGCTGAATCGCGGCATAAAGCAGGCGAATGGCGGATTTTGTTGCGCGGCGGCGGCCCCTTGCGAAACCGATTTTCGGTTCCAGGCCGAGACGCCAGCGATATGTGGTGAAGGGAGATGGCGATGTCCATACAGGCGACCATGGAAGACAAGCTCAATAAGGCATTTTCGCCGGACAGGCTGGTTATCATCAACGAGAGCCATCTCCATGCCGGCCACCACCATCACGGCTCCGACCATCACGGCACTTATGACGGCACCGGTGAGACGCATTTTCGCGTCCGCGTCGTCGCTTCCGCCTTTGCCGGCATGAGCCGCATCGACCGTCACCGCGCCGTCAATGAACTGCTTGCCGACGAATTGCAGGCCGGCGTGCACGCGCTGGCGATCGAACCGGCGGCTCCCGGCGAAAAGACGCGCTGGTAGATCGGTTCCGCCGATCGTGTTTCGCCGCGCTCAGAGCACCGCTTCGATGAGGAACGGCCCGCGCCGTGACAGCGCGCTGTCCAGCAGCGCCTCGAAGCGCTCGCACGTATCGGCGCGAGCCGCCTCTACGCCCATGCCTTTGGCCAGCGACACCCAGTCGAGCGAAGGATGGTCGAGGTCGAGCATGCGCCTGGCGTTCTCGCCGATCGCGCCCACGCCGACATTCTTCATCTCGCCATGCAGGATTGCATAGGTTCGATTGGAAAACACGATCGTCACCACGTCGAGCTTTTCCCGCGCCTGCGTCCACAATCCCTGTACCGTGTACATGCCGCTGCCGTCGGCTTCGAGGTTGATCACCTTGCGGTCCGGACAGGCGATTGCCGCCCCGGTCGCCATCGGGATGCCGCCGCCGATCGATCCGCCCGTGCCCATCATGTAGTCGTGCGGTGCTGCAAAGGCCGACAGCGCGAAGAAACGCCTGGCCGAGGTGACCGCTTCATCGCAAACGATCGCATCGGCCGGCAGTTTGCGCGCCACCGACAGCGCGATGGCATCTTCCGTCAGCTTGCCGTTCGGCGTTGCCTCGTCGGGAAAAGCGGCCGCGAGCACCTGTTGTTGTGACGGCTTGATGCCAAGTTCGTCGCGAAGCGCCTCCAGCGCCGCATGCAGATCGTCGCCATGGGCGGCCAGTGTCAGCACCTCGCAGCCTTCTCGCACGAGCCGTCCCGGTTTCCCCGGATAGGCGAAGAAGGCAACCGGCTCCTTCGCACCGACCAGGATCAGAACATCGACATCCCTCAGCACAGCCATCGCCGCATCGATCGGATAGGGGATGCGGGTCGGCGCGACACGCCCACGCCCGCGTTGCATCCGTGCGATCAGAACCTCGCCGAACAGGCGGACATCGCTGCCCGTCGAAATCTGCCCGGCGATGGCGAGCGCATCGGCGCGTGCGGCCTTTCCGCGAACGATCATGCCTGCCCGGCCCGGAGCGGCACGGATCGCCGCGGCGACCTTGCGCACGGCTTCCATATCGACCGCCGGCGCTGGCACCAGCTTCACCTTGCCGACCGAAACCGCGTCGACTTCGCCCCAGGCGGCATCCGCCGGCAGGATCATCGTCGCGACGCCGGGCGGTGTCAGCGAGGCGCGAAAGGCTGCTTCAGCTGCCGGCACGATATCGGCCGGGCCCTTGACGCGGCCGACCCAGTTGGACATCGGCGCCGCAAGGCTCTCGATATCGCTGGTGAGCGGGGCATCGAGCGGCAGATGGTAAGACGCATGGTCGCCGACGATGTTGATCATCGGGCTGAAGGCACGCCGGGCATTGTGCATGTTGGCGAGCCCGTTGGCCAGGCCGGGACCGGTATGCAGCAGCGTCGCGGCCGGCCGATCGGTCATCCGCGCATAGCCATCGGCGGCACCCGTCACCACGCCCTCGAACAGCCCGAGCACGCAACGCATTTTCGGCTTGCGGTCAAGTGCTGCAACGAAATGCATTTCGGAGGTGCCGGGATTGGCAAAGCAGACCGTCACATCATTGGCCAGAAGCACGTCACACAGGACATCGGCGCCGTTCATGCAATTCCCTCCCGCTCACGATCGAAGAGCACTTGCACCCGGGCGCGCCCGCACAGCAATATCCCGCCGCCACTTTTGGTCTGATCCAGTGCCGTAAGGATCAGCCAACCGTCGATTTCAGGAATGCCAGCGCGGCCGCGGTCAGCGCATCGCCGTCCTCGCCGAAATCGCGATTGATCGACATATGCGTGTAGGCGCTGCCGTCGAACAGTGTGACCTGGGTGCCCGTCGCGCGCAGGCGCTCGGCAAAGGCCTTGGAGTCCTCGCCGCGGCCAGGGGCGCGCGAATAGGCAATGAACGTCGGCGGGTGCTTGCGGCCATCGACATAGCTGGCCGGCGACAGTGCCGCCCATTGCGCGGGATCGGAAAAGACGCGGGCATAGGCGCGGACCATACCGCCATTCTTGGCAAGTGCCGCAAGATCATAGGCCCTGGTGTCGTCGAGGATGAGCGCGGCTATGCCCGGCAATCCGCCGCGCATGCCGGTCAGCGCAACCAGATGGCAGCCGGCCGAATGGCCCATGCCGACAATGCGGTTGGGGTCGCCGCCATGCCGGGCGATGTTGGCCCTGATGTAGGCGAAGGCCTTTTCGACGTCACCGGCCTGGGTGGCGACATCGGCCTGCGGCAGCATGCGGTAGTCGATGGAGACGAAGCAGAAGCCGTTGGCGAGCAGGAAGGCTGGTTTGGCGTTTACTTGACTGCGTTTGCCAAACTGCCAGGTGCCGCCATGAACGAAAAACACGACCGGCAGGCCGATTGCACCATCGGGCGCATAGATGTCGAGCTTGGCCGGCCCGTAGTCGAAGGTCTTTGGCGTGGGTCGGCGTGTTTCCGACGCGGCCGATGCTTCCAACGGCAGCATCGCCGCCACCGAGGCCATGATCAGGCTTCGTCGATCGATCATCACTGTCTCCTGACGAGGCAAGACTGCACGCGGCGGCCCCAGCCGTCCAGTCAGGGATTCGCAACACACCCGCTACCCGCGATGAATGCCGCTCCGCACCGAGCGCCTTGATCTCGGAGTGGCCTCGAATCTTACGATCGCAGCCACCTCTTCACATGAAGGGAACAAACGGTACCCCCCGACAGTTGAATGCGAGGTGAGCCGAATGGAAGCCACAGCGGCTCCGAGGGCAAAAGCATCATGCGAGAGAACCAGTCTGACGTCTTCGATCTGTTTTCGGAAATTTACACCAACGCGGCGCAGGAAGAGATCAGCATCCAGCAATATCTCCTTGCCTGCCGCGAGGACAAGTCGATGTATGCCTCGGCGCCTGAACGGATGGTCGAGGCGATCGGCGAGCCGAACCTGGTCGACACCAGCAAGGATGAGCGGCTCGGCCGCATTTTCTCCAACCGGACCCTGAAAGTGTACCCTTCCTTTGCCGATTTCTATGGCATGGAGGATACGATCGAGCGCATCGCCGGCTATTTTCGCTATGCGTCGCAGGGGCTCGAGGAGCGCAAGCAAATCCTCTATTTGCTCGGCCCCGTGGGCGGTGGCAAATCCTCCCTTGCCGAGCGTCTGAAGAAATTGATGGAACAGCGCCCGATCTACACGCTGAAGGTCGGTAATCAGGTCAGCCCGGTTTTCGAATCGCCGCTTGGTCTTTTCCATCCTGATCGCATGGGCGACCTGCTGGAGGACAAATACGGCATTGCCCGACGCCGGTTGAATGGGCTCATTTCGCCATGGGCAGCCAAGCGCCTCGACGAACTTTCCGGCGACATTTCCAAGTTCAGCGTCGTCAAGCTGATGCCGTCGCGACTGCGCCAGATCGGCATCGCCAAGACCGAGCCCGGCGACGAGAACAATCAGGACGTTTCGGCCCTGGTCGGCAAGGTGGACATCCGGCAATTGGAAAACTTCAGCCAATCCGATCCGGACGCCTATTCCTATAGCGGCGGACTGAACCGGACTACCCAGGGCCTGCTTGAATTCGTCGAAATGTTCAAGGCGCCTATCAAGGTCCTGCATCCGCTGCTGACCGCCACCCAGGAAGGCAGCTACAACGGCACCGAAAATTTCGGCGCCTTTCCCTACCAGGGAATCATCGTGGCCCATTCCAACGAGTCGGAATGGCTGCAGTTCAAGAACAACAAGAACAATGAGGCTTTTCTTGATCGCATCCTCGTGGTCAAGGTGCCGTATTGCCTTCGGATAACCGAAGAGCGGCAGATCTACGAGAAACTGCTGCGGGAGAGCGAATTGGCCGCCAGTCCTTGCGCTCCAGAGGTGCTGGACATCCTCAGCCGGTTTACCGTCTCGACCCGTTTGGCCGAGCACGACAATTCGCCGCTCTACACCAAGATGCGCGCCTATGATGGCGAGAACCTCAAGGAGGTCGACCCCAAGGCAAAGTCGGTTCAGGAATATCGGGACGCCGCCGGCGTCGACGAGGGCATGGCCGGCGTCAGCACGCGCTTTGCCTTCAAGATCCTGTCGCAGACCTTCAACTACGACACCGAAGAGGTGGCCGCCGACCCCGTGCACCTCATGTACATCCTGGAGGAGGCGATCAAGCGCGAACAGTTTCCGAAGGAGACGGAAGCCGCCTATCTGGAGTTCATCAAGTCCGAGCTGGCCGCGCGGTATGCCGAGTTCATCGGCCATGAGATCCAGAAGGCCTATCTGGAATCGTACAGCGAGTACGGCCAAAATCTTTTCGACCGCTACATCGCCTATGCCGACGCCTGGATCGAAGACCAGGATTACAAGGATCCTGACACCGGCCAGATCCTCAACCGCGAGGTTTTGGACAACGAGCTTTCACAGGTCGAAAAACCGGCCGGCATCGCCAATCCCAAGGACTTCCGCAATGAGGTGGTGAAATTCACGCTGCGCGCCCGTGCAAGAAACCATGGCCGCAACCCGGCGTGGACAAGTTACGAAAAGCTGCGGGAAGTCATCGAGAAACGCATGTTCGGCCAGGTCGAGGACCTCCTGCCGGTGATTAGTTTCGGCTCCAAGCAGGACAGCGTCACGGAAAAGCGGCACAATGAATTCGTGCAGCGGATGGTCGAGCGCGGCTACACCGAGCGGCAGGTTCGTCGCCTTGTGGACTGGTACATGCGGGTGAACAGGGCGGGTTAGAGAACCCGGATGGTTCCATGCCGATCTTCATCGACCGCCGCCTGAACCCGAAAGACAAGAGCCTCGGCAATCGCCAGCGCTTCCTGCGACGCGCGCGCGAGGAATTGAAACGGAGCATACGCGACCAGATCCGCACCGGCAGGATCGCCGACGCGGATTCCGAGCACGCCGTGCGCATGCCCGAAAGAGGCACAAGCGAGCCGAGCTTCAGCAACGCCCGCGACAGTGGCAGGCGCCAGCACATCTTGCCGGGCAACAGGCATTTCTCCGCTGGAGACCTGATCCCCAAGCCCGGCGGAGGCGGCGGGGGAGCGTCGTCCCCGGGAAACAAGGCATCCGAGGACGACTTTCGTTTCGTACTGTCGCGCGAGGAAGTGCTCGATCTTTTCTTCGAGGATCTCGAACTCCCCGACATGGTCAAGCTCAACCTCAAGGAGATCCTTGCCTTCAAGCCGCGCAGGGCGGGCTTCGCCGCCACCGGTTCGCCGACCAACATCAATGTCGGCCGCACGATGCGCAACAGCCACGGCCGCCGCATTGCGCTGAGGCGCCCCAAGCAGGTCGAACTGGATGCGATCCTCGAGGAAATCGCCTCGCTCGAGGAGGCGCCATCCAGCGCCGACGCGCGCCAGCGTATCGCGGCATTGCGCGAAGAGCTTGACCGGCTGGAACGACGCCGCCGACGCATTGCCTATGTCGATCCGGTCGACATCCGCTTCAACCGCTTCGATTCCCGGCCGGTGCCGAACGCCAATGCCGTCATGTTCTGTCTGATGGACGTGTCCGGGTCCATGGGCGAGCGCGAGAAGGATCTGGCCAAGCGCTTCTTCGTCTTGCTGCACCTGTTCTTGAAACGACGCTACGACCGCATCGAGATTGTCTTCATCCGCCATACGCACCTGGCTCAGGAGGTCGACGAAGAAACATTTTTCTACAACACCCAAAGCGGCGGCACCGTCGTTTCCACCGCGCTGGAGGAAATGCACCGTATTATCGCGAGCCGCTACCCGGCCCACGACTGGAATATCTATGCCGCCCAGGCCTCGGACGGCGACAATTTCGCCGGCGATTCAGAGCGATGCATTTCGCTTCTCAACGGCGAGCTCATGCGGCTGTGCCAGTATTTTGCCTATGTCGAGATCATCGACGAGCGTGAAGCCCATATTTTCGGCTCGACCGAAAACGGGACATCGCTGTGGCGTGCCTATAACGCCATCGACCAGAAATGGCCGAACTTCCAGATGAGCCGCATCGCTACGCCCGCCGATATCTACCCGGTCTTTCGCCAGCTTTTCGGCAGGCAGCCGGTCTCCCTCAAGCGGGCATGAGGGTTCCCGATGGTCAGACAAGCCAGCAAATCCAGCCTGCTTTTTTCAGGGTCCGACTGGGATTTCAAAACATTGTCGCGGGCCTATGACGCGATCGAGGCACTTGCGGTCGAAGAGCTTCATCTGGACACCTATCCCGTTCAGATGGAGATCATCTCCTCGCAACAGATGCTCGACGCCTATTCGTCCATTGGCATGCCATTGATGTACCGTCACTGGTCTTTCGGCAAACATTTCCTCCACCAGGATCTGCTCTATCGCAAGGGCGGGCGCGGGCTTGCCTATGAACTGGTCATCAATTCCAATCCCTGCATCGTCTATCTGATGGAGGAAAACACCATGGCCCTGCAGGCCTTGGTGACGGCCCATGCAGCGCTCGGGCACAATCATTTCTTCAAGAACAATCAGTTGTTCAGGCAATGGACGGATGCAGGTGCGATCCTCGGCTACCTGGACTTCGCCAAGGGCTACATAGTCCGTTGCGAGGAGCGGCACGGCCTCGCCGCCGTCGAGGCTGTTCTCGATTCCGCTCACGCGCTGATGGATCAGGGCGTGTTTCGCTATCACCGGCCGCCGAGGCTGTCGTCGGAACGGCAACGCGAAGGAGTTCGCGAGCGTCTCGAATACGAGGAGCGCTCCTACAACGACTTGTGGCGTACGCTGCCGCCTTCGCAGCAAGCGGCCAACGACAAGGGCCAGGACCCGGAGCGGAAGAAATCGCTCAACCTGCCTGAGGAAAATCTGCTTTATTTCCTCGAAAAGAACAGCCCGGTCCTGGAGCCCTGGCAGCGTGAGATCATCAGGATCGTTCGGGTCATCGCGCAATATTTTTACCCGCAACGGCAAACACAGGTGATGAACGAGGGCTGCGCCACGTTCGTGCACTATACGCTGATGAACATGCTGTTCGACCGCGGCCAGATCAGCGAAGGCGCCATGCTCGAAATCCTGCGCAATCATTCCAACGTGGTCTTTCAGCCGGCGTTCGACGATCCGCGTTTTTCAGGCATCAACCCCTATGCTCTCGGCCTCGACATGATGCAGGACATTCAGCGCATTTCGACCAGACCCACGGCTGAGGACCGCGATTGGTTCCCCGACATCGCTGGCCAGGGCAACTGGCGCGAGGTGCTGCTGGACGCCTGGGCCGAGCATCGCGACGAATCCTTCATCCGCCAGTACCTCAGCCCGGCCTTGATCCGGAAATGGCGATTTTTTGTACTCGGCGACGCTGCCGACCAGCCGCATTGTCTGGTCGCGTCCATCCACGACGAGCGCGGCTACGCCAAGATACGCGCCACGCTCGCCAACAGTTATGATGTCGGCGCGAACCGGCCGGACATTCAGGTGGTGGATGTCGATCTGCTCGGCGACCGCCATTTGCGGCTGCAGCACAAGGTCAATGACGGCATCCTTCTCGAGGATGCCAGCCGCGACGCCACGCTTCGTCACATCCGCAGGCTTTGGGGTTATGAAGTCAGCCTGGCGGCCATGGATGCCGAGACCGGCGCGACGATCCACGAACGCTCGACCAGCCAGATCGCGGGATGACGTGCTCCGGCCTCCCTGCGCGTATCAGGTGTCGCCGGCTGGCCTGATCCTCAGCCTTGCGATCCGGTTCTTGTCGCGTTTCATGACGATAAAGCGCTTGCCGTGGAACGTAAAAGCCTGTTTCTCCTCGGGGATCGATTGCGTCTCGTGGATAACGAGGCCGGCAATGGTGGTGGCCTCCTCGTCCGGCAGGTTCCAGTCGAGAGCCCGGTTGAGGTCACGGATCGGCACCGTACCGTCGACGACCACGGAGCCGTCGGCCTCCTGCTTGACGCCCTGTATGTCGACATCATGCTCGTCGGCGATCTCGCCGACGATCTCCTCGATAATGTCCTCCAGCGTCACCAGCCCTTCGACCTCGCCATACTCGTCGACGACGACGGCGAAATGCGCCTTGCGGCGAAGGAAGGCGTTGAGCTGTTCCTGCAAGGTCGTGGTGTCGGGCACGAACCAGGGCTTCGAGGCGATCTTCATCACATCGATCCTGGAGAAGTCGTTGCCGACTTCGTTCAAGGCGCGCAGCAGATCCTTTGCATGCAGCACGCCGACGATGTTGTCGAGCGAGCCTTTCCACAGCGGCATGCGGGTGTGCGGGCTTTGCAAGATCTCGCGCACCACCGCTTCCGGCGCATTGTCGGCATTGACCGAGCGCATGTTGGTGCGGTGGACCATGATGTCGGAGACTTCGAGTTCGGCGAGATCGAACAGGCCGCCGACGCGGTCGCGATCCTCGCGCACCACCTGGCCGTCGCGGCGGAAATCGTCGACCGCGCCGCGCAATTCGTCCTGGCTGGAACGCTGCGGCTCGATGCGTGAAAGCTCGTAGCCGAACATGGCAAGCAGGCGCGTGCGCACGGCAACGAGCAGCACGATGAGGATGGCAAGGACGGCAACGACGATCCAGCCGGGCTCGTTCATCTCCGGTCGCTTTCCCTGGGGTGGTTCTCCCTGAGGAACGTCAGCACTTCCGAGGCCGGCACGTCCTTGGCGATGAAGGCCTGGCCGACGCCGCGCGTCAGGATGAAGGTCAGCGCGCCGCGCGACACCTTCTTGTCCTGGGTGATGAAGGCCAGCAGCGCCTCGGCGTCAGGCAGATCGCCCGGGATGTCGGCTATCCGCCAAGGCAGGCCGACGGCGCGCAGATGCGCCTCGACGCGCGCGGCATCGTCAGGGCTTGCCAGATTGAGCCGCGACGAGAACCGGTAGGCCAGCGCCATGCCGATGGCGACCCCTTCGCCATGGACGAGGCGGGCTCCGTCATACCGGGTGGCGGCTTCCAGCGCGTGGCCGAATGTGTGGCCGAGATTGAGCAGCGCGCGGTCGCCGGTCTCGAACTCGTCGCGCGCAACCATTTCGGCCTTGGCGCGGCAGGCTTCGGCAATCGCCTGCGCCCTCTCCGGCCCGCCGGCGAAAACCTGAACCCAATTCTTTTCCAGCCAGGCGAAAAACTCCGGCCGGTCGATGAGCCCGTATTTGGCGAGTTCGGCATAGCCGGCGCGGAATTCGCGGATAGGCAGCGTGTCGAGCACCCCTGTGTCGGCCAACACCAGTTTCGGCTGATGGAAGACGCCGACGAGGTTCTTGCCGCGTGGGCTGTTGATGCCGGTCTTGCCGCCGACCGAGGAATCGACCTGCGCCAGCAGCGAGGTCGGGATCTGCACGAAATTCATGCCGCGCCGCACGATGCCCGCGGCAAAGCCCGCAAGGTCGCCAATAACGCCGCCGCCGAAGGCGATGACGATGTCGCCGCGTTCCAGTTTCGCAGCCAGCACACCGTCGACCACCTCTTCGAGATGAGCAAAACTCTTGGTCTTCTCGCCGGGCGGCAACGTGATCACGGCGGTCTGGATGCCGCCCGTTTCGAGGCTGGCCTGAAGGGCAGCGAGATGCGCTGCCGCGACATTGGCGTCGGTGACGACCGCGGCGCGTGTACCCGGCAGGCGGCCCGATATCTCGGCACCCGCGCGGGCCAACAACCCCGAACCTATCAGGATATCGTAGGTCCGGTCGCCAAGGCCGACTTCGACGACAACGGGTGCCTCGATGCTCACTGTTCCACCTCGCCCGTCGCCGTCGTCTCATCGATGCCGAAATGCCGGCACAGCGCGTCCACCACCTCGGTCGCGATGACTTCCTTGCGGTCGTCGCGGGTCGGCACGGTGACATCAGATGTCGCGTAGACCGGATAGCGCTCGCCCATCAGCCGCTCCAGCACGGCGCGCGGATCGGCACTTTTCAACAATGGCCGGTTCTGTTTCTTGGAGACGCGGTCCATCAGAAGATCGAGCTCGGCCTTCAGCCATACCGACACGCCCTGCGCTGCAATCGCCTCGCGCGTCTGCGCATTCATGAAGGCGCCGCCGCCGGTCGACAGCACCTGCGGGCCGTTTTCCAGCACGCGCAGGATGACGCGCTGCTCCAGCGCCCGGAATTCGGTCTCGCCATAGCGCTCGAACAGCTCCGGAACGGTCATGCGCGAGACGCTTTCGATCTCCTGGTCGCTGTCGATGAAGGGCAGAGCCAGCATCGTCGCCACCTTGCGGCCGATCGCCGTCTTGCCGGCACCCATCAATCCGACGAAGACGACGGAACGGCTGCCCAGCCGGCCAAGCAACGCGGCGTGGGTCTCGTCTGGAGGATTTGCTGGCAGCGCGTTCATCGGATGTTTCGAAGGCCCTCTTTGCCGGCGTATCGACATGAAAAGCCCGTTTGCGTCAAGCGTGGCAAGCGCCTTGAACCCGATATGGACCAGCAGGGTCTGCATCAGAAGTTGCTAACAGGCCTCCGCTTCTTCCTTGAATTGGCCGGATTGGCGTCCCATAAGGGGACAGGGTTTGGAAACGCAGAACAAGAAGACGGGCGAAAATTGATGCCGACACTGTTTCGCTTTGTCGTGGTAACAGCGATTCTGGCAGGTATTGCCTATGGTGCGATGTTCGCCCTCGTGATGTTCGTGGAGCCCAGAAAGGGCGAAATGAGCGTGCGCATCCCTCCGGAAAAGCTGAACCCCAAGAAAAGCTGAACCCGAAGAAAAGTTGAATGAACAGCGCCGCCCGCATCGAAGCCTTTCTGGAAATGATGAGCGCCGAGCGGGGCGCGGCCGAAAATACGCTTTCCTCCTACCGCCGCGACCTCGAGGACGCTTCTGGCGCGATCGATGGCGGGCTGGCTGGTGCCGCCGCCGCCGATATCCGCGCCTATCTCGACGACATTGCCGCCCGCGGCTTTGCAGCCACGTCGCAGGCGCGCAAACTGTCGGCGATCCGCCAGTTCTTCAAATTCCTCTACGCCGAAGGCCTGCGGGGCGATGACCCGACCGGCACGCTGGACAGCCCGAGAAAGGGCCGCCCGCTGCCCAAGACGATGAGCGAGGCCGACACCGGCCGGCTGATCGACCGAGCGGCGCTTGAGGCCGGCGATGCCTCGTCGGGCGATGGGGACAGTCTGGCGTCACTGCGCCTGCATGCGCTGGTCGAGGTGCTTTACGCCACCGGCCTGCGCGTTTCCGAGCTGGTCGGCCTGCCGGTGACGGTGGCGCAGCGCGACGACCGTTTCTTCATGGTGCGCGGCAAGGGCGACAAGGAGCGCATGGTGCCGCTCTCGGCCAAGGCACGCGCGGCGATGAAGACCTGGCTCGCCGCCCGCGCCAGGGTGCCAGCCTTTGCCGACAGTCCGTTCCTGTTTCCGGCCGCCTCCGACAGCGGCTATCTCTCGCGCCAGGTCTTTGCGCGTGACCTGAAGGGGCTGGCGGCAAGGGCCGGCATCGCCTCGGCGAAGATCTCGCCGCACGTGCTGCGCCATGCTTTCGCCAGCCATCTCCTGCAGAACGGCGCCGATCTCCGGGCCGTGCAGCAATTGCTTGGCCATGCCGACATATCGACGACACAGATTTACACCCATGTGCTGGAAGAGCGGCTGGTGCGGCTGGTCAACGATCATCATCCGCTTGCCGACTAGGCCTCATATCGCTATGTGAGGACGACATTTCACCGCCCGGAGCCTTGGATTCAAGGGTTCCGTCAGCCACTGCCTTCCGACGTATCGGTCCGCTCACGCATGTATAATTACCTCGATTTCGAAAAGCCGGTGCAGGACCTCGAGGGCAAGATCCTCGAGCTGAAGAAGCTTGCCGAGAATGGCGAGGCGGTCGATGTCGGCGACGAGATCAGCCGTCTCGAGAAGCGCTCCCGCGACGCGCTGCGCGACGCCTACAAGGCGCTGACGCCGTGGCAGAAGGTGCAGGTGGCTCGCCATCCCGACAGGCCGCATTGCGTCGACTATATCAAGGGCCTGCTCACCGATTTCACGCCGCTGGCCGGCGACCGCAATTTCGGTGAGGACCAGGCGATCGTCGGCGGTTTCGCCCGTTTCCGCGGCGAACCCATTGCCATCATCGGCCAGGAAAAAGGTTCCGACACAGCCAGCCGCCTGAAACACAATTTCGGATCGGTTCGCCCGGAGGGCTACCGCAAGGCGGTACGGCTGATGGAACTGGCCGACCGCTTCAAGATCCCGCTGCTGACGCTGGTCGACACGGCCGGCGCCTATCCCGGTGTCAACGCCGAGGAGCGCGGCCAGGCGGAGGCTATCGCCCGTTCAACCTCGACCTGTCTCGGCCTGAAAGTGCCGTCGATCTCGGTGGTCATCGGCGAAGGCGGTTCGGGCGGCGCCATTGCCATCGCCACCGCCAACCGCGTCTACATGCTCGAACACGCCATCTATTCGGTGATTTCGCCGGAAGGGGCCGCCTCGATCCTGTGGCGCGACACAACGCGATCGAAGGACGCGGCGACCAACATGAAGATCACCGCGCAGGATCTTTTTGAATTAAAGATCATCGACGCCATCATCCCAGAGCCGCTCGGCGGTGCGCATCGCGGCGCCGAAACGGTGATCGCCGCGACCGGAGACCTCATCGCCAGGACGATGAAGGATTTTGCCGGCGCCAACACCGATTTCCGCGAGCAGCGCCGCGAAAAATACCTGGCCATGGGCCGCAGTCTCTGACCACAGGCAGCCTTGGCCGCAACAATGTGGCGGGGCGGAGCATTTTTGCCACAAAAATGCCGCTGCATTCGGCTCAATGAGACTGCCGCAGGGGGATGCGTCGGCACTTGCGGTAAGGAATTTATTAGGGTTAACGGGCTTAGGGTCCGTCGATGCGCAGTGTAGCAGCCGGGGCAGGAAGCGTCCTGGCGCCAGAGAAAAGACGATATCCGTAGCCATGTTTGTCAAGCTTGCCCGCACCGGAATCCTGATAGCCGCCCTCGGCGTTGCCGGCTGCAACAATTCGTCGATGAAGGATTTTGCCCCGGAGGCCAACAAGCCGCTGCCCGACAAGATCCTCGCCGACATGAGAGCCAAGGGCATGGTCCGCACCTCGTCGGTGATGGCCCGCATCTTCAAGGAAGAAGGCAAGCTCGAGATCTGGAAGGCCAAGACCAACGGCCGCTACGACATGGTCGCCAGCTACGACATCTGCAAATGGTCGGGCAAGCTCGGGCCGAAATACACCGAAGGCGACCGCCAGGCGCCGGAAGGCTTCTACACGGTGCGCCCGGCGCAGATGAATCCGCGCTCGAACTACCATTTGTCCTTCAACATCGGCTATCCCAACGCCTATGACCGCGCCAATGGCCGTACCGGCTCCAATTTGATGGTGCACGGCGCCTGCTCGTCGTCGGGCTGCTATTCGATGACCGATGCGCAGATCGAGCAGATCTATGCCTTCGGCCGCGACGCATTCCAGGGCGGCCAGACCGAGTTCCAGATCCAGGCGTTTCCGTTCCGCATGACCGCCGCCAACATGGCGCGCTACCGCAACGACCCCAATTACGACTTCTGGAAGATGCTGAAGGTCGGCTACGACAATTTCGAGATCACCAAGGTGCCGCCGAAGGTCGATGTCTGCGAGAAGCGTTATGTCTTCAACCAGGTTGCCGCCGACGGTCAGACATTCGATCCGACCGGCGCCTGCCCGGCGACCACGCAACCTGATTCGCTGAAGAGCGCCTACAATTCCTACATGAGCACCTACGACGCTGCGTTCAGCGGCGCGGTCAAGGCCAGCGTGCCGGCGCCCAAGCCGACCATCGCCGGCATCAAGGAAGCCAGCATCGTCTCCGACTGGTCCAAGCGCCGCGCACGCGGCGAACGCGTGCCGATCGATCCGCCGTCGCTCAACAATGACGGCTCGGTCACCGAGACGGCACGCATGGGCCGCATCGATTCGCCCGCTGGCCGCAAGATGGCGGCCCTCGATGCCGAAAAGGCGGCCAAGCAGAAGGCCGAGGAGCAGAGGCTCGCTGCCATAGAGGCGGCCAAGCAAGCCAAGGAAGCCGCCAAGGCCCAGGCTCTGGCCGAAAAGGAGGCCGAAAAGGCTGCCAAGGAAGCCCCTGTCGCCACCGCGACCATCGCGGCCCCTTCGGAAGCGGCACCGATGGCTGAGACGCAAGCGGCGAGTGCCGACGAGAGCCGCGTGACGAAGCTGAAGAACAAGCTGCTCGGCATGTTCGGCGGTTGATTTCGCCCGTGGATGATCGCGCCGCTATTTATGACCTCAAGGGGCTGAACTGCCCCTTGCCCGTGCTCAAGGCCAAGAAGCGCCTGGCGGGGATGCAACCGGGCAGCCGGCTCTGGCTGGAGACCACCGACCCGCTGGCCGTCATCGACATTCCGGCATTCTGTTCGGAGAGCGGCCACCAGTTGATTGAAACGGCGGCGGTCTCCGGCGGCCATCGCTTCCTGGTCGAGCGCGGCGCGCCGTAATCGTGGGAGCTACCGCCCGGCAATCGCCAGCGGGTTGTTTTCCAGCGCGGCGCGATCGGGCGTGTCGATCGACGGCCGGTTGGTGAAGGCGGCGAACAGCCTGCGGATATAATCTTCGGGCATATCGAGCGTGATCAGCACCAGCCGCGTGCCGCGCTGGCCATCCGGCCAGGACGGCAATTGCACCGGCGGATGCAGGATCTTCTGCACGCCATGGATCACCAAAGGCCGCGACGGGTCTTCCCTGAGCTCGATGACGCCCTTCATGCGCAGCAGGCGCTCGCCATGTGTCGAGCGCAGCAGGTCGAGGAACATCTCGATCGCCGAAAACGGCACCGGGCCGTCATGCACCAGCGAATAGGAACGCACCCGCGAATCGTGGCGATGACCGTGGTCATGGCCATGTTCGTGATCATGCCCATCATGGTGATCATGATGGTGATGATCATGAGCGGCTTCCTCGCCCAGCCAGCGCCGCACATCGGCGGATTTGGTTGCCGGGTTGTAGAGGCCGCAATCAAACAGCGCCGCCACGCCTGTCCCCGTGTCACCGGCATCGAGCAGTTCGGCGCCCGGATTGATCTGCCGCAGGCGCGCCCGAAGCATTTCCAACTCATTGGGATCGGCGACCAGATCGGCTTTGCTGAGCACGATGCGATCGGCGACGGCAGCCTGCTTGACCGCCTCGACATGGGCGTCGAGCGTGGCGTTGCCGTTGACGGCATCGACCAAAGTGATAACGCCGTCGAGCCGGAAGGCCTGGATCAGCGCCGGATGCGCCATGATCGACTGCAGCACCGGCGCCGGGTCGGCAAGGCCGGTGGTCTCGACGATGACGCGGGCAAGCCGGGCGATGCGGCCGGTCTGCAGCCGGTCGACCAGGTCGGCCAGCGTATCGACCAGTTCGCCGCGCACCGTGCAGCACAGGCAGCCGTCCGAAAGCTGGATGATGCCGTCGGAAGACTGCTCGACCAGCAAATGGTCGATCGCCACCTCGCCGAACTCGTTGATGATCACCGCCGTGTCGGCCAGCGCCGGATCCTTGAGCAGCCGGTTGAGCAGCGTCGTCTTGCCGGCGCCGAGGAAGCCGGTCAGCACCGAGACGGGGATCGGGAAGCCGCTGCCCATTGGCTAGTTCGCAACCTTGGCCGGCTGGTCGCCCTGTGCGGCGGAGCCGGCAATCTTCGGGCCTGCGCCGGCCGGTGCCGGCCTGTCGGGCCGCCAGCTCGGGATCGGCACATCGGCATATTCCTGACCGCCCCGGTCGAGGATGGCCTTCGGCGCCGGACCGGTGGCGCCGCCAAGGCCGACGGCAACCAGCGTCGGCACATGGTCGAGCTTTTCCTGATAGGGCGATTTCGGCACGTCCTTGGCGACGACCGGCGGCGCCTCCGACTGCTCCTGCGGCGTCTTCTTCTTGCAGACCTCGTCCTGCATGTTGTTGGGCGAGACAGTGTCGCCATAAGGCGCCAGCGTGGTGACGGTGGCCGAGCCGGCGGCAGGCGCGTCAAAACCCTGATCGAGCAGTTTTGCCGCCGTCTCCGCACGTGTGACCGCCGACTTCTCGCCAAGCACCACCGCGACCAGCGTGCGCCCGTTGCGGGTCGCCGAACCGATCATGTTGAAGCCGGAAGGGCAGACAAAGCCGGTCTTCATGCCATCGGCGCCGGGATAACGGCCAATCAAGAGATTGTAGTTGGGAATAGCCTTCTTGCCGACGGCAAGGCCCTCGATCGAGAACCACGGCGCATATTGCGGAAATTCGCGGCGGATCGCCATCACCAGCACGGCGAGGTCGCGCGCCGTCGTGTACTGATCCGGCGAATAGAGCCCGTTCGGATTGACGAAATGCGTGCCGTTCATGCCGAGCCGGGTCGCTTCGGCGTTCATCCGGTCGGCAAAGGCCGCCTGCGAACCGCCGACATTTTCGCCCACCGCCATGGCGATGTCGTTGGCCGATTTGACCAGCATCATCTTCAGCGCGTTGTCGAGCCGCATCACCGAGCCCGGCTTGAAGCCCATCTTGCTTGGCGGCTCGGCGGCGGAGTGTTTGGTCACCTTGATCGGCGAATCAAGCTGAACCTCGCCGGCGGCGATCGCCCGAAAGGTGACATAAGCGGTCATCAGCTTGCTCAGCGATGCCGGATACCAGCGCTTGAACGCGTCCTGATGCTGCAGGATCTTGCCGCTGCCGAGATCGAACACGACCACCGGATTGGCCAGCGCCGGCCCGGCCACGACCGACAGCGCGATTGTGCCAACCGAGAATAGTTTGAGGAAATGCCTGTACCGCATGATCAAATCCGAAATCGCCTCTTGCCGTAGTCGCCCCTGGCTCCGTAAGATTTCGTTACGCGATCGCCAGCATGATTGGTCCGACCCTCAAAAACCGGACCGCATCGTTGCGGTGCTATTTACCCTATGTGACGCCAAGATGGCAAAGTGCCTGGCGATCACAATTGCAAGGCAGCGGACGACACCCGCCTGTCCCAACAGCGAGATGGAACCATCATGCCAATCCTGAACCGTGCCGCCGAAATGCAGGACGAAGTTGCCGGCTGGCGCCAGCATCTGCACCAGACGCCAGAACTGAACTTCGACGTCTTCAAGACCGCCGCCTTCGTCACCGAGAAGCTGAAGGCTTTCGGCTGCGACGATGTGGTCACCGGCCTCGGCAAGACCGGCGTCGTCGGCATCATCCGCGGCCGGCAGGGCGAAGGCCCCACCATCGGCCTGCGCGCCGATATGGACGCGCTGCCGCTCAACGAGATCACAGGCAAGTCCTACGCCTCGACCATCCCCGGCAAGATGCACGCCTGCGGCCATGACGGCCACACGGCGATGCTGCTGGGCGCGGCCAAATACCTCGCCGAGACGCGCAACTTCACCGGTTCCGTGGCGGTGATCTTCCAGCCGGCCGAAGAGGGCGGCGGCGGCGGCAACGAGATGGTCAAGGACGGCATGATGGAGCGTTTCGACATCTCCAGGGTGTTCGGCATGCACAACATGCCGGGCCTGCCCGTCGGGCAGTTCGCCATCCGCCCGGGCCCGATCATGGCGGCGACCGCCGAGTTCACCATCACCGTGCGCGGCAAGGGCGGCCACGCGGCGATGCCGCACGGCACGATCGACCCGATCGTCATCACCAGCCAGTTGGTCGGCGCCTTGCAGACGATCGCCTCGCGCAGCACCGATCCGGTCGAGGCCGTGGTGGTGTCGGTGACCAAGTTCCACGCCGGTGACGCCTACAACATCATCCCCGAAACCGCTGAAATCGCCGGCACCGTGCGCACCTTGCGCAAGGAGATCGCCAAGAAGTCCGAAGAGCGCATCCGCAGCATATGCGACGGGCTGGCGACCGCATTCGGGGCAAAGATCGAGGTCGACTATCAGGCAAATTACCCCGTGACCTTCAACCACGCGGAAGAGACGGTGTTTGCCGGTGATGTCGCGATGAGTGTCGCCGGCGACGCCCATGTCCACCGCGGCATCCAGCCGGTGATGGGCGGCGAGGATTTCTCCTACATGCTCGAAGCCCGCCCCGGCGCCTTCATCTTCATCGGCAATGGCGACACCGCCGGTCTCCACAACCCTGCCTACGATTTCAACGACGAGGTCATCCCGCACGGCATGAGCTACTGGGTGAAACTGGCGGAAACCGCGCTGGCCGCCTGACGGCGGCAGCGCAAAGTCGGCCGAATTGCCTTCGGCCGGCCTCTTGGCGAAACGATCCGAAGCGGCTATGTGTCTGGCCGCGTGGTCCCGTAGCTCAGTAGGATAGAGCGGCAGATTCCTAATCTGTAGGTCACAGGTTCGATTCCTGTCGGGATCACCACGCTTTTCACCAGCTTAGCAACTGACGTCGTACTTTTCGCGAAACAGTGCAACGAATTCTAATCTCGGCGGGAATGCATCGCCGAACAAGGAACGATCCAGCTTCGCTCCGAAGAGCGGGCACTACAATGGCCCTTTTGTCTGGCCGAAGGCTGCCGGCAGGATCATTGCGAGGTGATGGTTGACCGTGGTGCGCTGTGACCTAGCTTAAAGTTCATGATGGACAGTCAAGAGCCGGGAAGTGGCGAATTGTCCGCACCGGCGAACTCTCGCGAGGTTGATATGCAGAGGCGCAAATCGGCGTCTCAGGGCCCCGCATGTGTCCTTGGTCGACCATTGCCCGCCAAGGAATATCAACTGCGGCGATCTATCAGCGCGCGACCGGCGCCCCGCCATCCGCAACAATTCGCAAGTACCAGAAGGATCCCGAAGAAAGCGACGTTTCGAGGGCGGTAAGCCTGGCCAATACCAAGGCGGATGACCAGACATCGCTTTACGAACTTGACGATACACCCCAGAACGCACGGGCACGGCAATGCCAAATTATCTTGCCGAAATGTATGCAAACGACGTAAATTTGGCCATTCTGATCGCAGTGGTGACGCTTGCATCGGTGGGCGTCTATCTTGTGCTCCGGCGTATCCTTGCCGCGGTGCGACGGCGCCGCCTTGCAGCGTTTGACGAAGGCAGATCCGGTATCGCCGACGAGGCTTCTTGGGAATGGGAAAGCCCGGCCGGACTTGTCGCCGGACCTGCTTCTTCCAAGGCTGCCAACCCCTTGCATGCGGTCGGCCTGGATGTTCGGGCTCAAAATACCAACTACTCTCGGTTCGGAGTGCGAATCGAGCATTTCGCCGCGACATCCGAACCCAGCGGGAGCTCGTTAGTGACCGGTGCTCCTGCACCGAACAGTGTGCAGTCTGGCCGGCCTGCAGCATCCATCAGCGCGATCGCGGAACGTGGGAAGCGGATTTGCGGGTCGGCATGGGACCAATTGCGCCATAGAGCTTCACCGCCAAAAATTGCTCCGTTGGCCTATGCTGCGGATCGCGGTTTGAATTTCACAGCGCAGATGGGAGATCCCGACCCGGCCATGGCGCCTGCCTCAAACCCTGTCATTCGCAGGCCGATCGTTCTTGTATCGCGCTTGGGTCTCGCCGCCATTTGTCTGGCCGCGCCGATTGGCTATGCGATGACGAGACAAATCTGGGTCGAAAGCGCTTCCGCCATCTCGCAAACCCAAGACCAAGCCCATCGAGACCTTTCGCGCCCGTTGGGACCTCAGGCGAGTGCCGAATTGTTTGGCCCGGATCTCACGGCTAACCAGGCGCAAGCCGGCACGAATCGTGCTCAGGCTGCCGCTGCGAGACAATTGGCCGACCAGGAGCACCGGGCGGCGGAAGGCGAGCGTGCCAGGAGCGCCGCTCTGCAGGGAGCGCTCCTCGAGGCGAGCAAGCAGATCCACACGCTGAGGGCAAGCATGGCAGCTGCCGATGACGCGCGCGAGGAGCGGTTGCGCAATGAACTCGCGGCGGCCCGCACTCTTGACGCGTTGCGGCGCATTGCGGGAGATGCCCGCACGATGCTGAGCGAGGCCACCAGCTATGTCCTTGAGGAGATGCCCGCTGCTCATCTCGAGCAGGAGCAGGCCCAAAGGCAGGCGCGCGATTTATCGCAAGCGCGCGTCCAAATTGAACAGCTTGAGACCGAGGCCGCCGAGGATCGCGCCACGGCCAAGGCTTCACTGGCGCAGGCGAGCGGCATGCTCGACGACGAACGCCGGAAGGCGGAGCTGCTTCGTGGCGATCTCGCCGAAGCGAAACTGGCCAATGCCGCACTCATGAAGCGTACGGCCGCGGCTGAGCAGGAACGGACCGACGCGGTCACAGCGAGACAACAAGTGGAGCGGACCGCAGCTGACACGGAGCGAACGCTCGCACGAGAACGCGCTGCAGCAGCAGCGGCCGTTGAGGAGCTGAAAGAAGCTCGCGTCGAGCGCCAGGCGGCTGAACTGGAGCGAGCCAAAGCAGTCTCAGCGAAAGAGCGTGCCGAGCAGGCCGCAACCGAGACGGCACAGGCTCTGGCACGGGAACGTACTACAGCCGTCATGAATCGTGAGGATCTCGACAGAGCCCGCATCGAGCGCGAAGCAGCCGCCCAAGCTCTTTTGTTGCGTGTCGCTAAGCTTCAGGAGGCTCTGGACGAGCAACGCGAGGCCATTGTTTCTCTTGCCCGCGACTTGGCTGCGGCGCGCGGGGACAACGACAGGCTCAGGACTGAGCGCCGCAGCGCGCAGATCGAACCGCCCCTGAAGCCGCGTTCTGGCCGCGCGGCAGCCAGCCAGGTGAAGGCTGTCAGCAAGAAGACTGGCAAGGTTCGCAACCCTTCGCGGATGACCCGGGTGCGTTCGATCACACTTCCTTACTCGCTCTTGCCAAGACACGTGACACCACAGTGATTCCGACTGCGCGGTCGCTTCCGTGGAAGGCCATCTTTGATGCCCCGCACCCTTGGTAACACACCCGAGGCCTGCTGCCATTTCGGCCAAAGATGAATGGCCCCTCGAATTCACCCTGCTTCATCAGCGAGGTGTTCTGCGCGGTTCGCTATGTCAGGCCGATCACGCTGCCTGTCGCGTCCAATTCGCATTGGATCGCCGCCTGCCGCGTTTCCACGTTGCCTTGCCGCACATAGTCGATGCTGACCTCGATAGGGGCCGAGATCGTCGCCCGACTCAACTGATGTACGAAGCCCGCGCTGCTGACGCGCACGCTGGTCGCGCCAAACGGAGCGGCGGCCGACTCGATGGCATCATGGCAGGCCCGAACGACTTTATCCGGGACGCCCGGCAACGCCTCGGTTCGGCTGACTGTTGATTGAGTGTTGCTGTCGCTGGGAGGCTGGAGAGCGGCCGGCAGGTCGAGCGACTGTCCGCCCCTTGCGGACGCAACAGCAGTAGCGGTGGCCGGACCTACCGTCCCCGGGGCTGTCGCAGTGCCGCTTGTGCTGGTCTCGCCGTCGTCCGCCGACGAACTGGAGCCGCCGGGGTCATCGCCAGTCCCTTTCTGCGAGCCGCCGTGGTTGCCGCCGGCGTCATGACCTCCGCCGCCACCATGGCCACCAGAACCATGGCCGCCGTTGCCATGCCCTCCGCCTTGCTGGCCACCGGTTGCAGCTCCTGCGCAAACTACGGCGATCGAGCAAGCTAAGACGAAATACGCACAGCTGAATCCACGCGATTGACGCACGACGACCTCCATGGATGCGTCGGTCCAACCGTCTTTCCGCGGCGTGCAGTCAGAACGGCCCGAACCGCCGCTGCCCCCGAGGCAACCTAGCGATTGCCGCGCCCCCGAAAGAACTAGGGGATCGATCCGGTGTATCAAGGATATTTGGCTGGTAAGCGCCGATGAGAGATCGCTTGGCTGGCGAGTGCCGTATCATTCACGTCGAGGCCGACCGTGGATGACGCCGCAGACGCCTTCATGACCCAATGACCGGAGTCCGGGGAGTGGCCTGGCCGAGGCCCGGGCGAATGCAGAGATCAGCTCCGCCATGGCGAACCATGGCGGGCCAGACGGATCACCCCGCCTCAGCCAACCCTGACGACAAAATGCTTCGTCACCGGCTCGATGATCTTCCAGGTTCCCTTGAAATCGGCTTCCACCACGAAGGCATCGCCGGGACCGACCTCGACCGGTGTGCCGCCGTCCGGCGTGATGATGATGCGGCCGGCGATCATGTGCACGAACTCGTAGTCGGTATAGGTGGCGTGATAGGTGCCGGGCGTCGCGCGCCAAGTGCCCGACAACACCTTGCCGTCCTCGGTCGTGTGCTGGACGGCGGTTTGCATGGTCGGCTTGCCCTCGACGACGATCCAGCCAGCCAGATCGCCGGCGTCCGCGTGTTCGACGGTGCCGAATTTGAGGATTGTCTCGCGTGTCATGTGCTGGGCTCCGTTTGGTGGATTGCGTGGGTTGTTTGCCTGGCCGGTCAGATAACCGATGCAGCTGCCGCGAGCAATGCCGGAGCCATACGGCCGGCACCTTGGCTGACGGTGCATCAAACAAAAAACCCGCCTGTGCGGCGGGTCACTGGCGCAAATCAGCACCATAGGCAAAAATGTACCATAGCTGAGGTCACCATGTCAAGAAAAAATTCCTATCGTGAAAAATGGCGGCACAAAAGCCGCCAAAACCGGCTGCCTCGAGGCCTGTTGTTAATCTGAGTTCGGAACCCTGCCCTGTGGCGCACGCCGCGTCCTTCGGCCCTCGACGGGCGGGTCAGGGTTTGTGCCGCGCCGAGACGAGTTCCGCCTTGCGCCTTGCCGTCTCTATTCCCAGACCGATGAAAGCACGCGCGTGCTTGGCCAGCGCCATGTTGTCCGTCCACAGATTGCGCCAGATCGCGGTCTTCTTCGACAGGTTCTCATCGACGATTTCCGAAGAGAAGGATTCGAAGCTGAGGTCGTCGCTGTAGCCGATCGCGGTCAGCGCATCGAAGATCGCGGCGAAATCGATATTGCCGGTGCCGAGGAAGCCGCGGTGGCTTTCGCCGATATGGACATAGCCGATCTTATCGGCGGCATGACGAATGGCCAGCCCGACATCGGCCTCCTCGATGTTCATGTGGAAGGTGTCGAGATGCAGGAAGATGTTGTCCGAGCCTGTGTCCTCGATGAAGGCCAGCCCTTGCGCGGCGGTGTTGAGCAGATTGCTTTCGAAGCGGTTGACGATCTCGAGGTTGAGCGTGACGCCGGCCGCCTTGGCTGTTTCGGCAACCTTGGCCAGCGTGCCGGCACTGCGCTGCCATTGATCGCGAGTCGGCGCCTCGACCTGCAATCCGTGGCTGGTCGAGAGAATGCCGGCGACCTTGCGGCCGCCGAGATCGCGCGTCAGCGCGATGGTGTCGTTGAGGATTTCGACCCCGCGCGCGGCAATCGCCTTGTCGGCGCTCGAAATGTCGCCATCGACAGGCAATCCGATGCTGATCGCCACGCCGAGGCCAAGATCGGCAATGCGCCTGGCAAGCCCGCCGATGTCGACATTGGCGGGGTCGAGATAGGAGAATTCGATGAGGTCGAAGCCGGCCTCCCTGGTGTTGGCCAGCGTGCGCTCGAGATCGGCCTTGGCCGAGCCCGCCGACCAGACGAAAGAATGGATTCCAATACGCGACATCATCGTCTCCGGAGCTGACAAGAGGTGGGGGGGGGGGGGGGCCCCCCCCCCCCCAAGCGGGGGGGGGGGGGGGGGTTTTTGTAAAGGAGGGGGGTATAGGTGGTGGGTTGGTGAAACAAGCGCACCCGGCGGTGTGTTGGGGGGGGG
>NZ_JBVVQM010000014.1:0-88879 GCF_055811155.1 Mesorhizobium sp. WSM4822 | reverse complement strand
CCGCCCCCCCCCCCCACAACAACACCCCCCCCACACACCCCCCCCCCCCCCCCCGCCCCCCCCCCCCCCCCCGGGGGCCGCCCCCCCCCCCCCCCCCCCCACGCTGTAGAGTTAGAGACTGTTTCGAAATTCGCTCTGGCGAGTCATATGGTGGTGGTTTCGAGAACCGTAGCGCAGCGGACTTTTGGTCCGTGAGCAACGGAAGCGCAGAAAACGCCATTAGATGGCCGACAGAGTAGAATTTCCAAACAGGCTCTTAGCGGGCCGCGGTCCAGCCCTTGTAGTCCTTCAGGTTCTCGGCCGTGATCAGCTTCGGGTCGAGCAGCACGGTCGGCTCCGCCGGCTTCTTGCCGGCCAGCAGTTCGGCCGCCATCGTCAGCGACTGGCCGGCCATCACGTAAGGGTCCTGCGAGGCCGAAGCCTTGATCATCGAGGTGCCGGAGGAGAGCTCCTTCTCGATATCGGGCGCGCCGTCGACGGCGGTGAAGATGAATTCCGAACGGTTGAGCTGCTTGGCCGCAAGCTGGGCGCCGATCGCCGTCGGGTCATTGATGGCGAACACCGCATCGATCTTGTCGAAGCGGGTGAGCAGCGACTGGAACACTTTCAGGCCGCCGTCGCGTGAGCCTTCGGCATTCTGGTCGTCGGAGAGGATCTTGATGTCGGGATGCTGCGCCAGCACGTTCTTGCAGCCCTTCACCCGCTCCAGGATCGAGGACGATGCCGGTCCGTTGAGGATGACGTAGTCTCCCTTGCCGCCGGTGTGGTCGACCAGGTACTTGCAGGCCTCTTCGCCGGCCTTGACGTTGTTGGTCATCACGGTGACGTCGGCGCCCGGCGCCGAAACGTCGAAGGCGGCAACGACGATACCCGCGGCTTGCGCCTTCTTCACCGCCGGCGCGATCGCCTTGGCGTCGACGGCATTGAGCATGATCACGTCGACGCCGGCGGCGATGAACGAATCGACCTGCGAGACCTGCTTGTTGAGGTCATAGTCGGCCGATACCGAGGTCACCTCGACCTTCGGGTTGATCTTCTTGGCCGCGTCCTCGATGCCCTTGATGGTGGCGACGAAGAAGGGATTGCCGAGCAGGCCGACCGAGATACCGACCTTGTTGAGGTCCTTGGCCGAAGCAGGCGCGATGGCGAGCGACGCGAGTGCGACGCCGCAGAGCAGTTTGGCGATGGTCTTCATTGCTTTCCTCCGATTGCCCCGCGCCTCTCACGGTGCGTTACACAAACCGGTCGTTGACGCCGGCGACTAAGGTCAATCACGTTCTTGCTCCTGCCTGGAGCCTGTAGCGGTCGAGGGCGACCGCCACGATGATGACCAATCCCTTGATGATGTACTGCCAGATGTCTGAGACACCGGCCAAGATGAGCCCGTTGGAGAGCACCGCGATGATCAGGCCGCCGATCAGCGTGCCCCAGATCGAGCCGACGCCGCCGACGAAGCTGGTGCCGCCGAGGATGACAGCGGCAATGGCGTCGAGTTCGTAGGACTGGCCCAGTTGCAAGCCGTTGGCGGCGTAGAGCCGGGCCGCCGACATGGCACCGCCAAGACCGGCCAGCAGGCCGGAAACGCCATAGACGAAGAGCAGCACCAGCGGCACCTTGATACCGGTCAGCCGCGCCGCTTCGGCATTGCCGCCGACGGCATAGATCCAGGTGCCGAGCACGGTGCGCTTGAGCACCAGCCAGGACAGCACAACCACCGACAGCGCGATGATGACCAGCCACGGAATGCCGAACAGCGAACCGTTGCCGATGAAATCGAACGGCAGGTCCGAGTTGAACACCGTGGTGTCCTGGCCGAGCAGGCGGGCGACACCGCGCACCGCGGTCAGCGAACCCAGCGTGACGATGAAGGGCGGCAGCTTGATGTAGGCGATGAGCAGCCCGTTGATGAGGCCGAAGCCGAGGCCAACCAGAATGGCCGCCGGCACGCCGAGCAAACCCCAGTCCGGCACCAGCGACACCATCACCGCCACCATCGCCGATGCGGCGAGGATGGCGCCGACGGACAGGTCGATACCGCCGGTCAAGATGACGAAGGTCATGCCGGCCGCCAGCACGATGTTGATCGACGACTGCTGGGTGACGATCAGAAGATTGGTCTCCGTCAGGAAGCGCGGGTTCAGGAACTGGAAGCCGGCCGCCAGCAGGATCAGCACCGGCAGCATGCCGAGGGCAGCGAAAGCCGTGCGCAACCGTCGGCTTGTGCCGGTGGCCTGGCCGCCTGCGCTGATCTCGGTCGCCTTGTCGGTCATTGCTGAGCCGCTCCCGTTGCAAGTTCCATGATTTTTTCCTGGCTTAGCGGTTCGCCTTGCGACGCCGTCACCTCGCCCGATATCGTGCCGTCGCGCATCACCAGCACGCGGTCGGCGACGCCGATCACCTCGGGCAGTTCGCTGGAGATCATCAGGATGGCAATGCCCTGTTTGGCGAGATTGTCGATCAGCCGGTAGATTTCCGATTTCGCCCCGACATCGACGCCGCGGGTCGGCTCGTCCAGGATGACGACCTTCGGCTCGGTTTCGAGCAGGCGGGCGAGCAGCACCTTCTGCTGGTTGCCGCCCGACAGCGAGCCGGCATTGGCCTGCACCGAACTGGTGCGGATGGAGAGATCGGCAACAGCCTTGGAAGCGCGCCTTTCGGCGGTCGCGAAGTCGCGCAAGCCGCCGGCGCGCGAATCCCGCGCCAGCACGCCCATGCTGATGTTGTCGGAAATCGACATGTCGAGGAACAGGCCAAGTTCCTTGCGGTCCTCGGTCAGATAGGCGATGCCGGCATCGAGCGCCTCGCGCGGCGAGCCGATGGAGATCGTTTTGCCGTCGAGTTCCAGCGTGCCTGACACGCGCCTGTCGGCGCCGAAGATCAGCCGCGCAAGCTCGGTACGGCCGGAGCCGACCAGACCCGCCAGCGCCAGCACCTCGCCCTTGTGCAGGTCGAACGAACAGTTTTTCAGGAGACGGCCGTCGGACATGCCACGCACCGAGAGCGCCACCGCGCGCTTTTCGTCCGGCGGCCGATGATCCTTCTTGTAGAAAGCCGACAGATCGCGGCCGACCATCATCGACACCAGGCGCGAGGCGCTGAGTTCGGCACGCTCGAGCGTACCGACATAACCGCTGTCGCGCAGCACGCTGACGCGATCGGCAAGCTGGTAGACCTCTTCCATGCGGTGACTGATGTAGATGATGGCGATGCCTTGCGATTTCAGCGTCGCGATGACCTCGAACAGCCGGTCGGTCTCGCGCGAGGTCAGCGACGTGGTCGGCTCGTCCATGACGATGATGCGCGCATTGGTCGACAGCGCGCGGGCGATCTCGACCAATTGGCGCTCGCCGAGCGACAGGCTGGAGACCATGTCGCGGGCCGAAAAGGAGACGCCCAGACGCGCGATGATCTCCCTGGCGCGCCGGGTGCACTGGTCGCGGTCGACGATGCCGAAGCGTCGCGGCTCGTTGCCGAGGAAGATGTTTTGCGCCACCGTCAGATTGGGCGCCAGCGACAGCTCCTGATAGATCACCGCGACGCCGCTGGCGCGCGCCTTGATCGGATCGCCGGTCGCGGCCGGCATGCCGTCGATCAGGATCTCGCCGCCGGCATCCGGCCGATAGGCGCCTGAAAGCACTTTCATCAATGTCGACTTGCCGGCGCCGTTTTCGCCCATCAAGGCGTGCAGCTCGCCGGCGTGGACGCTGAGCGAGACATCGTGCAAGGCACGGATGGTGCCGAACGTCTTGGAGATGTGCCGCATCTCCAGCACCGGCTGGCGCGCGGTCTCGGCCCTGGCAATCGCACTCATCGCGCGCCTCCCACTGCCGCATCAGCGACGCCGCGGTCCATGGTGGCGTCGCGCCAATTGCTGCGATAGCCTGCCAACCCGGTGAAACGCGATGCGCGCACCGGCTCCGGAACTTCGGCGGCGAATTCGCGCCCGACGCTCTCGAAGGCGAGCGCCGCGGCACCCGTGGCGCTGCCCTCCAGCGTGGCGCCCTGCAGGAAGGCCTGGCCGGGACGCAACTGCGCCAGCAGCCCGGCGAGCACACCGCCTGTGTTCAGCCCGCCATCGACGATCACGGTGTTGTTCGAATGGATGAGGTCGAGGCAGAGATCGACCATCAGCGCGACATAGAGCAGCGCCGCGGCCGCGCGTTCCTCGGCATTGGGCGCGCGCCCGACCAGTCGGCCGGAATGCCCCGACATCGGCCCGCCCGGCGCAAAGCTCGGCAGCGCCATGATGCCGGCATCGATCACCCGCTGCACCACTGGGCCGGCGATCTCGCCTTGCCAGCCGGCGCTGATTGTTGCGAATTCGCGCCCGCCCATGAAGCGGATGGTCGGCACTGGGCCGCCGCCGACATCGACGTTGACCAGCATGTCGCGATCCCGGTCGAGTGCGTCGAGCGGGCAGTCCGGATTGAGCACGATGACCCAGGTGCCGGTCGAAACGACGGTGACCGGGCCAAGCTCCTGCCGGCGATAGGCATGCAGCGCCGCATTCGAATCATGGACGCCGTTGTGGATGGCGATCACCGCAGCGCCGAGGCGGTGTTCGCCGATAACGGCGCCGGCGCGCTCGAAGGCAGGCATCCGGTCACGCCAGCCCTGCGCGTCGACCAGCGAGGAAAAGTCTTGGCGGCGCGGCGCCCACAGATGCGAATGGCAGCCGAGATAGGACACTTCCGAGACCGCCCGCCCGCCAAGGCGCCAGCTCCAGTATTGCGGATAGCCGAGGATCGATTTCGACGCCGCGAACGCGTCCGGATCGACCTCCTGCAGCCACAGCATGTGGCGCCCGTAGTTGAAGCCGAGCGGCAGCCGCGGCGAGAAGGTCTCGGCAAAGTCCGGAATGCGGCGATCGATCCGCGCGGCAATCTCGGCCGGCGGCTCTTGCTCGTAATCGAGGATCGGATGCGTCAGCGCCGCCTCGTCGACCAAGGCAAAGGTGCAGCCATGGCCCGACACCATGACCCCTTCCACTCCATGACCGTCGACCGCATCGGCAACGGCGCTGAGCGCCCAATGGTGGAGCGCCGCCTCGTCGAGCACGCTGAAGCCGTCTTGGCGCACCCATTTCGGCTGGGTCCGGCGCTCGTCGATGATCCGCCCGTCCTGGCTGAAGACGAACAGCTTCGAATTGGTCTTGCCGAAATCGAGGACAGCCACCTTCACTGGATGGCTCCCGAGGCTATCCGCACCATGACGCCGGCGTCTTCCAGCATGCGCGCATCTGCGTCGGAGAGGCCGTCATCGGTGACCAGCGTGCCGATGCGGGAAAGCGGCAACGCGACATTGCGCGCGTGGATCGACAGTTTGCGGCTGTCGGCCAGCACCACGATCTGGTCGGCGCAGAGGCTGAGATCGACGATCGAGCGTACCAGCAGCGGGTGCGATTCCATCACGCCTTCCCCGCCAAGGCCTTGCGCGCCGAGAAAGAATTTGGAGGCGTAGAAGGGCACGGCCTGGGTGAGCGAATGGATGATGCCGGGTTCGCGATGCAGATCACCGCCGGCAACCGTCAGGCTGCAATGGCCGTGATCGCTGAGATAGGCCGCCAGCGGCATCGAGTTGGTGTAGAGGCGGATGTTGCGCTCGGCGAGCTTGACCCCGAGATGGAAGCAGGTCGAGCCGCCATGCACGATGACGGCGTCGCCGTCGCGCACCATGGTCGCCGCCAGAGCGGCGATCTGCCGCTTGGCCTCGACCGCAAGGTCGCGGTTCTCGTCATAGGGCCGGGCGTAGGCGACACCGGCCTGGGAAGCGCCGTCGAGTGCCGAGATGCCGCCATAGACCTTCCGCGCTTCGCCGGCTTCGTCGATCCTGTCGATATCGCGCCTGACCGTCGCGGCCGAAACGCCAAGCCGTTCCTGCAGCTCGCGCACCGAAGCGAACGGACGATCCCGCAGCAGTTCGACGATCTGACGCTGGCGGCCGGAGTCGCTCAATTCTTTCCTCCCGGATGCCATTTTCCATGGCAGTTGGTGCAACTTACTCAACATTAGCCAGATTGCAAGCGCGTTTTGATGATAGTATATCACTATTGACGTAGATCACTCGTATCTGCGATATCAGCGCCAATTCGACCCCGGCAACGGGATTTCGCGCAGGACACGGCCGAGCCGTTGGAGGAAAAGCGCCATGGCGACCCAAGCTGATGCGCAGGAACTGGCGGCCTTGCGGGCGCTTTCGGCCAGCATCGGGCAGAGCCCGCACCTGACCCAGGCGGCAGGCGGCAACACCTCGCTGAAAGCCGGCGACACACTGTGGATCAAGGCGTCCGGCACCTGGCTGAAGGACGCGCTCGTCGATGACATCATGGTGCCGGTGGCGATGGCGCCGCTGCTGAGGGCCGTCGAGCAGCGCGATCGCGCCGCCGACCAGCCGCAGGGTTTCACCATTGCAGCGCTCAACCCGCGCGGCCTGCGGCCGTCGATCGAGACCACGGTGCACGCCCTGATGCCGCAGCGCGTTGTTCTGCATGTCCATTGCGTCGACACCATCTCGCTTGCCGTGCAGGCCGATGGCGAGGCCGAGGTCGTCAGGCGGCTCGATGGCATCGAATGGGCCTATGTGCCCTATTTCCGGCCCGGCCTGCCGCTTGCACGCGGCATTGCCGAGAAACTGCGGCCTGGTGTCGACGTGCTGATCCTTGGCAATCACGGCCTGGTCGTCGCCGCCGAAACCGTCGCCGGGGCGGAGCTTCTGCTGCGCCGTATCAGGTCATTGCTGGCCCGGCCGGCGCGCGCGACCGCCGCACCCGACCTCGACGCCTTGGCGGCGCTTGCCGGCGGCAGCGGCTACAGATTACCGGCCGCTGTCGAAGCGCATGCGGTTGCGCTCGACCCTGAGAGCCGCCGCATGGCGCAGGCCGGCAGCCTCTATCCGGACCACGTCATCTTCCTCGGCCAGGGCTCCGTCGTGGCGAAACCAGGCGAGGCCGTGGCCGATGTCATTGCACGACTGGGCACGTCGCCTGCGGCGATCCTGTTTCCCGGCGCAGGCGTGCTGATGCGCGGCGATGCCAGTGCCGGCGCCGATGCCATGCAACGCTGCCTCGCCGACGTGACGGCGCGCATCGATGTCGCCGCGCGGCTGAACTATCTCACCGCTTCCGAGAATGACGAACTGGTCAACTGGGACGCCGAGCAATATCGCCAGAAGCTCAACGCGGCTGGCGGCTAGCATGGGCATGATGCCACTTGTCATCGGCATCGACATCGGCACATCGGGTGCGCGCGCCGTCGCCATGCGCCCGGATTTTTCCATAGCCGGGCACGCGGCCGTCCCACTCGACAGGTTTGGCAGCGATGGGCGAGCTCCCACGGCGTGGTGGCAAGCGGTCAAGACGGTGCTGACGGAGCTGCTTTCCGGCATCGACCGCACGGCGGTCCGCGCCATCGCCGTTGACGGCACCTCCGGCACGCTGCTGCCGGTCGACGCCGCCGGGCGGCCGCTGGCCGAACCGCTGATGTACAACGACAAGGTCGATGACGACGACATCCTGGCCGCTATCGCCCGCACCGCGCCGGCTGCAAGTGCAGCGCACGGAGCGACATCCGGCCTCGCCAAGGCCCTGCGCTTCCAGCATCTGCCGGACATTGCGGCGGTGCTGCATCAGGCCGACTGGATTGCCGGAAACTTCTCCGGCCGCTTCGACATCAGCGACGAGAACAATGCCCTGAAGACAGGCTATGATGTCGAGGCCCGGCGCTGGCCGGAATGGATCGCGGCGACCGGAATGCGCGTGGAGTTGCTGCCGCGCGTGGCCGAACCGGGCGAAGTCACCGGCGCCCTCACCGCGGAAGCCGGAGAACTGTTCGGCTTGCCGCGCGATGTGGCCGTTGTCGCCGGCACCACGGATGGCTGCGCCTCGTTCCTGGCGACCGGTGCTGCCGCGATCGGCGACGGCGTCACTGCGCTGGGATCCTCGCTGACCATCAAGATCCTGTCCGACCGGCCGATTTCGGCGTCGCGCTTCGGCATCTACAGCCACCGGCTCGGCAACGCCTGGCTGGCAGGCGGTGCGTCGAATTCCGGCGGCAAGGTGCTGGCTCAGCATTTTCCGCTCGCTCGTATCATCGAACTCAGCGCAAAAATCGACCCGGAGACAGACACCGGCCTCGATTACTATCCGCTTCCCGCCACGGGCGAACGATTTCCGATCGCCGATCCGGCGCTGCCGCCTCGCCTTGCGCCCCGGCCGGCGGACGACGCCGATTATCTGAAAGCGATGTTCGAAGGCATCGCCGCGATCGAGGCGCTCGGCTATGGCAGGCTTGCCGAACTCGGCGCGCCCGCGCTGATATCGGTCAGGAGCGTCGGAGGCGGGGCGGCGAACCCGGCCTGGACGGCAATCCGGCGGCGCAGGCTCGGCGTCGATTTCCTGCCCGCGCTTTCCGACGAGGCCGCCGCCGGCACGGCGCGGCTGGCGCTGATGGGTGCAAGCCGGGCAGGACTCCTATGAGCGCCAAAACGATCGAACGTCTCGACGGCATCGGGCCGCTGGCGGAGCGCTACGACGTGTTCCTGCTCGACCAGTTCGGCGTGCTGCATGACGGCACTCGGCCCTATCCGGGCGCGGTGGCAGCGCTGTCGGCGCTGAAGCGTGCCGGCAAGACCGTGGTGCTGGTTTCGAACTCCGGCAGGCGGGCGCAACCCAATGAAAGCCGGCTCATAAAACTCGGCTTCGAACAGGGAAGCTGGGATCATTTCGTCTCTTCCGGCGAGGTGGCGTGGCGATCCTTCACGGACATGGCGGCGTCGGGGAAGCTGCGCCCAGGGACAAAATGCCTGCTGATCAGCCGTGAAGCTGACCGCTCCGCGATCGAGGGCCTGCCTTTTGTGCTGACCGGGTCCGGCGATGAGGCCGAACTGGTGCTGATCGCGGCCAGCGAGGGTGACCGCTTTGACCTCGACCATTATCGCAGGCTGTTCGCGCCGGCTGCAGAGCGGCGGGTGCCGTGTTTCTGCACCAATCCCGACATCGTCATGCTGACGGCCGTTGGCCCTCGCTTCGGCGCCGGCCGTCTGGCCGATCTCTATGAAAGCCTGGGCGGCAGCGTTACCCGTATCGGCAAGCCCGACAAGGCGATTTTCGAAGCCGCGCTGGCGCTGGCCGGCGAGCCGGACCCTGGCACCGTGGTCTGTGTCGGCGACAGCGTCGAACACGATATATCGGGGGGAAACAGCGCCGGCATCGCCACCGCGCTGGTGCTGAGCGGAATACTGGCGGACACACCGGATCTCGCCGCTGTTTTCGACGAACAGCAGGCCTGGCCGGACTACATCACGGACAGTTTCAGCTTCCGCTGACCGCCTCCAGCATGCGCCGCGCGCTCTCCTCGTCGGTGATCAGGATGGTTGGGGCGATGAGGGTCATGGCGCCGAGCAGCGCTTCGGTTTTCTCCTCGCCACCGGAGGTGAGGATACGGATCGGCGCCTTGCGCAGACGGTCGACATCCACCGACATCACGTGGCTGTTGACCGGATGGTCGACCAGATCGCCGTTGCGGTCGAAGAAATGGAACAGGAGGTCACCCACGGCGCCTCGCGCAAGCAGGGCCTCCCGATCCGCCTCCTTGAGAAAGCCGCCCCGAGAGAAGGTGGTGGCCGAGGCAATCCCGCCGACGCTCAGCAGAACGGCATCGAGCACGTCGGCCATCTCGAAAATCTCCTGCAGGCCGCAGCGCTCGATCAGTGCGATCTTGGTCTCGACGCTGTCGACGACGGCTGGTGTCGGCATCAGATAGCCGTCGCCCTGGAATATCTGAGCGAAGCGCCAGGCGAACTCGGCTGGGTTTACCCGGCGCACGACGCCGACACCGCCAAGCAGCGAAATCACCTTGAAATCGGTGAGCGACTTGGCGCTGATGAAGGGCAGGCTCGAGAACAGCGTCTGCCCCCAGCCGACGCCGACCCGCATGCCGGACTTCATCGTGTCCGACAGGAAACTGCCGGTCTTGGCGCTGATCGCCGGTATCGGATCGGCATCGGGTGCCGAAAGCGGCGCCACCAGCGCCTGCTGCAGCCCGAACGTCTTCTCCAGCGCGCGCTCAAGCCGCACGATTTCCGACAATTCGCTCTCGATGGTGATCTTAACTTCGTTGCGCGCCCGGGCATCCGCCAGCATGCGCACGATGGTGACGCGACCGACGCCGAGCACGTCGGCGATCTCGTTCTGCGTCATCTGTTCGACGAAATACATCCAGGCGGCGCGAATCCTGAGGCGATCCGTTCGGCTTTCGCTGGCGACCTGCTCGGTTGCCTCGCCTCGACCGTCTTCGCTTTCGCCCTGTCGTCGTCTGCCCAAGTCTGTCTCTCCCCCTGCGGCGACGGACGAGCGCGCTGCCGCCGATTCTGCATGCTGGTCTAGTATCGCCTATTGATCTACCAATCGATAGGAACAATGTAGAGAGTGGTGGCTGCCCCGGTTGGCGGCTATCCGCAGCAAATTTCAAGGCGATCCGCGATGCTCCGACAAATCTCCGAAGATGTCCGCGTCAATCTGAAGGATCGGCTGCGGGAAGTCCGCGAAATCATCCGCCAGAGCCGCCATGACGGCAGCGGCGATGCCAGCATCCTGCGCGAAGCAACCAGCCATCTGCCGCCGTTTCCGGGCAAGGGCATCGAAGGCCTGCTCAGCCATGCCGCCAGTGCCGTCGACGAGGCGTTGTCGATCGCTGAAGCTTTCGTCCCGCATGAGCGCCCGATCAAAGTGGACGGCACGACGGTAAAGGGCCTCGGCACCTATTTCCCGATCGGCAACGAGGACCGCCAGCTGAGCGCCGAGCGCCTATTCCGGCGCGATATGTATTATCTGAGCAAGGCGGTGCTTGCCGGCCTGAACATCGACAATGCCCGCATCCACGAAGCCGATTTCGCGGCCGTCCATGCCACGATGCGCAAGCGGCATGGCGACCTCCTGGCCGCCTTGGGCACGCCAGGCGCCGGACTGCAGGCAATCGCGGGGATCTGTTCGGCGCTGCTGGTCGAGTGCCTCAGCCAGCGTCCGGTCCGCTTTGCCGAGACCGTGCCGGAAACGCCGGCCGCGATTGCCGGCCGGGCGCTCGACATAAGCTGCCTGGCGCCGCTCGCTTTGGCCTGCGGCCTGGCGACCACCGGCATTGACGGTGCGCCGGAGCCGGATATGCTGGAGATCGCGATATTGGCGGCGGATATTCGCCACGACCGCATCGTTCAGGCCTGCGCCAAGGCAAACCCGATCGCTGAACTGACACCGGTGTTCGCCACCTTGCTTGCCCATCTGCCGTAATTAGCCGGTCTGGGCTAGCCTTCAGCGGCCATGGCCATGATCGCTTTCTTGGCGCGCTGGATGGAAGCCGGGCTCATCGAGAGTTCGGTCAGTCCCATCTTCACGAAGGTCGCAATGAGATCGGGACGGCCGGCCGCCTCACCGCACATGCCGACCATGATACCGGCGGCGACACCAGCTTTTGCCGTCATTTCGATCGCCGACATGACGGCTGGATTGGTGACATCGTTGAGCTTGGCGACGGTCGGATTGAGCCGGTCGGCGGCCATGATGTACTGGGTCAGATCGTTGGTTCCGATCGAGAAGAAAGCGACCTCCTTGGCGAGCGCCGGGGCGATCAGCACGGCGGCCGGGGTTTCGATCATGACGCCGAGATCGAACGTCGCATGCGGCACGCCTTCGGCTTTCAGCTCGGCCGTGCATTCGTCAACCAGCACGCGCGTCTGCCTGACCTCCGAGAGGTCGGACACCATCGGCAGCATCACCTTGATGTTGCCGTGCACGGCGGCCCGCAGCAGCGCCCGCAGTTGGCGCTTGAAGATGTCGGGCCGGTCGAGACACATGCGGATGCCGCGCCAGCCGAGGAAGGGGTTTTCCTCGTCGGGAAATTCGATGCCGGCAATCGGCTTGTCACCGCCGATGTCGAGCGTGCGCACAATGACCGGATAAGGCGCAAAAGCCTTGGCCAGCGCCGCATAGGTCTCGGCCTGCATGTCTTCTGAGGGCAGATGCATATGGCGCATGAACAAAAGCTCGGTGCGGAACAGGCCGATGCCCATGGCACCAGCCTCTTGCGCCGCTTCGATTTCCTCAAGTGAGCCGATATTGGCCGCGACTTCAATGATCCTGCCGTCGGCGAGCGTCGGCGTCACCGTCTTGAAGATGGTCAGTCCGGCGCGCTCCTTTGCCGCCGCTTCGACGCGGCCGGCGAAATCGGCGCGGGTCGCCGCGTCGGGGTCGATGATCACATGGCCGGTATTGCCATCGAGTGCGACCTCTCGCGCGGTGCGCAAGGCATTGACCTGGCCGCCGAGGCCGAGCACTGCCGGAATGCCGTGCGAGCGCGCGATGATGGCGATGTGCGAAGTGGCGCCGCCATGGCCGCACACCACGCCGCCGATACGCTTCAGCGGCGCGCGTGCCAGATCCCAGGCACCGATGTCGTCGGCGATCAGGATAGCGCCTTCGGGGATGTTTTCGAGGCTGATATCGTCCTGCCCCAGCAACACGAGGCAGATCTGCCGCCCGACCGCATGAACGTCGTCCGCCCGGGCGTTGAGATAGTGATCGTCGACCGCGCTGAATTCGGCGGCAATGGTGGAGGCGGCGGTGATGACGGCGGAGACCGCGTCATTGCCGCCCTTGATCAGGCCCTCGGCCTCACCGGTCAGGCTGTCGTCGGCGGCGATATCGCGCAGCGCAGCGACGATGCCGCGGTCTCCAGCCGACAGGCTGTCCTGCGCCAACGCAAGATCCATGCGGGCCTGGACCGCGCCGACGGCTGTGCGGAACCTGTCGATCTCGCCTTCGATCTCCTCGGCCCGCAACACGCGGCCCTGTCCGGCGATATCGGGTGGGAAATGCGCAAAGGCCGGGCCGATGGCGAAACCTTCGCTGGCGGCCACGCCACGCAGGCGGTTTGCCCCGTCAGGTGCCGCCGGCACGGATCCGGGCGCGGGTGCCGCTTCCTGCCCGGCATCGTTCGCCGGGCTCTGCGCTTCCGCTTCATCATCGAGGCCGGCCCGCGGGTTCTCGAGATAGCCGATCAGCACCTCGAGTGCCTCGATGGCATCGGCGCCATTCGCCCGCACCGTGACTTCCTGGTTCTCCTTGACCGCCAGCAGCATCAGCTTGACCGAACTCTTGGCGCTGACCGCCTTGCCGTCCTTGACCAGTTCGACGTCGGATTCGAAGCCCTTGGCGAGCTTCACGAACCGCGTCGCGGGACGGGCGTGCAAACCTTCATGCACTCGGACGATGGTCGAGCGTTCCATGGCAAATACTCTGGTTTTGGGCGCCGCTCCCAACATAGGCCGCGGCGCGAATGCTGTCAGGCGGCGATGGTGATGATCGCCCCGGTCTTCAGTGCGGCCACGAGCGCTTGCGGGTCGACTTGCGACGCGCAGATCTCGCCGGGCCTCTCGGCCTCCGTAGCGCCGTTGAACGAAATGACGACATGGCCCATTTCCAGCACCTTGCTCCACGCGCTGGAGCCGACCGCTGTGATAACAGCGGCAACCGGGCCGAGGGTGATCGAAGCGCCCTTGGCGGGCGCTCCGTCACTTGGCCCCTGCTCCGCCTTGTGGAGCACCGAAACCTCGGCAAGCTCCGGCGGCGAGCCATCCGCAAACAGGATGACCACGCCCCCTTCGGCAAGGTCCGCCACTTCGGGGCCGATGGCAGTGACCCGTGTTCTCAGCAGAACCGTCATATGGCGAACCTCATTTTTCTCAACTTTCCCTAGAGCGGTGAACCGCTCTATCTCTTTGTTTTGACGCAATTTCCAAGGGAAAGCACTGTGCGCTTTTCCCGGAGTTGCCTTAGAACACGATCAGACTGACGACCCAGGCGATCAGCACCGAGACCGGCCCCATGATCTGGCGGCTGATGAGCACCGCCGGAACGCCGATTTCGATCGTCTTCGGCTTGGCCTCACCGAGCGCCAGGCCGACAGGGACGAAGTCGCAGCCCACCTGGGTATTGTAGGCAAACAGCGCCGGCAGTGCCATCGCTGGCGAAATCGTGCCGTTGGCGATCTGCGGGCCGATAATGGCAACGCCGATGACCTGCGCGATGACAGCGCCTGGCCCGAGGATGGGCGACAGGAACGGCAGGCCGCAGATCGCCGAGATGATCAGCAGGCCGACGATGTTGTTGGCCAGCGGACCCATCGGCTGCGCCAGCACATCGCCGATGCCGGTATACAGGATCAGACCGATGAGCATGGTCACGAAGGCCATGAACGGCAGCACGTTGCGAATGACCTGATCGATGGTGCGGCGGCCGGCATTGAAGAAGATGCCGACGATACGTCCCATGACGCGGCCGATCGTGCTGATGAGCCCGATCAGCCCACCTTCGCTCGGCAGCGGCTGTGGTGCCGCGGCCGCATTGTTGCTTGAACTCATCGCTGCTGCTCCCCCTGCAGTCGTGATCGTTTCGGATCCGTCCGCCATTGTGATGTTGGCCGGCTTCACGCCCGAAACGTAGATGTCCTCGGTGATGAACTGGGCCAGCGGCCCGGATTGACCGACCGGCGTCAGATTGACGGTCGGGATACGCTTGCGCGGATAGACGCCGCATCGTGCGGTGCCGCCGCAGTCGACGACGACAACCGCCATCTCGCTTTCGATCGGTGGCGCCCTGAAGCCGTCGACGGCTTCGCCACCGGTCATGTCGGCGATGAGCTGCGCCACCGGGTGGATGCCACCACCGGTGACGGAAACAACCTTGCTGCGCTGTTCGGTCGGCTCGATGACGAGCGGGCCGCCCCAGCCGGTTTTGCCCTGGGTGATCCTTACGGCTTTGTATGTCTTGGCCATGATGTCCTCCCCGCCCTTACAGCTCGACGCCCTGGCGGCGTGCCATGATGGCGGTGATGCGCTCGGTCAGCATGCCCTTGAGCAGGATGACGACGAGGCCGACGATGGCGTACCAGATCGCCACCTTGACGTGGTAGCCGGCGACGACGACGCCCTTTTTTTCCAGCTCCAGCAGCGCGACGAGAATGCCGCCCCAGACGAAATACTCGCCGGGATTGATGTGCGGGAACAGGCCGAGCGGCGGGTGCACATAGGACACGGCCGCGTCATAGAAGGCCGGCTTGTGCTTTTCTTCCAGGAACGATCCGAACGTATAGGCCATCGGATTGGTGAGGAAGAACACCGCCAGCAGCGGCAACAGCGTGTAGCGCGTCAGCGCGATCCGGCCGGCGCCGCGCGCCAGACCATGCACACGCTCTTCACCGACCAGTTCGGTGACCGCGTAGAAGGCCGTCATCAGCACCACCAGCGTCGGGATGATGCCGGTGACGAAGCCGGCGAAGACCTCGCCGCCCTTCTGGAAGATGCCGATAAAGTACTTGCCGATGGCGGTCAGCCAGCCGAGCTGCTCTTCCTGCTGGACGTCCTTCAGCTTTTCCTTGAACTGATCGACAGTGATCGGTCCGCTGTCCGCTTGTGCGAGGACAACGAGATGGTCGGAGGCATGCTCGACAGCGAGCTTGCCATGCAATGCGGCATCCGAGACCATGGCACCTGCGACATGCAGATTGTGCACGGCCATGTCGGCATGCTGCGCCAACAACGAAAATACAGACATTTCTCCTCCTTATGCCACCCGCCAGTTGATCCCAGTCGGTGCGCGGCGTCCTCTATCCCTTTGATTTAGAGCCCGAAATCCTCCGGCTCTAAGCCCTTGCTATGTTCAAACCGGACAGGCCCGGCTTCTTCCCCGGCTCCGACCGTGTCTTGTCGATCTGCTCGATCGCCCGTTTCACGGCCTCGGCCACACCGGGTTCCCCCTCCCCCATGATTGCAGGGTTGGACCGGAGTTTATCGAGGGGAACACCCTCGAACTCTTCATGTCTTTTGAATTTGGTGAAGACGGAACGGCCGCTCATCACCATCAGGCGGCGCACGACCAGATCGGGTGTCACCACGACGAGCGCGATGGTGCCCTTGGCCAACCGACCGCGAAAATTGCCGGCTCCGACGAAGCCGTCCTTGTACTGGTCGGTGACGCCCCTGAAGACATCCGAATAGTGCCGCATCTGCAGCCAGACGCCGAGCGACTGCAGCGCCCACACAATAACCAGCAGAAGCAGTCCCCACTGCCAAATCGCCATTCGGTTCTCCTCCCGAAGCCTCAGTTGAACCGCACCTTGGACCGGCGCGTGACAACAGCAAAGTGAGAACATTTGTTTCCGAGAATGTCAATATGTATGATATTGGCCTCGGCTGCGGTCATCCACAAGGGCGCTGACCGATTTCGGCCGTGCCACCGTTGTGCTAGGCTGACCGGGAAACAGGATACGAGGAATATGGATCTGCCCTTCAGGGACGAACTGGCCTTGATGCCCGATCTTCGCCATCGGCTGCGGCAGCTGCGCTGGTTCCGCGCCACTTTTCGCGGCAGCGCGAAGGTGGTCTCGGATACGTTCGGCGTGCGCTTCGAGATCGACGAGGCCAAGCTCACCAGGGCCTTTCTCGACTGGGTCGAGATCATGGAGGCGCAGAAGCGCTTCGCCGCGATCGACCGCGCCGACTTCATCGTCTTTGCCGCCGGCCTCGTGCTGCGCGAGTTGATAAAACAGGCGCCGGCAAAAGAAATCTCCGGCCTCACCCAGCTGGTCGAGACGGATACGAACGCCGGCACGCTGGAAATCGTCCGCTTCTGGCCGGAGGGTTTCCTCTACACCAACTACTGCGTCTCGGTGATTTCGGCGATCCACGAGCAGGAATTCGGCACGGCACCCGGCATCGACAAATGCGCCGACGATTTGCGCACATGGTGGTCCTATCGCGAGAACGTGACCGAGATGCCGGCCTATGCGGTGGCTTTCCTCGACCGCTTTCTCGGCGCCGAACCGAACTGGATCACCCCGGATCGCGCGCAGTCCCGGCAAGCCATGCAACGGGCGCTCGGGTCTTCCCGTGCGAGCGATGCGTTGCGCCAGCTTTGAGCCCGCTCTTCGCGCCCTCAAAAACGCACGCGCTATTGAACATTTGACTTTTTGTCGATAGCGATGTGCGAAAATTGACTCGAGAGGGGAACGCGTGGCGCGACCAAGGCCTATTATTTTCGATTGCGACGGCGTTCTCGTCGACAGCGAGCCTCTGGCCGCCCGCGCTTATGAGCGCGTCTACGAAAAGCACGGCATGCCCGGTGTCAACACCAGAATCATCGCCCAATGCATCGGCATGAAGCAGTCCGATATCATCGCCAGGATCAAGGAATTGACCGGGCACCAGTTTCCGGCGGCGGCGGACGGCGACATCTGGGCCGAGACCAAGGTGCTGTTCTCGCAGGAATTGAAGCCGACACCGGGAATCACTGCGTTTCTGGAGACGCTTGCGGGCGACCGCTGTGTCGCCTCGTCCTCCTCCGTCGAGCGCATAAACCACAGCCTTGCCGTGACCGGGCTGGTGCGTTTCTTCGGCGACGCGATCTACAGCTCCTCGATGGTCAAGAACGGCAAGCCCGCGCCGGACATCTTCCTCTTCGCGGCGGACAAGATCGGCGCCAATCCCGTTGACTGCATCGTCATCGAGGACTCGCCCTTCGGCATTCAGGGCGCGGTCGCCGCCGGCATGACCGCGATCGGCTACACCGGCGGCGGCCATACCTATGCCGAGCACGCTGCGCGCCTGACGGCTGCCGGTGCCGATTTCGTTTGCGCTGACTGGCAAGAAGTTAGCCGGCAATTGGCTAGGTTTGGTGTGCCGGCCTAGTTTAGACGATACTTTGTGAATCCACGGCTGGCCCATTCGCCAGGCGGCACCAATGAGCCCACACGGAAGTTGAAGGACAGGACCCTCGTCGCATCGGCGTCGACTTCGCATCGGAAATTTAGGTTGTACCAGGCGTTTCTGGTGCTGAAGGCGGCCTGCGGAGGATTGAGAACATTGCCTTTGTCCAGCGTAATGGTTGGCACCCATTTGACCGTATAGTCGGCACTTTGCAGTTCCCGGCTGAGGACATTGCCGCAAAGGGTGGCCACGCGTTGACCGCGCGGAACATTCTCCATGGAGCTTGTAGCGAACGCATTGCCGGTTGCCCCTTGCGAGTAAAGCTTTCTGACGCCCGGAAGGCCGGAATAGATCGGTGATCCTGCAACGTCGTCGTTGGTGGGATTTGACCTACCAGCATTCCCGATCGGCGCTTTGAAAGCTCTTGCGGGCTTGAACGTCATTGTCTTGGCAGGTTTGGCTTTGGGCTTTGCCTTTCCAGTCGAGGCTGGAGGCGCCGGCTTGTCGCCGATCTCAGCCGCCAATGGCTTTGGCGTCACGACGGCTTGCTTTTCGGCGGGTTGCGGTGCGGGTTCCTGTTTGTCCGGCTGCTGTTTGTCGGTTTCCTCGGTCGCCTGCTTCTCCTCGCTTTGCGCGGGCTTTTCGTCCGGCGCAGCGGTGGCTGGCTTCTCGTCAGACTTGCTGGGCTCTGCCTTCTGCTGTGGCGTTGCAGGCGGGGCGGGCTGGGTTGGCGCGGGTGTCGGTGCTACAGGCGGCTTCGCTGCCTCATCCTTGGCCGGCGACGGCGTGCTGGGCTTAGCGCTGCTTCCGTCGAGCGATTTCTCCGGCCCGGTATCTTTCTGGCCGTACTGGAAAACGCGCTTCAGAACCTGGTCGTCTGGCGGCTTCGGCGGTTCCGGAGGCGGCTTTTGTTCAGGCGGCTTTTCAGCCTTCTTTTCAGGTGTCGGCTCAGGTGGCTTTGGAGCAGGTTTCGGCTTGGGCTTCTCGGGTGGCGGCACGATCGCGACATTGACGGGCTGTTCCTGCTGAACCGGCTGCTGCTCGGGTCTCGGCAGGCCATAGACCAGAAACGCCGCGATGAGCGCATGCAGGATCAGCGATGCGGGCAAAGCCCACAGCAGATGCCGCCGCCGTTCTCCTGTCTCGCCCTTCATCCTCACCGATGTGGAATGAAATAGCGGCGGCTTCAAGCATAGGTGGTGGATTGGCTTGATTTAACCGCTGACAGGTTGGTGATCGGATGACGACGCGCAGACCCCAGGTCAGCCAGTTTGCCGCTGGCGCGGGATCCCGTCCAGAAACCGTTCGTCCAGCCGTGTCTCGCCAAACCAGTTCAGCCGGTTGATGCTGATGAAGCCGGCATCGATCGCCTCGTTCTCGTCACCCGGCTGGCTGTCATGGGCCCGACCGCGCGACACGGTGATGACTGTATGATCGCCATCGCTTTCCACGATCTCGGCCTTGCGAGCGATCTTGTCGCGACCGATGCGCGGCTGCCGGATTTCGGCCGGCAGCAAGGTCGGCAGGTTGATGCTCAGCCAATGACCCTCAGCGGCCCAGTCGGCGCGCGATTGCCACAATGAAGCGATGAGCGCGCCAAGCCATTGGTCGTCGCCATCGGTGAAATCAGGATTTTTCACGCGTGAGAAGCCGATGGCTGGAACGCCCCAGAAGGTCGCCTCCCGCGCAATGCCGAGCGTGCCTGAATAGGCAATATCCTCGGCAACGTTGCGGCCATCGTTGACGCCCGACAGTAAAAGGCCCGGTTTCTCGGAATCGGCGAACAGCCAGGTCATGGCGCTTACCACGCAATCGGCCGGGGTGCCGGAACAGGAGTACCAGTTCGGTTTGACGCGCCGCATGGTCAACGGCCTGGCAATCGTCAATGACGAGCCGGCAGCGGTGCGCTTGCCGTCGGGCGCGACCACCCAGACATCGTCGCTCAACGCGCCGGCCGCATTGACCAGACGGGCAAGCCCCGGCGCTTCGATGCCGTCGTCGTTGCAGATCAGAATTCTCATCGTTTTCTTGCCTCCGACACCACTATGCGCTGGCCGGTGCGGCATTGCGTGCGCAGCGACGGGATGTGGGTTTGCAGATCGCCGAGAAGGTCCGGCGTGCAGGAATGACCGAGTGCGGCGGGACGGCCGGCCTTCTCCCAGATGTCGACATTGCCCGGCAGCGTCGGATGGGTCGGCATGCGCACCCAGTCCGCCCGGCCGGCCTTGTGCAACAGATCGCCCGGCGAGCCTGACGGCAGATGGCCGGTAAGCAGCACCGGAAAACCGGAATGGTCGGCACGCGGCAAGAGGCGCGATGACGGGCCGGCTTCACCCATGCCGTCATCCGCCAGCAACGGCGTGGACGGCAGGGGATCAGCATCGGTCCAGTCGGCTGCTTCCTGCAAGCGGCGGCGCAGCAACGCTGAAACGCCCGGCAACAAGGCTGCCGTGGCGCCGATCTGCGCTTCCAGGGACGAACGCATGCCGGCATGGATGGCGAACGGCCCAGGCAAGGCCGCGATCAGCTCCAGCGACCGACCCGAGAGCGGCGTCGGCAAAAGACACCCGCCCGAATGGCTCGCAACCCACTGCGAGATTTCGAGCGCCCGCGCCGTCCCAGGCACCGGATCGGCGCCATAGGAAGCATCGAGGACAAGCAGGTCGCAGTGCGGGATCGTGTCCATAACGAAGACATTGCTGTCCGGCACCACATCGGCCGAATAGGCGACGCGGCTCTCGCCATCGTCCACGGCAAACCAGACACCGCCCACCACATGCCCGGAGCGTCCCGTCCGGATCGTGAGATTTCCGCTCTTCAGCGTATCGCCGGGTTCGAACAATTCGATGCGGTCTTCGGGAAAAGGGAACCGCCTGAAATCCTCGGGCTCAGCATAGCTCGCGAGCGTGGCGGGCGCCTCATTGCGGGTCTCGGCCGTCATGAAGATCGGGCCGGCATAGCCACGCGACAGCAGCCAGCTCAGTGCGCCGACATGATCCTCATGGGCATGCGAGACGAACAGCGCGTCGATGTCGGCGACCGACCCGTTCAGCACCGGATAGTAGTCCGCGCCCGAAGCGCCGACCTTGATGCCGACGTCGAGCAGGATGCGATCCTTGCCGCTGCTGACAGCAAGACTGGTGCGGCCCTTTTCGCCAAAGCCGCCGAGCAGGTCGAGCATCATCACGATACTGCTCCCACCGCCGGGATCAGCCAGCCGGACCGTATGCGCAGACGCGCCTGGGCTCCGCTCTCCAGCACGACCGGGTCGGGCTGTTCGAAATGCAAGGTGAGATCGGGGCAGGTCGAAGGTGTAAATTCGATGCGCGCCGAGCCACCCTGGTAGATCACCCGCTTGACCAGGCCATCGAAGCCGGGACCGTCTGGCGACACGTCGAGATCGGCCGACCGGCAGCAGATCTTGGCGCCAGCGCGCGGCCGCTGGCCTGGCCGGCAGCGGACAACCAGTTCAGCGCCGAGAACCCGGACCTTGCAGTGGCCTCTTTCTTCCGCGCTCAACACATCCGCGGGCAGCAAAATGCCTTGCGAAATGAAGGATGCGACCATTTCATTTGCCGGCTCATGATAGAGCTCGCGCGGCGTCGCCAGCTGGGCAAGGCGCCCGCCATCCATCACCGCGATGCGGTCGGCCAATGCCATCGCCTCGGCCTGATCATGGGTGATGTAGACGATGGTGGTGCCGGTGCGCTTGTGGAAGGATGCGAACTCGTCCTCCATCGATGCCCTCAGATGCACGTCGAGATTGGCGAGCGGCTCGTCGAACAGCACCAGCGAGGGCGCGGCGACAAGGCAGCGCGCCAGCGCCACGCGCTGGCGCTGGCCGCCGGAAAGATTGGCCGGCCGGCGATCGCCCAGCCCTTGCAGATTGACCAGGGCCAGTGCGTCTTCAACCTTCCGGCGGGCGACGGCCTTGTCGAGCTTCGCCACCTTCAGCGAATAGCCGATGTTCTCGGCCACCGTCATATGCGGCCACAGCGCATAGTTCTGGAAGACGATGCCGACGCGCCGCTTTTCCGGCGCGACGCTGCCGCCCTTGCCCGACACGACCTCATTGCCGATGCGGATTTCGCCTGAGGTCACTTTCTCGAATCCGGCCACCAGCCTCAGCAACGTCGTCTTGCCGCAGCCGGAAGGGCCGAGCACCGCCAGGAACTCGCCGTCGGCGACGTCGATCGACACATCCTTGACGGCGTCGAAGTTGGCGAAGCTCTTGGTCACATTGTCCAGGCTCAATCGCGCCATGGCAGCACTCCGGTCGGAAGGTAGGGGGCAAGCAGATTAGTGACCAGCATCAGCACGAAGGTGACCGCCACGGTGATGACGGACATCGCCGCCGCATAGTTGGAATCGCCGCCCTGCTCGAAGGAGAACATCACCACGCCGATGGTTTCCGAGCCCGACGACCACAGCAGCGCCGAAACGGTAAGTTCGCTTAAGGCCGTCATGAAGATCAGCAGGCCGCCGGCGATCGCCGCCGGCGCCACCAGGGGAAAGATGATCGTGCGCATGCGGGTGAACAGCCCGGCGCCTGCCACTTGCGCAGCCTCCTCCAGCGCCCGGTCGATCTGGTGATAGCCGCTGATGGTTGGCCGCAGCGCCAGCACCAGGAAACGGGCGAGATAGGCGTAGAGGATGATCCAGACGGTGTTGTAGAGCTGGATGCCGGTCAGCGGGATCGGCCGCAGGAACATGAGCAGCGAGGCGATGGCCAGCACCACACCGGGCAGTGCATAGGGCAGTTCCACCGACAGATTGAGCAGCCGCACCCAGCGCTGCTTGCCCCAGGCGATCAGATAGCCGATCGGCACGGCAACCAGGACCGCGAAGAAGGCCGCCGCGATCGACAGCCAGAAGCTGTTGAAGAAGGCGCGGCCGGCCGCGTCATGCTCGAACAGCACGAAGCGATAATTGTCGAGCGTCGCCGTCTTGGCGGTGAGCGCGATGCCGTAGCCCGGCACCAGCGATGTCAGAACCAGCCCGAACAGCGGCAGGAACAGCACTACGATGATCAGCAGCCACATGCCGGCCTGCACGGCGGGCCGCCAGCGGCCGAGTTCGTATGGCTCAGCCGAAAGCGATGTGGAGCTGATGCGATAGTCGCGGCGGCGGCTCATGATCTCCTGGGCAAGGATACCGGCCATGGCGATGATGCCGATCAGCACCGACAGGAACGCGGTTTCGCCGAGGACGGCGGGGCCGCCGCCGGCCAGCTTCTGATAGATCAGCGTCGGCAGCACGAGATAGTTGGCGGGAATGCCCAGAAAGGCCGGAATGCCGAAATTGCCGACGCAGGAGACGAAGGCGAGTGCGGCGGCCGCCATGATCGACGGCGTCATCAAGGGCAGCACGATGGTGACCAGCACGGTGAACCAGCCGGCGCCGCCCGCCCGCGCCGCTTCGATCAGTTCGCGCGGCAGCTTGCGCAGGCCGGCGCGCACCAGCAGGAAAACCAGCGGCCCATACTGCACGCCGAGCAGCAGGATGATGCCCGATGTCGAATAGAGCGGATTCCTGGTACCGAGCGGCGGTGCCGCCCCGAACAGCTTGAGGAACGGGCTTGCCGGGCCGAACAATTGCAGCCAGGCCAGCGCCGTCACCTGCGGCGCGATCATCAAGGGCATGACGTAACAGAGCACCATGGCGCTGCGAGCGCGGATATCGGTCAGAGTGACGAGGACGGCCGCCAGCGTACCCGACAACACCGCAAGCAGGGTGCCGCCGATACCGACGACCAGTGTGTGCCAGGTGGCGACCCAGGTCGCCGGACTGGCGAGCCCCGCCTCTATCGCGACGGCCGACAGCGTGCCGCCGGGTGCCACGATCTCCTTGATCAGGCGCAGCATCGGCAGCAGCGAAAGCAGGACGATGACGATGGCCACCGCCGCCGTCAGGACCATTTCCTGGCCCCGGCTTTCCCTGATCCGTGTTGACATGATTGCTTTTCCTGGGATCGATCAGCCGATGCGCTCGGGTTTCGCAGTCGGCATGCCGCTAGGGGGCATGCCGACTGGATTGCCGGCTCAGCCGCCGAACAGTTCCGAGAACTTCGCCTTGTCGGCGTCGGTCTTGGCGACGATTGCCTTGGTGTCGAACGACATCACCTTGACCTTGACGCCTTCCGGCAGCCATTCGGGGCGGCCGACCGAGGCGCGCGCCGGCAGATAGCCCATCGAAAGCGCAAGCTTCTGGCCGTCATCGGAAAGAATGAAGTCGACGAACTTCTTGGCGCCCTCGACATTCTTGGCCGTCTTCATGATGGCGACCGGTTCGGTCACCGCCGGCACGCCTTCCGACGGGAAAACGAACTCGACCGGCGAGCCCTTCTTCTTGGCGTTCATCGCCATGAAGTCGACCAGGATGCCATAGGGCTTCTCGCCTGATGCCACCGACTTCAGCACGGCACCATTGCCGCGCACGCTGACGGTGTTGTTGGTCTTCAGCTTCTGGAAGAAATCCCAGCCATAATTGGTGTCGCCGACGAAGCCCGAAAGCAGGTAGGCGGCCGCACCCGAATAGAGCGGGCTCGGCATGACCAGGCCGTCGGCATAGGCCGGCTTGACGAGATCGGCCCAATGCTCCGGCTTTTCGGCGGCCGCGGTGTTGTAGACGATGCCCGTGGTGATCAGCTTGCTGCCGAAATAGGTCTTGCCGGCATCATAGGCATCCGCCTCGATGCCTTCGAGCTTTGCCTCGGGATAGGGCAGCAGCCGGTCGTCCTTCTTCAACAGCTCCATCGAGACCGCATCGGCGATCAGAAGCACATCGGGCTGCGGGCTGCCGGCGGCAAACTCGGCCGCCATCTTGGTCAGGATGTCGCTCGTTCCCGAGCGATAGATGTTCACATCGATACCCGGCTGCGCCTTCTTGAAGGCGTCCACGGTCTTGGCCGCGTCGGCTTCCGGTTGGGACGTGTAGAGCGTCAGTGTTTCGGCGTTTGCCACGCCGGCAAACAAAGTTGCCGCGAGCGCCAGCTGGCTGGCCAGCAGCTTGATGAAGTGCGTCTTCAATGAGACCTCCTGTCTTGTCTGTGCATGACCGGTCCGGCTCTGGCCGGCTCCCCGTCTCTTCCTCCCTGCACGGCGCATATGACTGGTGGATGACACAGCGCGTGAAACCCACAAAATATGTTCATATGTACGATGTCAATTACAAATGAACAGAAATGTGCAACAATCGACACGCCGAAGATCCGGCATCAGTTGACATCCGGCCGGTGTTTCCTTGATGAGCACCGGGCAGGCCACGGCTCATGAGGGACAGGAACCGATGACCACAGAAAAACCCAGACAGGCTCGCCTGCCGATGGTCTCGTCGGACCTTACCGTCAAGACGGCATGGCTCTACTATGTCGAAGGTTTCACCCAGGAACAGATCGCCGAAAAGCTCGATGTCTCCAGGGTGAAGGTCATGCGTACCCTGGCCTCGTGCACCGCCGAGGGCATTGTCGTCACCATGATCAACGCGCCGACCGCCGGACAGGTGGCGCTCGAGCGGGAGCTGGAAAAGCGCTGGGGTCTGAATGCCGCCGTCGTCATCCCGACGCCTTCGGCGCATGACCATCTGGAGAAGGCCATCGGCCACGCCGTCGCGGCCTATCTCGGCGAGCAGATGCAGGACGGCATGACGTTGGCGATCGGTGGCGGCGCGACCCTGCATGCCAGCCTCGGCTTCCTTGCCCGCCGGCAGTTGAAGCGTGCCTGCGTTGTGGCGCTCGTCGGCAGCCTGCCGCATTCGCAATGGATCAATCCATCGATCGTCGCAGCCAAGGTCGCAGACGTCTTCGAGGTCGACAGCTACCAGATCACCGCGCCGGTGACGGTCGACAATTCCTCGCTGCGTGATCTCCTCTGGGCACAGCCGGCCCTGCAGGATGTGCGCCAACGCGCGGCGACCGCCGACATCGCGCTGCTCACCGTCGGCGACATGTCGCCGGACGCCACCATCTTCCGGCACGGCATCGTGCCGTCATCGCTGATCGCTCCGCTGAAAGCGAAGGGCGCGGTCGCCAACATGCTGTGCTATTTCGTCGATGCCGCCGGCGGACTGGTCGACCACGAGGTCAACAGCCGCGTCATGGCCATCGATCTCGATGTGGTCAGCAACGTGCCTAATGTCGTTCTTGCCGCGGGCGGCAAGCGCAAGGTCGCGGCGATCCTCGCCGCGCTGAAAGCCGTCGACACCAACGTGCTGATCACCGACAGCGATACCGCCACGGCGCTGCTTGCCAAGGGCGGCTGAGCCGGTTCGACTGGCTCCGGTGTTTCCCGCTAAATGAGCCCGCGCTCGCGCAAAAAATCCTCGACACCAACATGGGTCATGGATTCGAATTCGGCGACCGCCTCGGCCACCCGCTTGCGCTGCGCCGCCAACAGCGTGAACACCTGCTTCATCTCGCCGGAAACGCCAAAACGGCTCCACCGCTCGGCGATGTGCGTGGGCAAGCCGATGTCGGCGCAGAACGCGTCCAGGCTGTCATAGCCGAGGCTGGAGACGAGCTGCCTGGTCTCGTCCGCCGACATGCGCGGCTCGAAGGCGTGGTCGTGCAGGCGCTGCGCCACCAGCTTGATGTCGGATGGCGACGCGCCCATGACCTTGCCGAACAGGGTTTTGACGTCAGACGGGTCGAATGCAGGCATATTTTGGCCTCCCTGGATCGCAATCCAGATAGAACATGGGTCAAGGGTCGGCGCCTGACAAGTCGTTTCTGTCGTAAGCCGGCGCATCATTCGGCGCCGGCTTCTGCTTGATGGATCAGACCAGCAGGCCCATCGGATTTTCAAGGAGGCGCTTGAAGGCGACCAGCAGTTCAGCCCCCAGGGCGCCGTCGACGGCGCGATGATCGGTCGACAGCGTCACCGACATCACCGTGGCGATCTTGATCTCGCCGTTCTTGACCACCGCCCGCTCCTCCCCGGCGCCGACCGCCAGGATGGTCGCATGCGGCGGGTTGATGACGGCAGCAAAATCCTTGATGCCGAACATGCCGAGGTTGGACACCGCCGTGGTGCCGCCCTGATACTCTTCCGGCTTCAGCTTGCGGCTGCGCGCGCGGCTGGCCAGGTCCTTCATCTCGTTGGAGATGGTGGACAGCGTCTTTTCGTCGGCCTTGCGGATAATCGGCGTGATCAGGCCGCCCGGGATCGACACGGCAACGCCGACATCGGCATGCTTGTGCTTGACCATGGCGCTTTCGGTCCATGAGGCATTGGCATCCGGCACCGCCTTCAGTGCCATCGCCATCGCTTTGATGACCATGTCGTTGACCGACAGCTTGTAGGCCGGCGCCTCGCCCTTGTCAGTCTTCTTCACCGGGGCTGCCGCATTGATCTGCGTGCGCAGCGCCAGCAGCGCATCGAGCTCGCAGTCGAGCGTCAGGTAGAAATGCGGGATGGTGGTCTTGGCCTCGACCAGGCGCCGCGCAATGGTCTTGCGCATATTGTCATGCGGGACGAGTTCGTAGGAGCCCTGTTCGAACAGACGCAGCACATCCCCCTCCCCCTTGAGGGGAGGGTGGCCGGCCCCAGGCCGGTCGGGTGGGGTCGCTTCGACCGGTGTCGGCGCCAGGGCGGTGCTGAATTGGGCGGCGCCTCCTGAGGCGGCCCCCCCCCCCGGGGGGGGGGGGGCCCCCCCTCTGCGCCACACCCCACCCCGGCGTTACACGCCGACCCTCCCCATCAAGGGGAGGGTAAGATCTGGCCCTACACGCCGCGTCCGGAACCGGTTAACCTCGCCCCATGAACCAACACGCCAAGCTTCGCATCGGCCATTCGGCCTGTCCGCATGATTGCCCCTCGACCTGCGCGCTCGAGGTCGAGTTGCTTGACGGCAACCGCATCGGCCGCGTCCATGGCGCCAAGTCCAACAGCTACACGGCCGGTGTCGTCTGCGCCAAGGTTGCCCGCTATGCCGACCGCGTCCATCATCCCGACCGTTTGCTGAAGCCGCTGATCCGCGCCGGTTCCAAGGGCGACGGCGCCTGGAAAGAAGCAAGCTGGGAGGCGGCGCTCGACCTCGTCGCCGAAAAATTCATTGCGGCCGAGGAGAAATACGGCTCGGAGACGGTCTGGCCCTATTATTATGCCGGCACGATGGGGCTGGTGCAGCGCGACGGCATCGACCGGCTGCGCCACGCCAAGAAATACTCCGGCTTTTTCGGTTCGATCTGCACCAATCTCGCCTGGACCGGCTGGATGATGGGCGCCGGCGCCTTGCGCGGGCCGGACCCGCGCGAGATGGCGAAATCCGATTGCGTGGTGATCTGGGGCACCAATGCGGTGGTGACGCAGGTCAACGTCATGACGCACGCCATCAAGGCGCGCAAGGAGCGCGGCGCGAAGATCGTCGTCATCGACGTCTATGAGAATGCGACGATGAAGCAGGCCGATCTCGGCCTGGTGCTGAAGCCGGGCACCGATGGCGCGCTGGCCTGCGCGGTCATGCATGTGCTGTTCAGGGAAGGCATGGCCGACCGCGCCTATCTCGAAAAGTACACGGACGACCCGAAAGGGCTGGAAGCGCATCTCGAGACGCGCACGCCGGACTGGGCGGCCGGGATCACCGGCTTGACGGTCGCCGAGATCGAGGCCTTCGCCCGCCTCGTCGGCACGACTAAAAAGACCTATTTCCGCCTCGGCTACGGCTTCGCGCGCCAGCGCAATGGCGCCGTCAACATGCATGCAGCGTCCTGCATCGCGGCTGTCACCGGCAGCTGGCAATATGAGGGCGGCGGCGCCTTCCATTCCAACTCCGGCATCTTCAAGCTCAACCAGGAAGTTCTGGAAGGCACCAGGATGCGCGATCCCTCGATCCGCCATCTCGACCATTCGCGCATCGGCCCGGTGCTGACCGGAGCCAGCGACGCGCTTTATGGCGGCCCGCCGGTGACGGCGATGCTGATCCAGAACACCAACCCGGTGAATGTCGCGCCGGAACAGCGGCTGGTGAAACAGGGTTTTATGCGCGACGACCTGTTCTCTTGCGTGCATGAGCAGTTCATGACCGACACGGCCAAGCTTGCCGATGTCGTGCTGCCGGCGACGATGTTCCTCGAGCACGACGACGTCTACAAGGGCGGCGGCAATCAGCACATCACGCTTGGCCCCAAGCTGATCGAGCCGCCGGAAGGACCGCGCACCAACCATTTCGTCATCGAGGAATTGGCAAAACGCCTTGGCGTCGCCGATCGTCCGGGGTTTGGTCTGACCGAGCAGCAGCATATCGACATCATCCTGGGCAAGCGCGGGCTGGGCAGCTTCGACAGCTTGAAGGAAGACAAGTGGATCGACCTGCAGCCGGATTTCGAGGCAGCACACTTCATCAATGGATTTGGCCACGCGGATGGAAAATTCCGCTTCCGCGCCGACTGGACCGGGCAGGCGGCGCCCAACCGGCCGCCGAAAAGCATGGGCCTGTTCGGCCCGGTGGCGCTTCTGCCGGAATTTCCCGACCATGTCGACTTGATCGAGGTCGCCGACGAAGCGCATCCGTTCCGGCTGACGACGTCGCCGGCGCGCAATTTTCTCAACTCGACCTTTTCGGAAACGCCGGTGTCGAAGGCCAAGGAGGGCCGCCCGGAACTGCTTCTGCATCCCGATGATGCCGCAGTCCTTGGGTTGGCCGACGGCGATCGCGTCGAGGTCGGCAACACGCGCGGCGAAGTCGTGCTGCATGCAAAGCTGTTTGACGGGATCAAGCGCGGCGTGGTGATCGCCGAAGGCATCTGGCCAAACAGCGCCCATGAGCGCGGCGAAGGCATCAACGTTCTGACCGGCGCCGATGCGCCGGCGCCCTATGGCGGTGCTGCCTTCCACGACAACAAGGTGTGGCTGCGCGCGGCCGGCTAAGGTTGGCGAGAACTCCGCTCGTCTCGCGCCGGATCACACCGTTCAGGGATACGCTCAGCCGGGCAATGGCACCGTCAACCCGACCTTGACCCGGTCCATCGCAACAAAAGTTCGGAACTTGCGGACATTGTTGCTGTCGAAGAACAGTTTTCGCGTCAGCGCCTCATAGGCGGCCATGTCGGCCACGGTGATGACCAGGATGAAATCGGCCTCGCCGGTGACGTAGTAGCATTGCTGAACCTCGGGGGTTGCCGAGAATTGCCCCTTGGCCGCGTCGATCAGTTCGGCACGTTCGCTCTCGAGTTCCACCTCGACGAAGATGGTGATCGGCTGGCCGACCGCTGCCGGCTCGACGACCGCGACATTGCCGGCGATGACGCCGGTCTGCTCCATGCGCTTGATGCGGCGCTGCACCGCCGGCGCCGACAGGTTCACCGCCTCGCCGATCAGCCGCTGCGGCGTCGTGTTGTCGCGCTGCAGGATGGCAAGGATGGCGAGATCGAAACTGTCGAGCATGGGTGGCGATACAGGCAATGGAGAGGTCCTCGGCGAAACAAACTTGCATTTGGGAGGCCATATTGCAGCGCCCTTTGCACCGATCCTGCAATATATTCTCGCCGAATGCCAAGGAGGCCCGCCAGTGTTCCTGCTCAATCGCAATACTCTGCATCGCCTGCCACTCGATCCGGCCGATGCCGAAATCCTCGGCATGGCCGGCGCTGACACGGTCGAGCGTTTTCTTTCCCATCGCGACAATCACCTGAAAACGCCGCTGCATGCGCTTCCGGCGTTTGCCAGCGAACTCGGAATTAGCGCGATCCATATCAAGGATGAAGGCTTTCGCCTCGGCCTCGGCAGCTTCAAGGCTCTGGGCGGCGCCTACGCCGTTTTTCGCCTGGTGCTGGAGGAGGCCGGCAACCGGCTTGGCCGGCCCGTCGATGTTGCCGATCTCGATCGGCCCGAAGTGGGTGCCGTCGCCACGGCGATGACATTTGCCTGTGCGACCGACGGCAATCATGGCCGCTCCGTTGCGCAAGGCGCGCAACTCGTCGGCGCGCGGGCGGCGATCTTCGTCCACGCCGGCGTCAGCGAGGAGCGCATAGCGGCGATCGCCCGCTATGGTGCCGAGATGATCCGCGTCGACGGCAACTATGATGATTCGGTCAGGCAGGCCGCCCAGGTTTCGGCCGAGAAGGGCTGGACCGTCGTGTCCGACACCTCATGGCCGGGCTATGAACGGATTCCTGGTCTGGTCATGCAGGGCTATACGGCGATCGTGCGCGAAGCGCTGCGTCAGCTCCCTCGGACACCAACCCACGTCTTTGTGCAGGCTGGTGTCGGTGGCATTGCCGCCGCGCTGGCCGGTCATCTCGCCATCGTGCTCGGTGACGCCAAGCCTACCTTCATCGTGGTCGAGCCGGCGCGTGCAGCCTGTGTTTTTGCAGCCGCCCAGGCCGGGCACCCGGTCAAGGTCGCGCATGGCCGGCCGACGGTGATGGCCATGCTTGAATGCTACGAGGCCTCCCCGGTAGCCTGGCGGGTGCTGGCGCGCGCCGCCGATGCCTTCATGACGGTGGATGAGGCCGACGCCATCGCGGTGATGCGGCGGCTGGCCCGGCCGGCCGCCGGGGATCCGGTGATCGTCGCCGGCGAAAGCGGCGGTGTTGGTCTTGCCGGGCTGATCCGGGCGATGGCCGACAACCCGACCGAGCTTGGACTGGACGGCAAATCGCGGGTGCTGGTGATCAACACCGAAGGTGCCACCGACCCGCATCGCTATGCCGAGCTGGTTGGCATGAGCCCGGCCGATGTGCTGGAAGGCAAGATGAAAGCCGAGGCAACGGCATGATCGCGATCGATGCACAGCGCCTGCTTGGCCGTATCCGCGAACTCGGTGCCGTCGGTCGCGACGGCGAGGACAGGCTGATCCGGCTGGCCGCCTCCGACACCGACAAGCAGGGCCGCGATCTCTTCGTCGGCTGGCTGCGGCAGGCCGGGCTCGATGTCGCCATCGACCGGGTCGGCAACATATTCGGCACCTGGCAAAGCCCGGAAAGTATCGGGCAGGCGCCGCTGCTCATCGGCTCGCATATCGACACCGTCATCGATGCCGGCATCTATGACGGCTGCTACGGGGTGCTTGCCGGGCTGGAAGTGATCGAGACGCTCAAGGCGACAGGCTTTTCGCCGTCGCGCCCGATCGCGGTCGCCGCTTTCACCAATGAGGAGGGCGTACGCTACACGCCCGACATGATGGGCTCGCTGGTCCACGCCGGCGGCATCGATGCCGAAACGGTGCTGGCGGCCGTCGGCACGGACGGCAGCGTGCTGGGGCAGGAACTCGCCCGCATCGGCTATGCCGGCGACAGCGAGCCCGGCTTCCTCAAGCCGCACGCCTATCTCGAACTGCACATCGAACAGGGGCCGGTGCTGGAACGCGAAGGTTTGCCGATCGGCGCGGTGGAGAATCTGCAGGGCATCTCCTGGCAGCGTATCACCATAGAGGGCGTCGCCAATCATGCCGGCACCACGCCGATGTTGATGCGCAACGATGCCGGCCACGCTGCCGCCCGGATCATCACCTTCCTGCTCGACCGGATCAAAGCCTCGAACGCGCCGACGGTGGCGACCGTGGGTACGATCCGCTTCGAGCCGAATGCCATCAACGTCATTCCCTCGCGCGCCGTCTTCACCATCGATCTGCGCGACCCCGACGAACAGCGCCTCCAGGCGGAGGAGGCGGCGCTTGCCGCCTATCTCGAGCAGCTTGCCACCGATGAGAACGTGACGATCTCGGTCGAGCAACTGGCTCGCTTCGAGCCGGTGATCTTCGACCTTCGCATCGTCGAACGAATCGAGGCGGCCGCGAAACGCCGTGGCCTTGGCGTCAGGCGCATGACGTCCGGCGCCGGCCACGATGCACAGATGCTGGCGCGCATCGCACCGGCGGCCATGATCTTCGTGCCGAGCGCCGATGGCATCAGCCACAGTCCGCGCGAACACACCGAAGATGCCGAGCTTGTTGCCGGGGCCAACATCCTGCTTGATGTGGCCGCGCAACTGGCAAACTAGGTCAGAAGGGGCGGAAAATGTCTGAACTCGATCGCGATGCGCTGAAGCAGGAAATGATTTTCTGGCGGCGCGATCTGCACGCGCATCCCGAATTCGGTTTCGAGGAGAAGCGTACCGCAGCCTTCGTCGCCGCTAAATTGCGTGAGTTCGGCCTCGATGATGTCACCGAAGGCGTCGGCGGCACCGGCGTCGTCGGCACGCTGACGCGCGGCAGCGGCAACCGGGCGATTGCGCTCAGGGCCGACATGGATGCACTGCGCATATCAGAGCAATCGGATGCATCCTACCGATCCGGCAATCCTGGCATCATGCATGCCTGCGGCCATGACGGCCACACCACCATGCTGCTCGGCGCGGCAAAGCTGCTGGCAGGTGAGGGCGGTTTCGACGGCACCGTGCGCTTCGTCTTTCAGCCGGCCGAGGAATGGGGCAGGGGCGCACTCGCCATGCTCGACGATGGGCTGATGCAGCGCTTTCCCTTCGACGAGATCTTCGGCCTGCACAACATGCCCGGCCTGCCGATCGGGCATTTCGAGACCCGTGCCGGCCCCATAATGTCGGCCGAGGATATCTTCGAGATCGTGCTCAAAGGGCTCGGCGGCCATGCCGCGCGGCCGCATGCGGGCAATGAGACGCTGGTCGCCGCCTGCGCGCTGGTCACCAATCTGCAGACCATCGTCTCGCGCCGGCCGAGCCCGGCCGACATATCGGTGGTTTCGGTGACCGAGCTGATCACCGACGGCACCCGCAACGCTCTGCCCGGCCTTGCCCGCATCCTCGGCGATGCGCGCAGCTTCCGCCCCGAGGTCAGCGCCGAGATCGAGCGGCAGATGCGCATCATTACGCAGGGCACCGCTGCCGCCTACAATGTCGCGGCCGAGGTCAATTACAGCAGGGAGTTCGTGCCGCTGCGCAACGATGCTGAAATGGTCGATGCAGCATTTGCCGCCGCAAGGCACGTCTTCGAACCCGGCAACATCGCCGTCGCTCGCGAGCCGATGACCGCCTCCGAGGATTTCGCCCGCTTCCTCGACCATGTGCCGGGCTGCTTCGTCTTCCTCGGCAATGGCGAGGGCTCGGCGCCGCTGCACAATTCCAGCTACGACTTCAACGATGACGGGCTGTTGTTCGGCACGAATTTCCATGTCGCGCTGGTCAGGCAACGACTGGGCGGCGAGGCGGGAAGATGAAGGAGATTGCCGGGATGCTGGCCAGGACAAGCTTGTGACGGACCGGCGACCGATAGGGCAGTGCGCCTCGGTACGCTTTTAACAAAGATAATCCCCCGATGACGCAGGGGAAAGACTCAGCTAGCCTTACCTGTGCGGCGGACCTAATTATCCGCTTGGCCGGCGCTTCACTCCTCCCAAGCGGCGCCGGCCTTCTTCTCCAAAAGTCCGTCCGGGACGCCACAGCGGGTTGCGGCAGCACGCGAACCCCGCAAACGCCAAGTTCCGCCTCCGGTTGCCTCGAGAATGCATCGGGGAGCGCTGGCGAAACCACCCTCCATCTTCGACTGCGCGCGTGGACGATTGGCAAGGGAACCAAAGGCGGTTTCCCCGGTTGGTTCTACTCCAAAGGAGTGTTGCACTATGTTCCGTCTGCTCGTCGCCGGCGCCTTCGCCTATGTCACTTATCGTATCGCCAGGAAGATGGTCGAAACCGTGCCCGATACGGTCGACCCGCTGCTATTGCCGCCGTCGAAGCATGATCGCGAGACCTTGCGGCGGCAGTCGGCCGACATGGGTGTCGATCCGCAACGCTAAAGACAGGGATGTCGCGCTTCGGCCTGTCTAGCACGAGGCCAGCCCCGCATCGATATTGCGAACAAAGCAGAAACGATGCTTGATGGGCGATGAACCTCGCCACTGCTGATTCGACCTTTCGGGACCCGACCGTCCAGCCTGCCTATCTCGCCCGGCTCAACGATGCCCAGCGCCAGGCAGTCGAGCACGGCGACGGCCAGATAGCCGGTCCGCTGCTGGTCATTGCCGGCGCCGGTTCGGGCAAGACCAACACGCTGGCTCACCGCGTCGCCCATTTGGTCGTCAAGGGGGCCGACCCGCGCCGCATCCTGCTGATGACGTTCTCGCGCCGCGCCGCGTCCGAAATGGCCAGGCGCGTCGAGCGTATCGCCGGCGAAGTGCTCGGCCGTGATGCAGCTGTCATCACCGATGCGCTGACCTGGGCGGGAACCTTTCACGGCATCGGCGCGCGGCTGCTTCGCGACTATGCGCTGGAGATCGGCCTCGACCCGGCCTTTACCATCCATGATCGCGAGGATTCCGCCGACCTGATGAACCTGGTCCGCCACGAACTCGGCTTCTCGAAGACGGAAGCGCGTTTCCCCACCAAGGGCACCTGCCTTGCCATCTATTCGCGCGCCGTCAACGCACAGGCGCCGCTCAACGAGGTGTTGGGTTCCGCCTTTCCCTGGTGCGCGGGTTGGGCCGAGCAGCTGAAACAATTGTTCGCCGGTTATGTCGAGGCCAAGCAGGCGCAAAACGTGCTCGATTACGACGATTTGCTGCTCTACTGGGCGCAGATGGCGGCGGAGCCCGAGATAGCAGCGCATCTGGGCGGGCGTTTCGACCATGTGCTGGTCGACGAATACCAGGACACAAATCGCCTGCAGGCTTCGATCCTCATGGCACTGAAACCCGACGGCGCCGGGCTGACGGTGGTGGGCGACGATGCGCAGTCGATCTATTCGTTCCGCGCCGCCGAGGTGCGCAACATCCTCGACTTCCCCAACCAGTTCGCGCAAGCCGCCGACGTCGTGATGCTGGAGCGCAATTACCGCTCGACCGAAACCATCCTGGCGGCCGCCAATGCGGTGATCGGCGAAGCCTCGGAGCGCTTCACCAAGAACCTGTGGTCGGAGCGCAAGTCGACCGACAGGCCAAAACTGGTGACCGTGCGCGACGAGGTCGAGCAGGCCAATTTCGTCTGCGACACCATCCTGGCCGAGCGCGAGGCCGGCACGGCACTGAAATCGCAGGCGGTGCTGTTTCGCGCCTCGCACCACAGCGGCCCGCTGGAGATCGAATTGACGCGGCGCAACATTCCCTTCGTCAAGTTCGGCGGGCTGAAATTCCTCGATGCCGCCCATGTCAAGGACGTGCTGGCGGTGCTGCGCTTTGCCGAAAACCCGCGCGACCGGGTCGCCGGCTTCCGCGTGCTGCAGCTGATGCCGGGCATCGGCCCTTCGGCTGCCGCGCAGATCGTCGAGACCATGACGACGGCGCTGGACGAGGCGATGGGGCTGGCCGGCTGGCGTCCGCCGCAACGCGCCGCCGATGACTGGCCGGGCTTCGTCTCGCTCTATTCCGGCCTGCGCGCCGGCGCCAAATGGCCTGCCGACCTCGAACAGATCAGGCTGTGGTATGAGCCGCATCTGGAGCGCATCCACGAGGATGCGACGACGCGGCGCGCCGATCTCTTGCAACTTGAGCAGATCGGTTCGGGCTATGCTTCGCGCGAACGCTTCCTGACAGAATTGACGCTCGATCCGCCAGACGCCACCAGTGACCAGGCCGGGCCGCCGCATCGCGACGAGGACTATCTGATCCTGTCGACCATCCATTCGGCCAAGGGCCAGGAATGGAAGAACGTCTTCGTGCTCAACACGGTCGACGGCTGTATCCCGGCCGATCTCGGCGTCGGCACCAAGGAAGACATCGAGGAGGAGCGCCGGCTGCTTTACGTGGCGATGACGCGGGCCAAGGACAATCTCAACCTGGTCATGCCGCAACGCTTCTTTCCGCACGGCCAGGCGGCGCGCGGCGACCGCCATCTCTATGCCTCGCGCACCCGCTTCATCCCGGCTTCGATCCTGGCTGCGTTCCAGCAGGTGTCCTGGCCGAGCGCACAGGCGGCACAGGGCAGGGCGGCTCGGCCGGAGGTGCGCGTCGACATCGGCGCGCGCATGCGCGGCATGTGGAAATAGCTGCGGGATAGCGCCCCATGTTGAAACCACCGGTCAGGGTCGCCATAGCGGGTGCGCTGGGCCGCATGGGCCGCGAGATGGCGTCCGCCGTGCACGGCGACGCGCGGCTGGCGCTCGCCGCCCGCTTCCACCGGCCGGGCAGTATCGGCCAAGGGCTGGTGAGCCGCGACGAGGCGCTTGCCGTGGCCGACGTGGTCATCGACTTCACCACGCCGGCTGCCTCGGCTGATCTGGCCAGCATTTGCGCCGAGCGCGGCGGGCCGTCCCTGGTCATCGGGTCGACGGGCTTCGATGCTGCTGAATTGGCTGCTATCGCCGACGCCGCGAAAACGATTGCCATCGTGCGCTCCGGCAGCTTTTCGCTCGGGCTCAACATGCTGGTCGGGCTGGTCGAGCAGGCGGCGAGGGCACTCGATCCCGATGACTGGGACGTGGAGATTGTCGAGGCACACCATCGCCACAAGGTCGATGCGCCATCGGGGACGGCGTTGATGCTGGGCCATGCCGTAGCCGGCGGACGCGGCATCGACCTGGACACGGTCGCAAGGCTTGCACGCGACGGCGTCATCGGCGCGCGGCCGACCGGCGAGATTGGCTTTGCGGTGCTGCGTGGCGGCAGCATCATCGGCGAACACAGCGTCAGCTTCTGCGCCGAGGGCGAGACCTTGACCTTGTCGCATGCAGCCGGCGACCGCGTCATGTTCGCACGCGGCGCCATCGCCGCCGCGCTCTGGCTCGAGGGACGCCCGCCAGGCGAATATGACATGCGCGACGTGCTGGGCATGACCGGCCTATAGCGGCCGGTTTGTCGTCCCGGTTGGACGTACGCACCCATATCTCGTCCACCTCCGCACCGAAAAAAGAACGCTGGAGGGGTCAGGTCTCTTCAAACCGAACCGTTCGGTTCGATTTCTGTTGACGGACTGTATAGCAGATGGTGAACGCTGGCCTGGTTGTCGGCCTCGGATAGTGGGAGAAGAATCTCACTAAAGATTTGATTTCGAACAATAAAATTATGACCGCCGGGGGCCTGTGCCAAATTTCAAGGCCCGGATTCAAGCTGCGGAGGAACATCTTCGTGATTGGAATCCGCGGCAGGGCAAACCCATCTCGGGGTGGTCCGAGCGACGCGAAATTCCTCCCAAGGGCACGCCACCAGACGGACAGAACAAAGAAATACTGGAGTAACTAAAATGACCAAGATCGCTCTTACCGCCGCCGCCATCCTCGTTGCCACGGGGACTGCTTTTGCCGGCAGCGACAACTATGGCTCGGCCAACGCCAATCAGCCTGCCGTCACTGTCGACCATTCGGTCACCGCTTCGACCTCGAAGTCGACACAGACCGTCCAGGCCCCAGCGTCGCAGGGCGCTGACCGCAATCTCTTCGGCCGCTAATCGCGACTGCCGATATCAACCCAATCTTGAATTCAGGAGTAAATAAAATGACCAAGATCGCTCTTACCGCCGCCGCCATCCTCGTCGCCACGGGCACCGCTTTTGCCGGCAGCGACAATTATGGCTCTTACAATGCCAACCAGCCGGTTGCGAACCAGTCCGTGTCCAACATCGACACCACACACACCGGCTCGATCCCGAAGTCCGTAAAGACGCAGGGTGATGCCAATGCCAAGGTACCGGCTCAGTCGGGCCAGGGCATCTGGGGTCGTTGATTTTCTGAAGTCTGCGACCACAAAGAGCGGTGGGCTTTGCCCGCCGCTCTTGTTTTATGCGTTGGGAAAATATTTCGAAATGACGAGCAGTCGGCTAAAGCTCGCCGGGCGCCGGAAAAGTGCTCCACATCCATAATTCAGGTTTCGAGTGATGCACCCGCCCTGATCCAGGGCGCCGTCTGAGACGTTTCCGAGTTGATCATCTCGATCGGATTGCCCTTGAAGATAACGCTGCCGCCATTCTGCCCGGCGCCCGGACCCATCTCGATAATCCAGTCGGCTTGTGTGATGACGTCGAGATTGTGCTCGATCACCAGCAACGTGTTGCCGCTGTCGGCCAGCCGCCCCATCAACCTGACCAGCCTTGCGACATCCGACATGTGCAACCCTGTTGTCGGCTCGTCGAGGATGAAGATGCGTCCGGTATTCTGCAACTCCGTTGCCAGCTTGATGCGCTGGCGTTCACCGCCAGAGAGACTGCTCAGGGGTTGGCCAAGCGTCATGTAGTCAAGGCCGACCTCGGCCACCCGGTCGAGTGCCGGGCGGATGTCCGGCTCGTGGAAGAAGCGCTGGGCGTCTGAAACGCTCATGCTCAGCACGTCGTCGATGTTCTTGCCGCGAAGTTTGTAAGCGAGCACCGCGTCGGTGAACCGTCGGCCGTGGCAGACCTCGCAAGCGCTGACGATGGTGTCCATGAAGGCCATATCCATGCGGGTGACACCGAGCCCTTTGCACCCCGGACAGGCCCCGGCCGAGTTGGAACTGAACAAAGAGGCACCGACGCTATTGGCTTCGGCGAATAGTTTTCGGATTGGGTCGAGGACCCCTGTATAGGTCGCCGTGTTCGAGCGTATGGAGCCGCCCAGCGCACCCTGGTCGATGCATACGGCGTCGGGGTAGCGACGCGAGAACACGCCGTTGATCAGTGAACTCTTGCCCGAACCGGCAACGCCGACGACCGCAGTGAGCACCCCTTGTGGAATGTCGACGCTGACGTTCTTGAGGTTGTGGAGGTTGGCGTTGCGCAGCTTCAACCAGCCTGTCGGGGGGCGCAGCACCGCTTTCGGGTGCGGTCGGGCCTTCATGAAGCGGCCGGTTAAAGTGTCGGATCGTTCGAGATCGGCCACCTTGCCCTCGAAGACGACGCGCCCACCACTCTCGCCCGCGCCCGGACCCATATCGATGACATGGTCGGCGATGGCGATGATCTGAGGATCGTGCTCGACCACCAGCACAGTGTTGCCCTTGTCGCGGATCTCTCGTAGCAGCGCGATCATCTGGTTGACGTCGCGCGGATGCAAACCGATGCTCGGTTCATCGAACACATAGGTCAGATCGGTGAGACTGCTGCCGAGATGCCGGAGCATTTTGACGCGCTGCGATTCCCCGCCCGATAGCGTCGATGTTTGCCGGTCCATGCTGATATAGCCGAGCCCGATGCCAGTCATGTGGTCAAGTCGGGCGCAGAGCGCCGCGACGATCGGCACAGCCGCGGTCGTGGAAATTTCCGCGACAATGGGCACAAGATCGCTGGCCGGCATGGCGGCAAGGTCGGCTATGCTGTTGCCGTTGATCTTGCATGCCAGGACTTCCGGCCGCAACCGCGCCCCATGGCAATCCGGGCATAGCCCGCTGGTCACCACGCTCTCCAGCGCCTCGTTCCGGTCTGAACTCGACCGGTTGTGCAGAAAGCTGCGGTGAAAGCGCGGGATCAGCCCCTCATACATCGAACTCGCCCACCAGCCTTTGGCCGGATGCGGCGGCTTGTGTGGCTCGGCATTCAGCAAAAGCTCCCATTCCTCGGGACTGTAGTCTTCGAGTTTCTTGTCGTTGTCGAAATAACCCGACAGCACATAGCGCTTCCAGCGCGCGCTGCCGACAGCGAGAAGCGGGAAGCGGATAGCGCCATCGTTGAGTGATTTCGAGCGGTCGAGCAGTGCGTCGACATCAACCGTGGTGATGGCGCCGATCCCCTCACAGCGCGGGCACATGCCGTCCGGATGGTTGAAGGAAAAGACGCTGGACAGGCCGACAAATGGTTCGCCGACCCTGGAAAACAACAGTCGCAACAGGGCTTGGATGTCGGTGGCTGTGCCGACGGTCGAGCGGGCATTGCCGCCTAGGCGCTTCTGATCAACAACGATCGCCACCGCCAGATTCTCGATCAAATCCACGTCTGGCTGTCCATAGTGCGGCAGGCGATGGCGGGCGAAGGAACTGAAGGTCTCATTGAGTTGGCGCTGCGATTCCGCCGCGATTGTATCGAATACCAGCGAGGACTTTCCCGAACCCGAGACGCCGGTGAAAACGGTGATCAGCTTTTTTGGAATGTCGATGCTGACGTTCTTGAGATTGTGCTCGCGGCTGCCGACGACACGGATGGCCTCATGACTTTGCAGTTCGTGAGACCGCCAGGCGGTTTTGCGCAGGGGAGATCCGGTCATTTCCGGCTCGCGAGTTCAGTCAGCGGGATGGCGCACGTGCGGACCGGTTCGCTCGATTATCGGCGGCCCATGTGGAAAAACTCGCTATATGCGGTCTGGTTCCCAACCAGGGCGGCTTCGCTGGAACATGCGATCGGCAACGTGCCCGACGCGTCGTTTTGCATGGGACGAAGCCGTGCGGGACAGGTCTTAGCGGAGATCCTTCGGCCTGAGGCAATGCGTCAGCCGCGCTCCGCCGAAGGCGAGATCCGTCCAGTCGGTGTCAACGGTGAAACGGGCCAGCGCCGCGGTCGGGAATTTTTCCTCAAGCCGGTTCCGAGCGGAGCCATCCGATTGCGAACCGGCAAGGCGTCGTGCGAATTCTTCCAGGCCGGGATTGTGGCCCAGCAACAGAATGGTGTTGGTTGCGGCCTTTACCTTGCGCAGCCCGGCGAGAATGTCCGCCGCCGTCGCTTCGTAGAGCGCTTCGACAAATTCGACAGGCGCCTCCATGGGCCACTCGGCCGCCACCAGCCGCCAGGTCTCACGGGTGCGCAGCGCCGGCGACACCAGCGCCAGGTCCGGCAGCCAGCCGCGCGCCGCAAGTTCGCGCCCCATCAACCGGGCTGCCCTCGATCCGCGTTCGGCCAAAGGCCGGTCGAAATCATCAAGGCCAGGGTCGTCCCAGCTGGATTTGGCGTGACGAAGCAGGAGAAGCTGTTTCATCGTCACGCTCTCGCCTCACGGCGTGATGCGCGCCAGATGCTCGAGGTCGGTTTCCTCGCGCAGCGGGTCGGGGGCCATCACCACCGAAGTGCCGTTGTCGGCATCGTCGGCGAAGTGGGCAAGCACGGTGCGGCCGGCCTCCATGCGCGCCTTGCCTTCGGCAACCAGTCCTAATGCCAGCGGATAGAGCCGGTGCTCGGCCTTCAGCACGCGGGCTGCCAAAGTATCGGCGGTGTCGCCGACCATCACCGGCACGGCCGCCTGTGCGATGATCGGACCGTCATCCATCTCGGAGGTGACGAAGTGCACGGTGCAGCCATGGATGCGGATGCCGGCGGCCAGTGCGCGCACATGGGTGTCGAGCCCCTTGAACGCCGGCAGCAGGGCAGGGTGGATGTTGATCATGCGGCCCTGCCATCTCTGGACGAAGCCGGGGGTGAGGATGCGCATATAGCCGGCCAGCGCCACGATCTCGGCGTTGAAGGCCGCGAGCGCCGCGTCTATTGCCGCGTCATGCGCCTGCTTGCTGCCATGGTCGGCACGCGAGACGATCTGCGTGGCGATGCCGCGCGCTCTGGCGATGCCGAGCCCGGCGGCGTCCGCCTTGTCGGAAATGACACCGACGATCTCGGCCGGGAACGCCGGGTCGCTGGCCGCGGCAATCAGCGCGGTCATGTTGGAGCCGCGCCCCGAGATCAGGACGACGGTGCGTTTCCTCTGCGCGTTCATAGGCCGATCGAGCCCCGATAGATGACGCCGGCGTCGCGGCGCGGCACGATGCGGCCGATCGGCGTCACCGTCTCGCCGGCCTCCTGCAGCACGGCGGCGACCTGTGCTGCCTGGCCGGACGCGACCGCCAAGATCATGCCGATGCCGCAATTGAAGGTGCGCATCATCTCTTCCGGCGCCACGCCGCCGGTCTTGGCCAGCCACGAAAACACCGCAGGAACGTCGATCGCCTCGAGATCGAGTTCGGCCGAAAAATCCTTGGGCAGCACGCGCGGGATGTTTTCCGGGAAGCCGCCGCCGGTGATGTGGGCGAGCGCCTTGATACCATGCGTGTTGCGGATCGCCTTGAGAATCGACTTGACGTAGATGCGGGTCGGCTCGAGCAGCGCCTCGGCCAGAGTGGCCTCGTCGTTGAACGGCGCCGGATCGCTCCACGACAGACCGCTGACGGCGACTATGCGGCGCACCAGCGAATATCCGTTCGAGTGCAAGCCGGAGGAAGCCAGGCCCAGCAGCACGTCGCCTTCGACAATATCGTCGGTGGGCAGCAATTGGCCGCGTTCGGCGGCGCCCACCGCAAAGCCGGCCAGGTCGTAATCATTGCCGTGATACATGCCGGGCATCTCGGCCGTCTCGCCGCCGATCAGCGCGCAGCCGGCCTGGCGGCAGCCCTCGGCAATGCCGCCGACGATCGCGGCACCCTGGTCGGGATCGAGCTTGCCGGTGGCGAAATAGTCGAGGAAGAACAGCGGTTCGGCACCTTGCACGACGATGTCGTTGACGCACATGGCGACGAGGTCGATGCCAATCGTGTCGTGCTTGCCGGCATCGATGGCGATCTTGAGCTTGGTGCCGACGCCGTCATTGGCCGCCACCAGCACCGGGTCGGTAAAGCCCGCGGCCTTGAGGTCGAACAGGCCTCCGAAACCGCCGATCTCGCCGTCGGCGCCCGGCCGGCGCGTCGCGCGCACCAGCGGCTTGATCTTCTCGACCATGAGATTGCCCGCGTCGATATCGACACCGGCCTCGGCATAGGTGAGCCCGTTCTTGCGCTTGTTCACGTCGCGCTTGCTCATTTCTGGTGCCCGTTCAACAATTTTCCTTGTCGCGGGCTCTTCGCATGAACGGTTTCTGTCCGCAAGGATAACGGCCATTTCGGCCCATAAAACCGTGGACAGGGCGCGCATATAGGCGCTCGTGATTGGCGAAAGCCAAGCTGAAAGCCGCTCTCCCGTGCGGGAGATCGGCAGCTTCTCTCTTGTTGCCACCCGCCATCTTCATCATCTATCTCCGACCAAGAGGAGGTGCCAAGCATTTGACCATCCCCAACCTGATCACCATCCTGCGCCTTATCCTGGTGCCGGCGGTGGTGCTGGCGATGCTGCAGGCGCGCTGGGACTGGGCTTTTGCCGGGTTCCTCGTTGCCGGCATTTCCGACGGCGTCGACGGGTTCATCGCCCGCCGTTTCAACCAGCAGTCCACGCTCGGCGCGTATCTCGACCCGGTGGCCGACAAGCTGCTGCTGGTTTCGGTGTTCGTGGTCATGAGCTTCATCGGGCAATTGCCGCTGTGGCTTGTCGTCATCATGGTGTCGCGCGATGCGTTGATCGTCTGCGCGGTGGTGTTGTCCGCCGTCATGACCCATCCGGTCGAGATGAAACCGTTGTTCGTGTCGAAGGCCAACACCGCGATCCAGATCGTGCTGGCCGCGCTTGTGCTGGGAGAACTTGCCCTTGACGTTCACCTCGACCCGCTGAGGTCAGCCCTCATATTGCTGTCCGGGGTCTTGACCGTGGCTTCGGCCGCAGCCTATCTCGTGACTTGGCTGAGGCACATGAGCGGCTATGGCGAAGGCTCCACTCCGGACATCTGAGACAGAAGCGGCAGCGATCGAGGCCGCGGCCGCCGACATCGCCGCGTCCGCGACCTTTCGCCGGCAGATCTTCTTCTGGCTGGCCGGTGCCGCGCTGCTGGCGCTTTTCCTCTATGTTTTCAGCGCCATCCTGCTGCCCTTCGTCGCCGGCATGGTGCTGGCCTATTTCCTCGATCCCGTTGCCGACCGGCTGCAGCGGCTCGGCCTGTCCCGTTTCATGGCGACGGTGGTCATCCTCATCACCTTCCTCATCGTGCTGGTGCTGGCCTTCGTCATCCTCATTCCGGTTCTGGCCACGCAGATGGCCGATTTCGCCGGCAAATTGCCGGAATATCTGACCCGGCTGCAAAGCCTGATCACCTCTTTCGATCCGAAATGGCTGGAACAGAAGTTCGGCGTCAACGCCAACAGCTTGCGCGACGGGCTGAATTCGCTGCTGACCTCGGGCTTCGGCCTGGTCACCACCGTCTTCACCTCACTGTGGAGTTCCGGCATGGCGCTGGTCTCGGTGGTCAGCCTGTTCGTGGTGACGCCGGTGGTCGCCTTCTACATGCTGCTCGACTGGGACCGCATGGTGGCGGTCATCGACGGTTGGGTGCCGCGCGACAACGTCCAGACCGTGCGCGCCATCGCACGTGACATCAACACCGCAACAGCCGGCTTCGTGCGCGGCCAGGGCACGCTGTGCCTGGTGCTGGGCGCCATGTATGCCACCGGGCTGACGCTGACGGGACTGAATTTCGGCATCCTCATCGGCCTGTTCGCCGGGCTGATTTCCTTCATCCCCTATGTCGGATCGCTGACCGGGCTGGTGCTGGCCGTCGGCGTCGCCTTCGTCCAGTTCTGGCCGGACTGGACGATGATCGTCGCGGTCGCGGTCGTGTTCTTCATCGGCCAGTTCATCGAGGGCAACATCCTGCAGCCGCGGCTGGTCGGCAAGAGCGTCGGCCTGCACCCGGTATGGCTGATGTTTTCGCTTTTTGCCTTCGGTGCGCTGTTCGGCTTCGTCGGCTTGTTGATCGCGGTGCCGGCTTCTGCGGCCGTCGCCGTGCTGGTGCGGTTCGCCATTGCCCGCTATCTCGAATCGCCGCTCTACAAGGGCCGCGGCGCGGCACCTGTGCCGCAGCTCCCGGCCGATCGCGGCGGCGGCCACCGCACGCAACCGCGTCGCTGAAGTGACTGCCCAGCCAACCGACCCGCCACGCCAGTTGCCGCTCGACCTCGGCCATGGCACCGGCTATTCGCGCGACGAACTCGTCGTCTCCGGCACCAACAACCAGGCGGTGGCGCTGGTCGACCGCTGGCCGGACTGGCCATCGCCGGTGGTGGTGCTGGCCGGTCCCGCGGGTTCGGGCAAGACGCATCTGGCCTCGATCTGGCGCACGCGTGCCAATGCGGTGGCGGTCGACGCCAGGCGCATCGGCGACAGCATTGCCAATCTCGGCGCGCGGCCGGCACTGATCGACGATGTCGATACCGGCGCGGTCGATGAACAGGGCCTGTTCCATCTGATCAATACGGTGCGTGGTGCCGGGTCGACGCTGCTCCTGACGGCGCGCCGCTTCCCGTCCGCCTGGCGCGTCACGCTGCCTGATCTCGCCTCACGGCTGAAAGCGGCGGCGACAGTGGAAATTCATGAGCCCGACGATCTCCTGCTCGCCGGGGTCATCACGAAACTGTTCGCCGACCGTCAGATCGAGGTCGAACCGCATGTCGTGCAGTATCTGGTCCGCCGTATCGAGCGCTCGCTGGCGACAGCGATGCGCGTGGTGGAGCGGCTCGACCGGACCGCGCTCGAACGCAAGACGCCGATCACCAGGGCGCTGGCAGCCGAAACCGTCAACGCCATGGATGAAGGGCAGGGCGAATTCGAGATTTAGCTGAGAGGTCAGTCTCAGAGCCACATTACGGCGAAATGACGGACCGCGAGGTAGACGGCAGAGTGAGCGGCGATATAGCCGGCGGCGACCAGCACAAACATTCCGATACTGACACGCCAGGAGCGGGAGACGACGGCGCCTGGGGCCTGCCTCGCCTGTCTGCGGCTTTCACGGTTGTTCCACATCGCCAGCGCGGCGCAGGCAATTGCCCACGTCACCATGAACGGAACGGTGATGCCGGCATAGGCAAAGTAGGCCGGTCCGAAAAGCGACACCCAGGCATCGATTCCAAGCATCTGAACCCCTGTTTGCCGAACCGGCCACGAATCCACGACCGGAGCCGGAGCAAGTGACCATATGGCTGCGCCGGGCATTGGGCTATGAGGGGATGGTCGGAGTGGAGAGATTCGAACTCCCGACCCTCTGGTCCCAAACCAGATGCGCTACCAGGCTGCGCTACACTCCGAACGGTCTGTTGCCTATTCATTTCGGTGGTGCATGGCAAGTGCAAAAACCTGCGAGAGCAAAAACCTTGCCGCCGTGCGCATTGCGCAGTAATGACGGGCGAAGGGTGGCGATGCTGCCTTGCACAAGAACGAGGTGGCCATGTCCGCGCGCATTTTCAGCCCAGCCAAAACCGCGATGCAGTCCGGCAAGGCCAAGACCGGCCACTGGGTGCTGGAATTCGATCCCGAGACGCGCAAGAAGATCGACCCGCTGATGGGCTATACGACGTCGGCAGACATGAGAAGCCAGATCAGGCTTAGCTTCGACACGCGGGAAGAGGCGGTAGCCTACGCCGAAAAGCAAGGGCTCGCTTTCCGCGTCGAAGAGCCGAAAGAGACCAAGCGCCGCCAGATTTCCTATGCGGAGAATTTCCGCTATGACCGCAGGACGCCCTGGACGCATTGAACGGCGGTCAGTGCCAAGATATCCAGCCGGCCCAAAGGCCGGCCAGCGGTCCCGTAGCTCAGCTGGATAGAGCACCGGCCTTCTAAGCCGATGGTCACAGGTTCGAATCCTGTCGGGATCGCCAAGCCTTTCGGTCCGTTCCGGACACATAGGTTACGGTTTATACCGGAGACATGGGCTTTCAGAGAGCGGCATCGGGCCTCGTGCGCTCAAACCGCCGCCGCCAGAAGCAGCGTTACCCCCAGGACCGTCGACGCATAGATCGTCGCTAGAAGCACGATCGGCCGAGGATACTCGGCGGGTGTCGCGAGGCCGGCAAAGTCGGGATTTCGGGTTTCGGTGCCGGGCCACGGGACGTCGTCGTCGTCGGCGGCGTTGTCATTGCAAGCGCGCACAGAAAAACGCCGGGCTATATCGGCGGCGATCAGAGGATCGTCCGCCACCAATTTCGACCAGTCCGAAACAATGCCGATTTCACGTTTGAACATCGCTCGCCTCCCGTTTGCGCTCTAACAGCGATATCTAAATTATGTTCCACCGATAGTTTGACGAGGCGGACCGCTCTTGGTCACTGCGGCCTTCTGATTGACGAAAATCACGCCTGCTGCCTCCAACCCTCGACGGATGGCAGCCAGCTTGGCCGAACTCGGAATCCTTCGTCCGCTCTCGAAACTGCCAATCGTTCCTTCGCTGAGGCCGCACTTCGCGGCGAGTCGCACCTGCGACCATTTCAGCATCGCTCGTGCGGCTCTGCACTGCTGGGATGTAAGGGGCTGGATCCCTGAAACGGTGGAGCTTCGCTTGTTCACATCCTCAGATCCCTTCGCTTCGGCGGGACATGGCTTTGCACCAGGCGCACCTTGTCCCTATCCACTGTGACCATTGTCCCGAGCGATACCGTGACCTTGTCGCCGTCGATCCGCGTAACCCCGCGGGATAATTCCATCAGCTGGCCCTTGGTCAGCCTGGTCGCCGGATCAATGACCGAATGCGGAAAATTGTAACCGGGGATCGACACGCTGACGCGGTCTTCCGTGACGCGCTTCAGCACCGTCGCCATGACCGCCACTTCGTCGCCGACCTTTATTGCCATGCCACTGATTCTGGGGCGTCATCTGCCGGCGTCAAGGATTAGCTAGGGCTGATATAGCAAAATCGCGGAATCAGCTTTCTTCATGCAGGGTCGCCCCCGACAGCGGCAAATACCGCAAGCCGTCCAATCCTGTTCGGTGATGAGGCGTTGGCGTGGCTCGGGCAGCCGCCCGGCGCCAGCGTATTATTTCGTGACTCCGCCTTTTCGGAACCTTCCTGCGCACAGCGCGTTCGGCCCGCTGTATTCGAGGACCCTCATATAAAAGTGGACAGGCGGGAGGCAAACAAGGGTGGGGAGGAGTGTTGCCATGTCGAAGCGAGAAATAGGCATATCTTCGGCTCTGGATCGGCGTATCGCCGATCTCAAGGCCAAGATGCAGGACGCCCGGATCACGGAATACGAAATGAAAACCTTTCAAAAAGTGGCTTCAGCCATGGGAGGCGACGGAGGCTCCCTGCGCCTCGATGCCGACGACCTGATCGCGGCATCCTTTGTCGTCGATGCGCTGAGTGAGCCAACGCTCAACTGACGACGGGCGGTCTGGTTCGCGCGCCGTTTTGCCCTTGCCCGGCCGGCAATTGGCCCACGCCTTCAAGCTCTGAAACAGGATGGCTGCTTCCAGCGGCCGTCTTGTGGCACGTTTGCGCAAGCCTCTGTCGCAAGTCACCGACCGGGGCTGGCGGGTGGATTTGATTCCGCCGCCCGACAGAAATTGGAGGGAAAGTCTTATCAATTTGTTTGGGTTGGTACGTCATAGTAGCGACGGCTAACGGAGTTGAACGCGATGAAGCTCGATCTGTCGCCGACGAGCTGGGGCAGGGTGATCGCTGTCACGGTAGTCGGTACGGCATTCTTCATTGCCGTGGCGTTCTTCGTCGATTCCTTCAATTTCCCCTATCTTTCGCCCGAGGCCGTGTGGCGGGCGAAGATGACCGACTTGTTGCTGCCTTTGGTGCTGGGTGGCTCGTTTCTGTTTTTCCTGATGTGGAAGATTCGCCAGCTGGCCATCGCGCAGCGCGATCTCAGCGTCATCGCCGCGACAGACAGCCTGACGGCGGTGCTGAACCGTGGCGCCTTCTCTATGCTGGTCGAAGCCTATCTCGAGCAGACCCGAAAGCAGGAGCAGACCCGTTCGGGGGCGCTGCTGATCATCGACGCCGACCACTTCAAGTCGATCAATGACCGCCTGGGTCACGATTGCGGCGACCAGGCGCTCAAACTGATAGCGCAGGCGATCAAAGGGCAACTGCGTGGCGGCGATATCGTCGGCCGCATCGGCGGCGAAGAATTCGGCGTGTTTCTGCCCGGCGTGGACCCCTCGCAATCCTGGGTGGTCGCCGAAAGCATCCGCCGGCGTATCAGGGAGATGGAATTCTCACCCGGCGGCAGGCCTTGTCCGCTTTCCGTCAGCATCGGCGGCACAAGCTTTACCGGCCCGATCACCTATGAGGAAATCTTCTCCGCTGCCGACAAAAGGCTTTACACGGCCAAGTCGAACGGACGCGATCAAGTCAGCTTCGATCCGGCCGGAACGTCTCCGGCGCCTCCGCCCGGGGTTGCCACCGTGCATTGATGGCAGAAACTTGCAGATTACTGGATCGGGAAGCGCAGACCGCTCCTCTACGCTTTCAGAGCTTACAGTCATGTGCAGGAAATCCGATCTTTACGGATAGCATGCCGGCTCGATAGGCCATGGACTGCAACCGCTTGCCGGTATACTCCCCCGCATTGACGATGTTTCGTTGTTGGTAGAAACGGTTCTGACTCCTGAGTTTCTATGCGTTCCGGCCGACATGCGATCATGATTTTTGATGCTGGCGGGCATGTGGCGGGAACGGTCAGGTAAGCACAGTTATTATGATCCATTTGTTCAACGGCTTTCAGGATCCCTTCGGCGGCAGTGACCTTGAAGCTCTGGAACTGTACCGGCTGTTGAGTGCCGATTCCGAGGTGCATCTGTGGGCAACCTCCTCCAGCGTGTCCGGCGAGTTGATGCGGAATTTCCCGATTCGCCGCGTCTCGCTGTCGAAGTGGGATGTACCGAATGGCGGCACCTACGTCTTTCTCGGCTCGCATTGGCGCAACAAGGTGTGGCCTTACCTGATCCCGCGGCCGCGCCGGCTGATCTATGTCTTCAATACCTTTCACCCGAAAATCATCGCGCTGACGACGCGCATGCCCCGCATGCTGAACTGGCCAGACGCCGAACTGGTGCTGATTTCCGATTTTCAGAGACGGATGCTGCGGGTCGATGGCGTCGTGCATCCATCGCTGATCGATGTCGAACGTTTTTCACCCCGGCGTCTGGCTTCGGATCGTCCGTTCACCGTCGGACGCTTGAGTCGCGACGGGCCGGGCAAACATCATGCCGATGACATACCCCTCTACGAGACATTGCTGGCCGAGGGCACAGCCTTGCGGATTCAGGGCGGGGCAGGGCTCAAGGACAGCCTCATGCCGCATCCGCAACTCGAACTGTTCCCACCCGGCCGATTTTCCGCCGAAGAGTTTCTGCAGACGCTCGACGTGTTTTATTATCGCACCGGTTGGCATGTGGAGACCTTCGGTCGCGTCGTGTTGGAGGCGATGGCCTGCGGTTTGCCTGTGGTCTGCCATTCCCATGGCGGCTATTCCGACCACATAAGGCATGGCGAAAACGGTTTCTTGTTCGAGACGACTGAACAGGCGTTGCGCATCCTTGCCGATCTCAAAGCCGATCCGGCATTGCGGGCGACAGTGGGAAAAAGGGCGCGGCAGTCCTTCGAACAGATCTATTCTTCCCAAGCTGTGCGACAGAGGCTGGATTTCTATTTGCGTTAGCCCGGCGTCTGAAACCGTCTGCCCGGCCGGTTTGGCATCCAGCTCGACATCGCGTTAAAGGGTGAGCACCCGAATGGCCTCCGTGGCAGGCTTCGGCGCGGAAACAGACTGGGCAGGACTTCTATCGATGACATTGATGGGCGCGGCGGCACTGCTGATCCTGATCCTGACTTACGCCGGTGTCGCCATTGGCCGCATCCCCGGTCTGCGCCTCGACCGGGCAGGGATCGCCCTGCTCGGCGGGGCCGCGATGATCGCTATCGGCGCGCTCAGCATGGAGGATGCCTACCGGGCGATCAATTTCGACACCATCACGCTTCTGCTCGGCATGATGATCGTGGTGGCGCATCTGAAGGTGTCAGGCGCCTTTCGCGGCCTTGGCGCCATCGCCATCGAGCACGCGCACGCGCCCTTCATGCTTTTGGTGATGGTGACGCTGCTGACCGGCGTACTGTCCGCCTTCCTGGTCAACGACGCCATCTGCCTCGTCATGGCGCCGATCGTTGTCCATGTCACCCGTGTGATCAAGCGCAACCCGATCCCCTATCTGATCGCCACCGCCACCGCGTCGAATTGCGGCAGCGTCGCTACCATCACCGGCAATCCGCAAAACATGGTCATCGGCGCGCTGTCGGGCATTTCCTATCCGGCCTTTTCGGCAGCGCTGGCTCCGGTCGCCCTTTTCGGCCTCGTCGCGGTCGTTGTCATCATCCGCATCGTCTACCGGGCCGAATTCGCCCGAACGGTCCAACTGACGCCCGAGGTCTCGCGTGGCCGCATGCACAAGGGGCAGGTGCTGAAGGCGGTGGTGGTCTGCATCGGGCTGGCAATCGCCTTCTTCGCCGGTGTGCCTGTCGCCAAGGCCGCGCTCATCGGCGGCGCCATCCTCTTGCTTACCCGGGCGATCAAGCCGGAACGCATCTACCGCGAGATCGACGGTCCGCTGCTGTTCATGTTCGCCGGTCTGTTCGTGGTCGTCGCCGGCGCCGAAAAGACGCTTCTTTCGCCAGACATGATCGCCTCGGCAAAGAACCTCGGGCTGGACGATGTCTGGCGTCTGTCCGGATTCACCGCGGTGCTTTCCAACATCATGAGCAATGTCCCGGCCGTGCTGGCGCTGCGGCCTTTCATACCCGGCCTGGAAAACCCCGAGCGCGCCTGGCTGGTGGTCGCCATGAGCTCGACACTGGCCGGCAATTTCACGCTGCTGGGTTCGGTCGCCAATCTGATCGTCGCCGAACAGGCACGCGCCGCCGGCACGACGCTGTCGTTCGGCGCTTTTTTCAAGGTCGGCTTGCCGCTGACGCTGATAACGCTGGCCGCCGGCACCGCATGGCTGGCGTTTGGGTTCTAATGCATGTCGCCCAAAAGTGGCCCCGGTTTTGGCGCAACGACATGCATAAAACCAAAGGCTTAAAGCGCGTCGCGTATTAGACCTGGCTGCCTGAAATTCGCGCCCGCACCAGCGTCGCCGCGGCGCGTCCGGCGGCCTCGATGTAATCGGGGTTGCGGTGGATCAGCATGATCGAAAAGCAGCCGTCGATCAAAAGCACGATCTCGCGTGCCAAGGCAGGCGGCTCACCGACGCCATGGTCCGACAAGGCGCCGGCCAGCCATGTTTCGAAATTCAGCTTGTGCCGCGCGCCGACCTTGACCGCCGGATGTCCGGGCATCGAGGCGAGTTCGGCGGCCGTGCGCAGGAAGCCGCATCCTTTCCATTTCGGGTGACGAGCGGACCTCGCCAGATTGGTGAAGATCGCCTCGACTTTGCGATCCGCGCCGCCTTCGGCGGCATCGAACCAGCCGGCCATCCGCTTCAGATTGGGTTGGTCGCGGCCATCGAGATAGGCGGCGATGAGGTCGTCCTTGCTCTTGAAATGGTAGTAGAGCGTGCGCTTGGTGAGACCCGCTTCCTCGGCGACGGCATCGACGCTGACGCGACCGATTCCTTCGGCATAGAAGAGCCTGGTCGCGGCATCGACAATGCGTTTGCGTGTAGGACTTTGCGTGTCAGGCATGAGCTTAGGTATACCGACTAGTGAATATACACAAGCGGAAAGGGGCATAGTCTTCCGGTCATCAGTATGATGAAGAAGGAAGAGCCAATGACCGATCTTGTCCTCAACGAAACCCGGGATGGGATTGCCATCCTCACCCTCAATCGGCCGGAGAAGCTCAACGCGCTGAACTATGCCCTGATCGATCGCCTGCTTGCGATCCTTGACGACATTGAAGTCGATGACAGCGTTCGTGCGGTCATTCTGACCGGAGCAGGGGAGCGGGCGTTTTCGGCCGGCGGCGACATTCACGAGTTCTCGGCCAGCGTGGCGCTTGGCGTCGATGTCGCGATGCGTGACTTCGTCATGCGCGGGCAGCGGCTGACGGCAAGACTGGAAGCGTTTCGCAAGCCCGTCATCGCTGCCGTCAACGGCATTGCCTTTGGTGGCGGCTGCGAAATCACCGAGGCGGTGCCGCTCGCCATCGCCAGTGACCGCGCTTTGTTCGCCAAGCCGGAAATCAACCTCGCAATGCCGCCGACCTTCGGTGGAACCCAACGCCTGCCGAGGCTCGCCGGGCGCAAGCGGGCGCTGGAGTTGCTGTTGACCGGTGACTGGTTTGCGCCGCCGCGGGCGCTTGAGCTGGGTCTCGTCAACGAGGTTGTGCCGCATGCCGAATTGATGCCGGCCGCGATCGGCCTGGCCAGGCGTATCCTGCGACACTCCGATCTGGCGATTGCCGGCATCCTCACGGCAGTGGCCCGCGGCCTCAACCAGAGCATCGCCGAAGGTTTGCTGGTCGAGGCCGAGCAGTTCGCCCGCATGGCCCCGACCGCTGATCTGCGCGAAGGGCTGAATGCCTGGATGGCACGCCGCGAGCCGGGCTATGACGGCTCGTGGACGCATATCGCGCGTCCCGACGAGGCCAGGCGAGCCTGAAGCGGGTCGCCTGAAAGGCCAGGCGACCAGGTCTTTGTTTTTATGCCGAGGTCACTTTTGGGCGACATGCACTCGTTGGCGTTGGATCAGGGCGTCACCACCAAACGGCCTTTCATGTTGGGGTGAAAGCGGCAGAAATAGTCGACCGGTCCCGCGGCCTTCAATGTCAGGCTTGCGGATTTCTTCGGCGGGATCATCACTTCCCAGCCGCCTTTCACGGTGGCCGTGTGGGCGAACACATCCTTGTTCACCCACTCGATCGTGTCGCCGACCTTGGCCTCGACGGTGGCTGGCGAGAACACCAGCCTGTCGATGATGACCTGGATGGTTTCCGCTCGCGCCGGAACGGTACCGACGGCCAGCGTCAACGCAATCCACAGATGGCGTTTCGGCATGCTCCCGGTCCTTACTTGAGCCTGCCGGCGACGTGCTCGGCGTGCTGCTCATGGCCCTGGAAAATCTTCAGGCCGGTTTCCAGAAGGCTCTTCAGGTCGGCATTCTGCGCCGACGGGATCAAAAGGGTTTCGAGCGCGCCGTTGACCTGCTTGTGGTAGGCGACCTCGTTATCGACATAGGCCTTGTCGAAGGCAGCGCCGTCGAGTTTGGCGAGCTTGGCCCGCTCCTCCGCCGCAGCTTTGGTCAGCGCCTGGCTGGTGGCGTTGTCTTCCGGCGTGACCTTGAGCTTCTTCACCAGATCGAGCGCCTGCACGTTCACGGCTTCGTGGTCGCGCACCATGTCGTTGGCGAAATCCACGACCTCCTTGGTCTTCGATTTTTCGATGGCCAGCTTGGCCGCTTCAACGTCGATGACCCCGGCCGTATAGGCGATGTGAGCGATCTGCGGATCGGTTGGCTTGTCGGCGGCTTGCGCGAACGGGGCGGTGCCGAGCAGCAGCATGGCGGCGAGCGCGGCAGTGTGTCGGATGGACATGGCATCTCCTTCGTCGGGACGCTGAAATCGCCCCGGACAGTGTTTTTCGGTTGACGGTCATTGGATGCTGGCCAGCGGCAAACGTTCCCGCCAAAATCAACTGAATCCGGTGAGGCTCAGCTTTCCAGCCCGAGCCGCCGCATGACCGCGCTGGTCAGTCGTTCGCAACGCCGGCCGGCGAAGGGGAAGGCATCGAGCAGCACCGGCCCGATCTGATCGTCCAGCGCCTTGCGCACGAGGGCGCGGGCGCGGTGCAGCCTTGTCTTGACGGTTTGCGGCCGCACGCCGAGGAGATCGGCGGTCTCCTCGATGCTCAGCCCCTCGATCACCCGCGCCACGAACACCGTCCGGTAGACGTCGGGAAGGCTGTCTGTGGCCTGTTCGACCAGTTGGAGGACCTGCCTTTGCGCCATCGTCCGTTCCGGATCGTCGCTGGGGTTGAGGGGGAACCGGATGATCTCGGCTTGCGGATTTTCCGGCAGTGCCACCGTTCTGCGCCTTTTGCGCAGGCGGCCGAGCGCCTCGTTGATGACGATGCGCGACAGCCATGTGGCGAGCGAGGAGTCGCCGCGAAACGCATCGAGATGGGCGAAAGCCTTGACGTAGGCCTCCTGGACGATGTCCTCGGCCTCGCTGTCATTGCGCACGACGCCGCGCGCGATCCGGTAGAGCCGCTGATTGTGTGTCTTGATGATGGTGCGGAAGGCATCGCCGTCGCGCGCCAGCGCGCGGTGCACAAGCTGCATCTCGCCTGGCACAGCGGAAGGCACGGCCGTCAACACAGCGGGCATGGCCACTTTCCTCAACCCAATCTCCGAACCAAGATCTCGATCGGGAGATTGGACGCTGTCGCCGGCAAAAGGTTCCCGAAGATTTTCTGCCGGGCCCGGCGGCCGCTACCCTACAGTGCGAGTGAAGGCTTGTCAGGCAGCCTGCAGGCGCGCTGTGGCCGCCAACAGATCGGTCTGGGTGATCAGCCCGAGAATCCGCTTGTCGTCGTCGACGATGATGACGGCGTGGCTGCGGCCGTCGGTGAGCACCGGCAACAGACCCATGGCGGCAAAGCCTGCGGCGGCTGTTGCCGCGGGCGATATAACGGATCCGACCGTCCCGGAGGCCTGGGTGAGTTCGCGCAACCCTACGGTGCCTGCCAACCTGGCCTCCGCATTGACGACCGGCAGGGTCCGGATGTTGTGGTCAAGCAGCAATTGGCGCGCCGCCTCGGTGGAGGTGTGAGCATCGACCGAGATCACATCGCGCGACATGATGTCCTCGCACAGAAGGGTCTTGTGCGCGCGCACCATCGCCTGCAATTCGACCTGCCGCAGCAGCCGGTCGAGATCGTTGCGATCGATATCGAACGTCTCGTCGAGTGCGCCAAGTGCGGCATCGATGTCTTCGGAGCGGAAGCCGACGCGCAGTTGCGCCGGCGGATCGCCGGTGCCGTGGCTGTTCGCCGGCGCTGCAACCGGTACATGCGGATAATTGCGCCGGGCCAGCCTGTGGAAGCCATAGCCGAGCGCCACCAGCAGGATCGAGTTCAGCGCCACCGGCACAAATGGAAACAGGAAGCCGGCGCTGATGACGGCAGGCCCTCCCAGCACCGCGGTCAGCGCGGCCGCTCCGCCCGGCGGATGCAGGCAGCGCGTGAACGACATGGCGGCGATGGCCAGTGCCACCGCGATGCCGCTGGCAAGGGCGGTTTCGTGGATGAAATGCGCCACGATCACGCCGACCAGTGCCGATATCGTGTTGCCGCCGATGATCGACCATGGCTGCGCCAGCGGACTGGCGGGCACGGCGAACAGCAGCACCGCCGACGCCCCCATCGGCGCCACCAGCAGCGGCACATGCGGGCCGTTGCCGAGCACAAGGCTGGCGATCACGCCGGTGAGCGCAATGCCGATCGTCGCGCCGATACAGGCGACGAGACGCTCGCGCAGCGTCGCGCCGGCAAGAATGGGAACAAAAAGGCGGAAAGCCATGGATCGAAAACTCTGCCGGTATTCCAGGGGAAGTCGAAAATGTGCTGATCCGCAATGACGCGGCATCGTTGAATTTGAAAGCCAAACTGATCCGGGAAACCCCGATTTGAGGGAATAGAATTCCGCTACGCAGCCGCCGCGGCGGTCAGGCCGCGCGAAATATCGGCCTTCAGGTCGTGGACGTCCTCGAGGCCGATCTGCAGGCGGATCAACGGCCCCTCATAGGAGGCTTTCGCGACAACGCGATCACCGAGCCAGACAGGCACGGCAAGGCTCTCATAGCCGCCCCAGGAATAGCCGAGGCCGAAGATCCGCAGCGCGTCGAGGAAAGCGTGCTGCTGCTTCTGGCCGCCACCGGCAAGCACGATGGAAAAGATGCCGCTCGAGCCGGAGAAGTCGCGCTTCCACAAATCGTGGTCCGGATGGCTGGGAAGGGCGGGGTGCAGCACGCGGGCCACGCCCTTCTGGCCCTCGAGCCAGGAAGCGATGGCCAGCGTGCTGCGCTGATGGTGTTCGAGGCGCACGCCCATGCTGCGCAGGCCACGCAGCACCTGGTAGACGTCGTCGGGCCCGGCGCAGCAGCCAAGCGTGCAGAAACTTTCGTAAAGATGCGTCCAGCAGCTCTCATTGGCCGACACCGTGCCAAGCAGCACGTCGGAATGGCCGGCCGGGTATTTGGTCGCCGCGTGGATCGAGATGTCGACGCCGTGGTCGAGCGGGCGGAAATAGAGTGGCGTCGCCCACGTGTTGTCCATCATGACGATGGCGCCCGCGGCGTGCGCCGCCTTGGCGATGGCCGGGATGTCCTGCACCTCGAACGTGTTGGAGGCCGGCGATTCCGTGAACACCACCTTGGTGTTGGGCTTGATCAACGCCGCGATGCCGGCGCCGACATCGGGGGCGTAGTACTCGACCTCGACGCCCAGCCGCTTCAGCATCGTGTCGGCGAAATTGCGGGTCGGATGATAGACGGTATCGACGATCAGCAGATGGTCGCCGGCCGACACGAAGGCGAGCAGCGGCACCGTCACCGCCGCAAGGCCCGACGGCACCAGGATCGTGCCTGCAGAGCCTTCCAGCGCGTCTATGGCCTGGGCAAGCGCATCGGTCGTCGGTGTGCCGCGCGTGCCGTAAGTGTATTTCTGGGTGCGCGCCGCCATCGAAGCCGCGTCGCGAAAAAGCACGGTCGAAGCATGCACCACCGGCGGATTGACGAAGCCGAAATAGTCGTGCGGATTGTTGCCCGAATGGGCAAGCCGCGTGTTGATGCCCATCCCGCCGTGCTCGCTGCCGTCTTTCGCCATTTCTGCGTCGCCTTGTTTGACAAGCCGCTAGCCATAGTGCGGCGCTATGGACCGTGCAACAGCCACTGTCCGCCAGGAGTTGGACTTCGAATATGCCAATTCGTCGGGGCAAAAACAGCGATGCGGGGGTACGGCGTGACCCTAGCGGTGTGCATCGTCGGCAACTGCGCTAGCCCGAAGCATCTCGTAGGGTGCACGTTGCTCGCACTGTTGTCGTGGTTGCTCTCAGCATAGTGCTGGCGGCCGCGCCAAGCAGTCCGGCTATAGCCACGATGATCAATGCGACCGCGAGCTTGCGATTTTCGAGCGGCACGATGAGCAACAATCCCAACCCATAGCCAATCTGCGTCAGCGTAACGATCAGCCCCCGGCTCGTGGCGAGAGGCCGAGAGCGGCGCCGATCGGACCGACAAGGGATTGGGCATAATAAATGTTGGCGGCGATCAGCCCGGATGCGCAGGCCAGCAGCATGGAAAGCCCGCGCAAGGAGGATGGCGCCTCTGCTGCTATGGTCACTGCTGCGCTGCACGGCGCGTGGAAACACGCGACAGCGCGGCCCAATCCAGATGGCCTTCGCCGTGCGCCACGCTATCTAGATGATTGTCGCGGAGAACGCTGCCTATAGGCATCGGGACGTTGACCTTCTCCCCGGCTTCCAGAGCGAGACGCACATCCTTCAGACCAAGCGTCAGCCTGAAGCCGGCCGGCTCGAAGCGTTCCTCCGCAATCGCGCCGCCATAACCCTTGTAAACGGGAGCGGCGAAGATCGTGGATGTGATCAGATCGATGAAATTGCCCTTGGGGACACCATAACCTTGCGCGAGCGCCACGGCCTCGCCCATCGTCCCTATAGCACTGCCGATCATGAAATTCACGGCTAGCTTGATGGCGTTGGCCTGTTCGGGCTGGCTTCCGAAACACCATGTCTTCTGCCCAAGAATATCGAACAGCGGCTGTACGCGTCCCAAAGCTTCAGTATCACCTGCCGCAAGGATGTTGAGCTGACCAGCTTCGGCCACGTTCACCCGCCCGAGAACCGGAGCCGCGACATACCCGACGCCTTTTTCCCGGTGCAGTAGCTCCATTACGTTCGCGAAGGCGACCGAGACCGTCGCCATGTTGATGTGGATCGCGCCCGGCTTCAGTGCGTCCAGCACCTGGCCGTCGATGACGACGGCGCGCGTGGCCGCATCATCCGCGAGCATGGAGATGAGCACCTCCGCGCCTTCGGCCGCCTGGCGTGGATCGGTTCCTATCTCGGCGCCGAGCGCGGCAAGAGCGGCAACTGGCTCCTGCGAACGGTTCCACACCCGGACCCTGTATCCGGCTTTGACAAGGTTTGCGGCCATGGGTTTGCCCATGGTTCCCAGGCCCAAGAATCCAATCTGCATCACGGAAGCGTCCTTCATAATTCGGAAATTTCGTTTTCTAATTGAGGAAGAAAGTTAGTGGAGTGACTTGATGGCGATGTCCACAACCTCGAAGCGGACCGGCAGGCCGAGTGCATCTACGACGGCATGCAGCTTGGTGCGAGCCTGGGCTTCATATCCCCCTGTTACGCCGGGTCCCTGCAGCTTGGGCCTAAGCGCGGCGTCGATCCTCAGCCGTTCAAATCGGAATCGCTGCTCGGAGTCCTACCTTTGCCGATCGGCCTATTGTGGGCGGCTGTGAATGGTATATGATTAATAGCTAATATTAATCGCCGGATTGCTTCGATCAGATGCTGCCGGATGGTTGCTGCCGGTTGACTTCTGGTCCTCCACGATCCGGACCGCGCTCATGAAGCGTGAGTGCGGCAAGGGAGGAATGACATGCCGGACGTCAAATGGGCCATGAAGGCCAGCGAATTCATCAACTGCAACTGCGCCTATGGCTGCCCGTGCCAGTTCAACGCCATGCCGACCTACGGATTCTGCCAAGCGGTCGCCGGCATGGAAATCGAGAGCGGCCATCACGGCGACACCAAGCTCGACGGGTTGCGGTTCGTCGGGATTTTCAGCTGGCCCGGCGCCATACACCAGGGCGGGGGCGAGGCCGCGGTGATTATCGATGAAAGGGCGACGGAAGCCCAACGTGGCGCGCTGCTTCGCATATTGGGCGGTCTGGACACCGAGCCGGGCGCAACGATATTCCAGGTCTTCTCGACCACGCTGGAGAAATTCCACGATCCGATCTTCGCTCCGATCGAATTCAAGATCGACGTCGACGCGCGAACCGGTCAGCTGCATGTCGAGGGTATAACCGACGGTCGCGGCGAACCGATCCGGAATCCGGTCACCGGGGCCGCGCACCAGGCGCGCATCGACCTGCCGCACGGCTTCGAATACGCCATCGCCGAGGTCGGGCGCGGCTGGACCAAGGCGACGGGCCCGATCAAGTTCGAGCTGGCCGATACGCACAGCCATTTCGCCAATCTGCATCTTACGCAGAGCGGCATCGTGCATTGACCTGATCCAATGGGCGATACGGCCCTCGAGGCGGTGCTGCGGCGCGATCGCGCGGTCGTGATGGCCGCGCTCGTGGTGATTGCCGTGCTCGCCTGGGCCTATGTGCTGTGGCTCGCCGCCGACATGGTCATGCCCGGCTCCCCCTTGCCGGACAGCGGAGGCGGTGACATGGCCGGAATGGACATGTCGAATATGGACGGGTCGAACATGGGTATGGCCGGCATGGATATGGGCGCCGCCGTGGCGCCCGGCTTCCGGGCCTGGGCATTGGCCGATTTCGCCTTCATCTTCACGATGTGGGCGGTGATGATGGTCGGCATGATGACGCCTTCGGTCGCACCGATGTTGCTGCTCTATGCCGGTGTCGGCCGCAAGGCCCGGGCGGATGGCAGGCCCATCGCTTCGACGGGATGGTTTTTTGCCGGCTACCTCGCCGTCTGGGTCGTCTTCAGCCTCGTGGCGACCGGTGCGCAATGGCTGCTCGCCCGTCTTGCCTTGCTCGATCCCTCGATGGCGGCCGGCAGCGCGGTCCTCGGCGGCCTCGTCCTGATCGCCGCCGGTCTCTATCAATGGACGCCGATGAAGGGCGTCTGCCTGCGCCAATGTCAGGCGCCGATCGCGTTCCTGGCCGGCCATGGCGGATTCCGCTCCGCTCCGCTCGGCGCGCTTCGGCTGGGCATCGATCACGGCGCCTATTGTCTGGGGTGCTGCTGGGCGCTGATGGCCCTGCTGTTCGTCGGTGGCGTCATGAACGTGCTGTGGATCGCCGGCATCGCCATCCTTGTTCTGCTGGAGAAGACGGTGCCGACCGGGCAGCTGATTCCGCGCGTTTCAGGCGCGTTGATGGCTGCCATCGGGACCTGGATCGTCTTTCAAGCTTTTTGAGAACGGTCTTCGTCCGCGATCTGTATTGGACTGCAGCCGCCAGTAAATCGTCAGATGACAATCTTGGGACCTGGCAGTTCGCCGCACGCGGAGGTCAACAACGACGAGATATTGCCCGGGATGGATTTCGCTGCCGCGGCCCGTATTGGCCCCGCTTTGGCGTTGCATGAGCTTGCCGCCTTTATTGGCCCTGCTGACCAATTCGCAGGCGCGTTTGTCTGTAAATCAGGCATTTGCGGCAATCGGTTTTCAAACTCTTTGGGTTTGGGTCATTTCCCTTGACCTCACGGGAATTATCGCCTTCGATGACATTTGTGAATGGGAGGCGGCGCGTCGGTTACGATGCGGGGTTTTGGGATGGGCCGGGATGAAGCCGCGTTCACACGGGAGAAAAAAATCAGGATTTACTCCTGAAAAACAGAGAAAAGGGTCTGTGGGTCATGAAACATATTGCTATCGGCATTCTGGGCGCCGCCACGCTTGGATTGATGGCGTCCGCCGCGTCGGCGGCCACGCTCGACACCGTCAAGGCAAAGGGCTTCGTCCAGTGCGGCGTCTCGACCGGTCTGGCCGGCTTTTCGGCACCGGACGACAAGGGTGACTGGCAAGGCATCGATGCGGATTTCTGCCGCGCTGTCGCGGCCGCCGTCTTCGGTGACGGCTCCAAGGTCAAGTTCACGCCGCTCAGCGCCAAGGAGCGGTTCACCGCGCTGCAGTCGGGCGAGATCGACATCCTGTCGCGCAACACCACCTGGACCATCAACCGCGACACGGCACTCGGCCTGAATTTCATCGGCGTCACCTACTATGACGGCCAGGGTTTCATGATCAACGCCAAGAAGCTGCCGGGCGTCAATTCGGCATTGCAGCTTTCGGGCGCCGCCGTCTGCGTGCAGAGCGGCACCACCACCGAGCTGAACCTCGCCGACTACTTCAAGGCCAACAAGATGGAGTACAATCCCGTCGTCTTCGAAAAGCTGGAAGAGGTCAACGCCGCCTATGACGCCGGCCGCTGCGACGTCTACACCACCGATCAGTCGGGCCTCTATGGCATCCGCCTGACGCTGGGAGCGCCGGCCGACCATGTCGTGCTGCCCGAGATCATCTCCAAGGAGCCGCTCGGACCGGCCGTTCGCCAGGGCGACGACCAGTGGTACCACATCGTCAAGTGGACCTATTTCGCTTTGCTCCAGGCTGAAGAGCTCGGCATCACCAAGGCCAATGTCGATGAGATGAAGAACTCGGCCAGTCCCGAGATCAAGCGCGTGCTCGGCCAGGAAGCCGATACCAAGATCGGCACCGACCTCGGCGTCTCCAATGACTGGGTGGTCAACATCGTCAAGGCCGTCGGCAATTATGGCGAAATGTTCGAGCGCAATGTCGGCTCGGGCAGCCCGCTGAAGATCGCGCGCGGCATCAACGCGCTGTGGACCAAGGGCGGCCTGCAATACGCGCCGCCGATCCGCTGATCGAAATGTGATCCGGGAGGCAGATCATCTGCCTCCCGGTTTCTCTTTCCAGGGGACGGTCGAATGGCATCGCAGGACGTACTTCGCGAGGAGCCCAGCCGCGGCTCCTTCATCAACGATCCGAAAATCCGGGGCATATTCTTCCAGGTGCTGGTCGTCGTGCTGCTGGTGGCGGGCGTCTGGTGGATTGCCCACAACGTCATCGACAACCTGACGCGGCTGCGCATCGCTTCAGGCTTCGGCTTCCTCAAGGGCCGCGCCGGCTTCGACATCAGCGAGAGCGCGATCGCCTATTCGTCGGATTCGACCTATGGCCGCGCCATTCTGGTCGGCCTCCTCAACACGCTCATCGTTGCCATCGTCGGCATCATCACCGCGACAATCATCGGCTTCGTCATCGGCATCGGCCGGCTCTCGCAGAACTGGCTGATCCGGAAGATCTGCACCGTCTATGTCGAGGTCTTCCGCAACATCCCGCCGCTGCTGGTCATCTTCTTCTGGTATTCCGGCGTGCTGGCCGTGCTGCCGGCACCACGCGACAGCTACAACCTGCCGTTCGGCTCCTTCCTCAACCAGCGCGGCTTCTATTTTCCGCGCGCCGTATGGGGCGACGGCTCCTGGCTGATCTTCGTCGCCTTGCTCGTCGGCATCGCCATGGCGTGGTTCGTCGCGCGCAAGGCGCGGCAACGGCAGATGGCGACCGGCCAGCAATTCCCGGTGTTTTGGACATCCGCGGCGCTGATCGTCGGGCTGCCGCTGCTCGCCTATGCGCTGAGCGGCTTTCCCCTGAGTTTCGACTACCCGAAGCAGTCGACTTTCAACCTGACCGGCGGCTTCCAGGTCCGGCCGGAGTTCCTGTCGCTTTATCTGGCGCTGTCCTGCTATACCGCCGCCTTCATCGCCGAGATCGTGCGCGCCGGCATCAGGGGTGTCAGCGCGGGCCAGACGGAAGCTGCCGCTGCGTTGGGGTTGCGGTCCGGATCGATCCTGCGGCTGGTCGTCGTGCCGCAGGCCATGCGCATCGTCATTCCGCCGCTGACCAGCCAGTATCTCAACCTGACCAAGAACTCGTCGCTGGCCATCGCCATCGGCTATCCGGACCTGACGGCGACCGCCGGGACAGTGCTGAATCAGACCGGCCAGGCCGTCGAGGGCGTGGTGATCATGATGGTGATCTATCTCGCCATCAGCCTCCTGACCTCGCTTGTGATGAACTGGTTCAACGCCAAGATGGCGCTGGTGGAGAGGTGAGGTAAGGACATGCAAGAACATGATATGTCCTGGGTGCGCACCGAAATGGTGCTGGCGCAGCCGGCGCCGGCCGGCGTCACCGGTCTCGGTGCGTGGGTGCGCAAGAACCTGATCGCTTCCACCGGCGACACCATTTTGACAATCGTCGGCATCGCCCTGGTGGCGATGATCCTGCCGCAGATCATCAATTGGGCGTTCATCAACGCCGTGTGGACGGGACCGGACCGGACCGTATGCGCCACGGTGGCGCAAGGCGGCATCCAGCCGGATGGCTGGACCGGCGCCTGCTGGGCTTTCGTCAACGCCAAGTTCGGCCAGTTCATGCTCGGCCGCTATCCCATCGAGGAGCGCTGGCGGCCGATCCTGGTCGCTATCCTGTTCGTGGCGCTGCTGGTGCCGATGCTTATCCCGAAGGTGCCGCGCAAAGGGCTGAATGCGGTGCTGCTGTTCTTCGTGCTGCCGATCGTCGCCTTCGTCCTGCTGGTCGGCGGCATGTTCGGCCTGCCGCATGTCGAGACCTCGCTTTGGGGTGGGCTCTTGGTGACGCTCAGCCTGTCTTTCGTCGGCATTGCCGTGTCGCTGCCGCTCGGCATCGTGCTGGCGCTCGGCCGCCGTTCCAAGATGCCGATCATCAAGACGCTGTGCGTCGTCTTCATCGAGACGGTGCGCGGCATCCCGCTGATCACCGTGCTGTTCTTCGCCAGCGTCATGCTGCCGCTGTTCCTGCCGGAGGGTGTGTCGTTCGACAAGTTCCTGCGCGCGCTGATCGGCGTGTCGCTGTTTGCCGCGGCCTATATGGCCGAAGTGGTGCGCGGCGGCCTGCAGGCGATCCCCAAGGGCCAGTATGAAGGTGCCGATTCGCTCGGTCTCGGCTATTGGCAGAAAATGTATTTCATCGTCATGCCGCAGGCGCTGAAACTGGTCATTCCGGGCATCGTCAACACCTTCATCGGCATGTTCAAGGACACCAGCCTGGTCATCATCATCTCGATGTTCGACCTGCTCGGCATCGTCAAACAGAATTTCTCCGATGCAAACTGGGCAACCGCGCAGACGGCGAGGTCAGGCCTGATCTTCGCGGCCTTCGTCTTCTGGCTGTTCTGCTTCGGCATGTCGCGCTATTCAATGTACACCGAACGCCGGCTCGACACCGGCCACAAACGCTGATGCATGTCGCCCAAAAGTGTATAGCGGTTTTGGGATAACGACATGCATCACAACCAACGATAAAGAAAAAGGGGATCCTGTCATGGCCACCGAAAATGCCGTCAGCGCCGAAGAGATCAAGGTCAACGCCGCCAAGATGCAGATTTCGACGACCGATGTCGCCATCGACATCATCGCCATGCACAAATGGTATGGCGAGTTCCATGTGCTGAAGGACATCAACCTGAAAGTGATGCGCGGCGAGCGCATCGTCATCTGCGGCCCCTCCGGCTCCGGCAAATCGACCATGATCCGCTGCATCAACCGTCTGGAGGAGCACCAGAAGGGCAAGATCATCGTCGACGGCAAGGAACTGACCAACGATCTCAAGAAGATCGACGAGGTGCGCCGCGAGGTCGGCATGGTGTTCCAGCACTTCAACCTGTTCCCGCACCTGACCATCCTGGAGAACTGCACGCTGGCGCCGATCTGGGTACGCAAGACGCCGAAGAAGCAGGCCGAGGAAATCGCCATGCATTTCCTCAAGCGCGTCAAGATCCCGGAACAGGCCAACAAATATCCCGGCCAGCTTTCCGGTGGCCAGCAGCAGCGTGTGGCGATCGCCCGCTCGCTGTGCATGAACCCGCGCATCATGCTGTTCGATGAGCCGACCTCGGCGCTCGATCCGGAGATGATCAAGGAAGTGCTGGAGACCATGGTCGGCCTTGCCGAGGAAGGCATGACCATGCTGTGTGTCACCCACGAGATGGGCTTCGCCCGCAAGGTCGCCAACCGGGTGATCTTCATGGACCAGGGCCAGATCGTCGAGCAGAACACGCCGGCCGAGTTCTTCGACCACCCGCGCCACGAGCGCACGAAGCTGTTCCTGTCGCAGATCCTGCACTAGGCCTCGACGGCCACGAAGAGCCCGGCTGAAACACTGCCGGGCTCTTTTGCGTATGGGAGAACAGGCGGGCGTTCGTGTCGCCGGAGTGCGTTTGCAGGGCCGCCTTTCAATGAAAAGACTGGGACGTTTTCTGGGTCTTCTGTTGGTTCTCGTCGCACTCGCCGTGACGACGGGCACCCTCGTGCCACGGCCGCTGTGGCCGGCCGCCGCCGCCGTGCCAGCCGCGACACGCCACATCCTGGTGCTGAACAATCCGATCCACACCGATATCGCCATCCCGGTCGATGACGCCGTGCGCCGGCGTTTCCATTTCCTGGTCGACGCGGGCATACCGGCCGACAGGCCGGAGGTCCGCTACATCGTCTTCGGCTGGGGCGGCCGCGCCTTCTACCTGGAGACGCCGACATGGTCCGAGCTGAAGGCGGTGCCGGTGATGAAGGCACTGACACTCGACGCGTCGGTCATGCATGTCGATGTCGCCGGTGACATCGTCGAATCGCGCGCTGATATCGCGGGGTTCGACATCGGCGAGGACCGGTTCGCGGCGTTGCTCGATTTCATCGATGCCAGTTTCCAGCGGGGACCGGAAGGCCCGATCCTCGTTCCGGACGCAGCCTATTCCAGGTTCGACGGCTTCTACGAAGCCAATGGCCATTTCAACGCACTGGTCGGCTGCAACACCTGGACGGCGGCGGCCTTGCGCATCGCCGGCCTGCGCACCGGCTGGTGGAACCCGCTGCCTGTATCGCTCGGCCTGTCGATGAGGCTGTATAATTAGGCGGAGCGCGCGCCGACTTCAGTCCGCTGTGTGCCGACGGATCGCCCTCCGCCAGAACTCTTCGGTCAGCTCAGGAATATCGCTTGTATCGACATCGCTCTCGGGTCGCGCCTTCAAGGCTGCGATCTCCGCTTTCTGACGCTCTGTTAGTGGAGGCGGATTTGCCGGGTCGAACTTGTACCGGATGAATTTGGCCATAGTTCTATTTCTACTCGGCGTAGACGCTGCTGTCGAACGCCAACGGCGCCTTCCTTCACCCCCCTCTGTCCTGCGGGACAGAGCGGGGTGCTGTCCCGCCAACCTTTCGCATGTTTCAGCTTTCGTCAGCCTCAACTGCTCGCCAGCCGTAGAGCCAGTCCAGATCCGCCGCGAGTTTTTCCGACGAGCGCACCTTCAGGAACACATTGCGCGCAATCGCCACCGGACCCGAGGCATGCCAGGCCAGCCGGTTGACAGCGCCGCGTCGGGCGACCTGCGCGACACGCGGTCGCCGTGACTGTTCCCAGGTCGCAGGTGCGGCCAGGGGGTCGGCAGGGAAGTCGGCGATGATGTCGGCAAGCGTCGCAGCATCCTCGATCGCCATCGCCGCGCCTTGCGCCGCGAACGGCGTCATCGCATGCGCGGCATCGCCGATCAGCGCCATGTTGCCGGTCGTCCAAGGTTGTTTGCTGTCGACCGTATGGATCGGCCACGCCGTCCACGGGCCGGCTTGTTCGACCAGACGGGCAAGTCCTGCCGCGGTGCCGCGCAGGGCATGGGTCAGGATCCCGGCGTCGGCATTGCCGGACCAGCCCTCGGCAATACGGTCGCCCTTGGTGAAGGCAGCGAGATTGAAGGCCGCACCCTTGCTGACGGGATAGGCCACCATATGGAAGCCGGGATGCAGGAAGGTGGTGACGCAATTGGTTACACCGATCGCGGCAAAGGCTTGTCCGGCAGCGCTTTCGGCGGCAATGGTCGCGCGCCAGGCCAGCTCGCCGGAAAAATGGCTTGTCGGCAAGGCCGCCCTTTTGGACGAATCGACAAGTGCGCGCACCGACGACCAGACACCATCGGCTCCGATCAGCAGGAAGCCCTCAGCCTTGATGGTTTTGCCGTCGATCTCGGCCGTCGCGGTGATGCCATGGGGGCCGGTGGCAGCGCTGCTGACGCGGGCGCCGGTGGTAAAATGGATATCCGGTATCTCGGAAACCCGTGCCATCAGCGCGCTCTGCAGATCAGCCCTGTGAGCGACGAGATAGGGCGCCTGCCAGCGCGCTTCGGCGGCTTGCCCCAGCGGCACCCGCGCCAGTTCGCGCAAGGTCGCGGCCTCCTTCAACACCACGGCTTCCGGCCGCACCGCTGCCGGCAGCAGCTTGTCGAGTACGCCAAGCTGGCGAAGGATACGTGTCGCGTTGGGAGAGAGCTGGATGCCGGCGCCGGCAGCTTCCAGGCGCTGCGCCTGTTCGAACACCCGAACAGGGTAGCCGCGTTCGGCGAATGCAAGCGCTGCGGTCAATCCGGCGACACCCGCCCCGGCGATGACAATTTGCCGGGATCGCGTGTCGGTCATCGGGCTGGTCGCGAAAGACTCAGGCGGCCTGATCGATGTAGATGCAGCCGGCCGGCAGCGTATCGGTCGCCTTCAGCTTCGGAGAATAGCGGTAGAGCGTCGAGCAATAGGGGCAGACTTTTTCGTTGTCGTCGCCCATGTCCAGAAACACATGCGGGTGGTCGAAAGGCGGATTGGCGCCCGTGCACATGAATTCCTTCACGCCGATGTCGATTGCCTGATAGCCCGCATCGTTCTGAAAATGGGGAATGGAACCGCCTGCCATCGTCGTCTCCTTAACGCAGTCTCGTCTGCATCTGGATCATATCAGGGCTCTTTGCAAGTTCGATGAAATGAAACTGTCGCAAAAGCCTGTCAGAGGATAAGTTAAGCCGATTAACCCATGACCTGACCCGAAAACCAATTTCGGTTTTCGGGAGGGACCATGGGGTCGCTATAAAGACGGCTAACCGGCTGACGGTGTGGAAGAGCGGGAATCATGAACGAACTGAAGCCGGTGCAGAACGAATTCGTGGATGTCGAGGTGGCTCGTCCGGAGGGCGGCAATCCGGACCGGTTTGTCAACCGCGAGTTTTCCTGGCTGCAGTTCAACCGGCGCGTTCTCGAGGAATCGCTGAACCTCAACCATCCGCTGCTGGAGCGCGTCCGCTTCCTGTCGATCTCGGCCGCCAACCTCGACGAGTTCTTCATGGTCCGTGTTGCCGGTCTTGCCGGCCAGGTGCGCGAGGGCATCACGCTGAAGAGCCCTGACGGACGCACCCCCGAACAGCAGCTCGAACAGCTGCTGCGTGAGGTCGAGCGGCTGCAGGAAGACCAGCAGAAGAGCCTTTCGGCGCTCACCGTGCTGCTCAACAAGGAAGGCATCGAGAGCATCACCCGCGATGCGCTGACCAAGGACGAGAAAATCTGGCTGGAAGACCATTTCCAGGAGCAGGTGTTCCCGGTGCTCACCCCGCTGTCGATCGATCCGGCGCACCCGTTCCCGTTCATCCCCAATCTCGGCTTCTCGATGGCCCTGCAATTGCGCCATCGCAAGAATGGTGAGGAGATGAGCGCGCTGCTGCGCCTGCCGGTGGCGCTGAAGCGCTTCATCCGCCTGCCGGACCGCAAGCATCATGTCCGCTTCATCCCGCTGGAAGAGGCGGTCGGCCTCTATATCGGCAAGCTCTTCCCCGGCTATGAGGTCAAGGGCTCCGGCACGTTTCGCATCATTCGCGATAGCGATATCGAGGTCGAGGAGGAGTCCGAGGACCTGGTTCGCCTGTTCGAAACGGCGCTGAAGCGGCGGCGGCGGGGTTCGGTGATCCGCATCGAATTCGACAGGCTGATGCCTGGCGAATTGCGCGACTTCGTAGCAGGCGAGCTTGGCGTGTCGTCGAGCCGCATCAGCGTGCTCACCGGGCCGCTGGCGCTCAGCCAGATTTCCGAGATCGTCGCCGTCCCTCGCGACGACCTGAAATTCATGCCCTACAATCCGCGTTTTCCCGAGCGTATCCGCGAGCATGGCGGCGATTGTTTCGCCGCCATCCGCGAGAAGGACATCGTCGTCCATCACCCCTACGAATCGTTTGACGTCGTGGTGCAGTTCCTGCGCCAGGCGATGGCCGATCCGGAAGTGGTGGCGATCAAGCAGACGCTTTACCGCACCTCCAATGACAGCCCGATCGTGCGTGCGCTGGTCGACGCGGCCGAGGCCGGCAAGTCGGTCACCGCGCTGGTCGAGCTCAAGGCGCGTTTCGACGAAGAAGCCAACATTCGCTGGGCGCGCGATCTGGAGCGTGCCGGCGTGCAGGTCGTGTTCGGCTTTCTCGAGCTAAAAACCCATTCGAAAATGTCGCTGGTGGTGCGGCGCGAGGACGGCAAGCTGCGCAACTACGTGCACCTCGGCACCGGCAACTACCATCCGGTAACGGCGCGCATCTACACCGACCTGTCCTTCTTCACCACCGATCCGACGATCGCCCGCGATGTCGCCCAGCTGTTCAATTTCATCACCGGCTATGCCGAGCCGACAGACGAAATGCGGCTTGCGATCTCGCCGTTCACGCTGAGAAGCCGTATCCTGAAGCACATTGCCGACGAGATTGCCTACGCGGTGCAGGGGAAACCGGCGCGCATCTGGATGAAGATGAACGCACTCGTCGATCCGATTATCATCGACGCGCTCTACGATGCCAGCCGGGCCGGCGTCGAGGTCGACCTGGTCGTGCGCGGCATCTGCTGCCTGAGGCCGCAGGTTCCGGGCCTGTCGGAAAACATCCGCGTAAAATCGATCGTCGGCCGTTTTCTCGAGCACAGCCGCATCTATTGTTTCGGCAACGGTCACGGCCTGCCGTCGGACGAGGCGATCGTCTACATCTCCTCGGCCGATCTGATGCCGCGCAATCTCGACCGCCGCGTCGAAACCATGGTGCCGATCACGAATCCAACTGTGCACGAACAGATCCTTGGCCAGATCATGCTGGGCAACATCATGGACAATCAGCAAAGTTTCGACGTATTGGCTGATGGAACCTCCCGGCGCGTCGTGCTGGAGGAGGGCGAGGAACCGTTCAACGCGCAGGAATATTTCATGACCAATCCGAGCCTGTCGGGACGGGGTGACGCGCTGAAGTCGCATGCGCCCAAGCGCATTGCGCAGTTCAAGCGCCGCAAGAAGAACGCTGCAGCGTCCGGCTGATGCTGTCTGATTCCCAGGGCCGGCTGCAGGACCGCCGACCGCTGTCCATCATCGACATCGGATCGAACTCGATCCGCCTCGTCGTCTATGAGGGGCTGGCGCGCTCGCCGACCATGCTGTTCAACGAAAAGATGCTGGCCGGTCTCGGCCGGGGCATCGTTTCGACCGGCAAGCTCGACCCCGAGGCGGTGACGCGCTCGATGGAAGAGTTCCGTCGCTTTCGCGCGCTTTCCGACCAGGCCGGCGCCGAGCAGATGTATGTGCTGGCCACCGCCGCGGCCCGCGAGGCGGTCAATGGCCCTGATTTCATCCACCGCGCCGAGGAGGTGCTGAAGACCGAGATCCGTGTCATCAGCGGCCGTCAGGAAGCGTATTATTCGGCGCTCGGCGTCATTTCCGGCTTCCATCCGGCCGACGGCATCGCCGGCGATCTGGGCGGCGGCAGCCTCGAACTGGTCGACGTCGCCGGCGAAGCGATCGGCGACGGCATCACACTGCCGCTGGGCGGCTTGCGCCTGCAGGACATGGCGAAGAACTCGCTGACCCAGGCGGCGAAGATCGCGCGTGACGAACTGGCGAAGGCCAAGCTGCTGAAAGGCGGGCAGGGCAGGCCTTTCTACGCCGTCGGCGGCACCTGGCGAAATCTCGCCCGGCTGCACATGGAAATGACCAACTATCCGCTTGGCGTCATGCACCATTACGAGATCTCGGCCGAAAGCGCGGCGAATTTCCTCAAGCAGGTGGCCAAAGCCGAGATCGAGAAGGTCAAGGGCATCGAAGGCGTTTCCAAGAACCGCCGTTCGCTGCTGCCCTATGGCGCCGTCGTGCTGCAGGAGATCATGGCGGCGATGCAGCCGTCGAAGATCATCGTCTCGGCGCTCGGCGTGCGCGAAGGCTTTCTCTATTCGCTGCTCGACGAAGCGGAGCAGAAGGCCGATCCGCTGATTTCGGCCTCGGAGGAGCTTGCACGCCTGCGCTCGCGCTCCGTCACCCATGCGCATGAACTTGTCGACTGGACCGCCAAAACCTTTGCCGCCTTCGGCATCGACGAGACCGAGGACGAGGCGCGCTACCGCCACGCGGCCGCATTGCTGGCCGATATCGGCTGGCGCGCGCACCCCGAATATCGCGGCAAGCAATCGCTCAACATCATCGCGCACGCCTCCTTCTTCGGCGTCGACCATCCCGGCCGTGCTTTCCTGGCCATGGCCAACGCCTATCGTCACGACGGCATCTTCAACGAAGCCATCGCCCCCGAGATCAAGGCGCTGGCGCCGCCGCGTTATCTGGAGCGGGCGCGCGTGCTCGCCGCGATGATGCGCGTCGTCTACCTGCTGACGGCGTCGATGCCCGGCATCATGCCCAGGCTGAAATGGGAACAGCGCGCCAACGGCGTGCTGGCGCTGGTCTTGCCGGCATCGCTGGCCGATCTCTATGGCGAGCGGCCGGCCGGGCGCCTGGCGCAACTGGCAAGGATAACCAACCGCCGCCTGGTGCTGGCTGTTGAGGGCGGGCCCAGCATGTCGGTGAAATAGGGCGTGTCGGTCAAGTAGGCGTTACGCCGAACCACTCCCGTCGACGCAGGGCTATGGACTCTTGCGAAGAGGACCCCCACCCTAGCCTCCCCACAAGGGGGAGGGAACGCTGCCGTGTGCCTCTAATTCTTCTTTGGCGCCGAAAAGACAGGCGATTCGCGTGGGTCGGCGCCAACGGAAGTCTCCCTCCCCCTTGTGGGGAGGGGTTAGGGGTGGGGGTCCGTGCCGGGCAGACATCTCAGGAATTCCATATGCGATAGCCCCGCCCGTCGACCGACCAGGCTCCCGCACCGGCCATGGCCAGCGCAACAAACCCGCCTGATATCGCAATGTCCTTCATCAGCATCTGCTGGTGCAGGAAGGCGAGCATTGCGTCGCCGCCGCCCTGGCCGTAATGGCCGATGAAGCCGGCGGCAATGCAGAAGGCGGCAAGCAGCAGCGCCGCGATCCGGGTCTGGAAACCGACCAGGACGAGCAGCCCGGCGATCAGTTCGAACAGTCCCGTGCCCCAGGCAGCAAGTGTCGGCAGCGGCAGGCCGAGGCTGGCAAAATAGCTTGTGGTGCCGGCTATGTCGCTCAATGCATGGATACCGGAGGGCACGAACAGGGCGGCGAGCAGCAGCCGGGAGAGCAGGAGCAGCGCGTTGCGGGGCATGTTCACCTCCCTTATCGGCCGCAGGCCGGCCTCCCGATAACCCGATCCTATCAGAAACTCCGGCCGACAGATCGGCGGGCATGTACCAACAACGAAAAAGCGGCGCGGAAAATTCCGCGCCGCTTTTTGTCGGCTATTGCCGGTTCTTGGCTCAGCCGCGCTTGGCGTCGATCGAATAGGCGCCGGCGCCCGAGGAAGCCAGCACGAGGAAGCCGCCCGCAATCGCGAGGTTCTTGAGAAACTGGATCATTTGCATCTGGTCGGCCCAACCGGTGTGGGCGACCAAGCCGGTAGCGACGGTGAAGATCGCCAGCACCCAGGCAACAATCCGGGTCTTGAAGCCGACGAGGATGGCGAGGCCGCCGAGAAGCTCGATCAGGCCGACGACAATGGCCGTTACGGTCGGCAAGGGCAGGCCGAGGGCACCGAAATAGCCGGCCGTGCCGGCGATGGCGGTCAGCTTGCCGAAGCCTGAAAGCAGGAAGATGACGGCAAGCAGGACGCGGCCGAGGAGGATGGTGGTCGAGGCATTGGATGCGCCGGAACCGGCGACTGAAGTGTTGATGGACATGGTGGCTCTCCGGGATGGGTTGATACCGGGGAGATAGAGCAAGCCGACTGTTCACCAAAGCCACCAGACTGGCGACACATTGTTCACAGTACTTACGTTTCCGTGATCGGGCGGCCTGCGAAAAATTTGCTTCGCGTCACGTCGTGACGAGAGTAAATTCTCCCGTCACGAAACACCCGGCTTTTGGTTGACGCATTCCGGACCGAAAACCGCAAGACACTTTCCTGGAATTGACTACCCCGGATGTGTCATGTCCTCCGGCCGCACCAGCCGGTCGTAATCGGCTTCGCTGACCAGCCCGGTTGCAAGCGCTTCCTCGCGCAGCGTGGTGCCCTTCTTGTGCGCGGTCTTGGCGATCTTGGCGGCATTGTCGTAGCCGATGGTCGGCGCCAGTGCCGTCACCAGCATCAGCGATCGGTCGAGTGCCGCCTTGATGTTGTCTTCGCGCGCCTCGATGCCGACGACGCAATTGTCGGTGAAGGAGACAGAGGCGTCGGCGAGCAGCTGCACCGACTGCAGGAAATTATAGGCCATCAGCGGGTTGTAGACGTTGAGCTCGAAATGGCCCTGACTGCCCGCGAAGGTGAGCGCCGCATTATTGCCGAACACCTGCACGCAGACCTGCGTCAGCGCCTCGCATTGGGTCGGGTTGACCTTGCCCGGCATGATCGACGAGCCCGGCTCGTTTTCCGGCAGCGACAGCTCACCGAGGCCCGAACGCGGGCCGGAACCGAGGAAACGGATGTCGTTGGCGATCTTGAACAATGCGGCGGCCGCCGCATTGATGGCGCCGTGCGAAAACACCATGGAATCATGGGCCGCCAGCGCCTCGAACTTGTTCGGCGCGGTGACGAAGGCGATGCCGGTAATGGTGGCGATGCGATCCGCCACCCGTTCGGCGAAGCCGACCGGTGCGTTGAGGCCGGTGCCGACGGCAGTGCCGCCCTGCGCCAGTTCCTGCAGGCCGGGCAATGTCAGCTCGATGCGCTTGATCGACGAGGCGACCTGCGCCGCATAGCCCGAAAATTCCTGGCCAAGCGTTAGCGGGGTGGCGTCCTGTGTGTGCGTGCGGCCGATCTTGATGATGTGATTGAACTCTCTGCTCTTGGCGGCGAGCGCCTTGTGCAGGTGCTTCAGCGCCGGCAACAGATCGTGCACGATGCGTTCGGCGCAGGCGATGTGCATGGCCGTCGGATAGGTGTCGTTCGACGACTGGCTCATATTGACGTGATCGTTGGGATGCACCGGCTTCTTGGAGCCCATGACGCCACCCAGCATCTCGATCGCCCGGTTGGAGATCACCTCATTGGCGTTCATGTTGGACTGTGTGCCCGAGCCGGTCTGCCAGACCACCAGCGGGAAATGGTCGTCGAGCTTGCCGTCGATGACCTCTTGCGCCGCCTCGACAATGGTCTTGCCGATCGAAGGATCAAGGCGTTTGAGCTCCATATTGGCCTCGGCCGCCGCCCGCTTGACGATGCCCAGCGCGCGCACGATCGAGGCCGGCTGCTTCTCCCAGCCGATCTTGAAATTGCCAAGGGAACGCTGCGCCTGCGCGCCCCAGTACCGGTCGGCGGCGACTTCGATGGGACCGAACGTGTCGGTTTCGGTTCTGGTCTTTGCAGCGGTCACAGGTCTCTCCTTGTCGAAGTCGGCAACGGCGTATCGCGTTGCACAAACGGCTTCAAGCGGAGATTGCGGAGGGGATTGATGCAAATCGGTTGAAGGTGATCTCCCCCCTCGAGGGGGAGATGTCGCCGAAGGCGACAGAGGGGGTCGGTTCGACCGGGCGCGACCTCTTATCGCCGCCGGAAGAGGCTGGCGCTCCACGCCTGCTGCCGTCTCCCCTCAAAGGCAGGGATTCTTGCGAAGGAGGACCCCCACCCTAACCCTCCCCACAAGGGGGAGGGAACGCTGCCGCGCGCCTTTGCAATTCTTCTTCGGCGCCGAAAAGACAGGCGATTTGCCTAGGTAAGCGCCGACGGAGATCTCCCTCCCCCTTGTGGGGGTCCGAAGGACGGGCGAGACCCGCGGCTCGCCCCGGCAAGTTAGGGGTGGGGGTTCGTGCCGGGCAGACATCTCAGGAATACCATATTCGATAGGCCAGCCGAGGCCGGTTACGCGCCGGTGGTCGCAAGCTCCCGCAGGGCCAGCCGGCCCGCGACATAGTTCTTGACCTGGCGGACGGCCTGTTCGCGCGAGACGCTGCCCGGCTGCAGGCCGAGCCGCAGCCAAAGCCCGTCGATCAAAGCAGTGACGCCAAGCGCGATGTCGTCGGCATCTCCAGGCGAGGCGAGGCCGTGCAGGCCCGACAACAGGTTCGAGCGCATGCGCGCATGGATCACCCGCTGGATACGGGCCATCTTCTCGTCGCGCGGCACCTCGGCGCAGAGCGACAGCCAGGCATGGCACAGAGGCGGCTGGAACAGATGCTCCTCGAAATTGCCCTCGATCACCGCATCCATGCGCTCCATCGGCGTACGCGCCCGGCGAAGCCGCGCGATCACCGCCTGGCACAGGACGGCATTGGCTTCGCGCATCGCGTGCTCGAACAGTTCCTGCTTGTTGCGGAAATAGTGCAGCACGATGCCTTTGGAGGCGCCGGCCTGCGCCGCCACTTTTTCCAGGGTCGCGCCGGCAATGCCTTCGCGCTCCAGAACCACGAAGGCCGCCTGCCGAAGCTCCTTGCGGCGTATCTCACTGAGACGCTTGAGTTTCACGGGATCGGTCCATGCATCGCGAATCCACGTTGACATTTTCGTCCGCTCAGATCAAGAATTGACCCGTGGGACAATAAAAAGACCAATTGGTCAATTTGACGACAATGAGGAGAACCGAAATGTTGCGCATCCTTGCAAACGGCGTCTGTTTGGCCGCCCTCATGTTGGCCTCTCATGCGGCTCAGGCGGCCGAGGGCCAAGAGTGCAGGACGGTCCGCATGGCCGAACCCGGCTGGAACGACCTTGCCTTCACCACGGGGGTCGCCAACGTCCTGTTGGAGGCGCTCGGCTACCAGCCCCAAAGCCAGGTGCTCGGCATAAATGTCATCTACGAGGGCATGAAGAACAGGGACCTCGACCTGTTCCTGGGCTACTGGGATCCGGCCATGGTCACCTATTACGAGCCCTACAAGAAGGACGGCTCGGTCGAAAACGTGCGCGTCAATCTCGTGGGCGCCAAATACACCTTCGCCGTTCCGACCTACGCCTGGGATGCCGGCGTCAAGGACATTTCCGACCTGCACAAATTCGCCGACAAGTTCGGCAAGAAAATGTACGGCATCGAGCCCGGTTCAAACCAGTTGATGATGGACGCCATCGCCGATCCCGCCTTTGGCCTGGACGGCTGGCAAGTGGTCGAGTCCAGCGAAGCCGGCATGCTTTCCGAGGTCGGCTACGAGATCAAGGAAAAGCAGTTCATCGTCTTTCAGGGCTGGGCGCCGCATCCGATGAACACGATGTACGACTTCAAGTACCTGACCGGCGGCGACAAGTTCTTCGGCCCGAATTTCGGCGCCGCGACGGTGACGACGCAGGTGCGCAAGGGCTATCTCGAGCAATGCCCGAACGTCGCGCAATTCCTCAGGAATCTCGCCTTCGACATCGATTTCGAGAATGTCGGCATGGGCTATCTGATCAATGACGGCATGAAGCCGGAGGACGGCGCGCTGAAGGCAATCACGGCCAACAAAAGCCGCCTCGACGCCTGGCTCGCCGGCGTCACCACCTTCGACGGCCAACCCGGCCTCGCCGCCGTCAAGGAAAAGCTCGGTCTGTGAGAGCGGCGGTGCTTGATGCTTTGCCGGAGCAGGGCGCCTGGGCCGGCCGCAAGCAATTCGTCACTGTCGGCGATCTCGACATCGCCTATGTCGAGGTATCAGGCGCCGAGCCGGCACTGCTGTTGGTGCACGGCTTCACCGACACCAGCCGCAGTTTTTCGCTTCTGGCGCCATATCTGGCCGGCCGTCGTCTGATCATGCCGGATCTGCGCGGCCACGGCGCCTCGCAGGCTGGCAAGAACTGCGGCATCGCCGATCTTGCCGATGATATCGCCGGGCTGATCCAGAGTTTACAACTCGACCGACCGGTCGTCGTCGGCCATTCGCTGGGCGCCATGGTGGCTGTCGCTTTGGCTGCGGGGCACAAGGAGTTGATCGGCGGGCTGGTGGTCCTGGCCGGCACGTTGAAGCCCGATTTCGCGCCGGGTCATCCGCTGGTGGTGAGCGTTGAGGCCCTGCGCGACCCGATATCGCCGGCCGATCCGTTCTATGTCTGGTGGCATGCCTGTCGTCCCGACGTGCCAGCAGCCTTTCTCGCCGGCTTGGCGCAAGAGGCCTCGGCGATGCCGACCCCGCGCTGGCGCGCGATTCTCGAGGAAATCCGCCGCGCCGACCTGACCGATGCTGCACGAGCCGTGCAAGCCCGGACGCTGATCATCGCCGGCGCCTGCGACCCGCTGTTCGGCGAGGCGCACCAGCAGGCGTTGCAATCCGCCCTTGCCGGAGCCGTCTTCGTTCGGGCCGAGAGCTGTGGCCACAACCCGCATTGGGAAGACCCGGTCCTTGTCGCAAAGGCGATCATCGAGGCATTTGAAGTCTAACGCCCGACCAATGATTGCGATGTGGGCGACAGCCGCAAAGTCTCCGTTTGTTTGGTCAGGCCGAGCTGCGCGGCCTGCCAAAAATCCCGCCATGCCGGAGAAGCGGCTAGGGCGGCCTGGTGGCGGGCATGCGCCTCGGTGCTGGCAAAACCCATGACGCTGATGAAGACGTTTTCATCAGCCCGTACCGGCAGGCGCGGAAAACTGTTCTCGGCATGCTCGGTAACGAAGGCGGCGAGCAGGCGTGCGTCGGCCGTCATCAGGCACGCCGTCTCAGTCTCGAAGCGAGTGGCGAAATCTGCCTCCGTGCCGGGCTGCAAATGATGAATCTCGATGACAGCGATGCCGGTCAGCGGTTTGTTTTGACTAGGCTTTTTATCGTCGGCCAGGCTTGGCCGCTGCTTACCCGCGAGGTCGAAGCCGGCGGCGGGCCACGCCGGCTTCAGCAGCAGCACATCGTCGGAATCGATCATCGTTGCGTTGGCCGCATGGCTGTGCGCCGCCCAGACCGGCCCGCCATAAAAAGCGGCGAGAGCATTTTTCCGCGCATCCATGCCGTCGAAGCCGCGCATCCAGACGAACATGTCAGGCCGATCGAGGTCCCGGAACTGGCCGATGATGGTCATGCCGGCGTCCTCCTGGCCCTCGATCAATTTGCCGTCGAAGATGCCGATGAGCGTGTCGCGCCGACCAGGCTTCAGCGTGTATTGCCGAAGCTCGACGACAGGCGAAGCGAGCGCTGAGGGTTTCGTCGCGACGTTCTGGGGCAGGTTCATCCGACATTCTCCAAAACAGGGTGATCGTCCTGTTTTGTAAAACAGACCGGTTGTCCTGTTTTGTCAACATGCTAAAGTTCGGCAATGTCAGCAGAGATGACCGTCCAGCCAAAACCGCGCCCGGGAAAACGCACCAACGACCCTGAAGGCATGCGCAAGAAAGTGCTCGATGTCGCCGAGGACGCCTTCCAGGCGCGTGGCTATCACGCCTCCAGCATCGGCGATCTGATGGCGGCGGCTGATGTCAGCGGCGGCGCGCTGCATCACCACTTCCCGACCAAGAAGGCGCTGGCGCTGGCTGTGATCGACGAGCGTGTGGCGGCAGCGGTCGAAGAGACATGGATCGCCCCGGTGCTGGCGGCGGCATCGGCGCGCGAGGGCGTGCGCTCGGTGTTCGAGGCCGTGGCGGCGGAACTGGAGCAGCAGGGTTTCGTGCGCGGCTGCCCGCTCAACAATCTGGCGCACGAACTGTCGCTTGCCGATCCCGATTTCCGCATTGCCCTTTCCGGTATCTTTGCCGGGTGGCGGCGCGCGATTGCCGACAAGGTGCGTGCCGACCAGCAGGCGGGCAAGGATGGGGGCACGGACCCCGAACGCTTCGCCGCGCTGACAGTCGCCGCCTATTCCGGGGCGATGTCGATGGCCAAGACGGCGCAGGATGCCGGTGTGCTGCGGGATTGCCTGGCGGGGCTGGAGCGCAGCGCGCCGTCGCCATCGCAGGGCGGATTGGCAGCCAGGCGACGCAACAGGATACTGCCACGGCCGAGAACCTCTTGACTTTGCGGCGCTGCGTTCTTCATCCGATGCCGGGCGAGGTGGGGAACGCCGGGCTCGGGTTCAGCTACTCGGCCAGCGGCTTGATCGTCTCGTAGCCGTTGACGGATTCCGAACCGGTGCCTTCATCGTAGCGCCGCGCGAGCGCGGCTTGCAGATCGGGCGCATAGAGGGCGGTGAATGAATCCAGCGTCTCGCCGGCGCCGTTCTTGAAGGTCTCCTTGACCGCCAGGACATTGTATTTGCAGTCGCCCAGACGGAATGTTTCCTTGCCCTTGACGATCAGGCTCAGCGTCTTGGTGCCCTTCGGCGGCTTGTTCGGCGACAGCTCGACGAACTCTATCGTGGCCTTTGCCCCCGCCTTCAGCGGGAACAGCTTTCGCAGATCGGAAAACGGGATCATCGCCTGGCGGCCGGTGTCGCTGTCGCGAAACACCTCGATCAGGCCGGCGAACAGATATTGGGTCTGGGGCGATTGCGATTCGTAGGTGTTGGCAACCGACATCATCCCGCCGGCCACGGGCCGAAATTCGCTGTGGATGCCGGGTCTCGCCAGAACGAAACCCTTCCTGGCGGACTTGGCATCGACGCAACCGGCGGCATGCGCGGTGCTCGCGCACAGCATCGCGGCCAGGATCATGCAGATAGGTGCGGCTTTCATCTTTCGTCCTCCTCCGCTTGCGCAAGCGAGACATGCCAGACCCGTGGCGTCATGTCGATGATGGCGCAGAGGCGCTGGACGACCGGCCGCTGTCCATGCTGAATCAGCAGATGATGAATCGCCGTTCGACTGGATCGCTTTCCCGACGCAACTTCCTGGTACAGGCTGCGGGATTTGCCGCGGCCGGCGCCTTGCCGCGGCCGGCCTTCGGCCAGACCGGACAACGCGTCCAGTCGATCGACGCCACCTTCCTGTTCATCGCCGATGTCCATGCCTGCCGCATGGCGAGCGGCTTGAGTCCCAACTGCCTGCAGGAAGGCAAGACCGACGCCGCGCTGCTGCGCAACGTGGCGGTGCTGAATGCGCTTGGCGACAAGGACTGGCCGGCCGAGATCAATGGCGTCGCCACCGGCCTGCGTTCCGCCGGCAAGATAGGCACGCCGCTCGGCCTCGTCGTCGGCGGCGACGTCACCGACGATGGCGGCGGCCAGATCACGCAGCCGAGCGAGGGCACCCAACTGCTCCAGTTCAGCCAGCGCTACAGCCAGGGCGTCGGCCCGGATCGCGTGCACATGCCGGTCTATGTCGGGCTCGGCAACCATGATCTCGACCAGAACGGGCCGCCGCACCATGTCGACTGGTACCGGCGCGAACTGCGCGACTATGTCGAGGTCAACCATCGCGCCGGCGTGTTCTTCAAGCCGCCGGTGCCGGCCACCGACTATGATGTCGACACCGACTGCTACTCCTGGGACTGGGGCGGCCTGCATCTGATCCAGACGCATCGTTTCGCCGGCGATACCGGCCACGGCGCCGAGAGCAGCCTGCCATGGCTGAAGCAGGACCTGGCGACCTATGCGGCGGACGGCCGTCCGGTCGTCCTGTTCCAGCATTATGGCTGGGACACTTTTTCGGTGGAACGCTGGGATGCCGCCAAGAGCCACTTCGATGATGACGGCACCGGTGCGCCGCATTGGTGGAGCGAGGCCGACCGGCAGGCGTTGCTGGCGGCGCTGAAGGGCTACAATGTCGTCGGCATTTTCCACGGCCACCAGCACGAAACGCCGCTGATCTATCGCAGGGACGGGATCGACCTGTTCAAGCCGAAGGCTGCCTATATGGGCGGTTTCGCGCTGGCCAAGGTGACCAGCGACGGCATGGACGTGGTGCTGGGCGAGGCGACCGGCGATCATGGCGAGGTTGCCTTCACCAATGCTTTCAGCAAGGGCTGGAGCACATGAAAAAAGGCGGCCTTCGCGGCCGCCTTTCCCTCGACAAACCGCGTTTCTCGATGTCGGATCAGAGCGCCTTCTTGACCTTGTCCTTGACGTCGCCATAGGCCTTCTGCACCTTGCCGGCGATCCTGTCGCCCGTGCCTTCGGCCTGGGTCTGCCTGTTGCCGGTTGCCTTGCCCGCGGCTTCCTTGACCGAGCCCTTGACCTGCTTGGCCGCGCCCGCGACCTGATCCTTGTTCACCATTTTTGCGCATCTCCTGGGGTGTGAATTCGGAGGAATTCATTTGCGGGTAGCTAACGAGCCGGCGTCGGTTAGGTTCCAGGCGTCGCCCGGACGGCAGATCAGGTCGCGCGGCCGCCGCCCGGGGCAAGGTCGGTGGGCTAGGCTGTGAACATGCGTTCGCAATGGGATTATCGAGGCCAGGCGTGCGGGGAGAAAAATGGGAGAATTTACGCTCTATATCGGCAACAAGTGTTTCTCCTCATGGTCGCTGCGGCCATGGCTGGCGATGAGGCATCTGGAGATCCCGTTCGAGGAAGGTTTCGTGCGGCTGCGCACGCCTGAAACCTTTGCCAATCTGGCGAAAGTGTCGCCGACAGGTCAGGTGCCGGTGCTGAATCACAGTGGCAAGATCGTCTGGGAAACCCTTGCCATCCTTGAATATCTCGCCGACCTGTTTCCCGAAAAAAAGCTCTGGCCGGCCGATATCGACGCCCGTGCGCTGGCGCGTTCGGCTGCGACCGAGATGCATTCCGGCTTTCGCGAGGTTCGCTATGGCTGGCCGATGAATTTGCGTCGGCCCAAGGCCCACAAGCCGCTCGACGCCGAGGGCGAGGCGCAACGCGCCCGCATCGAGGCGCTGTGGCGCCAGTGCCGGGAAAAATACGGCAAGGGCGGCCCGTTCCTGTTCGGCCACTTCACCGCGGTCGATGCCATGTATGCGCCTGTCGTCACCCGTTTCGACACCTATGGCGGCACGCTGGCGCCGGATACGCGCGCCTATGTCGACGCCGTGCTGGCAACGCCGGCGATGCGCCACTGGTATGCCGAGGCGGCCAGGGAGACGTGGCCGGAACCCGGTCCGGACGAATAGGATCCAAACGAAAACGCCCCTCGCACCTTTTATCGTGCGGGGGGCGTCTTTGCCATCAACTGTTATTCGATTGCTCTCATGAACTGCTGATGACACCGAATAAATGCGCGTCTGCGCAGATGGTTCCTGGATGCCGGAAAACTTTTCTCAAGTTGGCGCAAGCGCGCTGTTTGGCGTCCGATTTGCCGTCATGCAAGGTGTTTTGGCCAGGTCGTTTGGGAGAATTCCGCAGCTGTGGCTTTATGCAAATTTGACAGCGCGCCAAAAGAAGCCTATAAGCAAATCGTCGATATTTGTTTGACTGACTTTTGTTATCCGCGCTTTCGAGCGCGCCTTTGACGAACTTCCCACATCAAAAATCGGGACAAACGACGTTGTGCATCCGCATGGCGTCGAACGAATATTTGCCATGGAAAGGGTTCGTCATGAGCACCGGCACAGTTAAATGGTTCAACGCCACCAAAGGTTTTGGTTTTATTCAGCCTGACGACGGCTCGGCCGACGTTTTTGTCCACATCTCGGCCGTAGAGCGCGCCGGCATGCGCGACATCGTCGAGGGCCAGAAGCTCGGCTACGAGATGGTCCGCGACAACAAGTCGGGCAAGATGTCCGCCGACCAGTTGAAGGCGGCCTGAAAAAAGAATTCAGCTCTCCCGGTGACCACGGATGTACTGGCACCGGTGAGTGGCGAATTCGGGCGCATGGCCGCGGAGACCTGAGTTTCCACGGCATATCATGCGCATGAGAAGGGCGTTCGTGCATCCCCGGTGCATCCTTTTTGGATGTCATCTGGTTGCGCGGCGCTCCATGAAGGTCAGGCGGTGCCTGGCCTTTTTCATTTTGCGCGCCTTGCCGCCGAAAGTGCGCTGCGCGCCGGCCTGGACGTGCTAAGGGACGCTCCAGCAATTTGAATTCGCCGCGCGTATTGCTTTGTGCGTGATCCTGACCGAAGACCCGGTCTCGCTCCATCGGCACAGGCTCCTGACAGGAGAAAGATTTGACCACCAGTTCAAAGACAACCGTCGATCAGGCCGTGTCCCTGTTCAGCAAGACGCAAACCCAGTCGATGTCGCTCAACCGCATCAATTCCGAGCGCGACGCCGTCAGCGAGGCACGTGAAGCCAAGACCGCGCGTCTGCGCGAATTGCGGCTGGAGAAGGAGGCCGACGAGATGGCCGCCGCCGCCGCGCTAGCCGCTTTGCCGAAGCGGGCCGGAAGACGCTGATGGCCACCAAACGCGTACCGCCAACACCGATCGCCGCCGACGCAACCATTGCCGATATGGTCGAAGGCCTCGACAAGCCGGTCGAATTCGTCCGGCGTGTGCTGGAAAAGCTCGAACGCTGCAAGCGTGCCCACGGTGATGCCCAGGTGCGCGTCGGCGTGCGTGGCCGCGCCGAATGCCCGAACTACCTGATCGAATATGTCCGCGAAGACGCCAAGACCCATGAGCGGGTGACTTATCAGGACGCCGCCTACAGCGGCAGCACGCATCGCGAGCTGGCGGCCCATCACATCGAGGCGGTGAAAAACTGGTCGCCCGAGGAAATGAACATCACGGCCGTTTCGGCGCTGATCGGCCGCCTGCGCAATCCGCGCGCCCCATCATCGCGCTTCGCCGACGAGGACTGACATGGCCATAAAATTCTCCTCCAAGGATCAGACGGCAGCCTCGGGTGCTGCGGCAAAACCGGCCAAGCCGGTTGCCGCGCCGAAAGCCGGCGACGCCACCGAGGCCGCGACCGATCTGTTCAAGTCGCCGGCGGATTCGCCGAAGGGCAAGACGGCTAAGAAGAAATAGCGCCTTGCCGCAAGACGCCGATCAAAACCCCGCCGCGCCGGGGCTGTCCGCCCTAGTGGCCGCCGCAAGCGTTTTGCCGTCGCAACACGGCACTTTCGATTGCCAAAGCTGCGGTGCCTGCTGTTCCTATTCGGCCGAGTGGCCGCGCTTTTCCACCGAGGATGACGCACAGCTCGACCGTATCCCGGAAAAATATGTCGCATCCGACCTGTCAGGCATGCGCTGCGAGGGCGTGCGCTGCTCGGCGCTGTCCGGCGAGATCGGCAAGTCGACCGCTTGCGGCATCTACGACGTCCGGCCGGACGTCTGTCGCGCCTGCATGCCCGGCGACGAGGAGTGCCTGATGGCACGCCAGGCGCTCGGGTTACCGGTGTAGCCAATCTCCAATCGCCTCCGCTTGTGCGCCGACCCGCAGCCCGATACCTTCCTGGTTGGGTAGGGTGCCGGAGGAACCATCGTGAGCATCGAATTTCTGTTGACGTCCCTGATTGTCGTGGCTTCGCCCGGCACCGGCGTTCTCTACACGCTGAGCGCCGGCCTCTCGCGCGGTGCGCGAGCCAGCGTCATCGCCGCCTTCGGCTGCACGCTCGGCATCATCCCGCACATGGCCGCTGCCATCACTGGCCTGGCGGCGCTGCTGCACACCAGTGCGCTCGCCTTCGAGACGCTGAAATATCTCGGCGTCGCCTACCTGCTCTACATGGCCTGGAACACACTCAAGGAAAATGGCGGCCTCAGCGTCGACCAGGATGTGACGCCGCGTTCGGCCGGCAAGGTGATTGCCACCGGCATCCTCGTCAACGTGCTCAATCCGAAACTCTCGATCTTCTTCTTCGCCTTCCTGCCGCAATTCGTCAGCACCACGGAGCCCAACGCGCTGTCGAAGATGCTGGAGCTGAGTTCCGTCTTCATGCTTTTGACCTTCGTGGTTTTCGTCGGCTACGGCATCTTCGCCGCCTCGATCCGCAGCCACGTCGTCTCGCGGCCAATGGTGTTGACCTGGATGCGCCGGACTTTCGCCGGCGCCTTCGTCATGCTTGGCGCGAAGCTGGCGCTGGCGGATCGGTAGAGCCACGGGGAGCGGCTCAGTCTTGCTGATCCGCTCGCCTTGTTGCGCTGTTCCGGGCGATGCCCTTTGGGAAATTGCTCGGGCGCGCTACCCCTTCACATAGCCCATCGCTTCGACGATCCGCCCGTCGGCCACGCGCATGAGGTTGACGCCGCGCAGCGAATTGCCGTCGGCCATGAAATAGCGCCAGCGGATCGTTGCCCGGTCGCCGGCAACGAGGTTTCCTCGACATCGAAGCGCGTGCCGGCCTGGGTTGCTATCGCCGTCCAAAGCCCGACGCACGCCGCTTGACCGGCAAAACGAGCGCCGTCCGGCGCCGGCACGGTGTTCTCGATCACGCAATCCTCAGCCACCAGTTCGGCGAGTGCCGAGGGATCATGGCGTTGGAATACGTCGTTGTAGCGCCGCATGATCTCGGCCGTCTGCTGGGACAGATCGTACGCGGTTGCGTCCATGACAAGCTCCTGTGTCATCTTCTTTCTCCTGGCTTCATTGGCCTTTGGTGGCTTCAACGAGCGTTGCCTTGAGGGTGATCTGAGACACGCCGGCAAGGGCCCGCGAGACGAGGCAGCCTGTCTTGGCGGATTGTGCAAGGCGCTCGAATTCATCTGCGGCGAGTCCTGCGGCCTCCACCTCGGTTTCGAGTTCGATCCGGGTGATCGTCGGCCCGGCCGCGGTCGCGCCGAGATGCACCTTGGCCATCGTGTGGATATTGCGGGCAACATGGCCGGCGCCGCCCAGTATGGCGCTCAGCGCCATCGAGAAGCAGCCTGCATGCGCTGCGGCGATCAGCTCTTCCGGGTTGGTGCCCGGACCGTTCTCGAAACGCGACGGGAAGGAATAGGCGCCTTCGAAGACGCCGCTGCCGAGCCGCAGCCGGCCCGCCCCTTCCTTCAGCGTGCCTTGCCATTTGGCCGAGGCTTCACGAATTGTCATTGTCGTTCTCCCTTGGTTTGAGGACTTGATGGGTCAGGCGCCGTCGATGATCACCTTCCCGAAGACGTCGCCCTGCTGGAAATAGCGGTAGGCATCGCCGGCCTCGGTGAAGGCGAAGACCTTGTCGATGACGGGCCGCAGGCGATGCTGCGAGACGGCGCGCAGCATGGCTTCGAGATTGGTCCGGTTGCCGACGAACAGGCGGCTGATGGTGGCGAGGCTGCGCTGGTAGAGTGCCGCCGGCAGCTGGATCGATCCGCCTTTCGCATCCTGCAGCGTCAAGAGCACGATGTGCCCGTAAAGCGTGCTGGCGATCAGCGACTGGGCGAAGGTCGCCGGGCCACCGGTCTCGACGATGAGATCGATGCCCCCGGTCTGGTCGCGGACGGTCGCACCCCATTGCGGCATATCCGATGTCGAAACCACCAGGTCGGCGCCAGCGCCCGCAGCCTGTCGGCTTTCTCACCGCGCGAGGTGACGGCGGCGACATGGCAGCCGAGCAGCTTGGCGAACTGCAGTGCAAAGAGCGAGACGCCGCCCGAGCCGATGACCAGAACCCATTGGCCGGGCTTCGGAATTCCGGCGCCCGTCACCGCATTCCAGCCGGTCAGGCCGGCACAGGTCAGCGTTGCCGCCTCATGCCAGTCAAGATGATCGGGCAAGCGCACCGCCCATTGTTCGTCGAGAACGGCGTATTCGGTCAGCATGCCATCCAGCGTGCAGCCGAGCTGATCGATGAGTCCGGCATGGATGCGGCCGTCGATCCATCGGGGGAAATAGCTGCCGGTCACGCGGTCGCCGACAGCAAAGCGGGTGACGGTATCGCCGATGGCGACAACGTCACCGGCCCCGTCGCTCAGCGGAACGACGCCTTGGCGCGGCGGCAGCGGATAGGTGCCGTTGAGGATCATCGTATCGCGCCGGTTGAGCGAGGTGGCGCGAACGCGCACCACGATCTCATGCGGCCTCGGCTCCGGCTGCGCCGTGTCGCGCAGCATCAGGGGTTCGGTCCCAGACCCTTCGAGACGGTAGCTCCGCATGTCGTTCCTCTCGAGAAATATATAGACTGATCTACATATTATGTAGACCGATTGTCATATTTTGCGCAAGGCCTATAATGATTCCTGCTGACAGAGGTTGACATGGCCAACGACACCCGCACCCGCATACTCGAGACGACTGGGCTGCTGCTCAGGCAGCGCGGCTATCACGGCACCTCGCTCAACGACATATTGAGCGCCAGCGGCGCACCGCGGGGCTCGCTCTATTTTCATTTTCCCGGCGGCAAGGACCAACTGGTCATCGAGGTGACGCGGGCCAGCGTTGCCGACGTGACGGAGAGGCTGGGCGAAGCGCTGGCTGCCGAAAAGTATCCGGCGGTGGCTGTCCATCATATCTACCAGTCGGTGGGACGCATGCTGGAAGACAACCAGTTTTCGCTCGGCTGTCCGATCGCGCCTGTCGTGCTGGACTCGCCCACTGACGTGCCGGAACTGGCGGAGTTGTGCCGCTCGGCCTTCGAACAGTGGATAGGCCTGCTGCGGGACGCCTTCGTCAGGGCAGGGGTGCCCGAGCGCCGCGCGCATGCATTGGCACTGCTGGTCGAATCGTCGCTGGAGGGGCTGATGGTGATCGCCCGCGCCACCCACGACCGCGCCCCGGTGCAGGCTGTGGCCGATGAGGTCGCAGCGCTGATCGAGCAGGCGGTACTGGCCGGCGAGGTAAAGCAACGCGCGGACGCCGCCGTCTGAGACGCCGACCGCTGCGCAAAAAAAGGGCGGCATCTCTGCCGCCCTTTCCGTATCTGAAGGCTGATGGGGCTGGAATAGAAATCCATGCCGCCACTCAAGCCCGCTTGCGGGCTTGAGCAATGTTAGTTCACGGCGTGCTTTATGGGCTTCTTAGAAATCCATACCGCCCATGCCGCCCATGCCGCCGCCCATGCCGCCAGGCATGCCGCCGCCGCCAGCCGACTCCTTCTTCGGAGCCTCCGCGATCATGGCTTCGGTGGTGACGAGCAGGCCGGCGACCGAGGCCGCGTCCTGAAGAGCCGTACGGACAACCTTGACCGGATCGACGATACCCATGGCGATCATGTCGCCATATTCGCCGGTCTGGGCGTTGTAGCCGAAGGTCGC
>NZ_JBVVQM010000013.1:0-229300 GCF_055811155.1 Mesorhizobium sp. WSM4822 | reverse complement strand
TGTTTTTTGGGGGCTCCCCCCCCCCCCAAAAAAAAACCCCCCCCCCCCCCCCCAACCACCCCCCCCCCCCCCCCCCCCCCCCCCCGCGGGGGGGCCCCCCCCCCGGCAGGGCAGAGGGGGGCGCCTCGCACTGACTCACGCGGTTACAGCCCTGATTGCCGGGTACAGCGCCCGGTAGCGCTGATAGGCATCGGCATAGGCGCCGCCGAGCGCCGCGTCCGGTTCGATCGTGGCATCGGTCCTCGGTGCCGTACAGATTTCAAGCGGATCGGCACCCGTCGCCGCGATCAGGCCGAGCCGTGCGGCACCAAAGGCGGCGCCGAAATCGCCGTCGGCGGGAATGTCGACAGGCAGTTGAAGCGCGGTGGCAATCGCCTTCAACCAGTAGTGCGAGCGCGAGCCGCCGCCGATCGCCGTCACCCGCGTCAAACTCGTGCCGGCCGTGGCCAGGGCTTCGAGGCTGTCGCGGAAGGCAAAGGCTACACCCTCCAGCACGGCCTGGGTCAGCACGGTACGGCTCGATTCATGCGCCAGCCCGGTGAACGCGCCGCGAATGGCGGCATCATTGTAGGGTGTGCGCTCGCCCGAGAGATAAGGCAGGAAGGACACGCCGCTCGGCGCCTTCAATATATCGCCGAGCTCAGTGGTCAATTCGCCGGCGCTCTTCCCGGTGATTTCGGACAGCCAGTTGAGCGAATCCGTCGCCGACAGGATGACCCCCATCTGGTGCCAGGTGTTCGGCAGGGCGTGGCAGAAGGTGTGAACCGCGCTAGCCGGGTTGGGCAGGTAGGAAGCGTTGGCGGCAAACAGCACGCCCGATGTGCCGAGTGAAACGAAAGCGTGGCCGGCGCCGACCGTGCCCATGCCGCAGGCCGAGGCCGCATTGTCGCCGGCGCCGCCGGCGATCGGAATGCCGGCCTGGACGCCCCACTTCGATGCCAATTCGCTGCGCAGCGCGCCTGCCTTGTGCGTACCCTCGACCAGCGACGGCATCTGCTCCTCGTCGAGCGACGTCGCTGCGAGCAGGTCCGTACTCCAGCGCCGGTTGCCGACATCGAGCCAGGAGGTACCGGCAGAATCCGACATCTCCGAAATGTGTTCGCCCGAAAGCCAGAGCCGCAGGAAATCCTTGGGCAGCAGCACTTTTGCGACCTTGGCGAAGAGAGCGGGTTCGTTGTTTTTCACCCAGGCAAGTTTCGGCGCGGTGAAACCGGGAAAGACGATGTTGCCGGTCAGAGCGCGGAAGCGCGGATCGGCATCGAGGACAGCCGCCTCGGCATGGCTGCGCGTGTCGTTCCACAGGATGCAGGGACGCAGCACCTTGTCGGCGGCGTCGAGCAGCGTGGCGCCATGCATCTGCCCGGACAGGCCAATGCCCTTGACTGCCGCGAGTTCATCCGGATGGGAGGATTTGAGCTCGGCAATTGCGTCTTCGCAGGCCCGGATCCAGTGCTCGGGATTCTGTTCCGACCAGCCGGGATGCGGCCGTGAAACATCAAGCGAACCATGGCCGGAACCGATGACGGTTTGCCCGGCATCGATCAGCAGCGCCTTGACGCCCGACGTTCCGAGATCGAGGCCCAGATACATGTCTTCCTCCCACGCCAGTTAATTTTTTCGGGTCTCGAAAAAATCTGACTTGGCCAGTTTTTAAAACAAGATCCGCTTCGGGTCAATTCTCCGACAAATCGGCGGCGCGTCGCACAAACAGCGCTGACAGCGGACTGTCGGGCCGCGCCATCGAACGCTCGGCCGTGAGCGCCCTGGCCAGCGCACCGTCACCGGCGCGCAACGCTGCCTCGATCAGCGTCAGGTCGATAACATCGCGCTGGGCGTGGCTGCCGCCGAAGCGATGGGAGATCGATCGGATCGGCCGGATCAGGCGCACGGTCTCGGCGTAATTGCCCTCACCGAATGCCTTGACGGCGAGCGTCAGCGGATGGCCGACATCCCGCGTGAAAGCCGCATTGTCGTCGCTGCCACGCATGGCCTCGCGCTGAGCCTCAAGCAAAGCGAGGGCCGGCGCATCTAACCCTGCACCGACAAAGGCCATCATCGCGTGGGCATCGTTGAAGGCATAATTGCCGGCGCCGGCCTTATGCCAATTGGCGGCGAGCGCCGCCCAGCGGTCGCCGACAGCGACGCCGCCGAGGGCGAGCCGCCACAGGACTGCCGAGGCATCGACCATGTTGAGCGCCATCGTCGATTGCACGCTGTAGATGGGGCCGTCATAGAGGGCCAGCACCGCGTCGGTCTCGCCGAGATCATAGTGGAACAGCGCCAGGTGCCACCAATTGTGGACCTGCAGGAAACTCTCCCTTGTCCACGCTTCCGGGTTGGCCTGCATCCAGGCGATGCCATCCCTTTGCCGGCTCTGCATCTCCATAACATGGGCGACGGCATGCTGCGCCCAGCCGTCGCGCGGCTCGATGTCGACCGCCGCGCGGCCAAGCTGCTCGGCCCTGACATAGTCACCCATTTCCTCCAGCCCGAAGGCGTGCATGCCGAGCATGGCGTGGTAGCCGGGCATGCCGCTTTGCCAGGACGGCAGGGCGCGTGCGATGCGGTCGCGCAGCATGCGTGCATTGCCGGTGAAGAAATCGATCTGGTGGCCGACCTGCAGCGCCAGCCCGTCGCGCGGGGTCTCGATGGCGATGTCCTCGAGAATGCGGCTGGCTTGATGCCAGCGTCCGTTGGCGAGATGACCCAGGGCTGTGACATGCGCCCGCTCGCGCGTGGTCGCGGCAAGCGGCAGTGACGCCTCATGGCAAGCCTTGGCCACCGCTGTCGCCTCCCGCTCGGTGGCGAGGCCGAACAGATAGCCCTTGAAGACATGCGCCATGACGAAGCCGGGATCTTCCGCGATGGCGTGGTCGATGGACGCCACGGGATCGCCGATGAAGCACTGCAGTTCGCGCACTGCCTGGCTGTAGGGGGCGAACCCCGCCTCCGTTGCACCCGAAAGCGTCAGGCCGAATGCGTCCCTGGTTGCCATGCGATGTCCTTTCATCGATCCGTGACAGGGCCTCGATCCTTCGGCCCAAACCGATCCTAAAGCATGGGCCACGGACACGCCAACCGCGCGCTACGCCAGATCATTTCAGTAGTCTTTGCAGTTTAGCAACCATGCGGGGCAGATTAGGCTTTGTAAAATCGAATGAATTGTGTCTTCATTACGGCGACTGGCGGGGGCTGGAAATCGCGAATCGAGAGGGGACGCGATGTGGCATATGAAGAACTCGCTTCCGAACAGTCGTTCGGAGGATGCGCAGGTGACAGTTGCTTCGCCACGGCGAAAGCCGCATCCGCTACACCCTTGGCTTATTAGAATCCTCTCAACTACGGCCTTTGCGTTGCTGCCCAATTCAGCTGCGTTTGCCGCATGCGTGCTGGGCCCAATCGCCGGAAATACCGTCTACACCTGCGATAGCGGCGACTCGGGCGGCAGCCTCACCGATGCCGATGGCGATAACACGCTGAATTTTCCCGCCGGCGGCACCGGGCAGATATCAGGCAACGTTACCTTTGGTGTCGGCACGGACCGCATCGACATGCAGTCCGGCACCATCACCGGCACCGTCGATCAGGGTGGCGGCACGGATTTTTTCACCATTGGCGCGGGGACCGTCGCCGGCAATGTCCAGCAGGGCGCCGGCATCGACGACTTCAACATGAGCGGCGGCCAGATCGGCTCGCTCAACCAGGGCGACGGCCTCGACACCTTCACCATGACCGGCGGCCGCATCGTCGATTTCTTCGACGATGGCGACCGCGCCGTGATGACCGGTGGCCGCATCGGCCGCGTCAACATGAAGCTCGACCAGAATTACTTCAACATGTCCGGCGGCACCATCGACCGCAACCTCGTCACCGGCTTCGACAAGGACACGATCATCCTCTCGGGCGGCACCATCGGCGGCAACATCAGCGTCAGCGGCGGCAATGACAGCGTCACGATTACCGGGGGCACGGTCGGTGGCGATATACTGATGAGCTTTGGCGCCGACAATTTCGTCTGGGACAGTGGCGGCATCATCTATGGCTCCGTCGATCTCGGCGGCGATAACGACACCGCCAGGCTCAGCAACCTCACCAACGCCAATCTCGGTGCCACGGATGCCATATCAGGCGGCCTCGGTACCGACGCGCTGACACTGGACAACGTCAAACTGGATGGGGTCAGCCGGCTCCAGAACTGGGAAAGCATCGACGCCACCAACGACACCGAACTGACGATGGACAGCAATCTGGTGCTCGGCGATAGCGGCACCGGCACAGGTTCGCTCAGTGTCGATGCCGCAAGCACGCTCTATGGCGGCGGCTTCAATGCGGCGATCCAGGCGTTTTCGGCAGGCCAGTTGGCGCAGGTCACCAATGCCGGCCGCATCGACCTGACCAATGGCAGCACCGGCGCCACCGACAGCCTGACGATTTCGGGCAATTATGTCGGGCTGGGGGGCCTGCTGCTTATCCAGACCGAGCTCGGTGACGATTCCTCCGCATCCGACAAGTTGGTCCTGTCGAGCGGAACGGCTTCCGGTTCGACCGGCATCTCCGTGGTCAATCTCGGCGGCGCGGGGGCTGCGACCACGCAGGACGGCATCATGGTCGTCCAGGCAATCAACGGCGCCACCTCGGGCGCCACGACATTCGCGCTCGACGCCCCGGTCGCCGCCGGTGCCTTTGAATATTACCTGTTCAAGGGCGGCGTCAGTGCCGGCAGCGAGGAGAACTGGTACCTGCGCTCGACGCTGAACACGCCGGCCCCTCCGGCCGCCGCCCCGCCGGCGCTGGAACCTACTGCGCCGCCGGAACCAGAGCCGCCGGCGGCCGAACCGCCGCCGCCGCCGCCTTCCGAGCTGCCGCCGACGCCGCCTCCGACCGAGGGCGACATCAACAACCCGCCGGTCGATCCGACACCGCCGGTGCAGGCCGCCGATCCGGAGCCCGAGCCGCCGCCGGCACCACCGCCGGCACCAGTTGCGGATCCGCCCCCTCCGCCGCCGGTTGTGCCAACGGATGTGCCTGACCTGCCGACACCGGCGGCGGGCGAGGAGATCCTGCTCTATCGCATCGAGGTTCCGGTCTATTCCGCCTTGCCCCCGGTCGCCGAACATCTGGCGATGACGACGCTCGGCACCTTCCACGAACGGCGCGGCGAGCAGAGCCTGTTGTCGAACACCGAGCTGTCGCCGGTCTGGGGCCGCATCTTCGGCCAGGACAGCAAGATGGCGTATTCAGGAACGGTATCGCCGTCCTTCGACGGCACCCTGTTCGGCCTCCAGGCGGGCTTCGATCTGTTCGGCCGCGAAACCGCGTCGGGCCAGACCGATCGCGCCGGCCTGTTCGTCGCCTATGCCAGCATGAATGGCGACGTGCGCGGCCAGGCGCTGGGCTGGGACAATCTGTCCGTCGGCAGCATGGATATCAACGGCACCAGCGTCGGCGGCTACTGGACCCGGATCGGTCAGGGTGGCTGGTACCTGGACGGCGTCCTCATGGCCACCTTCTTCGGCGGAGACGCAACATCATCGCGCGGCATCGGCATCGACGTCGGTGGGACCGGTGTCACCGCTTCGCTGGAAGGCGGCTATCCCATCGCGCTGGGGCAAGGCTGGACGCTTGAACCGCAGGCGCAACTGGTCTGGCAGCAACTGTCGCTCGACGATGCATCGGACCGCTTTGCTTCGGTTTCCTTTGATACCGACGGCAACGTGACCGGCCGGCTCGGCGCACGGCTGCAAGGCGAAACAACGATCAATGGCATGGCGCTGCAGCCGTACCTCAAGGCCAACATCTGGCACGATTTCGGCGGCACGAGCCATGTCAATTTCGACACCACCGATATCTCCACCGAGGGCAGATCGACCTCGTTCGAGTTCGGTGGCGGTGTGATCGCCAAGGTGACGGACAAGGTCAGCATCTTCGCCACCGGCGACTACACCACCAATCTCGGCGGCGACGAGCGTCGGATCCTCGAAGGCAATCTTGGGTTCAGCGTCAAATGGTAAGGCTGGCCATGATCCCGAAAAACAGTTTCGGAGTCATGGTCAGACAGAGAGCCTAATTGCTGGAGCGCATCGCCACCGTGGCGATGCCGGCGCCGACCAGCAGCGTGCCGCCGGTGCGGTTGAAGATGCGGATCGCCTTGGGATTGCGCACCACGTTGCGTGCGCGTGAGGCGATCAGCGCATAGCCGAAGGCATTGGCGAAGGCGAGCGCCAGGAAGGTCGTCTCGAAGATCAGCATCTGCGTCCAGAAATCGGCGTGCCGGTCGAGGAACTGCGGCAGGAAGGCGACGAAGAAGGTGATGCTTTTCGGGTTGAGCGCGGTGACCAGCCAGGCGTGCGCCATCATCTTGGCCGAGGAGACCGCGTCGGTGCGCGGTTCGGCTTTCAGCGCGCCGCCGGCGCGAAACAGTTTCACGCCGAGATAGATCAGATAGCCGGCGCCGATCAGCTTCAGGATGGTGAAGACGGTCGCCGACGCGGCCAGCAGTGCGCCGATGCCCAGCATCGACAAGGTCATCGCGGTGAAATCCCCCAGCGCCACGCCGACGGCCATCGGCAGAGCGGTACGCCAGCCCTGGCCCAGCGCGTAGGACACGACGAGAAGGATGGTCGGCCCCGGAATGATGAGGAGGATCGTCGACGCGGCGGCGAAGGCGGCCCAGTTTTCGAAGGACATGCTCGTCTCCCTTGAGCTTAAAGAAGAGGATAAATCCTTAGGCCCAGGAGAATGTAAAGAGGCGATTTCCCTGACTGCGCCAGCGGCAGATCGGTGTCAGTTCGCGCCGCTCAGCGTGCTCACGATATCGGCCAGGCTGACATTGGCACCGAGAACGGTTGCCGCCGCGACAATGGCAGCGGCAAAAAGCTTGATGTCGGTTTTTAAGATCTTGCACATGGAGGCCCCTCGCTGATGGTTCGAGGAGTAGGAAACGCCGGCGCCGGGAATATGACCCGACCGAGGTCTTTTTGTGCAGCAGCCTTCGTTCAAGCCCAGGCAAGAAGGTCGGACATCGTCAAGGCCATGCGCAAATGCAGGCTATGCAAGGTCTTCACGCTTTATCAACCATGAATGATGAAAATGCCCGCTATCCGGCCGGACCGTGCTTCCCGCCGACAGCGTAGGGTCTGGGTATATGCGTGAGTTGCCGCAAGGTCTGACGCCGCCGCGAAATGGCGACGCAATCGAAACCGATCATCATCTTTCCCGCCGCGCCATCCTGTCCGGGGCAGGGGCGCTCGCGCTGCTGAGCGCCGCCGGTTGCTCGACCTCGGGCTTGGGTCTGCCGGCGCTCGAGCTCGACGACGTCACCACGGGTTCCGTGCGGCCGATCCGGCCAAGCATCAGCGTCGACAAGAACATCACCAGCCCCGGCGTCATGTATGCCGGGCTGACCGACGGCGGCTTCAACGTGCCGGAAGTGCCATATCTGAAGGTCAAGCCGGAATTCCGCCGCCAGATCGTCGTCGACACGACAGGCGAGGCGCCCGGCACCATCGTCGTCCATCTCAAGGAGCGCATGCTCTATCTCGTCCAGCCGGGTGGCGACGCCATTCGCTACGGCGTCGGCATCGGCAAGGATGGCTTCCGCTGGTCGGGTCGCGCCAACATCCAGTACGGCAGGGAATGGCCGACCTGGACGCCTCCGCCGGAGATGATTGCCCGCAAGCCTGAACTGGTGAAATGGCAAGCCGGACAGCCCGGCGGCCTCACCAATCCGCTCGGCGCGCGTGCCCTCTACATCTACCAGGACGGCAAGGACACCGGCTATCGCATCCACGGCTCGCCCGAATGGTGGAGCATCGGCCAGGCGATGTCGTCGGGCTGCGTGCGCCTGATCAACCAGGACATCATCGACCTCTACAGCCGCGTCTCCAAAAAAAATCCGGTCGTCGTCGTCTGACGCTTATGCGGCGTGTTGGCGCCGCTCGAAACTCCCGTTGCGCGATGCAGCAAGACAGGCCAAGGTGCCTTGAAAACCATCGCGCCGGGAGAAATCAAGCATGGCTGGAACGTTTGTCATCGCGCAGGGCGGCGGCCCAACCGCCGTCATCAACCAGACGGTTGTCGGGGCGACACTGGAGATCCGCAAGCGGCATCCAGGTGCCAAGGTGCTGGGCTCCATCCATGGTGTGCGCGGCATCCGTGACGGCAATTATGTCGACCTTTCCGCCATCCCCGAGGACCGGCTGCGGCTGATTGCCGGCACGCCGAGCGCCGCCCTCGGCTCGACCCGCGACAAGCCCGACGCCGCCTATTGCGATGTCATCCTCAACGGCCTGAAGAAGTCCGGCGCCGACGCCTTCATCTATATCGGCGGCAACGACACGTCGGGTACCCAGCAGATTCTGACCGATGCCGCCGGCGGCTCAATTGCCTTCGTCCATGCGCCAAAAACCATCGACAATGATCTCGAGGAAAACGATCACACGCCGGGCTTCATTTCGGCGGCCGAGTTCGTCGCCGGCGCCTTCCTGTCCGTCGATCTCGATTTTCGTGCGCTGCCCGGCATCTATGTCGGCATCGTCATGGGCCGGCATGCGGGCTTCCTGACCGCGGCCGCGGCCGCCTGGCAGCTCGACCCCGACAGCGGCCCACACCTCGTCTACGTGCCCGAGCGCCCATTCTCAGCCGCCGGCTTCATCGACGACGTGCGTGCCACGCTCGATCGCCACAAGCGCTGCATCGTCGCCGTTTCGGAAGGGGTCAGCACCGCCGACGGCAAGGCGTTGGTCGAAAGCCTGGTGCCGCCGGACAAGCTCGAGCGCGACGCGCACGGCAACGTCAAGCTGTCGGGCAGCGACCTGCCGGCCGCACTCGAGCGCGCGTTGGCGGAAGGCCTGCCGGGCAAGCGGGCCCGCGTCGATGCGCTCGGCTACATGCCGCGCGGCTATATCGGCGCCATCAGCGCGGTCGACGCGCAGGAGGCGTTCGATGCCGGCGCTTTCGCCGTCACCGTCGCCGAACAGGGCGGCGGCTCGGTGGCTTTGCAATATGACGGCACCAGAACGGTGCTGAAGAAAGTGCCGCTCAAGAACGTCGCCGGCAAGACACGCCACATGCCGGACGATTTCATGAAGCCCGATGTCAATCAGCTGTCGGATGCCGGCATGGCCTATCTCAAGCGGCTGGTGCCGGAAAAGTACAAGGTCGGGAAGCCCTTCGTCTGATGCCCGGCTCGCTTCTCATGCCGGGCTCACACTTGATGCCGGCTCACAGGTGATGCCCGACTGGTTCAGCAGGAGCGTCGTCGACGACAAGACGACGATGCTGACCGAGCCCTTCGTCCATGCCTATGTTCGGGCCAATATCTGGCATCTGCGCGGTCGCGATGCCGATTTGCTGGTCGACACCGGCATGGGCATCTGTCCGCTGGCGCCGCAGATCGAGACGGCGGAGGGCAAGCCGCTGCTGGTCGTTGCCACCCACATCCATCTCGACCATGTCGGCTCGCTGCATGAATTCCCGTTGCGGGCCGGGCCAAGGATGAGCGCGGCCCGGTTCGAGACCATGGATGAGGCCGCGACCTACGCCTACATGTTCCATGACCTCGACGGTGCCGTCTCGAAACTGCCGGCGCCCGGATGGAAGTCGGCCGACTACAGGATCCCGCCCGCGCCGTTGACGCGAACCCTGGACGAGGGCGATGTCGTCGATCTTAGCGACCGGCAATTTCGCGTGCTGCATTTGCCGGGCCATTCACCGGATTCGATCGCGCTGTTCGACGAGGTCGACGGCCTGTTCTTCAGCGGCGATGCCATCTACGACGCCATGCTGATCGACGACCTGCCGGATTCCGACCGAGCCGCCTATGTCAGCACGATGCGGCGCCTGCTCGACCTGCCGATCCGCATCGGTCATGGTGGACACGGACCGAGCTTCGACGGCAAGCGCATGCGCGAGATTGCCACGGCCTATCTCGAGCGAAGCGCCGGTGGCTGAGGCTCCAGCGAGACAGCAAGGTGCCGCCCGACGACTTTGCGGCCCTGCCGCCGTGCGGATATTAAATCTTCGTAAGGTCGCCCTAAAACCCTAAATCGGGCCAATCCGCGCCCTAGATGCAAGGCCGTCGATCCGGTTGGCTGCCATGTAGGCGAGACGGGCAATTGCGACCTCGACACGCCGATGACCGATTTCCCCGCACGGGAGAGGCCACGGCGCTGGATCAACTCTCGCCCGGACAAACGACCATGTCAGATATCCTTCGTAGGCATCGCGTCGCGGCCTTGCTGGGCGCTGCGCTGATCATATCCCCCTTCGTCATGTCTTTCGCCCAAGGCGAGGGCAACACCATTCCGACAACCCAGACGCCTGTCGCCGGCATCACCGCGCCCAATGGCTCGTTCGCACCCATCGTTGCCGCCGACAAGCCGGCGGTGGTGACGGTCACCACCGTCATGAAGGCACAACCTGAAACGATGAGCGATGCATCTCCTTTCGACGGCGGCTCGCCCTTCGATGACTATTTCCGCCAGTTCTTCGGTGACCAGGGCATGCCGACGCCCAAGACGCCGCCACAACAGCAACCGCAGCGCGCCGAGGCGCTGGGTTCCGGCTTCATCGTCGGCGCGGATGGCACCGTCGTCACCAACAATCACGTCATCGATGGTGCCTCTTCGATCAAGGTGACGCTCGACGACGGCACCGAACTTCCGGCCAAGCTTGTCGGCCGCGATGCCAAGAACGATCTCGCCGTACTCAAGATTAAGTCGGACAAACCCCTGCCGACCGTCAAATGGGGTGATTCCGACAAGCTCATGCCAGGCGACCAGGTGCTGGCCTTCGGCAACCCGTTCGGCATCGGCACCACCGTCACGGCAGGTATCGTCTCGGCGCGCGGCCGTGACCTGCATAGCGGCCCGTTCGACGATTTCATCCAGATCGACGCGCCGATCAACCACGGCAATTCCGGCGGCCCGCTGGTGGATATCGCCGGCAATGTCGTCGGCATCAACACGGCAATCTATTCACCCAATGGCGGCAGCGTCGGCGTCGGCTTTGCCATTCCATCGGATCAGGCCCAGAAGGTGGTCGCCAAGTTGATGAAGGGCGGCTCCATCCAGTACGGCTATCTCGGCGTTCAGATCCAGGAGGTGACACCGGATGTCGCGAGCGCCATCGGGCTCGACCATTCCGGCGGCGCGCTGGTTTCAGAGGTCAACGACGGTTCGCCGGCGGCAAGGGCCGGCATCGAGACGGGTGACGTCATCACCAGCTTTGCCGGGCAGGACGTGAAGGATCCCAAGGACCTGTCGCGGGCGGTCGCCGATGTCGCGCCGGGCGCCAGGGAAACGGTCGATGTCTGGCGCAAGGGCAAGCCGATGCGGATTTCCGTCGATGTCGGCCAAAACAGCGCCGATGCGAAGACCGCGTCGCTGGACGACGGGTCCGACGCGCCGAGCGCCGGGCGCGCTCCCGCGATAGGACTCGGTTTGATGGATATAACGCCCGACATTCGCCAGCAGATGAACCTAGCCGGCAAGCAGCACGGCGCGGTGGTTGCCAGCGTCAACCCCGACAAAGCGGCCGCCGCTTCCGGAATTCAGGCCGGCGACATCATCGTTGCCGTCAATCAGGTGCCGGTCAAGAATGCCAGGCAGGTAACGCAGGCGATCGCCTTGGCCGGCAAGTCCGGCAGGAAATCGGTGCTCTTGCTGGTCGAGCGTGGCGACGCTCAAATGTACATCGCGGTGCCTTTTGCCAGTGGCTGAGAACTGGCGTTGACGTGAACATGGGACCGGCAGGTCCATCGGTGACGGTCCCGCCGGTCTCCGCCCCGCAAGATTTAGGTTGCCCGTCACGACATCTTCGAGAACATTGCGTCAGGCCGATAGTGGCCTGATTGCATGGGGATTGCCGCTATGGTCACCCGAGGTTTCTCTTCAGGACGGCGCCCGCCAGACGATGGCGATGCCCGCATCCCGCCAGGCCAATATCTGGAACAGGGTTTCCCGGTGCTGTCGGCCGGTCCGACGCCGCGCGTGCGTACCGAGGATTGGTCTTTCACGCTGAAACATGGGCCACGCCCGATCAAGAAATGGAACTGGACCGAGTTCAACGCGCTGCCGATGACCAAGATGACACGCGATATCCATTGCGTGACAGCATGGACCAAGTTCGACACGCCGTGGCAGGGCGTGCTGGTCGACGATATCCTTGCCGATGCGGGTGTGGAGCCGCCGACCGGCTTCATGCTGGCGCACGCGTTCGACGGCTACACCACCAACGTGCCGGTCAAGGACCTCACCGCCGGCAAGGCCATGGTGGCGCTGCTCTACGAAGGCAAGCCGATCACACCGGACCATGGCGGCCCGGCAAGGCTGCTGGTGCCGCATCTTTATTTCTGGAAGTCGGCCAAATGGTTGAACGGCCTGCAATTCACCACGCGAGACGAGCCCGGTTTCTGGGAATTGCGCGGCTACCATATCTATGGCGACCCATGGCGCGAGCAGCGCTACACGGACGATCCATGAGCGATGCGGCGGCAGTGCAGTCGCCCTGGCAAACAGCCGGCATCGTCCGCATCGAAAAGCGCACGCCGCGTGTCACCAGCTTCTTTTTCCAGCCTTCTCGGCCCTTCGCCTATCGCGCCGGGCAGCATGTCGACGTCAGGCTGACGGCGCCGGACGGCTATCAGGCGCGCCGCTCCTATTCCATCGCCTCCGCGCCCGAAACGAGCGGCGCAATCGAACTGGCGATCGAAAAACTCGACGATGGCGAGGTCTCGCCCTTCTTCCACGAGGTCGCGGCAGTGGGCGATGAAATCGAACTGCGCGGGCCGCTTGGCGGGCATTTCGTCTGGCCGGAGGATGAGAGTGGACCGCTTGTTCTGGTCGGCGGCGGTTCGGGCGTCGTGCCCTTGATGTCGATGCTCCGCCACCGCGCCGCGCGCAATTCAGCGGTGCCCGTCGTCCTGGTCTTTTCGGTCCGGGTCTGGGACGAAGTGATCTTTCGTCACGAGTTGATCGCCCTCGACGAACGCCAGGACGGCTTCGACCTGATGCTGACACTGACGCGCGAAGCCGCACGCCGTCCAGCCGACTATGCGCGGCGGGTAGACGTCGCGATGATGGTTCAAGCCATGACGCGGCTGCCGGAGCCGCCTGGCATCGCCTTCGTCTGCGGCTCCAACGCCTTCGTTTCCGCGGCCGCCCAAGCGCTGATCGATGCCGGCGTTGCAGCGGAAATCATTCGCACCGAACGCTACGGAGTTTGAACGGACTCTGGCGGTTCGGTCGAGACACGATGCTTCAAGCCTTGAAAATCGACCGATGAGGTAATACCTTGTCGGAATATGGTATTACCAAGGAGTGAAGATGGCCACCACCGTCACGGCAAAGGGACAAGTGACCATTCCCAAACCCGTCCGCGACCTCCTGGGGATCGTCCCGGGCAGCAGAGTCGATTTCCGGCGCGCCGCCGATGGCAGCGTGGTGTTGGCTCGGGTTGACAGAAAGCCGCCTGCGAGCCGCTTCGCCAATCTGCGCGGCCATGCCGGCGAGGGGCTCACGACCGAGGCGATCATGGCGCTGACGCGTGGCGAAGCATGACGTTCGTCGACACCAACGTTCTGCTCGACCTTGTCACGGACGACCCCAACTGGGCGGACTGGTCGATCGCGCAACTCGAGGCGGCGAGCCTCGATGGTCCATTGTTGATCAATGATGCGGTCTATGCCGAACTTGCCGTTCGCTACATCGGCATCGAGGATCTCGACGCATTTCTGGATGCGGCCGGTCTCGAAATGACTCCGATGCCAAGAGCTGCGCTTTTCCTAGCTGGAAAGGTATTTACGCAATACCGCCGATCGGGAGGATCGAGGACCGGCGTCATGCCTGACTTCTTCATCGGCGCCCATGCCGCCGTCGCCAGGCTTCCGCTTCTGACCCGTGATGTCGGTCGCTACCAGACCTATTTTCCATCCTTGAGGCTGATCACTCCGGACCCCTGATAGCTGCCGGATGGACCTTCCTTCAGCCGACCGGTGAGAAATCCGCCGACAGCAACTGGAAAGGCAAGGCGCCATAGGCGGCCACCGTGGCCGCGTCGTTCCACTCGCGAAACTGTCGCGATGGTCGCGCCTCGAGCGTCAAGGCAACTCGCGCGCCGTCGAGCGTCACCTTGCCGCGAAAGTGCAGCACGCGTTCCCTGCCGGATCGGCTGATAGCCATGGCGCGCAGGCGGGCAATATGCTCGCCACCGTCATTGATCTCCATCTCGATGCGGCGCCGGACCGGCGGAACGCCGATCCTGACGGTGATTTCGAGCATCATGTCGCCGGTCGTTTGCGGACAGGCGATGGCCTGCGAAAACACCAAAGGCGCCGATGCTGCTTGAGGCTTGCGCGCGGCCGATCTGCCGCGCCAAGGTGTGGCGGGCGGCTCCTGCTGCAACCGGCCCTTCTTCCGCTTCAGGCGCAACTGCTTGGCAAGCCCGCGCGATAGCCAGACCAGGCCGCCGAAATCCGTGCGCGGCTTGGCTTGCAGAACCGACGACCAACGCGACAGGCCAACCCCGTCGGCCATGTCCAAGATTCTGGCCATTGTCGGTTCCGGCACCGGAATGCCGATCTCGAACGTTAGATAGGATAACGCCACCGCCGCTGGAACCGCCAGGCCGCGTCTGCCGACGATGTCGAGGAACGTGTCCCAATCGACGTCTTCGCCATGGATGGCGACCGCGCAGTCGACAAGCCAGTCGCTGTGGGTGTGGGCGTCGAGGCCGCCATGGGCGATGGCCAGGGCCATGCGATCGGACGGCGACGGCACGAAGACCGCGACGCCGCTGAATTGTGCCGGGACCGCCCGTTGCCAGATCGCCAGGTCGTCTTCCGCGCTCGTCTGCGACCCGTCATAGCCGAGCTGGTGCAGGTCGATGTCACCGAAACGGCCCTTGAAGAAGTTCATCGACCGCAGCGACGCCAACCGGGTTCGCAGATATTGCGCGCTGACGCCCGAGGCGATCTGCCAGTCGCGATCGCGCAAGATGTCGAAGACAGCAGCCATGTCGCGCGGGCGCACCAATATGTCGATATCATGCGCCACCCGGCCACGCTGCGCCGACGCGTTCAAGGCAATGCGGCTGGCGCCCTTTATCAGCATGATGTCGGCGCCGCCGTCGGCCATCGCCTTCAGCGCCGGCTCGGCCTCGCGCATCGCCATGCGCGACTTCGTCCACAGCATCTTCTGCAGGCCGACGAGGCGCGGATGGGCGGCATGCCCGGCCAGCTTCCTGCCGAACCTGTCGGAGATGGCGGCGAGCAGGCGATGTTCTCGAAACGAGACGAGATCGATGTCGTTCTCGTCCAGCCAGCGCGCGGCACAGGCAGCGGCTGCGTCCTCATCGGAGAGCAGCGCCGCCTTCAGCAACAGGTCCAGCTGGCCGGTGGGCCACGACCAGCCATAGTCCGGGAAGCGGCGGCCGATGCGGCGAACGGGCGTGGCGTTCAACTGGAACCTGCCTTGTTCTGGGCTCGCCGCTGCATGGCGAGCCTTGCGACCTGGAGGTAGCCCCGGTCGCGTGCCGGATCGCGGCCGTAGGAAAGGCTGCCCGGACGGATGCGGCGCAATGCAAGCACGTCGTCGAGCATGGCAAGGGCAAAGCCTGCCTCACGAACCCGGGCGATCCAGTCGATCATCTCGCCGCGACCGCCTGGTGGGTCGATGATGGGACCGACGCTCTGCACCACCTCTTGGCGGATCATCATCGTCGTGCGCGACCAGCCAGCTCCACTGGTCGCATCGGGCAAATCGGGGCTGTCGCCGCGAAACGTCCGCCAATGCGTAAAGACGCCCGTTGTCCCGGGATGACGGTCGAGATGGACCAGCTGCTTTTCGATCTTGTCCGCCAACCACAAATCGTCGGCATCGAGCGTCGCGATGAGCGGCGTCGAGAGTGCCGCAATGCCACGGGTCGTTGCGCTGCCAGGTCCGGCATTGTCCTGTCGCAGCACAGTCACCGGCAGGTTCATCGCATCGATCACCGCAACCGTATCGTCGGTCGAACCGTCATCGACCACGACGATGGCGTCCGCCCTTGCCGTCTGGGCCAGGACGGAGTTCAGGGCCGCGCCGATGGTGGCGGCCGCGTTGAAAGCCGGAATGACGACGCCGTAGGCTGCCATCAAAGGAATCGCCACTGCGCGAGATCCTTGAAGTCGAAGATCCCCTCCACCCGGCGCAAGTTGGGGTCGGCCCTGCGACGCTTCATCGACTTGTGAATGGCGCGCATGAACTCGCGAAAGGGCACATCGGCTTCCTTGGTCATGTTGCCGGGATGACGTCTGTAGTAGAGAGCCACCGTATCGGGCATAACGTATTTTGTCTGGCTCTCAAAGATACGCAAAAGATAGTCGGTGTCCTCGGCCTGTTTGAAATCCTCGTCGAAACCTCCGGTGCGCTCGATGAGGTTTCGCGCAAAGATCCCGGCGGACAGGTGGATCCCTCGCACGGTGATGGAGTGGCTGTCGGCGGCCGGTTCCAGCGTCTCGCCATCTATCTTGTCGACCAACGTCATGCGCGAATAGGTCAGGTCCAGGCCAGGATCTTCTCCGAAGCAGGCGAGATCCGCCTTGAAGCGCCCTGTCGGGGAGATGTCGTCCGAATCGAGAAACGACACCAGGCCGGTCTGCGGCAGCAACTGCTTCAGCCCGGCATTGCGCGCCTTTGTGACGCCGCCATTGCTCTGCTGGAAAAGACGAATGCACGGGGCCTCGTCGATCAACGACCGTACGACGGCTGCCGAACCATCGGTCGACCCATCGTCGATGACGATGATGTCGAGATCGATGTCTTCGCGCTGCCTGAGCAGCGAGCGCAGCGCGAGGCCAACGAATTGTTCGCGATTGTAGACCGGCATGATGACGCTCAGCTTCATGGGCGTCTCCGGCAGCATTCCGGGCTTGGCTGATCCGACTTGATTGTGTCGAGCATCATAGCATCCGCCAATCGGTGGGACTCTTCAATTCGAAGATTCCCTGGACCTCTCGCCGTGCCGGATCGGCCTTGCGCCGCCGCATCGACTTGTGGATTGCACGCAAGTGGTTGCGGACCCTGCCGCTATGTTCCTTGGTGACATTTCCGGCATGGCGTCGGTAGTAGATCGCGACGGCGTCCAACAATTCGTAGTTCGGTCCCGCCTCGAAAACGCGCAGCAGATAGTCGGTATCCTCAGCCTGCTCGAAATCCTCATCGAACTCGCCCGTCCGGTCGACAAGCCCTCTGCTGAACACGGCGGCGCTCAGCGAAATTCCCCGAAGCGTCATCGTGCGGCTGTCGGCTGCCGGTTTCAGCCGCTCATCGTCAATCCGCTCGACCAGCGTCATCAGCGAATAGGTCAGCTCGAGTCCGGGGTCTGCTCTGAAGCGTGCAAGGTCCTTCTTGAACCGTCCGGCCAGCGAGATGTCGTCAGAATCCAGAAACGAAACGAACTCCGCATCCGGCGGCAGTTGCCGCAGCCCGGCGTTGCGCGCCCTGGCTACGCCCATGTTGGATTGCTGGAACAGTCGGATGCAGGCGTTTTCGCGCATCATCGAGCGCACGGCCTCAGCAGAGCCGTCGGTCGAGCCGTCGTCGATGACGATGATGTCGAGATCGGCGGCGTCCCGCTGCCGCACCAGCGAGCGCAATGCCGAAACGACATAGCGCTCACGGTTGTAGACGGGCATTATCACGCTCAGTTTCACGAAGTGCCCCGCGTGAGAAAGTCCGCAATCGCGCCGGCTATCTCCTGTGGCTGCGTCCCCAGCGACAGACGATAGCACGGCAGCAGGCGGGTCAGGTCGCTGAAGAAGCGAAAGCCGCTCTCCCGCTCGCCCGGCATCTGCGCTATGCCCGACGGCGCCAAGGCGATCATGGCATCCCTGCGCGACACCGGCACGATCGAACTTGCCTCGCCTCCGCCGATATGTGGCACCAGCAGCGCGATGATGTCCAGAGTTTTGGGCACCGGCCGGGGCGCGATGTCATCAATGTGAAACGCATATTTGCCTTGCCAGTTGAGCGGACCATGCGCTTTCAGCCGATGCTTCAGCCCAAGCCGAACGAATCCCTGGGGATCCTGTTTGAGTGTTGAAAACAGTGGGCGGGCAGTCACGCCGTTGGAGAGGTCGACCAGCACATAGTCGTCGCCGACGCTGTCCAGCCCGTGGAGAAGGCCGGCTGCGACGGTTCCGGATTTCCCGGCGCCGCCCGCGCCGGCCAGCAGCACGCCCTTGCCCTCGATGCCGAGCGTCCCCGCATGGGCCAGCCGCATGCCGCGTGCCGCATATTCCCAATGCAGGAAAGCCCGCAGCGGCGCTCCCGGCTCCCACGGTGGAAAGGCATCGGCCGAAGCCATCAATTGCACGCCAACGCGACGTTGCGGATCATAGAACTGCCAGAAATCCAGGTCGTGAAAATGGTTGCCGCGCAATCCGGCCTCCGCCAGCCGGGTGGCGAAGCCATGCTGCGTGAAGGGCCCCTGGCCCCAACTGACCGGTGCCGCGATGCCGTCTATGCCGGGATGTGCGACGAAGACGCGGCAGATATCGGCAGGCGTTCGGCTGCCCGGAGCACTGACAAAGCCATGAGCGACGGCATCCGCCAACGCGCCGGGGCTGACATGCGCGGTCAGATCCAGATGCGGCAAGCCCACCTTGCAGGTCAGCGGATAATGCGCGGCGCTGCTTTCTGCTTGCGCCAGGACATGGCGTGCGTAGTCAACCAAGTTTTCGAGAGTGACGTTCGGCATGGGTCTGCCTGTTCCGGAGCTGCCCGGCAACGAGAACCTGATGGGCGCTTCAGTTGGCCTGCTTCACCGCGGGCCAGCCGAGGGGCTCCTCGACCTCGTGGATGGGATCGACGACAATGAGATCGGCGAGATCGTCATGGATGTCGACCTTCAGGGGCTCTCTGGCAGCGGCGAGCTGAGCCAGCAATTCGCTTGGAGCCGGTCTTGCCACGCCATCGGTTACGGCCGCCAGCAAACCGAATTCGAGCAATTGTGAAACAAAGTCGTCAATCGCGGCGGCATCGAGGGCGCCAATGCCGGTCGCGGCGCCGGCCAGTTCGGAGGCAGGCACGCCGGACGACAGTGCATCCCAAAGTCTGCTGCCTGAATCAGAGAAGCCGAAATATTTACCCGTGGTCAGGTCAAGAACGACGGCTTCGCCGTCGAAGGATTCAAAGACGATATCCTTGCTGGCAATGGCATAGATGCCGGATTGTCGCATGTTTGCTCCCCCGCCGAGCAGGCCGCGGAGATGATCTTCGGGCCTTACGGTCAACCCCACCGTTGCAGGCGTCTAACCATTTGCAGGGTTTTTGGCAAGATGGCGCAGGCTCGGGGCGAGCGCAGCCGGTCACGCTTCGATTTCAAGCGCCGAAAGCGGCTTCGAGCAACAGGCGAGGATAAAGCCGTCCTCGATTTCGTGATCGAGGATGCCGCCATTGTGACTCATCTCGACATCGCCCGCGACCTTCCTCACCTTGCAGGTGCCGCACAGGCCGAACTCGCAGGCGGCGGGAATCCGCACCCCAGAGGCGCGTGCCGTCTGCAGCACGGTCTGGCCGGCGACGCATTCGGCGTCGACATCGGAAAGCGAGAACCGGATTGGTGTCACGGCCTCGACGGCAGCAGCGGCGCCGTCTTCCGCCGGCGGCGAGAACGGCGCCGGGATCTCCTCCACGGCAGGCGCGGCAAAGCTTTCCTGATGGTATTTCGCCATGTCGAAGCCGGCGGCGTCCAGCATGCCGCGCACGGCGCGCATGAAGGGATCGGGGCCGCAGCAGAAAATCTCGCGCTCGCGGAAATCGGGTGCCAGCAATGGCAGCCGGATCGCGTCGATGCGGCCCATATGGCCGAACCAGCCCTCGCGGCTCGACCGCTCCTCGATCATGAAGCCGAGCGACAGGCCGGGCATGCGGCTGCCGAGCAGCTCGAGTTCCTTGCGGAAAATGATCTCTTCCGGGCGGCGCGCACAGTTGACGAAGCCGACATCTGTCCATGGCGCACAGTCGTTCAACCAACGCAGCATCGACATCATCGGCGTCACGCCGGAGCCCGCCGAAATGAACAGATATTTGGCCGCCGGGTGGCTGTGCAGCGAAAAATCACCGGTCGGCCCATAGGCCTTGACGTGCGAGCCCGGCGTCAGATGGTCGAACATCCAGCGCGTGCCGGTGCTGCCTGCCTGCGCCTTGACCGTCACCGCGATCGAGAACGGCCGCGACGGCGAGGACGACAGCGTGTAGGTGCGCATCAGCGGCCCCTCCGATGTCGGCAGTTCCAGCGTCACGAACTGGCCCGGCTTGTAGCGGAACCAGGTCTGGTTGTCGGAGCGGAAGGTGAAGGTCTTCACGTCCGGCGCTTCGTCGCTGACGCCGATCACTTCCAGCACCTGCAGCCGGTCGTTCCAGGGCGTCATCTGGTCGAGATGGCGATAGAGGCCAAGGTCCGTCATCGCATTCATCCTCTTGTCCCCTGAGCTAGGCGACGCTGCGCAGGGCCGGCCGGCCGCCTTCGGCAAGGCGCGGCCCGATGAACGACGCGTACCACTCGACGAACTGGATCACGCCGCCCTCATGCAGCTCCGAATAGGGGCCTGGTTCGTAGGCCGGCGACAGGATGCCGAAGGCGTTTTCCTCGACGATGCGGCGGTCCTGGTCGTTGGTCTCGGTCCAGACATGGGTGAGCTCAGCGAGGTCGTAGTCGATGCCTTCGACCGCATCCTTGTGGACGAGCCATTTCGTCGTCACCGCGGTTTCCGTGGCACTGATCGGCAGCACGCGGAAGGTGACGGCGTGGTCGCCGAGGATATGGTTCCAGGTTGTCGGATAATGATAAAGCAGCAAGGAACCGATGCGGTCGGTTGAAACGCTGTCGGACAGGTTCTTCTGGACCGCCCGTTTTCCCGTCATGGTGTAGCTGACGGCATCGCGCAGCAGCGGCGCGCGGGTGGCGCGGTACTGCCCTGCCGGATCGATGCGGAATTTGCTCGGCAAGCCTGATGCCTCGCATCTGGCCCAGTGCGCGACCATTTCAGGGTCGCTGTCGGCGCCTTGGACGCCGGTCACGGTCGGAGCCTCGGGGAAGGTCTTGCACAGTTCGGGGTGATTGGCGACGCAGTGGTAGCACTCGCGGTTGTTTTCCCAGACCAGCTTCCAGTTGCCCTTCTCGATGATCGTGCTCTCAAAGGCGATCTTTGCCTCACGCAAACGGTGCGGCAAAAGATAAGGTTCGATCATCGCCCGCATCGGCGCGAAATCCGCCGGCTCCCTGGCCAGGCAGATGAAGATGTAGCCGCCGACGCTCTCGCAGGCGACCGGCTTCAGGCCGAAATCACTCTTGTCGAAACCGTCGGCCATCTGGCGGGCAAACAGCAGGCGGCCGTCCAGCTCATAGGTCCACTGATGATAGGGGCAGACGAGCTTTGCCGCCGTACCCTTTTCCGCGTTGCACACGCGGCTGCCGCGATGGCGGCAGGAATTGTGGAAGGCGTTGATCTTGCCTTGCTGGTCGCGGACAAGGACGACCGGATAGTCGCCGATCTGCACGGTGATGTAGCTGCCCGGCTTCGGCAGTTCGCAATCATGGCCGATGAACAGCCAGTCGCGATACCAGATCAGCTCCATGTCGAGCTTGAAGTAGTCTGGATCGGTGTAGAAGGGCTGCTCCAGTGAAAAGCCTTGCCGGCGCCCCTTCAGGAGCCTCAGCATGTCGTTGCGGATATCCATGTCCTGTCCTCGTTTCTAAGGACTGAACTGGTGGTGATGGAGGAAGGATTGAAACGCAGGCCGGCTAGGTGCCGGACATGCGCTATCCACCTCTTGACCGCCCACCGCGATCAGTCGAGTCTAAAAATCTCGGGCTGGTTTCCGGGCTCTGGAGTTGTCCTTGCGGACCATCGCGACACCTTCCCAGGCAGTTGCCCAGTGGTCTCCCGTTGCGACTTGAACTCCACCACCGTTGCGGGGGCAGCGCCGGATTCTGACCGGCTTCCCAATTCTCCGTCTCGTCGTCACGAAGCGGCACCTGAGATGGTATGATCTAACCACGATCGGGGGCGCGCCGTCGGCATGAAAACGACATCGTATCCATGCGGCGCGACACGGCATGCGAAACGTCACCGCAGATCGTCTGGGGCCGAAATCCCGCGTCCCGGGCGGCCATTTGCCGGCTGCGATCTTCCCGAATCCGACCCTTGGCGGGGGTCAAAAAAAGTTAACGGTTTCGAAAAGTGACTATTAGCTTGACCTAAAATCGAACCGAACGGTTCGTTTCTGTTGACGGTGCGTGCAGGATGGTGTGAACGCCGGGCCTTTGAAACAGTCAGTGATCCATCGGATGGTTAAACTTAACATGCTGATATAGAGAGGAAAAACGCCTCTCTAGATTCCCCTGGCACAATTTCAAGGTGTGGATTCATGGTCCACACGGAACAACTTCGTGATTGGAAAAGGCGGGGTTGCCCTCCCACATCGGTGTTGTCCGAACGACGCGATTTCATTTCCAAGACACGCCGCTAGACGGACGGAAAAAGACGATACTGGAGTACAAAAATGAAAAAGATCATTCTCACTGCCGCAGCCCTTCTGGCCATTTCCGGCAGCGCCTTCGCTGGTAGCGACCACTACGGTTCGAACGCCGCGGCAGCCACTGCTGTCGACAGCTCGTACACCGCTTCGACCAAGAAGTCGGAACCGGCTGCTCAGGCGCCTGCCCAGGGTGCTGACCGCAACCTCTTCGGCAACAACTAACAGCCGATTCCCAGTCGACGGCGGGCTCGCCCGCTGCCCTGGCGAAATTCAGACATTCGAAGTTCAGACATTCAGGAGTATTTAAGATGAACAAGATCCTCATTGCTGCCGCCGCCGTTCTGGCCATCTCCGGCAGCGCTTTCGCGGGCAGCGACAACTACGGTTCGAACGGCGCCAACCAGCCTGCCGCCGCTGTGGACCAGTCGTACACGGCTTCCACCAAGACCTCGGAACCGGCTGCCCAGACACCCGCTCAGGGCAGCGACCGTAACCTCTTCGGTCGCTAAAACCAGTTTCGCAAGCGACGGCAGCTGTGTCTGCCGTCTGGCGAAATCCAGAATTCAGGAGACTAAAATGAACAAGATCCTTATTGCTGCCGCCGCCGTTCTGGCCATCACCGGCAGCGCCTTCGCCGGCAGCGACAACTTTGGCTCCAACGGCGCCAATCAGCCTGCGGTTACTTCGGTTGACAACGCGCATACGAGCTCGGTCCGCAACAGCGGTGGCCTCGTCGAGAAGCTGCTCAATTCGTCGGGCGACGTAGAGAAGTCCGCCCCTCAGGGCAGCGACCGGAATCTCTTCGGCCGTTAACAGTCGAAGCTGATCTTCAAAAAAAGAGCGGCGGGCCTGGCCCGCTGCTCTTTTTTGTCCAAGACGCGGTTCTGCCTCAGGCCGCCTTCGCTTCGGCCTCATGAAGGGCAAACGACCGTCCGTCAGCGTCGAAGAGATGCAGGTCCTCGCCATTGGCGCTCAGCCGCAATGTCGAACCGCGCTTGACCTCGACATTGCCGGGCAGCTTGGTCACCAGCGGCAGGTCGGCGCGACCGATGTCGACATAGACCAGCTGCACCTCGCCGAGCTGCTCGACATAGTCGACCGTCCCCTCGAACAGATAGTCCGCGCCGCTGGCGATGATCAGGTCCTCCGGCCGCACGCCAAAACTCACCGCAGCGCCCTTTGCCGAAGCCGGCGTCGCGATCGGCACGGTTGCCTTGCGTCCGCCGACATGGCTGACGACGGTCGGATTGCCTGATTTGTCGATGGTTGCGGGCAGGATATTCATGGCCGGCGAGCCGATGAATTGCGCAACGAACAGATTGCCGGGCTTCTTGTAGAGGTCCATCGGCGTGCCGACCTGCTCGATATGGCCGTCCTTGAGCACCACGATGCGGTCGGCGAGCGTCATTGCCTCGACTTGGTCGTGGGTGACGTAGATCATGGTCGTGTTGGGCATCGATTCCTTGAGCTTGGCGATTTCGATGCGGGTGGCGACTCGCAGCGCCGCATCAAGGTTCGAAAGCGGCTCGTCGAACAGGAACACCTTCGGATTGCGCACGATGGCCCGGCCGATGGCGACGCGCTGGCGCTGGCCGCCCGACATCGCCTTGGGCAGGCGGTCGAGATATTTGGTCAGCTGCAGGATCTCGGCGGCCTGACGCACGCGGCGGTCGATCTCGGCCTTGTTCTCTTTGCCGATCTTCATCGAGAACGCCATGTTGTCGTAGACGGTCATGTGCGGGTAGAGCGCGTAGGACTGGAACACCATGGCGATGCCCCGTTTCGACGGCGGCACGTCGTTCACCACTTCGCCGGCTATTCTGAGCTCGCCGGAGGTGATTTCCTCGAGCCCGGCGATCGATCTCAGCAATGTCGACTTGCCGCAGCCCGACGGGCCGACGAAGACGATGAACTCGCCCGATTTAATATCGAGGTCGATACCGTGGAGAATGTTCAGATTGCCGTAGGACTTCTTCACTTGTCTTAGCGTGACATCGGCCATTTGGTTTCCTCCAGTGATTGGAATTCAGTCGAGACGCCCGAACCAGGCGCCGTAGCCGCCAAGCTCGATGGAACCGCTGTTCGCCTGCCCCGAAAATCCGTGCCCGGGCAGAGGTTGCAGCGATCGGCCGCCAAGGTCAACCTTAGCCGGCCCGGCTCCCAGATTGAAGACGCAGACGATCTGCTCGTTGCCTGCGCGGCGCGTGAAGGCGACGGTGTCGCCCTCACTTTCGATGAAGGTGATGTCGCCCTTGGCGAGCGCCGGATGGGCACGCCGGAAGGTGAGAAAGCGCCGGTAGTGCTCGAGCAGCGAAGCCTCGTCGCCCTGCTGGACATTGACCGCTTGCGCCAGATGCTTGGCCGGCACCGGCAGCCAGGGCTTTGCCTGGGAGAAGCCGCCATTCTTGGCGCTGCCATCCCACACCATTGGCGTGCGGCAGCCGTCGCGGCCCTTGAATTCCGGCCAGAAGCGGATGCCATAGGGATCCTGCAGATCCTCGAACCGCAGCTCTGCCTCACCGAGCCCAAGCTCCTCGCCCTGGTAGATGCAGACCGAACCGCGCAACGACATCAGCAGCGCCGAGATGACCTTGAGGTAGGCGGTCGGGTCGGCCTCATTGGCGGCCCAGCGCGAGGCCGGGCGCATCACGTCGTGGTTGGAGAAGGCCCAGCACGACCAGCCGTCGCTGGCGACTTTGCCGAAGGATTCCAGCACCGAGCGGACCTTGCCCGCGCTGATCTTTTCCGGCGCCAGGAAATCGAAGGAGTAGCACATGTGCACGCGCTTGCCGCCTGCGGTGTAGGCGGCAACCACTTCAAGCCCGCGCTGCGAATCGCCGACCTCGCCGACCGCTGCGGTTGCCGGATACTCATCGAGCAGGGCACGGAACCGTTCGAGGAAGCCGAGGTTCTCGGGCCGGCTCTTGTCGTAGAGATGGTCCTGGTAGTTGTAGGGGTTGACCGCCGGCGCGGTCTGGTCGTTGCGCTCTTCCGGCGGCAGCGGCGGATTGTTTTCCAGGCTCTGGCTGTGGAAGTAGAAATTGATGGTATCGAGCCGGAAACCGTCGACGCCGCGCTCCAGCCAGAAGCGGGTGACGTCGAGCAATGCGTCCTGGACTTCGTGGTTGTGAAAGTTGAGGTCGGGCTGTTCGGCCAGGAAATTGTGCATGTAATATTGCTGGCGGCTGGTGTCCCATTGCCACGCCGAGCCGCCGAAGATCGACAGCCAGTTGTTGGGCGGCGTGCCGTCCGGCCTGGCGTCTGCCCAGACGTACCAATCGGCTTTCGGGTTGCTGCGGCTCGACCGGCTTTCCTTGAACCAGGGATGATTGTCGGCAGTGTGCGACAGCACCTCGTCGATCATCACCTTCAAGCCCAGCCTGTGTGCCTCGGCGGTCAGCGCGTCGAAATCGGCCAGCGTGCCGAACATCGGATCGACATCGCAGTAATCCGTCACGTCATAGCCGAAATCCTTCATCGGCGACTTGAAGAACGGCGAGATCCAGATGGCATCCGCGCCGAGTGCGGCGATGTAGGAGAGGCGGCCTATGATGCCCTTGAGATCGCCGATGCCGTCGCCATTCGAGTCCTGATAGCTGCGCGGATAGATCTGGTAGATCACCGCGCCCCGCCACCAGTCGCGATCGATGGCGAGGTCAGGCTTCGAGCTGGCCTTCAAAGCGGATTGCATCGTCTCAGCCTCCTTTCACCGAGCCGGCAAGCAGCCCGCGGACAAAATAGCGCTGCAGCGAGAAGAACACGATCAGCGGTACGATGATGGTCACGAAAGCCGATGTCGTCAGAATCTCCCAGTCGCCGCCGCGCGAGCCCAACAGCGCGTTGAGCTTGGCGGTCAGCACGATCTGGTCTGCCTCTGTACCGAGGAAAACCATCGCCACCAGCAGATCGTTCCATACCCACAGGAACTGGAAGATGGCAAACGAAGCCAGCACCGGGAACGACAGCGGCAAGACGATCTTGACGAAGATCTCGAAATCGCTGGCGCCATCGATGCGCGCCGATTCCATGATTTCGCGCGGCAGGCCGGCAATGTAGCTGCGCAGCAGGTAGATGGCGAAGGGCAGGCCGAAGCCGGTATGCGCCAGCCAGATGCCGAGATAGGTCTTCGACGGCATGCCGAAGAAAGCGCCGACGCCGTTGTAGAGCTTCAACAGCGGGATCAGCGACATCTGCAATGGCACCACCAGCAGGCCGATGATGACGGCGATCAGCAGCGCCCGGCCGGGAAACCGCATCCAGGCCAGCGCATAGGCGGCAAAGGCGGCGATCAGGATCGGGATGACGGTAGCCGGAATGGTGACGGTCAGGGAATTCATGAATGACCGTCCGATGCCTTCGGAGAACAGCACGGTTTTGTAATTGTCGGTGGTGAATTTCGGCGGCGCCGACGAAGCATAATAGACGCGCTGGCCGCGATCGCCTTCGAACGCTTTCGGGGAATGCATGATGAAGCTGCCGTCGGCATTGAGCTGCAAGGTCACGCCGTCGCCGACATCGGCTGTCGTGCCGGCGGGATATTGCGTCGGTGTCGCCGATTTGACCCCGAAGGCGCTGATGTCGCGCTTGGCGCCGTCGCCGAAGATATTGCCCTCGAGGACGAACTTGCCGTCCTTCTCGACTTGCGCCGAGGCGGGCGGGAGCCGGCCTGCTTCCGTCTGGGTGGAACTGGCGAACGAGTTCCACCAGCCCGAGGCGATGATCTGGTTCTTGTCGCGCAGCGACGAGACCAGGATGCCGAGCGTCGGTATGGTCCAGATCGCGACGAAGATGAGCACGGCGATGTGGACGCCAAAACGGCTGGCGAAGGAATTTCCGGTCGCGACGGCCATCTCAATGTCCTCCCGTCTCTTTGTTCGCCTGGCGGATGTTCCAGACCATGATCGGAATGACGGCAATCATGATGATGATGGCGATGGTGGCGCCGCGGCCGAAATCGCCGCCGCCGCGGAACATCCAGTCGAACATCAGATTGGCCAGCACCTGGCTGTTCCACTGGCCGTTGGTCATGGTCAGCACGATGTCGAACACTTTGAGCACCAGGATGGTGATCGTGGTCCAGACCACGGCGATGGTGCCCCAAATCTGCGGCACCATGATCTTCCAGAAGATCTGGAACGGATTGGCGCCGTCGATGACGGCGGCTTCCAGCGTTTCTTCGGGAATGCCGCGCAGGGCGGAAGACAGGATGACCATGGCAAAGCCGGTCTGGATCCAGATCAGGATGATCATCAGGAAGAAATTGTTCCAGAACGGCAGCGATATCCAGACCTGCGGCTGGCCGCCGAAATGCTGGATGATGGCGTTGAGGATGCCGATCTGCGTCTGGCCGTCGCCCCGATACTCGTAGATGAATTTCCAGATCACGCTGGCGCCGACGAAGGAGATCGCCAACGGCAGGAAGATCAGGCTCTTGGCGATCGTGCCCCACCAGATCTTGTCCGTAAGCACGGCGATGATCAGCCCGAGGAAGGTGCAGGCGGCCGGCACCACCGCCAGCCAGATGATGTTGTTGAGGATCGAGTTGCGGAACTCGCGGTCGCCGAACGCCCATTCATAGTTCGCCAAGCCGACGAAATTGATGCCGCCGCGATCGAGGAACGACAGCCGCAGCGTCTCGACCACCGGATAGATCAGGTAGATGGTGAGGATGATCATCGCCGGACCGACGAACAGCCATGGCCTGACCAGCCCTTGCCGGCGCAGATTGTCGATGGCCGCGGCACCGGCGACGCCGCGTGACGGGAATATCAGGTCGACCAGTTTGTTGGCGCCCCAGAAATAGGCGACGCAACCGCCGACGCCGACGATGATGACTGTTATGGCCGAGAAAATCTGAGCCGCCATGGGTCCCTCTCCCCCTGCGCATGACCCGACAAGGAATGACCTTGGTGACGGGGACCAGGCGCCGATTCAGTTGTTTGGAGCGCGTCATCGGCGGCTTGCGCACATTGCCGATCGCGCTTCATGTCAATGCGCTCATGACGAAAGGCTGCGGCACGGGCCGCCGTCGGATCCGGGCCAGTACGGTCCGGATCCAGTGTGAGAATGGTTGGTCGTCTACGTGCCAGCCGTCTACTTGATGGCGTCCCAGCTCTTCTGGATGTCGGTGGCGACGTCCTGTGCCGACTTGCCGCCGACCAGGTCGATCATGCCGGTCCAGAAGGCGCCGGCGCCGATCTTGCCCGGCATCAGATCGGAACCGTCGAAGCGGAAAGTCGAGGCATTGGCGAGGATTTCGCCCTGCTTCTTCAGCGCGTCGCTGGCATAGGCATCCTTGTTGACCGACTTGAGCGGCGTCACGAAACCGCCCTCGGCCATCCAGATCTCGTGGGCGAGCGGCATCTTCAGGAATTCGATGAACGCGCGCGCGGCCTTGGAGTCCTTGGTGATCATCGCCAGCGTACCGGCGCCGAGCACGGGCGTGCCCAGTTCAGGCTTGGAGGCATAGGGCGGGAAGTAGAAGAAGTCCGCGTCCTGGCCGACCTTGGTGCCTTCCGGGAAGAAGGTCGGGATGAACGATGCCTGGTGGTGCAGGTAGCATTTCGGCGGTACCGAAAAGAGTCCCTTCGGGCTGTCGCGGAAATCGGTCGCCGCAACCGCCTTGGCGCCGCCATCGACCATCTTGTCGTCGGTCGCGATCTTGCCGAAAATGTCGATGGCGTTGACCACTGCGGGGTCGTTGAACGGGATCTCGTTCTTGACCCATTTGTCGTAGACCTCCGGAGGCTGGGTACGCAGCATCAGGTCTTCGACCCAGTCGGTCGCCGGCCAGCCGGTGGCGCCGCCGGAGCCGAGGCCGATGCACCACGGCTTGCCGCCATCGGCGATGATCTTCTTTTCGAGATCGGCGAGTTCTTCCTGGGTCTTCGGCACCTTGTAGCCGGCTTCCTCGAAATTATCCGGCGAGTACCAGACCAGCGACTTCACGTCGGCCTTGTAAGGGAAGGCGAAGAAGCCCGGCTTGCCGTCCTTGTCCTTGAAGGTGCCGAGATCGACCCATGACTGGCCGGCACCGTAATTGTCCTTGACCCATTTGGCGGTGTCGTCACCGAGCGGCGTCAAAAGGCCCTTCGACGCCAGGTCCTGGATGAGGCCCGGCTGCGGCAGCACGGCGATGTTCGGCGGGCTGCCGGCCTGCGTGTCGATGACGATCTGCTGTTCGCAATTTTCCGAGGAGGAGTATTTGATCTCGACGCCGGTGGCTTCCGCGAAATAGTCGAGAACGCCGCGCACCAGGCCTTCGTCCTCACCGCGCCACGGTCCGAAGATCGACAGCGTTTCACCCTTGAGGTCGACTTTCTTGAGCTCTTCGTAGTTCGCCCAGTTGAAGCGCTTGTCTTCGCCGGGCTTGAACTTCAGTTCGGCCTGCGCGGGCGCGTTCAGGGCGAACGTGGCAAACGCAGCACCCAGCAAAAGCATTTTCTTCATCGGTATTCCTCCCAGTGGGTGTCACACACCGGACGGAACCTCCATTCCGCCCGCCGACGCCGCAGGACTGTGACTCAGTCGGAAAGGAACCGCAACCTTTCGAAGAGTCTTCCAAAGCGCTTTGGCTTTTTCGATCACGCCATTGAATCGCTGGGAAGTCAAGAGGCTGGCGAGTTAATCGATTTAGGTTCGCGCATTTGCACCCCTAAAAGTGCGCTGCAACATACTATTATGGCGATGCAGCAGCAATTTTTGTTTCAAACACGCCCGGACCGCGTCTATGGTTCGGCTTGGTATGGCTCGGCCCCGGTGGCACTTGGGTCGATTCAATTTAAAAGCGCTTTGAGGGAATGGAGACCTTTCGTGAACCTCAAGCAGCTCGCCCATATGCTGGCACTTTCGCAAACCACGGTAAGCCGTGCGCTGAACGGCTATCCCGAGGTCAACGAGGAGACGCGCAGGCGTGTCATGGATGCAGCCAAGCGCCATGGCTATCGTCCCAATCCGAGCGCGCGCCGGCTGGCGACCGGCAAGACCGGTATGATCGGCTATGTCCTGCCGACCGGTGCGTCGGTCGACATCGATCCGCATTTCGTCGAGTTCCTGTCCGGTCTTGGTGACTATGCCCGCTCGCACGAGCTTGACCTTGTGCTGTCGCCGGCCGACGCCGACGACCAGGAGACGACCTACCGGCGCATCGTCGCCAACCGGCAGGTCGACGCTGTTTATATCTCCTCTCCAAGGCCCGCGGACCGGCGCGTGGCGCTGGTCAACACGCTCGGCATTCCCTTCATCGTCCATGGCCGCAGTGAGGGCTTCGACTTCGACTATGCTTTTACCGACATCGACAATGAGGGCGCCTTCCACGAGGCGGCCAGGCTGCTGATCCAACTAGGTCATCGGCGGCTGGCGTTGATCAACGGTGACGACCGCGAGACCTTCGCCATCCATCGCGAACGCGGCGTGCGCCGGGCGCTCGCCGCGAGCGGGCTGCCATTGAGCGAACGCCATGTCTGCTCGGTCGATATGACCGAAGAGAACGGCTATCGCGCCACCAGGCGTTTGCTGGAAGAGGACGACGCGCCGACGGCGATCGCCTGCTCCAGCCTGATCATGGCGCTGGGCGTCGTGCGCGCCGTACGCGACCTCGGCCTGAGCATTCCGAGCGACGTCTCGCTGATCGCCCATGACGATGTCTTCCCCTGGCTGAGGCCGGAGAATTTCTCGGTGCCGTTGTCGACGACGCGTTCATCGATTCGTCTGGCCGGCGCCCGTGTCGCCGAGCGGCTGGCGGCGCGGATTTCAGGACTGGAGGAGGGCGCGCGAGGCGAGGTCTGGCCGGTCGACCTGGTGGTTAGGGGATCGGTAGCGGGGGCGCCTGCGTAGCTGGAGATCAAACCCATGCTCTGCGGGAACCGAGTTGAGACGCGACACCCGGTTTACCCAATCATGGATCGGCTGTGTCCAGTCCGTCACGAACGCCCGACGATGTGTTCGACAAGGCGGTGCGCCTCCTCGGCAATCGCTAATATTATGCCCGATTTGCGCGTGGAGGCGAAATCTAAGCCGGCGAAGTAGATACCTGGCTGCGCAGCCACGCCATCCTCATGAACGGGCCGTCCCTGCGAGTCGAGCACCCCAGGGAGGTTCACCCAACTGAAATCACCCCGGAAGCCAGTACACCACACCACGGTCGTTATGCCGGACACGGCAACATCAAGAGAACGAATAGTCGGGTCCGGCAGATATGCCGCGACAGTCTCCGCAGGATCGGGTTCCGAAACGGGAGCATCGATTCCGGAGCGACTGATATATTCGTCGATATAGCGTTTGACGTTGGCGGAGGCTTCATCCGCAAAACGAATATGGGCTTCGAGATCGTCGGCGAACGAGAGGCGGCCGCCTTCCCCGACGCCTGCGAACCCGCCAAGCAGCACGACACCTCGGGCGCTGAGCGCTTGGAGGCTAATGGTGCGTTCTGCCCCAAGCAGACCACGAGCCGGTATGCGTTCCGCAAGACGGATTATCTCCTCTCGACGCACGTCGAGAAACCCGCTCTCGACCAGCCACATCATAATGTGGCGACCTCGGTAGCTCCGAGAGAGTCTTCCAACCCGGCTTGTGGCAAGGAAGACCGTTCGGCCTGCTTCTGCCAAGTCCTCTGCGATCTGGCCACCCGACTGGCCGCCTCCGACAACCAGCACCGCTCCATCAGCGAGATCGGCGGCGCTGCGGTAATCGGAAGCATCGATCTGGCAGAGGCCGGGCGGCAGCGAACCGGCCCAAATTGGGCGCACCGGACAATTCAGGTCGCCGCTTGCGATCACCACGTTCCGCGCCAAAACTGTGCCGCGTGAAGTGGTTAGCCTATATTCGCCATTATTGTGTCCACTGGCGAGTTCGGTCACGGCAGTATCCTGTTCGACAGGGAGGCTGTGCCGCTTGGCGAAATCTTCGAGGAGTGCGACGAATTCGTCGCGCGTCAGGGTACCGGACGGATCCGAACCGTCATAGCAGTCGCCTGGCATCACGGTCTGCACGTTGGGGGTATTCATCCGGAAAGAGTCCCACCGCTGTGTGCGCCAGGTCTCTCCGATGCGGCCTCTCTCCAGTATCCTGTGGCTTAGGCCCCGCCGTGCCAGCGAATGGCTGATGCCCAGGCCGGCCCAGCCGGCCCCGACGACCACCGCATCAAGGACATTGGCGTTACTCGTCATTGCCGCAGTCCCCGATGCTAGTGCATGTCGCCCAAAAATGGCGTCCGCATAGTCTCCCCCAAGGGGCGAGGGCAAGATAGCAGTTCTGTCGGCTCACGCCACGATCAAAATCTCGCCCGACGCCAGCAGTGGGGAGGCCACCGCAAGGGGCTGGATTCCGATATCTCACGCCGCGGATTTGAGGTGGTCGATGAAGGCGCGCAGCTTCGGCAGGACTTGGCGCTTGCCGGGATGATACAGGAAGACGCCCGGCGTCGTGGCGGCGATGCCGTCCAGCACCGGTTCGAGTTTACCTTCGGCTATCGGACCTTCAGCGATTGGTCGAGGCGTCTGCGCCAGCCCGACGCCCCGCATCGCGGCCCCGAGCAATGTCGGATAATCGTGCGCAATCAGCGGGCCTGAGAGCATCGCCTCGATCGCCTCGTTGCCGTCGACGAAAGCCCAGGGAGCAATGGCGCCGTTCGAACGGCGCAAGCGCAGGCAGGCGTGGTTGCGCAAATCATCGACGCATTCGGGGCGGCCATGGCGTTTGAGATAGTCAGGGCTGCCGACGACCACGAAGGAAAATGACGGGGTTAGCCGCACCGCGACCATGTCGACCGCGATGAACTGGCCAAGACGGATACCGGCATCGAACCCGCCGGCCGCGAGATCGACCATCTCGTCGCTCGCGGCGATCTCCAGTTCGATCTCGGGATAGGCCCGGCAGAACGACGCGATCATCGGCTCCAGGATCAAGGGCACGACGGCGCGGGGTACGGACAGGCGCAGCAGACCGGTCGGCCGCCGGCCGATGTCACGCACCGCCTCGCCGGCCGCCACAAGTTCTTCGAAAGCAGGGCCGGCACGGTCGAGGAACCGTTGGCCAGGCTCGCTCAAGCCGACACTCCGCGTTGTGCGAACGAACAACGCCGCACCCATGCGTGTTTCCAGCGCGCGCACCGCCTGGCTCACGGCGGACGGTGTCACGCCGAGTTCCGCTGCGGCGCGGCGGAAGTTGCGGTGCCTGGCGACGGCCAGGAATGCCTCGACGCCCTCCAGCGCTCCGTGCCGGACTGTGTAGTTCTGCTTCATGGGTTGTTGTGATTACAGCGGATGGTCGAATTATGGAAGCGGGCTTAGTAGGTTGGCCAAGGTCGTCCGCCAAGGGCTGCCCTGCGTCTCACGCGGTGTCGGAGGTCGCATGAACCAGTTTCGAGAGAGGCCAGATGTCAACCGAGGTCGTGTTCCAAATCCATCTTGTTCTGGGCTATGTCGCGTGGCTGCTTTGCTTCGCCGTATACGGTTTGCCGTGGCTCAGGTCTATGGACCGGGTCGCGACGCAACGCGCTGTCGCCACTCTGCACAGCTTCCGCTTCTTCGGGCTGGTCTTCCTCGTTCCGGGTGTCGTCGGCCCCGATTTGCCTGCCGGCTTTGCCGTGTTTGCTGCCTACGGCGACCTCATAACAGGAGTGCTGGCCATGCTGGCGCTGGTCACGGCAAGGATACCTCGGATCTTCTGGGCGCTCGTCGTTGCCTTCAATCTGGTCGGGACTGTCGACCTCGTCGTAGACTATTACCACGCCATCCAGGTCGGCCTTCCCCAGCGTGCGGGCGAACTGGGCGCCACCTACGCGATCCCGATCATCTACGTGCCGCTGCTGATGATCACGCACACCGTCGCGCTCTATTTTCTGGTGCGTCCTCCGCAAGCCGCGACTTGACCTGTCGCAGACTAATCCTTTGCCGCCGCCGCCTTGATGTCCAGCAGGCCGTGGCCGAAATCATCGTCGCGTCCCTTGGGGCCGAGATCCCTGGCCGTCGCCGCGAGCGCCTTCTCGATGTCGTCGGCCGAGCGATCGGGCGCGGCATGGATGAGATTGGCGATGGCGCCGCTCACGATCGCCGCCGCAAACGAGGTGCCGGTGACCACGTCCGAACCGCCGCCGCTCGGCGCCACCATCTCGACGCCGGGCGCCGAGATGAAGACATAGGCGCCGCGATTGGCCTGCGGCATCAGCCCGTCCTTGGCGTCGGTTGCGGTCACCGCGATGACGCCGTCGAAGGCGGCCGGATAGCCATAAGGCGCTTTCGGCCCGTTGTTGCCGGCGGCAGCGACCAGCACCATGCCGAGTGCGCGGGCATTGCGGCAGGCGACGCCGAGCAAATCGTTCTTCGGCCCGACGAAGCTCATATTGATGATGCGCACGTCCTGTTCCGCCGCCCAGTCGAGCGCCGACAGGATGACGTCCATGGTCGACTTGCCGCCCTCGAAGGCGCGGGCGTGATAGATCTTTGCGCCCGGCGCCATGCCTTCCAGCACGCCGACGCCGGCGATCAGCCCGTCGATCGACGTGCCGTGATCGCGCTTTTCGATCGGCACGTCGGGCATGGCGTCGAACTGCCCGGCAATGACGCCCGACAGCGCCGGGTTGGTGTCGTCGATGCCAGTGTCGATCACCGCGATGCGGACGTTTTCGCCGCTGGCCTGCTTGGCATCGAGCGCGATACGATCGAACGCATAGTTGACGATGCCGGCGGCCTGCTGCAGCGAATAGACATGGTTGGGCTCGCGCCGCTGGGTGCGGCCGTCGGCGGCCAGTTGCGCCAGCACGACGCCGACGGGCCGGCCGTCGGGAATGCCGAAGCGCACCAGCGTGGTGCCAAGCAGAAGCGACTGGCGCTGCGAGCGCACCTGCAGGCCGAAAGAAGCGGCGATCTGCTGGACGGCGCCGGCATCGCCGTCGACGGTCACCAGCACCTCGTCGGGCACGAAATCGCCGACCACCGCGCGCGGCGGCTGAACGGCAATGAGATCGGTCGGCGAGACGATCGGGCCGCCAGGCGGGGGGCCGGCTTGGTTATCGGCAGGCGGCGTCGCGGGTGCCGGCCGTGGCGTCGGCACAGGGGTCGGAGGCGCCGCCGGGTTAGGAAACAGGTCGACGATCAGCGCCGGCAGGAAGACGGCGCCGGATTGGCCTGCGTCCGATCCGCCCTTTGTGTCGCTGCCATCCTTGGCGCAGTCGGCTCCCGCCGCATGGGTCCCATCGCCGCAGTCGATTTGCGTCCGATCAGGATTGGCGCTGCTGGTCTGCGCCGACGCGGGCACGGCGATCGCCATCGCCGTCGCAAGCACTGCCGCAAATCGAATGACTGCCTCAGCCGCCATCAACCGGTTTCCTTCCCTCGATCACAGTTTCCGCGAAGGGCTGGGCGGCAATGAGGCCGATTTGCTTGGTGTAGTCGGCTGCGTTGGCAGCCGGGATGCCAAGCCGGAACACGCCGTCGGCGGTCGGTCCGCCGACGATCTTCATGCCGTTGCTGCCGAGGAAGGCGGATATGTCCGACATCCTGGCATCCGGCTTGAACTTGACCAGCGCGAACGGCATTTTCGCCGGATCGTTTTCCGCGCCGGCAATCTCGAAATCATTGCCCTTGCCGCCGGGTTCGACAAACGACTGCACCATGACCAGGGCCAGCAGAACCGCGGCTGCCGCCCAGGCGACACCGACCGGCACCGCCATGAAGCGGCCCCAGGCCTGCGCCAGCCAGGACGATCCTGCCGGCTTGCGCGCAGGCCCGGCCTCGGCGTCGAGTGCCTTGGCAAAGCGGCTGAGCGCATCGGCCGGCGGCCGGATTGCTTCGTTGGCGGCCGTGGCGCCGGAGAATTCGGCTTCAGCCTCGCCAAGGGCGGCAAGTGCGGCCGGATCGCTGGCCAGCCATTCCTCGACCGCTTCCAGGTCGGAACCTTCCAGCGAGCCGTTCAGGTAGAACGGCAGCAGCGTTTCCATTTCGTCGCGGCGCGACATCTTTTCAGCGGCGCTCATGGCCACCCCCTGTCGTAACCGGCGGCCTTGAGGGCCTCTCCGAGTTTCTTGCGGGCGTAGAACATCCGGGTCTTGATGGTGGCGACCGGAATGTCGAGCACCTCGCCGATCTCGCTCACCGATTGTCCGTGATAATAGGCAAGATCGATGACCACGCGATGCTCTTCGGGCAAGGTGTCGACGAAGCGCCGCAGGGCGGCGGCCTTGTCTTCCTTCATGGTGACGACTTCCGGCGTGTCGGCGCCGTCGGGCACCGCGGCGGCGGCCTCGTCGTCGATCCAGTCTTCCTTCTTCTTGCGCAGAAAGGACAGCGCCTTGAAACGAGCGATGCCGAGCAGCCATGTCGAGACTTCGGAACGCCCTTCGAAGCCTGGCGCCTGGCGCCATAGCTCGAGGAAGACTTCGTTGGCGATATCGTCGGCCATCATTTCCGATCCCGTCTGGCGCGCCACGAAGCGGTAGACCCGCGCGTGGTGACGCATGAACAGGAGCCGCACGGCGGCACGGTCGCCCTTCGCGACCCGGTCGACGAGAGCGCGATCGGTCTCCGTCGCTGCCGTCATGGCCGGTCGAGCCGCCTGGCTCCTGTCTGCTCTGTCGCTGATCGGTCCAAAAAGGTTCATCCTCCGCCAAGGAATTTTTGGGAGGCTAACCGAAGTAAGGAAGTGTTGCCAGAGGCAGGGTCTTCCCTTCCCCCACAAGGGGGGAAGGGAGAGTCGCGCTCACCCCAAAAACGGCTTCGCCTTCATCGTCTCCGGTATTGCCACACCCAGCCGGCTCAGCACTGTCGGCGCCAGCTGCAGCTGGTCGAGCAGCGTGTCGGCCTGCGGACCCTTACCTTGTCCAAAATAGTACAGCGCGAAATCCTGCATCTCGTCGTCATGGCCGCCATGATGGCCACGATCGGTCTGGCCGTGATCGGCGGTGACGATCACCTCATAGCCGGCTTCGATCCAGCGCGGCAGGAAGGCGGCCAGCATCCCGTCCATCGCATAGACGGCATGGTCCATCTCGTGGCAGTCGTGGCCGAAGCGGTGTCCCATCGAGTCCAGCGTGCAGGTGTGCAGGATGCCGTAGTCGATGCCATGGCGTTTCGTCAGCATCGTCAGCGTCGCGAACAGGTCGACATCGCTCGGCGTCATCTGGTTGCGAAGATTGTAACCGGTCATGGTGTGGAAGCGGCCATGCGTGATCGGCCCGCCTGGCTCGTCGAACTCCATGTCCTCGACCACGTCGAACGGATAGCCGCGGAAGAATTCCGACCAGTAGGAATGCGTCACCGCCCCCGTCTTGCCGCCTGCCTTGCTGACTTCGGAGAAGATATCGGGCTGCTCGACGCGGAACCGGGTCTCGTTGGAGAGAATCCCGTGCACCTGCGGTGAGACCCCGGTGTGGATCGACGCATAGCAGCAGGCCGAGGTCGACGGCAGCACCGAGCGCATCTTCCAGACGCGCGCCTCGCCCGATTGCACCCAGCCTTCGAGATTGCCCATCAGCCGGCGCCAGTTCCGGTAAGGCACGCCGTCGAGGATGATCAGCAGAAGCTTGGACTTGAGCGCCACGGGCTGCTCCATGCGGTTGGCGGTTGAAACGGGAACGCCGTGTGCCGTCTTGGGCACACGGCGTTCTTGATAGATGAAATCGGACGATCAGAGTCCGCTCAAGCGTTGAGCCAGCACTCGGCAAGCGCGTAGCCGTCCATCATTTCGCCGATAGGGCTCTTGGCATAGCCGCCGATCTTGCTGGTGGCGGCCGCGTCGATGAACTGGTTGAAGAAGGGCACGATCAGCCCGCCTTCGTCACGCATCATCACTGCCATGTCGTGGTAGATTGCCTGGCGCTTGGCCTGGTCGAGCTCGCCTCGCGCGGTAAACAGCATCTTGTCGAATTCCGGCCGCTTGAAGCGCGTGTCGTTCCAGTCGGCGGTCGAGACATAGCCGGTGGAATACATCTGGTCCTGCGTCGCGCGTCCGCCCCAGTAGGAGAGCGAGAAAGGCTGCTTGTTCCAGACCTCCGACCAGTAGCCGTCGCCGGGCTCGCGCTTGATCTCGATCTTGATGCCGGCTTTGGCGCAGGACTGCTGATAGAGTTGTGCGGCATCGACGGCGCCCGGGAAGGCGACGTCCGAGGTGCGCAGCACGATCGAGCCGCTGTGGCCCGATTTCTTATAGGCTGCCGCCGCCTTGTCCGGATCGAACTTGCGCTGCTCGATGTCGGCGGAAAACAGCGGATAGGCCTCGTTGATCGGGAAGTCGTTACCCACCGAGCCATAGCCGCGCAGGATCTTTTCCAGCATCTCGTCGCGGTCCATGGCAAGCTTCAGCGCCATCCGCAGATCGTTGCTGTCGAAGGGGGCGGTGTCGCAGAACATGTTGAACGGATAGTAGCCCTTGCCCGAGACGTTCTCGATGGAGACGCCCGCGATGCGCTTGACCAGATCGACGACCTTCGGCTCGACGCGGTTGATCATGTGCACCTGGCCGCCCTGCAGGGCGGCAAGCCGTGCGGTCGCGTCATTGATGACGATGATTTCGACCTGGTCGGCATGGCCGGCCTTGTCGCCCAGCCAGTAATTGGCAAAGCGCTCGCCGCCATGGCGCACGCCGGGCTGGTTGACGCTAACCTTATAGGGACCGGCGCTGATGCCGGCGTTCGGATCGTCCTTGCCGCCATTCGGCTGGATGGTGAGATGGTAGTCGGCCATCAGATAGGGGAAGTCGGCATCGGCGTCGCCGAGCGTGACGATGACCTCCTTGCCGCTCGCCTTGATCCCCTTGATGTTCTTGAGGATGCCGAGTGCTCCGGACTTGGACTTCTCGTCCGCATGGCGCTCAATGGTGGCAGCAACATCCTCCGCGCCGACCGTCTTGCCATTGTGGAACTCGATGCCGTCGCGGATCTTGATTGTCCATGTCTTGGCGTCGGCCGAGGCGCCAATCTCCTCGGCAATCAGGTTGACCAGCTTGTTGTCCGGGGTGAGGCGCACGAGATACTCGCCCCAAAGCTTGCCGAAGCTGAAGGTAACCTGGCTGAGGTTCAGCGCCGGATCGAGGCTGTTGGTGGATTCACCGCCCTGCAGACCGGCCTTGATGATACCGCCCTTCACCGCCGTCTGGGCAAATGCCTTGCCGGTCAGCGCCGGCATCAGGGCCGCCGATACGCCGAGCGCGGCGGCGCGCCCAAGAAAGGCGCGGCGCGATATCCGGCCTTGACCGGCGAGTTCGGCGAGATAATCGAGTTCAGTCTTCATGTCCTACCCCTGTTTTAAAGTCGTGCGAGCGGCGCTCGTCCCGAAGGACGTTTGGCGTTCTAGTGTTGCATCCGGATGACGGTCGCCGGCGCCCCATGTGGCGGCTTGGTCTGGTGCAATTCCCAGGGGAAGCGCCATGCGTTTCTTCTGGGAGAACCGGTTCCAGTTTCCCCGAATTGCTTTAGTTGCCCGCGCTGGCCATGCGCCGTCCCTTGATTGCCTTTTCCAGCCAGCCGATTTCCATCTCTGGAACCGAGGAGAGCAGCAGGTCGGTGTAGGCGTCGAAGGGCGGGCTTAGCACCTGGCTCTTGGGGCCGTAGCGCACCACCTCGCCGCGATACATAACCGCGATCGAATCGGCGATCGACTTCACAGTGGCGAGGTCGTGCGTGATGAACAGATAGGCGACGTTCTCCTCCTTCTGCAACTCCAGCAGCAGCTTGAGGATGCCGTTGGCGACCAGCGGATCGAGCGCAGAGGTCACCTCGTCGCAGATGATCAGCTTCGGCTTGGCGGCAAGCGATCGGGCGATGCAGACACGCTGTTTCTGGCCGCCGGAAAGTTCGGCCGGATAGCGGTCGGAAAAGCCCTTGCCCATCTCGATCTTGTCGAGCAGTTCGGCGACGCGCCTGTCGCGCTCGCGGCCGCGTATGCCGAAATAGAATTCGAGCGGCCGGCCGATGATGGTGCCGACGGTCTGGCGCGGGTTCATCGCCACGTCGGCCATCTGGTAGATCATCTGCAACTGGCGCAAATCCTCCTTCGGCCGGTCGGCCAGCCTGTTGGCCAGCGGACGTCCGTCGAAGGTGACGGTGCCCTGTTCGGGCGGCAGCAGGCCAGTGATGGCGCGTGCCAGCGTCGACTTGCCGGAGCCGGACTCGCCGACCACGGCCAGCGTCTGACCCGGATAGATGTCGACCGAGACGTTCTTCAGCACCTTGATGTCGCTGCGGCCATAGGCGGCGGTGACGTTCTTCACCGACAGGAAAGGCGACGTGCCGGGCTTCTGCTCCTGGTGTTCGATCTCATGCACCGAGACCAGCGCATTGGTGTATTCCTGGCGCGGCTCCTTGATGATCTGCCTTGTGCCGCCCCATTCGACCAGCCTTCCATGGCGCAGCACCATGATCTCGTCTGAGACCTGGGCGACGACGGCAAGGTCGTGGGTGATGTAGAGCGCAGCGACATGGGTGTCGCGGATGGCATCCTTGATCGCCGCCAGCACGTCGATCTGCGTCGTCACGTCGAGCGCCGTTGTCGGCTCGTCGAAGACGATCAGGTCCGGCTCGGAGCACAGCGCCATCGCCGTCATCACGCGCTGCAACTGGCCACCCGAAACCTGGTGCGGAAAGCGCTCGCCGATGGTTTCAGGGTTTGGCAGGCTGAGCTTCTTGAACAGCGCAACCGCGCGCTTCTCGGCCTCGGCCCGCGTTGCCGTACCGTGCAGCAGCGTGGCTTCCACCACCTGGTCCATCAGCCGGTGCGCCGGGTTGAAGGCGGCTGCCGCCGATTGCGCGACATAGCAGACCTCGCGGCCGCGTAATTTGCGGAAGCCGTCCTTGCCGCCCTTGAGGATGTCGCGGCCGTTCAGGATCACCTCGCCGCCGGTGATGCGCACGCCGCCGCGGCCATAGCCCATCGACGACAGGCCGATGGTCGACTTGCCGGCGCCGGACTCGCCGATCAGGCCGAGCACCTTGCCTTTTTCAAGCGTCAGCGAGACATCGTGCACCAGCACGATGTTCTTTGGCGGCTCGCCGGGCGGGAAGACGGTGGCTTCGATGCGCAGGTTGCGGATGTCGAGCAGCAGGCCTGATTTCGCTTTGGTGTCGGCCATCACCCGCGTCCTCCCTTGAGGCTGGTCGTCCGGTTGAGCACCCAGTCGGCAACCAGGTTGACGGAAATCGCCAACAGGGCGATCGCCGCCGCCGGGATAAGCGCGGCCGCGATGCCGAAGACGATGCCATCCTTGTTTTCCTTGACCATGCCGCCCCAGTCGGCGTCCGGTGGCTGCACGCCAAGGCCGAGGAACGACAGCGTCGACAGGAACAGCACGGCATAGATGAAGCGCAGGCCGAGTTCCGAAACCAGCGGCGACAATGCGTTGGGAAGGATCTCGCGGAAGATGATCCAGCCGCTGCCCTCACCACGCAGTTTCGCCGCCTCGACATAGTCCATGACGTTGATGTCGACGGCGACCGCGCGCGACAGGCGATAGACGCGGGTCGAATCCAGAATGCCCATCACCAGGATCAGCGTCACCAGATTGGTCGGCAGCACTGACAGCACGACGAGACCCATGATCAGCGTCGGGATCGACATCAAGAGATCGACGAGGCGCGACAGCAGCGTGTCGAACCAGCCGCCGAAGACGGCCGCCGAGAAGCCGAGGATGGCGCCGAGCGAGAATGACAGTGCGGTGGCCAGCACCGCGATGAACAAAGTGATGCGGGCGCCGTAGATCATGCGAGACAGAAGATCGCGGCCGAGATTGTCGGTGCCCAGCAAATGGGCAGCCGACATCGGTTCCCAGACGTCGCCGACGATTTCGCCATTGCCGTGCGGCGCGATCCAGGGGGCGAAGATCGCCGCCAGCACGAACAATGCCGTCAGCACGATCCCGATCAGCGCGGGGAGGGGGATGCGTTTGATATCGAGCATATCCGCCCCCTATTTCGGATGTCTGAGACGCGGATTGGCGACGATCGCCGCTATGTCCGCAATGATATTCAGGCTGATATAAACGGCGGCGAAGATCAGGCCGACCGCCTGCACCACCGGCACGTCGCGTTTGGTGACGTGGTCGACCAGATACTGCCCCATGCCCGGATAGACGAAAATCACCTCGACCACGACGACGCCGACGATCAGGTAGGCGAGGTTGAGCATGACGACGTTGATGATCGGCGCGATGGCATTGGGGAAGGCGTGCTTGCGGATGACGTTGAAGGCCGACAGGCCCTTCAGTTCCGCCGTCTCGACATAGGCCGACTGCATGACATTGAGGATCGCCGCGCGTGTCATGCGCATCATGTGGGCGAGCACGACCAGCGTCAGCGCGGCCGCCGGCAGAGCGATCGCCTGCATGCGCTCGCCAAAAGGCATGCCGTCATAGACGGTCGAGATGCCCGGGAAGATTTGCCATTTCACGGCGAAGAAATAGACCAGCACATAGCCGATGAAGAACTCGGGAAAGGAGGTCGAGGCCAGCGCCAGCCCGGAGATCAGCTTGTCGACCCAGCCATTGCGGTAGCGCACCGCGATCAGGCCGAGAATGATCGCCAGCGGCACGGCGACGATCGCCGCCCAGAAGGCGAGAAACAGCGTGTTCCACAGCCGTCCCTTGATCGACGTGGCGATATCCTGCCCGCTCGACATGGCCGTGCCGAGATCGCCGGTCAGCACACCGCCGAGCCAGCGGAAATACCTGATATAGGCCGGATCGTTGAGGCCGAGCTGCTCGCGCAGATTGGCGAGCGACTCCGGTGTCGCCGATTGTCCGAGAATGGCTTGCGCGACATCGCCGGGCAGGATCTGGGTGCCAGCGAAGATCAGGACCGAAACGGCCAACAAGAGGAGAATGCCCAGCGCAACGCGCTGGGCCACCAGTTTCAAGATGGGTGAGGACATGTCCGCAAGGCCAAGCTCAGGCTTCGAGCCAGCACTTCGCCAGCGCGTAGCCGTTCATCAGCTCCTGATGCGGATCATCGACCCAGCCACCGACCTTGGCGCCGGTAGCGTCGATGAACTGGTTGAACATCGGCAGGATCAAGCCGCCCTCGTCTCGTACCAGGACAGCCATGTCATGGTACATCTGCTTGCGCTTGGTCTCGTCGAGCTCGGCGCGCGCCGCCAGCACCATTTTGTCGAAGTCCGGGCGCTTGAAACGCGTGTCGTTCCAGTCGGCGGTCGACAGATAAGCGGTGGAGTACATCTGGTCCTGGGTCGAGCGGCCGCCCCAGTAGGAAGCGCAGAAGGGCTGCTTGTTCCAGACTTCGTTCCAATAGCCGTCGCCGGGCTCACGCTTCAGCTCGATCTTGATGCCGGCCTTGGCAGCGCTCTGCTGGAAGAGCTGGGAAGCATCGACGGCGCCCGGGAAAGCGACGTCCGAGGTGCGCAGCAGGACGGCGCCATCATAGCCCGACTTCTTGAAGTGGAACTTGGCCTTGTCGGGATCGTACTTGCGCTGCTCGATCTCGGTAAACAGCGGATAGGACGCATTGATCGGGAAGTCGTTGCCGAGCGAGCCGTAGCCGCGCAGGATCTTGTCCAGCATTTCCTCGCGGTCGATGGCCAGCTTCAGTGCCATGCGCAAATCGGCGTTGTCGAACGGCGCCGTGTTGCAATGCATGATGAACACGTAGTGGCCGGGACCCGCGTGGTTGCGGATGGTGACGCCCGGCAGGCGCTTGATCAGATCGACGATCTTTGGCTCGACGCGGTTGATCATATTGACCTGGCCGCCCTGCAGGGCGGCCGTGCGCGCCGTCGCATCGTTGATGACGATGATCTCGATCTGGTCGGCGTGGCCCATCTTGTCGCCCTGCCAGTAATTGGCGAAACGCTCGCCGCCATGGCGCACGCCGGGCTCATTGGTCGTGATCTTGTAAGGACCGGCCGAGATGCCTGCGTCGGCCTTGTCCTTGCCGCCATTCGGTTGGACGATCAGGTGATAGTCGCTGAGCAAATAGGGCAGATCGGCATTGGCTTCCTTCAGGGTCAGCACGACTTCCTTGCCGCTGGCCTTGATGGTCTCGATGCCCTTCATGTAGCCGAGCGCGCCGGATTTCGACTTCTCGTCGGAATGGCGCTCAAGTGTGGCGGCCACATCCTCGGCGGTCACCGTCTTGCCGTTGTGGAATTCGACGCCGTCTCGGATCTTCAGCGTCCACACCTTGGCGTCGTCCGACGAGCCGATCTCCTCGGCGATGCGGTTCTCGAGCTTGCCTTCCGGCGAAAGCTCGACGATCAATTCGCCCCACATCTTGCCGAAGGCGAACGGCACCTGAGTCATGAACAGTGCCGGATCAAGGCTGTTGGTGGACTCGCCGCCGACAAGTCCGGCCTTCAGTGTACCGCCCTTGACCGGACCTGCCGCGCGTGCAGCGCTTGAAAGCAGCGAGTTGGCGAAGGGTGCGGAGATACCGAGCGCCGCCGCCCGGCCGAGAAAATCACGACGGCTCAGTTTGCCCGACGCGACACGCCGGCTAAGAAATTCCAGTTCGTTCGACATTTTGAGTTCCTCACTCTGTTGGTTCGACTCTGCGGTCGTTTTTCTTGTTTCTTGTGAGGAGAATAATGACCGCAAGGGAAAGCGGTAAGCAAGACCGAATGCGACATGCCGTGGCGTAAATCGTACGTCGCAATTGGACCAATGAACTCGGTGCTCAAAGAAGCGCGCGCGGCACCTTCTCCTCGAAATTGCGCTCGAAGACGAGCGTTTCGTCCTCATAGGCCTCGATTCTGGCGCTGACGATGAAGTTTTGCGCGTCCGACCGCATTTCGGCTGTCGTTTCGGTGCGTACCGACCATCCGTTTCGCGACAGGGTCTGCGTCCAGTGCGTCTTCCCCGAGGCCGACAGCGGATCATCGGGGTGGATCGTCCAGGTCTCGCGGGCGGTGCTGCCATTGGCCAGGCCATGAGCGAGATCGCGCACCTCGCCGAAATCATCAACGATGGAAAGCGTCACGATTCCCGTCTTTTCGTCACGATCGATATGGCGCTCGGAATTGCTGGCGCGGATCGTCTCCGTTGCCCAGGGAGTGGCACCTTCCGGCTCGGCGAACGCCGCTTCGTCGTCTGTCGCCAGCGGCCGCAGCGGCAAGCGGAGCGTCGCCGCCGACAAGGTCAGCCGGACCGGCTCCGGCGACGGCCAGATGGCAGGCCAATAGGCGTTCGAAACGGCAACGCGCAGGTGGTGGCCGGCAGGCACGCGGTAGGCGCATTGATCGAGCACTACGCGCGCAGACACGGTTTCACCCGGCACCAGCGCCTCCGGAAATTCGTGCGAATTGCGGTGCGTCAGATTGAGTACGCCATAGGAGATCAACTCCGAGGCGCCGTCGGGATGCACATCGCAAAGCCGGACCGCGATGTTGGCCTGCGGACGATCAGAGGATAGCTGCAGCTCGACCTCCGGGGCGCCGACGATGTCGATCGGCTCGCTGAGTTCCGGCTGGTCGAAACACGCCGACAGGGCATCGTCGGGGCGCTGATCGCCAGGCAGTTCGGGGCCGAAGGTGAAAGGAAAATACTCGCCGCCGGCCAGGCCGCAGCTTTGCGGCGAGGCCACGATGGCGGGTTTTTCCGTTGCGGGGATCAGATCGACCGTCTGCGTCTTGATGTTGGACGATGGCCATTCCTGCTCCGCCACCCAGCGGCCAGGCCGCTCGGGGTGCCAGCGCGCTGGGCGCACGCTGTCCATGACATAGGCGCGGTAGGCCGGGTCGGACTCGACACCGGTGTCGACACCCTTCAGCCAGCGGTCCCACCAGCGCAGAGCCTCCTGCAGGAAGCCGATGGCGGGTTTTGGTCCTGCGTAGTGCGGGTATTTGTGGATCCATGGCCCGATAATGCCCTTGACCGGGGCTTCGATGTTGCTGGCCAGATGCGAGACCGTGTTGCGGTAGCCGTCATGCCAGCCGCCGATCGACAGCACCGCGGCTTTGACGGCGGAGAAATCCTCGCAGATCGAGCCGCGCTTCCAGTAGGCATCACGGTGCTGGTGTTTCAGCCACAGCGGCGCCAGGAAGGATTGGTTCTCCAGCCGGGTCAGCCACAGATCGCGCCATCTGTTGTCGCCGGCCAGCAGCGGGTCCGGTGGCCGCGACGAGTAGGACAGCATGGTCGAGGCCCAGCCGAAGTTCTCGATCAGCAGGCAGCCGCCCTTGTAGTGGATGTCGTCGGCATAGCGGTCGACGGTCGAGCATAGGCTGATCACGGCTTTCAGCGCCGGCGGCTGCTTGGCCGCCACCTGCAGGCAGTTGAAGCCGCCCCAGGAAATGCCCATCATGCCGACATTGCCGTTGCACCAGGGCTGGCTTCCCGCCCAGGCGATGACGTCGCAGGCGTCCTGCAATTCCTGCTCGGAATACTCGTCGTCCATCAGCCCTTCGGAATCGCCATTGCCGCGCATGTCGACGCGGATCGAGGCATAGCCGTGGCCGGCGAAATAGGGATGCGTCAGCTGATCGCGAAAGATGGTGCCGTCGCGCTTGCGGTAAGGCAGATGCTCCAGGATCGCTGGCACCGGATCATCGCCGGCATCTTCCGGCATCCACACCCGCGCCGAGAGCCGGCAGCCGTCCGGCATGACGATCCCCATGTCCGGGAATTCGACGACCTTGCGGGAAAATTCGGTGACTGTTTTCATGGCATGCTCCAGGATCGCCAGATGATGGAGCCGGTGGGATCGCGTCGTGGGCCAGCCAACGAATTCGGCTGGTCAATCCGCGTCAATTCAGCGGAATGTCGTTATCGTCCTTATTCGCCTGATAGACGCCGGACAACTCATCGTAGCGCGCCGAAATCGCGCCGATACGTGTTTGCAGCCGTTGCCGCTCGGCTTCGGGCAAAGTTCGCACCAACCGACGTATGGAAAAGCTCTTCCAGTAGGCATTCTCGGCATTGTAGCCGCCGGGATCGAGGGTGAAGACCTCTTTCAGGATTTTCAGGTCGTGCGGGATGGCAAAGCTGTCGCGCGAATCCTCGTGGCTGAACAGATAGTAGAAATTGTCGAAGCCGGTCCAGGTGATCGCCGACAGGCAGAGCGAGCAGGGTTCGTGCGTGGCGATGAAGATGGCGTCTTTCGTATCGACGCGTTCAGCCCTGGGCATTTCGTAGAAGCGCTTCAGGCAGTGCACCTCGCCGTGCCAGAGCGGGTTTTCCATCTCGTTGTTGGTTTCGGCCAGCACCAGCGACCGGTCGTCCTTGCGCAGGATCGCGGCGCCGAACAGCTTGTTGCCATGGGTGACGCCGTAGGCCGTCTTCGGCACGATGTCGTGCTCGATAACGTCGAGCAGGCGGTCGATCAGCGAAATATCCGTCATCAGGGGGTCTCCTGCCGCATGTCGCCCAAAGTGCCCCCGGGTTTGGGGTAACGACACGCACAAAAAATTAAGGGAGATGGATCTCGTAGGCGTGCGAGAAATGGAACTCTTCGAGATTGGAGCCGTCGCCGCCACGGTCGACGATCAGGAAATCCTGAGGCTCGCCGAGCGGCGTCAGCACGCCATGCCAGAGATTGCGCCGGTAATTGATGCCTTGGCCGGGTGCGGTGATGAAGGCCTGCGGCTCATCAGGCCCTTGCTCGCCATCATGGCAGACGACGACCAGGAATGGACGCGGCGACAGCGGAATGAAGGCCTGGCTGCCAAACGGGTGGCGCTCGACCATGCTCAGCTTCAACGGCAGTTCGTAAGGCGTGCCGCGCACCATCGAGATCAGCACGCGGGCGTTCAGTCCGGTCGCCTCAGCGGCAGCCAGATCGTGATAGCGTTCGGCCCTGCCGCCATTGATCGGGTAGTGGTTGTCGCCGCCCATATCGATGACGTCGCCGAACGGAGCAAAGCTCTCGCGGGTCAGTGGCCGCGCAATGATCCGCGTCACGGCGTCCGCCCAGGGAAACCGGCGCCGCCGAGCTTGGCGTGCCGGTTGACGTCCTTGTAGAGCAGATAGCGGAATTTGCCCGGGCCGCCCGCATAGCAGGCCTGCGGGCAGAAGGCGCGCAGCCACATATAGTCGCCGGCCTCGACCTCGACCCAGTCCTGGTTGAGGCGATAGACCGCCTTGCCTTCCAGCACATAGAGCCCGTGCTCCATGACATGGGTCTCGGCGAAGGGAATGACCGCACCCGGTTCAAGCGTGACGATGGTCATGTGCATGTCGTGGCGCAAATCGGCTGGATCGACGAAACGCGTCGTCGCCCAGCGGCCCTCGGTGCCGGGCATCGGCGTCGGCGCGATCTCCTGTTCGTTGGCGAAGAAGGCCTCCGGCACATCGAGACCGTCGACCGCCTCGTAAGCCTTGCGAATCCAGTGGAAGCGAACATCGGCTTTGCCTTCGTTGCGAACCTTCCAGCCGCTGGCCGGCGGCAGGAAGGCAAAGCCGCCGGGTCTTAAACTATGCTTTTTGCCCTCAAGCAGAACCGTCAGCTCGCCTTCGACCACGAACAGCGCGCCTTCGGCACCGGCATCGGGTTCCGGCCGGTCGCTGCCCCCGCCTGGCGCAACCTCGACTATGTATTGCGAGAACGTCTCGGCAAAACCCGACAGCGGTCGCGACAATATCCAGACGCGGGTCTCGTCCCAGAACGGCAAGGCACTGGTGACGATATCCTGCATCACACCCCGAGGAATGACGGCATAGGCCTCGGTGAAGACGGCGCGGCCGGTCAGAAGCTCGCTCTGGCCGGGGAGGCCGCCATGTGGTGCGTAATAGGTTCGCTCGGGCATCCTGATCGTATCCATGGGTTCAAACCTATTGCGGAAGCATGTCCTTGAGGCGGAGCAGTGCGATGCGCTCGACCTGTTTGCAGGCGGTCTCGAATTCGACGCCGCGGCTGTTGCCGATGCGCGCCTCGAACTCCGCCAGGATTTCCTCCTTCGTCTTGCCCTTCACCGCGATGATGAAGGGGAAGCCGAAGGTGGTGACGTAGGCGGCGTTGAGCTTGGAAAACAGTTCGCGCTCTTTGTCGGTCAGCGCGTCGAGGCCGGCCGAGGCCTGTTCCCTGGTCGATTCCGCCGTCAGCCGTTTGGCCTTGGCCAGCTTGCCGGCAAGGTCGGGATGGGCGTTGAGCACCGAAAGCCGCTCGGTTTCGCTGGCGGAGCGGAAGATACGGCAAAGCGCATTGTGCAGGCCGCCTGAAGTGTCATGCGCCGGCCCCAGTTCCAGTTCGTAGGCGCGTTCGGCGATCCAGGGCGAATGCTCGAACACGCCGCCGAAAGTGTGGACGAAGGTCTCGAATTCCATCTTCGATGGTCTGAGTGCCGCCGGCTGATAAGGATTGACCTCCTGCCAGTGTTTGGCGATGTCGATGCGCCTCGCCAGCCAGACCTTGTCGTGCGACTTCACATAGTCGACGAAGCGCTTCAGCGCCGCCACCCGGCCCGGCCGCCCGACGAGGCGGCAATGCAGGCCGATGTTCATCATGCGTGGCCGGCCGGCCTTGCCCTCGGCATAGAGCGTGTCGAAGCTGTCCTTCAAATAAGCAAAGAACTGGTCGCCCGAGTTGAAGCCCTGCGGCGTGGCGAAGCGCATGTCGTTGGCGTCGAGCGTATAGGGAATGATGAGCTGCGCGCCGCCCTCATGCTCGAACCAGTAGGGCAGCTCGTCGTCATAGGTGTCCGACACATAGTCGAAACCACCTTCTTCCGCCACAATCCGCACTGTGTTGATCGATGTGCGACCCGTATACCAGCCGGTCGGGCGCGCGCCGGTCACTTCGTAGTGCAGCTTGATCGCCGCCTCGAGGTCGCGGCGCTCATCTTCGGCGCTGTGGTCGCGGTAGTCGATCCATCTCAGTCCGTGCGAGGCGATCTCCCAGCCGGCTTCCTGCATGGCCGCCACCTGATCCGGCGAACGGGCGAGTGCGGTGGCGACGCCGTAGCAGGTGATCGGCACTTGCGACTCGGTGAACAGCCGCAGCAGCCGCCAAAAGCCGGCGCGGGCACCGTATTCGTAGATGGATTCCATGTTCCAGTGACGCTGGCCCACCCACGGCGCCGCGCCGACGATTTCCGACAGGAAGGCTTCGGACGCCTTGTCGCCATGCAGCACGCAGTTCTCGCCGCCTTCCTCGTAGTTGACGACGAACTGCACGGCGACATGTGCGCCGCCAGGCCATTTCGGGTCCGGCGGATTGGCTCCATAGCCGCGCATGTCTCTGCAGTAACGCATCGTCCCTCCCGCCGGGCACGGCCCGAAGTATGATCAGAATATCGAAAGGGTGCTTCTCGCATTCCCCCGAAAATTTTTGAAAGTGTTTTTGTCGCACTCCGCTCGACCGGGACTTATGCATCGCCTTTAATTGGCGCACAATTCACTGTTGATACTTGATCGTACCGGGCCAATTCGCTCGTACCGGAAATGGGAGGCGGCCAATGGCAGAAACGTCGAATGCCGATGGCGGGCGTCTGACGACCCATGTCCTCGACACGGCGACCGGCAAGCCGGCGGCGGGACTGTCGATCGCGCTTTATCACCTCGACGGCAAGGCACGGACACATTTGAAGACCGTTGTCACCAATGCCGACGGCCGTTGCGACAAGCCGCTGCTCGCCGGCGCGGAGTTCCGCACCGGCGAATACGAACTGGTCTTCGCCGCCGGCGACTATTTGCGCCAGCAGGGGTTGAGCCTGCCGAAACCGGCCTTTCTCGATGTAATACCGATCCGCTTCGGCATGGCCGAGCCCGTGCACTATCATGTGCCACTGCTGGTCTCGCCCTACGGCTACTCGACATACAGGGGGAGCTGAGGCATGGCCAAAATCAGCATCCGCAAAGAAATCCGCTTCATCCTCAACGGCAGGGACGTCGCGCTTTCGTCGGTGGCGTCAGACGCGACCCTGCTCGACTGGCTGCGGCTCGACCGTTCGCTGCGCGGCACCAAGGAAGGCTGCGCCGAGGGCGATTGCGGCGCCTGCACCGTGTTGGTCGGCAAGCTCTCGGCGGACGGGCTGGTCTATGAAAGCGTCAATGCCTGCATCCGCTTCCTCGGCTCGTTGGACGCCACACACGTCGTGACCGTCGAGCATCTGCGCGGCGTATCAGGCCAACTGCATCCGGTGCAGCAGGCGATGGTCGATTTCCACGGCTCGCAATGCGGCTTCTGCACGCCGGGCTTCGTCATGTCGCTCTATGGCCTGTGGATGAAGTCATCGAATCCGTCGAACGCGGATATCGAAAAGGCCTTGCAAGGCAATCTCTGCCGCTGCACCGGCTACGAGGCGATCATCCGCGCCGCGCATGCCATTTCCAGCTACGGTAAGGCGGCGGAGGATCCGCTGGCCGCGGAGCGCAAGGCGATCACCGAGAGGCTCGAGGCCCTGCATGACGGCGCCCGGGTCGAGATCGGTTCGGCCAAGGCGCGGCTGGTCGTGCCGGCCAACGTCGATGATTTCGCCGCCGTGCTGGACAAGGAACCCGGCGCCACCATCGTTGCCGGCTCGACTGATGTCGGCCTATGGGTGACCAAGCATATGCGCGATATTTCGCCGGCCATTTTCATAGGCAATCTCGACGGACTTTGCACCATCTCGGAAGACAAGGGCGTCATTTCGATCGGCGCCGGCGTCACCTACACTGACGCCTTCGCGACATTGGCGAAGCGTATCCCGGCGCTGGGGCCGTTGTTCGATCGTATCGGCGGCGAACAGGTGCGCAACATGGGCACCATCGGCGGCAACATCGCCAACGGCTCGCCGATCGGCGACACGCCGCCGCCCTTGATAGCGCTCGGCGCGCAACTGACGCTGCGCCGTGGCAAGAAGCAGCGCACGATCGCGCTGGAGGATTTCTTCATCGCCTATGGCAAGCAGGACCGGCAGCCGGGCGAATTCGTGGAGGCGGTGCACGTTCCTGTTCCCGCCAAGGGCACAAAATTCGCGGTCCACAAAATCACCAAGCGCCGCGATGAGGACATTACCGCGGCCCTCGGCGCCTTCTTCTTGACGCTGGCCAGCGATGGCACGGTCGCGGAGGTGCGCATTGCCTATGGCGGCATGGCGGCGACGCCGAAGCGGGCGTCTTCTGTCGAAAAAGCGCTGCTCGGCAAGCCGTGGACCGAACAGACGGTTGAAGCGGCGATGGGCGAATATGCAAGGGATTTCACCCCTCTGACCGACATGCGAGCCTCGGCCGAATACCGGGCGCTAGCGGCAAAGAACCTGTTGCTGCGCTTCTTCGCCGAGACCACGGATACCCGGGGACCATTCCAAGTGTCACGCAACGAGGCGGCATGATGAGCACCAATGCCAGTGAACAAACAGCCGAACGGTCGCGAGTAGCGTCCTTCTCCCCGTTCACGGGGAGAAGATGCCGGCAGGCAGATGAGGGGCGGCGCCGTCGTCGATCTTTGTCTGCAAGGCTGTCGACGTCGGCGCTGCCCCTCATCCGACCCTTCGGGCCACCTTCTCCCCGTGAACGGGGAGAAGGGAAAGGGCGCGCATGATGAACAAGCACGCTGCCCCTAACCTCAAGGCTGAAAAGATCGCCGGCGGCGTTGCCACCGATCAACGGCATGACTCCGCCCACAAGCATGTCAGTGGCACCGCCGTCTATATCGACGACATGCCGGAACCGGCCGGCACGCTGCATGGCTGCCTCGGGCTTTCCACCGCCACGCATGCCACGATTACCAGCATGGATCTTTCTGCGGTGCGCACAGCGCCCGGCGTTGTCGACGTGCTGACGGCCAAGGACGTGCCGGGCGAGAACGATATTTCGCCGACTGGCCGTCACGACGAGCCGGTGCTGGCCGACGGCAAGGTGCAATTCTACGGCCAGCCAATCTTCTGCGTCATTGCGCAGACCCGCGAGCAGGCGCGCCGCGCCACCAGGTTGGCCAAGGTCGAATACAAGGAATTGCCCTTCGTCACCGACATTGGTGCGCTCGATCCTAGGAAGGACAAGCTCGTCACGCCGCCACTGACGCTGAAGCGCGGCGATGCCGCTACAGCGATCCGTCAGGCGCCGCGCCGGTTGAAGGGAAAAATGCGCATCGGCGGCCAGGAACACTTCTACCTTGAAGGCCATATCGCCATGGCAGTGCCCGGCGAGGACCAGGACGTCACCATCTATTCCTCGACCCAGCATCCGAGCGAAGTCCAGCATATGGTCAGCCACGCGCTCGGCGTGCCGAGCAACGCCATCACGGTGGAAATCCGCCGCATGGGCGGCGGCTTCGGCGGCAAGGAGACGCAGGGCAACCAGTTTGCCGCATTGGCCGCGATCGCCGCGAAGAAACACCATCGCGCCGTGAAAATCCGGCCCGACCGCGACGACGACATGATCGCCACCGGCAAGCGTCATGATTTCCTCGTCGACTACGAGGTCGGCTTCGATGACGAGGGCAATATCCTCGGCGTCGATTTCATGTTCGCGGCGCGCTGCGGTTTTTCGTCGGACCTTTCCGGCCCGGTGACCGATCGCGCGCTGTTCCACTGCGACAACAGCTATTTCTGGCCAGCGGTGCATGCCCAGTCGGCGCCGCTCTACACCAACACCGTGTCGAACACCGCGTTTCGGGGTTTCGGTGGCCCGCAAGGCATGGTTGGCGCCGAGCGCGTCATCGACGAGGTGGCCTTTGCCGTCGGCAAGGATCCACTCGAAATCCGCAAAAAGAATTTCTACGGCACCAGTGGTGATAGCGAGGGGGGCCGCAACATCACGCCCTACCACCAGACGGTCGAGGACAACATCATCCAGCGCATCGTCGCCGAGTTGGAGGAAAGCGCCAGCTATGCGCGGCGGCGGCGTGAGATATCGGCCTTCAACGCCAACAGCCGTTTCATCAAGCGCGGCCTGGCGCTGACACCGGTCAAGTTCGGCATCTCGTTCACCGCCACCCACTACAACCAGGCCGGCGCGCTGGTGCATGTCTACACCGACGGTTCGGTGCATCTGAACCATGGTGGCACCGAGATGGGGCAGGGCCTCTATGTCAAGGTTGCACAAGTGGTGGCGGAAGAATTCCAGATCGACCTCGACCAGGTCAAGATCACCGCGACCACGACCGGCAAGGTGCCGAACACCTCGGCCACGGCAGCATCGTCTGGCACCGATCTCAACGGCATGGCGGCGCAGAATGGCGCTCGTCAGATCAAGGATAGGCTGATCGATTTCGCCGCCGAAAAATACCAGGTGCCGCGCGATCAGGTGCTGTTCCTGCCCAACCGGGTGCGCATCGGCAACCAGGAAATCGCCTTCGCCGACCTCGTCAAGCAGGCCTATATGGCCCGTGTCCAGCTGTCGGCGGCGGGTTTCTACAAGACGCCGAAAATCCACTGGAACCGCGACAAGGGCGAGGGCCGCCCCTTCTATTATTTCGCTTATGGCGCCTCGTGTTCGGAAGTCTCGGTCGACACGCTGACCGGAGAATACATGGTCGAGCGCACCGATATTCTCCATGACTGCGGGCGCTCGCTGAACCGAGCTATAGACATCGGCCAGATCGAGGGCGGCTTCATCCAGGGCATGGGCTGGCTGACGACGGAAGAACTGTGGTGGGACGCCAAGGGCCGGCTGCGCACGCATGCGCCGTCGACCTACAAGATCCCGCTCGCCTCCGATCGGCCGAAGATCTTCAACGTCACCTTGGCCGACTGGCCGGAAGCGGGCGAGCCGACCATCCACCGCTCCAAGGCGGTCGGCGAGCCGCCGTTCCCGCTCGGCATGTCGGTGCTGCATGCGCTGTCGGATGCGGTGGCCAGTGTCGCCGACAACAAGATTTGCCCGCGCCTCGATGCCCCCGCCACACCGGAGCGCGTGCTGATGGCGATCGAGAGGCTGAAGAAAGAGGCCGTCGCCTGAGTCTGGCGCAAGGTCGGCAATGCGTGCAATCCGGGCCGAAAAAACCTATATTTCCCGCACGGGAATGCGAATGATGAATTCGAAAGTGCAAAGCCTGAGAGACTTCCTTGCCAGCGCCGACCGGATTGCCCTGGTCGAAGTGGCTGGCACAAAAGGTTCGACGCCACGCGAGAAGGGCGCATTTATGCTCGTCTCGCGGGCGGCGATCTTTGGCACGATCGGCGGCGGTCAGCTCGAATACATGGCAATCGACAAGGCCAGGCAGATGCTCTTCTCCCCCCTTGAGGGGGAGATGTCGGCGAAGCCGACAGAGGGGGTCCTATCAGAAGGCACCGCCAGGGCGTTGAGCCCGGTCGATCCGACCCCACCCGGCAGCTTCGCCGCCACCCTCCCCTCGAGGGGGAGGGGAACCCGCATCGAGGTTGACAAAGTCTGCGCTACCCTGGACGTCCCGCTAGGCCCGGAAATCGGCCAATGCTGCGGCGGGCGCGTCGAAGTGCTGATCCGGCTCGTCGATGCCGCGCTTGCCGCCGAACTGGTTGCGGTTGCGGAAGCTGAGGAGGCTCACTTGCCGCGTGTCTACGTCTTCGGCGGCGGCCATGTCGGCCAGGCGTTGGCGTCGACGATAGCACTTCTCCCCGTGCATTGCGTCGTCATCGAGACGCGGGCCGAGGCACTGGAAGGCATGCCGGAAACCGTCGAGACCAGGCTGACAGCTATGCCGGAAGCGATGGTGCGAAATGCCCCTGCCGGCGCCGCCTTTGCCATCCTCACCCACGATCATGCGCTGGATTTCCTGATCGTCGCCGAGGCGCTGAAGCGCGGCGACACCGCCTATGTCGGCATGATCGGCTCGAAGACCAAGAAAGCGACGTTCAGGAACTGGTTCCTGAAATCAGCGGCAGGCAGCGAGGCCGAGTTTGCCCGCCTCGTCTCGCCGATCGGCGGCGATACGGTCAAGGACAAGCGCCCGCAGGTCATCGCGGCGCTGGCGGCAGCCGAGATCATGACGGCGCTGGTCAGTCACAACGCAACCTCAAGTGCCGACCATCAAGTTCCGCATGGCAGGGTGATGGCAGGCTAAGCTGCGCCACAGCTAAACCGGCCGCTTCAGCCCCAGATGGTCGCGCAATGTGCGGCCCTCGTACTCCGTGCGGAACAGGCCGCGCCGCTGCAGTTCCGGCACGACGAGCGTGGCAAAGGCATCCAGCTCACCAGGGAAATATGAGGGCATGACGTTGAAGCCGTCAGCCGCACCGCCCTCGAACCGCGCCTGCAACTCGTCGGCGACCTGGGCCGCCGTACCGACGATGCGCCAATGTCCACGCGCGCCGGCGAAATGGCGGGCAAGCTGGCGAATGGAAAGGTTGTCGCGGCGCGATTGCTCGATGACGAGCGCCTGCCGACTTTTCATCCCCTCGCTTTCCGGCAGGTCCGGCAGCGGCCCGTCGATCGGATAGCGCCACAGATCGGAGATGCTGAGATAGCTGGACAGAAGCGCAACGCCGACGTCGTCGGGGATCAGCGCCTGTAATTCCTCATATTTTTCACGGGCCTCCGCTTCGGTCTCCGCCACCACTGGCGCGACGCCCGGCATGATCTTGATGTCGTCAGGCTCGCGCCCGTAGGCCGCCAGACGCCCCTTGAGATCGTCGTAGAAGGCCTTCGCTTCCTCGAAGGTCTGCGCCGCGGTGAACACCACATCGGCGGTGCGGGCGGCAAGGTCGCGGCCGACATCCGAGGCGCCGGCCTGGACCATCACCGGCGCGCCCTGCGGCGAACGCGGCAGATCGAGCGGGTCGCGAACCGAAAAGCTCTGGCCGTCATGTCCGGATCCAGAAGCGCCATCGAGCTTGCCGTTCCAGAGCCCGGTGACCACCTCGGCGAACTCGCGCGCGCGCTCATAGCGATCGGCATGGGGCTTGAGGCCGGTCGAGCCGAAATTGGCGGCCTCGACGGGGCTGGCCGAGGTGACCAAGTTCCAGCCGGCCCTGCCGCCGCTCAGATGGTCGAGCGACAGGAAGGCTCGCGCCAGGCCATAGGGCTCGTTGTAGCTTGTCGAGGCCGTCGAGACGAGGCCGATGCGGCTGGTCTGGACGGCGAGCGCCGAAAGCAGGCTGATCGGCTCGAAGCCGATCGAGCGCGACGTCTGGCTGGCAATGCCGACATTGGCTTCGCGCAGGCCTGCGGCGTCCTCGCAGAAGATCATGTCGAACTTCGCCGCCTCCGCCGTGCGCGCCAGCTGGATGTAATGATCGATGTCTATGCCGGCGGTGACGTGCGCCTTGGGATGGCGCCAGGCGGCGATGTGGTGGCCTGTCGCCCACAGGAAGGCGCCGAGCTTCATCTGGCGAGCGGTCATCGGTCACCTCCGCCGGCAAGCCCCAGATGCGAGCGCAACGTCGTGCCGCGGTAGTTCTCTCGAAACAGGCCACGCTGCCTCAGTTCCGGCAAAACCAGATCGACGAAATCGTCGAGCGCTGAAAGCTGTGCCGGCATCAGGATGTTGAACCCGTCGCAGCTTTTCGCCCGGAATTCCTCTTCCAGCCTCTCGGCGACGGCAGCCGGCTTACTATCGGCGGTAGGCGCGACGTTCGTCAGCACCTTGACGGCATCCGGGTCGCGTCCACAGGCTGCGACACGGCGCCTGATATCGTCATAGCGTCCTGTCGCGCCCTCCACCGGTCCGTCATCCAGCAGGATGACATCGGCGATGCGGGCGGCAATATCCAGGTCGGCTTCGCTCAAGCCCGACAAGACGAGCACTGGCGTATCCTGCGGCGAGCGTGCGACGTTCAGCGGTCCGCGCACGGAAAAGAACTCGCCCTTATGGTCGAGCAAATGCATCTTTTCGGGGTCATGGAAGCGGCCGCCGCTCTGGTCGAACAGCAGCGCGTCCGCATCCCAGCCCCGCCACAGACCTTGCACGATGCCGATACATTCCTCACTGCGACGGCGGAAATCGTCGGGCGAAAATCCCCCGGGCCGGCTGAAATTGGCTGCTTCCCGTGGCGCTTGCGTCATGGTTGCGTTCCAGCCACTGCGGCCATGGCTGATAATGTCGAGCGAGGCGAAACGGCGCGCCAGATTGTATGGCTGGTGGGCGACGGTCGATGCCGCGGCGACGAGCCCGATCCTGCTTGTGACAGTCGCCAATGCGGCCAGCAAAGTGGTCGCTTCGAAGGGCATCGGGCTGTTCGCGGCACCGCCGCCGGACGCCGGTGCGGAATCGGCAAGCAGCACCATGTCCAGGCCCGCTGCTTCGGCCTTTTGCACGAAACCAGTCAGGCGGCTGAATCCCGGTTCCGGCGATGGATCGGCGATCCCCGGAAACAGCGAAACGGCAAGATGCATTGTGGCGCCGCTGTCCATCGATGGTGCCTGCGAGACGAAATACCACCCGAACTATGTTCGCCACTTCAGGGGATGGCAACCGCTGGCGCTGGGCCAACCGCCGGTCACGTGGAGGCCAGCATTATTTCCCAGCCAACAGATCGTTGATCAGTCGCTGGCAGCGCTCGGCCATGAAGTCGAGCAGCAGCCGCACTTTTGGATCCTGCAGCTTCTTGTGCGGATAGACGGCGGCGAACTGCACCGGTGTCGGCGGCGTGCTGCTCAGGATCACCTTCAGCCGCCGGTCGCGGATGAACGGCTCGACCTCAAAGCGCGGCTTGTTGATGATGCCGCGGCCTGAAAGCGCCCAGCCGGTCAGCACGTCGCCATCGTCGGTGTCGTAGGGTCCGTGTACCTCGAACTTCTGCGGGCCCGTGGGGGTCTGCAGCGTCCACACATATTCGCGCGCGCCGGAATAACGCAGCATCAGGCAGTCGTGCTTCTTGCCGATCAGTTCCTGCGGCTCGATCGGTTCGCCGCGCGCCTCGAGATATTTCGGCGCCGCCACCAGCACGCGCTCGCATTCCATGATGCCGCGCATCCTGAGGCTGGAATCCTCGATGATGCCGAGCCGGAAGGCGACATCGATGCCTTCCTTCATGATGTCGACATTGTGGTCCGAAAGCCTCAGCCTCACCTCGATGTCTGGGTATTTGTCGTGAAAATCGGGAATGCCCGAGGCCACCAACCGACGGCCGAGGCCCAAGGGGGCGGTGACGCGGATGGTGCCGCGCGGCTGGCCGGATAGCGCCGAGACCGCGGCTTCCGCTTCGGTGATCGCCTCCAGCACCTGCTTTGCGCCCCCGTAAAAAACCGTGCCGTGCTCGGTCGGCATCAATTGCCGCGTCGTGCGGTTGAACAGACGCACGCCCAGGTGCTTCTCCAACTCCTTGATGCGGTTGGAGGCGACCGCCGGCGAAATCCGCATGTCGCGCCCGGCCGCCGACAGATTGCCGAGTTCGACGACACGAACGAAGACGGCAATGTTGTCGAGATAGGCCATGCGGTTTAGTGGCTTTCCTGAGGCCGCCTTCGGGCGGCTCCCATCCTGCTGCGTGTGACTACCCTAGTATTTTCCATTTTTTTTTGAAAGTCATCGTGCACCTCACCTCTTTCCGTTTGCGCGCCACACCGTAAAGTCACCCGATCGGCAGGGACGACTTCAATGATGGATTTCGCGATTTTCTGGGACTGGCTGAGTTTTGCCGTGCGCTGGCTGCACGTCATCACCGGCATCGCCTGGATCGGCTCGTCCTTCTACTTCGTCGCGCTCGACCTTGGCCTGCGCCAGCGTCCGGGCATGCCCGTCGGCGCCTTCGGCGAGGAATGGCAGGTGCATGGCGGCGGCTTCTACCACATCCAGAAATATCTCGTGGCACCAGCCGAAATGCCGGAACACCTGACCTGGTTCAAATGGGAATCCTACGCCACCTGGCTGTCCGGCTTCGCCATGCTGTGCGTCGTCTACTACGCCGGAGCCGATCTGTTCCTGATCGATCCCAACGTGCTGCCGATGTCGGTGCCTACAGGCATCCTGCTGTCGCTGGCAACGATCGGCGTCGGCTGGGTGGTCTATGATCTGCTGTGCCGCTCGCCGCTGGGAAAAAGCGATACCGGCCTGATGCTGGTGCTCTACTGCGTGCTGGTGTTCATCGCCTGGGGGCTGACGCACCTGTTCACCGGCCGCGCCGCCTTCCTGCATCTGGGCGCCATCACCGCCACGATCATGTCGGCCAATGTCTTCATGGTTATCATCCCAAACCAGAAGATCGTTGTCGCCGACCTCATCGCCGGCCGCAAGCCCGATCCGAAATATGGCAAGATCGCCAAGCAGCGTTCGCTTCACAACAATTATCTGACGCTGCCGGTGCTGTTCCTGATGCTGTCGAACCACTATCCGCTGGCGTTCGGCACTGAGTTCAACTGGGTCATCGCCTCGCTGGTGTTCATCATCGGCGTGCTGATCCGGCACTATTTCAACTCGATCCATGCCCGCAAGGGCAATCCGACCTGGACCTGGATGGCGGCACTCGTCCTGTTCATTGTCATCATCTGGCTGTCGACCGCGCCGAAGGTGCTGACCGGCGAACCCAGGGAATCGGCATCGGCGCAAATCTATGTCGCTTCGGCGCATTTCCCGGCCGTACGCGACACCGTGCTCGGCCGCTGCTCGATGTGCCATGCGGCGGAGCCGGTCTATGAGGGCATCTATCATGCACCGAAGGGCGTGATGCTCGACACCGATGCCGACATCGCCAATCACGCCCGAGAGATCTATCTGCAGGCCGGCCGCAGCCACGCCATGCCGCCCGCAAACGTCTCGCAGATCACCGACAAGGAACGGGCGCTGCTGGTGGCCTGGTTCGAAGGCGCGAGGAAATAGCATGACCTCGACACTCCTGCGCGGCCGCACGCTTTCCTTTGTGCGCTGGCCGCAAACCATCGACGATCATGCCGCCTGGCGCTACGAGGAGGATGGTGGCCTGCTGATCCGCGACGGCAGGATCGTCGCCGCTGGCACCTATGCCGATGTTGAAAAGCAAGCCGGCGAGGTAGCGAAAAAAATCGACCACCGGCCGCATCTGCTGCTGCCCGGCTTCATTGACGCGCATGCGCATTTTCCGCAGATGCAGATCATCGCCTCCTATGGCGCTGAGCTGCTCGACTGGCTGAACACCTACACCTTTCCGGAAGAGACGAAGTTCGCCAACGCGCAACATGGCCGCCGTATCGCGCGGCTGTTCCTCGACGAGATGGTGCGCCACGGTACAACGACGGTCGCCGCCTACTGCTCGGTGCACAAGGCTTCGGCGGAGGCCTTCTTTGCCGAATCGCATGACCGCAATATGCTCAACATCGCCGGCAAGGTGATGATGGATCGCAATGCGCCCGACGGCGTGCTCGACACACCGCAATCGGGTTACGACGACACGAAGGCGCTGATCAAGGAGTGGCATGGCAAGGGACGGCAGCTTTATGCCATCACGCCGCGCTTCGCCATCACCTCGTCGCCGGAGCAGATGGAGATGGCGGCCGCGCTGTGCCGCGAACATCCCGATTTGCACATGCAGACGCATCTGTCGGAGAACCACGCTGAGATTGCCTTCACGCAGGAACTCTACCCGTGGTCGCGCGACTATACCGACGTTTACGAGCACTACGGGCTGTTGGGCAAAAAGAGCCTGTTCGGGCACTGCATCCATCTCTCGGAGCGCGAAGCGGATGCGCTTTCCGACAGTGGCTCGGTGGCGGTGTTCTGCCCGACTTCCAACCTGTTCCTCGGCTCCGGCCTGTTCGATTATCAGCGCTTTCGTCGCCGCGACAAGCCGCTCCGCATCGCCGCCGCCACCGATGTCGGCGGCGGCACCAATTATTCGATGCTGCGCACCATGGACGAGGGCTACAAGGTGATCGCGCTGAACGGCGAGAAGCTCAACCCGTTCCAGTCCTTCTGGCAGATGACGCGTGGCAATGCCGAGGCGCTGTCGGTGGCGGAAAAGATAGGCACGCTGGACGAGGGCACCGATGCCGACATCGTCGTGCTGGACGCCAGGGCGACGCCGGCGATGCGGCTCAGGATGGAAACGGTCGAGACGCTGGCGCAGGAACTGTTTCTCCTGCAGACGCTTGGCGACGACCGCACCGTGCGCGAGGTTTATGTGGCGGGGCGCGCAGCGAAGGCGGATATGATCGCGGGGTAAGACCCCCTCACCCGGATTGCCAACCGAATTGCGAAGGGCAATTCGGGACAATCCGACCTCTCCCCGAGGGGAGAGGAGGAAGCCGAGGCCCGTGCTCGTCTCTTCTCCCCTCGGGGAGAAGGTGGCCGCGACGACGGGACCTTGACCGGGCGGAGCTTGTCGTACACACGATTTGTGACGATTCGGAGAACAAAAATGGCCGCTGCGGACGACATCGCTCTGATCCAGAAACAGGAAGAGACGCTGGTCTTCCCGGCGTTCGACGAGGCCGTCGCCTTCGAGATCGGCGCGGCGATCCGTGAGCGGGCACTGGCCGAGGCCATGCCGATCATTGTCGATATCAGGCTGTGGGATCGGCCGCTGTTCTATGCCGCGCTGCCGGGCTCGAATGCTTCCAATCCCGACTGGGCGCGGCGCAAGATCAATGTGGTCAAACGGTTCCTGAGAAGCACCTATCGTATGGTGTTGGAACAGCAGCGCCCGGACCGCAGCTTCAAGATCGGCGAAGGGCTGGATATTGCCGACTACGTGCTGGCCGGCGGTGGCTTTCCGGTGACCGTCAAGGGCGCCGGCGTCATCGGGGTGATCGCCGTCTCCGGACTGCCGGAGCGCGAGGATCACGGCGTCGTCGTAGATGCGCTATGCGATCATTTGGGCGTCGACAAGCGCGGCCTGGCATTGCCTCGGGACGCCGAATGACCGTGCTCGATCCCAAGGCATTCCTGACCTCCATCTTCAACGCCGCCATCGCCGCCGCCGACCCGGAACGAACCATCCGGGATCATCTGCCGGCCAAGCCGAAGGGCCGCACCATCGTCATCGGCGCGGGCAAAGGCTCGGCGCAGATGGCGGCAGCGTTCGAGAAAGCGTGGGACGGCCCTATCGAAGGGCTGGTCGTCACCCGCTATGGCTATGGCGCGACCTGCGAGCGCATTGAGATCATCGAGGCGGCTCATCCGGTGCCGGACGCTGCCGGTCTGGAAGCCTCGCGGCGCCTGCTCGCCAAGGTCCAGGATCTGACTGAGGATGACCTGGTGGTGGCGCTGATTTCCGGCGGCGGATCGGCGCTGTTGCCGTCGCCGGCCGGCAGCCTGACGCTGGCCGACGAGATCGCCGTCAACGAGGCGCTGCTCGCCTCGGGTGCGCCGATCGCGGCGATGAACACCATCCGCAAGCACCTTTCCACCATCAAGGGCGGCAGGCTGGCAGCGGCCGCATGGCCGGCCAGGGTGGTGTCGCTGATCGTCTCCGATATTCCCGGCGATAATCCGGCAATGGTCGCCTCCGGCCCAACCGTACCGGATACAGGCAGTCGCGCCGACGCGCTGGCCTCGATATCGGCCTATCGCATGAAACTGCCGGCCTCGGTGATGGCGCATATCAATTCGCCGGCCGCCGATGCGCCAAGCCCGGACGACGAGCGTTTTTCGCGCAACGAGGTGCATCTGATCGCTTCGGCCGGGGTATCGCTGGAAGCCGCCGCTGCGGAAGCGAAACGGCAGGGTGTCGAGGCCGTTATCCTCTCCGATGCCATCGAGGGCGAAGCGCGCGAGGTGGGCGGCGTCCATGCCGCGATCGCGCGTGAAGTGGCGACGCGCAACCGACCATTTTCGAAGCCGGTGTTGGTCCTGTCGGGCGGCGAGACAACCGTCACGCTACGGGCAAAAGGCAAGGGCGGCCGCAATTCGGAATTCCTGCTCGCCTTTGCTATCGGCATCAACGGCGTCGAAGGCATCCACGCATTGGCCGCCGACACCGATGGCATCGACGGTTCGGAAGACAATGCCGGCGCCTTCGCCGATGGCTCGACCGTGTCGCGCATGCGCTCGGCCGGTGTCGATGCCAAGGCCATGCTTGCCGGCAACAATGCCTGGACGGCCTTCAACGCGGTTGGCGATCTCTTCGTACCCGGCCCGACCGGCACGAATGTCAACGATCTCAGGGCGATTCTGATCAGGTAGCTGAAGCAATTCCAGGAAAAGTGTGAAGCGGTTTTCCGTCCGGAATTGCGAAAAACAGACTGGTCAGGCGGCCATTAGCCGCTTCACCAGCTTCATATCCTGCAGGAACCGTTCGCGTTCAGCCTCCTTGTCCGCGGACTCGCGGATGCGCAGAATGAAGGAGGGATGGATGGTGATGAACACGCGCAATCCGTCCTCGCGCTCGATCACTTGTCCGCGCATCTTTGTCACCGGGATCGCCTTGCCGAGCAGCGACATCGCCGCTGTCGCGCCGAGTGCCACGGCGAGGTTCGGCTTGATCAGCTCGAATTCCTGGTCGATCCACCAGCGGCAGGCCTGAATCTCACCGGAATTCGGCTTGGAGTGGATGCGGCGCTTGCCGCGCGGCTCGAACTTGAAGTGCTTGACCGCGTTGGTGACATAGACCTTTTGCCGATCGACACCGGCATCATCCAGGATCGCATCGAACACCTTGCCGGCCGGACCAACGAAAGGTTTGCCGGCAAGATCCTCCTGATCCCCCGGTTGTTCGCCGACGAAGATCACCTTGGCATTGTCGGGACCTTCACCGAAGACGGTCTGCGTCGCGTCGCGCCACAGCGGGCAGCGGCGGCAGCCTTTCGCTACCTCACGCAACTCGGGAATCGTGTCTGCATCATCTTCCGGTGCTTCGGCGGGCTGCTTCGGCCAATGCCGTGCCTGCACCTTGGCGTGGTGCGGCGCGGGTGTTGTCGGCATCTTCGCAATCATGTCCTTGGCGGCCTTGTCCGCTCCTGCGATCATGTCTGGAATGAGCGAAGCCTCGGGAAGGTTCCGCCAATATTTCTTCGGCATCTCCTTCTGCATGGCCTTCACCTTCAATCGCGCCGGATTGAAGATGTTCTCGAAATAGATGCGCCAGAGCGTCTCGGTGTCGTCTTGATCCGGCGCATCGCCCTTGGCCGCGCCCGGTCCGATAGCCAGCCTTTCGCCATCCCAATCGGCGGAGGCGTAGGGCGTCAGGATCGTCCAGCGCATGCCGGTGAAACGCCTGACGAAGAAATCGGCGTTGCGCTCGACGATGAAATGATCCGGCTCGAACCAGGCGACATAGCGCTCATCGGCATCGTCGCCGATTTTCCGGAAGCGTACGAAGGCATGCATCTTGTGGCTGTCGCGCCGAACCGCCTTTTCCATGGCCTCAAGCCGCCTGGTGTCGGGATCCGACGCGATTTCCAGCAGTTTAGGCTCGTCGCGCAACCGCCAGAGCATTCGGTAGAGAAAGGCAAACCGGCCGGGATCGGAATGGCAGAAGGCCGTTTCGGCATGCCCGATGAAGTCGCGCGGCACGACGAGTTGCGCGCGCGCAGGCACTTCGGGCAATTCTGCCTGATCAGAGCCCGGCGCGACATGCCAGTAGACGTCCTCGGGCCTGACCTCATTCAGGGCCAGCCGCCGTGCCGCGTCACGCCAGCCGGCAAAATCCGTCTCGCTGTCGAGCCGAACTCTGTATCTGGCGAGATCGAGTTCCGCCGGCCGCATGATCAGAACAACGACAATTGTTCGCAGGAGTGGGCGATCTTGTCGCGCAGGCCGGCCTTGTCGGTCAGCGCACCAGGCGACCAGCCTTCGGCGATGATGAACGGCCTGAGCTTGGCGATCGACTGGCAGACCCGCCCGACATCCTCCAGCCGCATGCGCCGATGCCGGCGCGTCTCCAAAATCTTTGCCACCACCTTGGTGCCGAGACCCGGCACCCGCAGCAGAGCTTCGCGGTCGGCGCGGTTGATGTCGACCGGAAACTGCCCCCGGTTGCGCAGCGCCCAGGCGAGCTTCGGGTCGATGGCGAGATCGAGCATGCCGTCGCTGCTCCCGGCAAGGATTTCCGGCTGCGAAAACCCATAGAACCGCATCAGCCAGTCGGCCTGATAGAGCCGGTGCTCGCGCATCAGCGGTGGTTTCAGCAAGGGCAGCGACGATGACGAATCCGGAATCGGGCTGAAAGCCGAGTAATAGACGCGCCGCAGATGATAGCTGCCATAGAGCCGTGCGCTGGTGTGAAGGATGCCGTCGTCGGATGTCTTGTCGGCGCCGATGATCATCTGCGTCGACTGGCCGCCCGGCGCAAAGCGTTCGCGCTTTTTGGTTTTCAAAGTCGGCTCGGCCTTCTCCTCCATCTTCTGGCGCAGCCTGGCCATGGAAAGCCGGATTGTCTCCGGCTTCTTCTCGGGCGCCAACCGCTTCACACCCTCGTCGGTCGGCAGTTCGACATTGATCGATAGCCGGTCGGCATAAAGCCCTGCCTTCTCGATCAGTTCGGCCGAACTTTCCGGAATGGTTTTCAGGTGGATATAGCCGGAGAACTTCTCCTCCAGCCGCAGCCGGCGCGCCACCTCGACCATCTCGCCCATGGTCTCGTCCGGCGAGCGGATGACGCCTGAAGACAGGAACAGGCCTTCGATGTAGTTGCGCCGGTAGAAATCCATGGTCAGCTTCACCACCTCGTCGATGGTGAAACGGGCGCGCCGCACATTGGAGGACGAGCGGTTGATGCAATAGCTGCAATCGTAGATGCAGAAATTGGTCAGCAGGACCTTGAGAAGGGAAATGCAGCGGCCATCCGGCGCATAGGAATGGCAGATGCCCATGCCCTCGGTGGAGCCGATGCCGCCTGATTTCAGCGAGTCCTTTTTCGCCGCACCGGAAGAGGCGCAAGAGGCATCGTATTTGGCGGCGTCGGAGAGGATCGCCAGCTTTTCACGGACGGTAAGTGCGCTCATCTGTTCATGATATGTTCTAAACAGAAGATACGCTACCTCATTTGATGGAGGCGGCGAAAAAGTGATCGCCGCCCATCATGAATCCATCAAACCTCGTGCAGATAGAGGTGGTAATCCAACTCGCTGACCGTGCGTGCCACCCGCAGATATTCGGACTGTTTGATCGCCACGAAGGTCCGGTGCAGGTCTTCGCCGAGCGCGTTCTTCAGGAAGCTGGACGTCCGCGCCGCTTCGATCGCGGCGCGCCAGTCGACAGGCATGGTCGTGCGCGTGACCGCTGCCTCATAGCCGTTGCCGGTCGTTTCGGGACCGGGATCGAGACCTTCGTCCATGCCCTTGATGATTCCGGCGAGCACGGTTGCGGCGATCAGGTAGGGATTGGCGTCGACGCCGGACGGCCGGTGCTCTATGCGCCGGTTCTTGGCGTCGCCGGCCGGCACGCGCAGCGCCACCGAGCGGTTGTTGACGCCCCAGGTCGGCGCCACCGGCGCATAGGATTGCGAGACGAAACGCCGCCAGGAATTGGCATGCGGTGCAAACACCAGCATCGATTCCGCCATGGTCTGGATCAGGCCGCCGAGCCCCTGCAGCAGCGGCAGCGACCAGCTCTCGCCCCCAGCTTCGGCAAAGACGTTTCGGCCGGCCTTGTCCTGCAGCGAAACATGGAAATGCATGCCCGAGCCGGCATATTTCTCGATCGGCTTGGCCATGAAACAGGCGGTGACGCCATGGCGGCGCGCCTGCGCCCGCACCAGCCGCTTCAGCATGACCAGATCGTCGGCCGCCCGCATCACATCCTTGCGGTAGTTCAGCGTCAATTCGTACTGGCCGGGCGCATATTCGGAAATCACCGTCTCGGCCGGAATGCCTTGCGCCTTGGCCGCCGCATAGATGTCGGAAAACAGCGGCTCCATGCCGTGCAGATGGTCGACCGAATAGACTTCGGTCTTGCCCGAGACGCGGCCATCGAGCACCGCGCGCGCCGGCTGCACCTTGCCGTCAGCGTCGCGTTCGTTGGCCAGCAGGAAGAATTCGAGCTCGAAGGCGCCGGCCGGATAGAGACCTTTGGCCGCGAGGATCTCCACCTGCCGCGCCAGCGCCAGCCGCGGATCCGACGACATCGGTCGGCCGTCGAGCATGTACATCGCCATCAGCAACTGGCCGCGCGGCGGGCTCGTACCGTAGAGCGGCACGAGCGTGCCGGGGATCGGCCATGCCCTAAGGTCGCCATCACCGGTCGTCCAGATCAGTCCGGTCTCGTGCACATCCTCGCCGGTGATGTCGAGGCCGAGGATCGAGATCGGCATATGGCGGCCGCCCTCGAAGATGCTCTTCAGTTCATGCCGGCGCACGATCTTGCCACGGCCGACGCCATTGGCATCGGTCAGCACGATATCGAAGGCCTCGATCTCGGGATGGGCGTCGAGAAAGGCGTGCGCCTCGGCAGGTGTCGAGCCCGAAGGTGAGGTTATCATGGCATTAGGGTGGTCCATCGCCGCTTGTCTCATGCCGCAAGCTTCGCCGCAACCGCGCCGAAGGCGGTGATCAGCCGGTTGACCTGGGCAGCCGAGGTCGCCGGCGAGATCAGCATCATGTTGTGGAAGGGTGCGATCAGCACGCCGCGATTGACCAGCGCGACATGGATGGCGGCCTCCAGTTCCGGTGCATGCGCCATTTCCGCCTCGGCGCCATTGCGCAGCGGACCGGGCGCACAGATGAACTCGACACGAGCGCCGACGCGGGAAACATGCCAGGGTAGGCGATAGCGATCGATCACGCCGGTCAGCCCGGCATCGAGCCGCCGCGCCAGATGATCCATCCGGTCGTAGTTTTCCTGCGTCATCACCTCTTCGAGCGTGGCGCGCATCGCCGCGAACTGAAGCGGGTTGGCCGAGAGTGTCGTGCCCATGCCGGAATAGCCCGGCTCCTTGGTCCTGTTGTAATCCGCGTAGCGTGAGGCAACGTCGTCGCTCATGCCCCAGACACTGGCCGGCACGCCGCCGGCGATCGGCTTGCCCAGCACGAAGAAGTCCGGGTCGAGACCATATTTCCTCGTGTAGCCGCCGGGGCCGGTCGAGATCGTGTGCGTCTCGTCGATCAGAAGCAGCGTGCCGGTTTGGCGTGTCAGTTTGCGCAGGGCGTCATGGTAGCCCGGATCGGCCAGCACCATGCAGGAATTGGTCAGCACCGGCTCGGCGATGACGCAGGCGACGTCCTTATCCCTAAGCGCGGCTTCGAGTACTGAAACATCGTTGAACTCGATGACCTTGGCCGTGCGGGTCAAGTCGCGGAACTCGCCCGCCAATCCCGGCCGGTTGACCGGCTTGCCGTCGATCAGCCGCACCATCGTTTCGTCGACCGAGCCATGATAGCAGCCGTTGAAGACCAGGATTTTTTCGCGGCCGGTGATGGCACGGGCAACACGCAGCGCAAAGCGGTTGGCGTCGGTCGCCGTCGTCGCGATCTGCCAGAATGGCATTCCGAAGCGCTGCTGCAGCAGCGGCCCAATGGCCAGCGCATCTTCCGAAGGCAGCATATAGGTCAGGCCGCGTCCGGCCTGGCGGCGGATGGCGCGAGCCACCGGTGGCGGCGAATGGCCAAACATCGAGCCGGTGTCTCCAAGGCAGAAATCGTCAAGCTTGTTTCCGTCGATATCCGTGATCGTAGCGCCCCTGGCGTTGTCGACCAGGATCGGGAACGGCGTCGGCCAATCGTTCATCCAGTGCATCGGGACGCCGCCGAAGAAGCCGGGCAGGCCGTTGCCGATCTTGGCTTGCGATTTTGGCCGCGCCTTGCGGAAGGCTGCCCCCTCGGTTTCGCGCAAATCGGCAATGCGGTCGCGGCCGATGCCGCCGATGGACGTGTTGGACGTGTCGCTGTGCATGAAAACCCCTCTGGTCGATCCCTCTTAGCCAATCCGTGTCCGCATCCGCAATTGGCCGCGCATCTGCCCTGCGTTGGCTCAGCCTTTGGCGGCGGCGCTTGACCGTGCTGCCGAAGTCAGCGCCAATATGAGCGGGAATTGAGGTGGAGGGGTAAAATGCGAACGATCATGTGTGTGGCAATGCTTCTGTCGTCGGCTGGCGCTGCCTTCGCGTCGGGTGGCATCTGGTGCTCCACCGAGGACACGGCGGCGACATTCGAGGTCGAGGCAGGCGTCACCAGAGGCATGGGCGGGCCGACCTTCAACTTTCGCGGCAACCTCGAAATTCTGAGCCGGCCTGCCGGCGACAGCCTGCGCAAGACGGTGTTCGAGGATTCCAACCTGACGCAGTACTGGCTCGACGGCAAGGAATTGCGGCTTAACATCTATCGTGAGCACGAGGCCGCGCAAAAGATCAACTCGGTTGAACTGACGATCCTGACCAAGACCAGCGACGAAGGCGTCTACGACGGGTACTATACGCTCGCCGTCTACGACGCCGCGGCGGATATGGACCAGGACGGCAAACCGGTTGAAATCAGCGGCAAAGTGTCGTGCGGAGCGGAGTGAGCGGGGTCAGGCCGTGATATCGATGACGCCGCAATCGCCGGCGGCACTGCCGAAGGCGACCCGGCGTTCTTCCTTGTCCCACATCATCGAGGTGATGGCGCCCTTGCCCGGCCGTCGCAACAGCACTTCCTTGGCGTCGGCAAAACGCACCGCCATCACCATCCCGTCATCATAGCCGACGGCAACGACATCCTGGCTCGGGTGGCAGGCGACAGCCGTCACCATGGCGTTGCCGCGCGTGCCGAGCTCCAGCGGTGCCTTGCCCATTGGACCATCCTTGCCTGAAAACGGCCAGACGATCGCCGCCGGCGCGCCGGAACTCGCCAGCCATTTGCCCTTCACACTCCACGACAGGCTTTTGACCTTGCCGGGATAGCCGGTCATGCGCATGTGCTTGCCTTCGGCGAGCTTCCAGCCGTGCAATGCGTTTTCTTGCATGGTGGTGACGAGGAAGGCGCCATCGGGAGAGAAGGTGATGCCGGTGTGGGCGCCGGCCCATTCAAGCTCCACCGGCTTGCCCTCGGCGGCCGGGAAATGCAGCGTCGCGCCATTGTAGCGGGCGACACCGAAGCGCATGCCCTTGGGCGAGAAGGCCAGCCCCTCGACCGAACGCGGATGGACGAATTCCCTCGTCTTGCCGTCGGCGAAGCGCACGAAGGCCGTCTTGCCTGAGGCATAGGCGATGGCGCCTTGCGGCCCGGCGGCAACGCTGGTGATCCACTTCTTGGCCGCGCTTGCCAATTCCGTGACCTCGCCGCCCGCTTTCACGGAAAACACCTTGCCGTCCTCGCCGCCGGTGATCAGCCGGTCATTGGCCCCATCAAGAAAGGCGGCGAGCAGCCCGTCATTGGCCTGAATTGTCTTGTGGCCATGGTCGAGCCGATGGACGGCGCCGTCGGCCATCGCGAAATGCGGCACGTCGCCGAGGAAGACGGCAGCGATGCAGTGGCCTTCGAGATCAAGCGGGGCGACTGTTGGCATGGGAGATTATTCCATTCGAGATTTATGCTGGTCGTCTAACCTCGCTGGGTCGCCAGCGCGGCTGGGTGCGGCCGGCCTTCTCCCCTTGTGGGAGAAGGTGGATCGGCGCGCAGCGCCGAGACGGTTGAGGGGTGGGTGACGGATCTCCGTCAGCGCCAAGCTGGAACACCCCTCATCCGACCGAGCTTCGCCCGGCCACCTTCTCCCACAAGGGGAGAAGGAAGGAGGGGCAGCGCTAGCGCTATAAAGTCTGGAAATCAAGCCGCCTGGCAGGCGTCAAAACTCTTCTTCAGCCGCTCGGCGTCGAGTTCCCTGCCGATGAACACCAGCCGGCTCTCATGCTTCTCGCCGTCCTTCCAGGCGCGCTGGTGGTCGCCCTCAATGATCATGTGCACGCCTTGGATGACATAGCGCTCATCATCGCCCTTGAGCGCTATGATGCCCTTCAGCCGCAGGATGTTGGGGCCTTCCATCTGGGTGATCTTCTCGATCCATGGGAAGAATTTCTTCGGGTCCATCTCGCCGCCGCGCAGCGAAACCGATTGCACCGTCACGTCATGGATGTCGGAAGCATGCGCATGATGGTGGTGCCCGTCATGATCATGGTGGTGATCGTGGCCGTCATGGTCGTGGTCATGATCGTCATGCGCCTCAAGGAAGTGCGGATCGTTTTCCAGTGCCCTCGACAGGTCGAAGGCGCCGCGGTCGAGCACTTCGGTCAGGTCGACGCCAGCGCGGGTGGTACGATGGATCTTTGCCGCCGGATTGATGGCGCGGATCGTCGCCTCGACCTTGGCGAGCTCTTCTGACGTGACGAGGTCGGTCTTGTTGAGCACGACGACGTCGGCGAAGGCGATCTGGTCCTCGGCTTCCCTGGAATCCTTGAGCCGCAACGGCAGGTGCTTGGCGTCGACCAGCGCCACCACCGCGTCAAGCCTGGTCTTGGAGCGCACGTCGTCGTCCATGAAGAAGGTTTGTGCCACCGGCACCGGATCGGCCAGCCCGGTGGTCTCGACGACGATGGCGTCGAAGCGGCCGGGGCGGCGCATCAGGCCCTCGACGACACGGATCAGGTCGCCACGCACCGTGCAGCAGACGCAGCCATTGTTCATCTCGTAGATTTCCTCGTCGGATTCCACGATCAGATCGTTGTCGATGCCGATTTCACCGAACTCGTTGACGATGACGGCGTAGCGCTTGCCGTGGTTTTCCGACAGGATGCGGTTGAGCAGCGTCGTCTTGCCGGCGCCGAGATAGCCGGTGAGAACGGTTACGGGGATCTGCGTCTGTGCGTCGCTCATGGCTTGCCTCGAATTATCTTGGCCGCGAAAATTCGGCCTAAGAAATGGGATTGTTGGTTCCATATAGGATGTGCGCCGGGCTTTTGCACGGGGCAAACCGATGGGCCAAACCGGCTTGCTGCATTGCCGAATCGTTGGCGAAAGCCGTTGTGATCGCCTAGATCAGGGCGACAGAGGCCAATTCGAGAGGCAAGATATGTCCGGCAAGCCATCCTCGTTCTCAATGAGCCGGCGCCAGGCGCTCGGTTTGATCGCGGTCACCGCCGGCGGTGGCGCCTTCCTGCCCGCCGCCGCGATGGCAGACCAGACTTCACCTTATGCCGGACTGGCCTTGTTCGAAAACGGCGCCGGTGTCTGCACCATCACGCCCGAGGCGACCGAGGGACCGTTCTATTTCGATCCGAAGCTAGAACGCGCCGATGTCACCGAAGGCAAGAAGGGCATTGCCCTTGATGTCCGGCTGCAGGTTGTCGACGCGGGCTGCCGCCTGCTTGCCGGCGCTCGTGTCGACATCTGGCATTGCGACGCGCAAGGCGCCTATTCCGGCTATCCCGGACAGGGTGATGGCCGCGATCTCGACACCTCGGGCCAAACCTTCCTGCGTGGTTGGCAAAGGACCGACGCGAGTGGCATCGTTTCCTTCGCCACGATCTATCCCGGCTGGTATCGCGGCCGCACCACCCACATCCATTTCAAGGTCTTTCCCGACGACAGTTCGGTGATGACCGGACAGTTGTTCTTCCCGGACAGCCTCAGCGAGCAGATTTTCACCGCTGTCGCGCCCTACAACGACCGGTCGGGCGAGCGCGACACCTCGAATGCCGCGGACGGCATAGCCAGGCGGGCCGGACCGCAATCGCAGGCTGCGCTGCGCGAGCTGGAGGATGCCTATCAGGCGCTGATGATCATCGCGGTGAAGTCCGGCTGAGCGGCGGTCACTCCATCACTTTGCTCGCGGCGAAAATTCCGGCCGGGAATTCGTTTGTCATCTAACTGAAATAAACATCTGGCATTAGCCACGGCGGACACCACAATGCTTGCCGGCAAAGCTGTTTGAAGCTCCGGAATCTTTTTCATCGTCGATTGCCAACCGGCCGGCTGCCTCTATGCTGCCCGCACCGGTACGGCCGAAGAGGGATGACCATGGCCAAGGCGGATAAGACTGCGACAATGAGCCGGCTGCATTCGGCGGCAAGGCTGGCAAGAACGGCGCTGGCGGCCCGGCTTCTGGCGCACGGCTTCTATGCCGGCCAGGATCAGATCATGCTGGCGCTCGACCGTGAGGACGGCCAGACGCCGGGCAATCTTGCCGGACGCCTCGGCGTGCGCCCACCCACCATCACCAAGACAATCAACCGGCTGCAGGCCCAGGGTTTTCTGGAAAAACGCGCCTCCTCGGCAGACGCCCGTCAGGCGCATATTTTCCTCACCGATACCGGCCGCGATATCATCCACGCGATCGAGAAATCGGTGAAGAAGACCGAAAAGCAGGCGCTGAAGGGCCTCGACAAGAAGGACCAGAAGTCGCTGTTCAAACTGCTTGCCCGCATCGAGGCCAACCTCTCGAACGAGGAACTGGTGCTCATCGACGACGACGCCGAGTCGGACGACTGACCGGCAGATTGTCGCGGCAGGCGATCAAGCCGCTGCGGCAGAGCCCTGGATCAGCGACGACCAGCGTCCCGGTGTCATGCCGAACGCCTTCTTGAATTGCCTGATGAAATGGCTCTGGTCGCTGAAGCCGGCTTCGACCGCGATCTGCGCCAACGGTTCGCCGGCGGCGATCATCCGCCGTGCACGCTGAAGCCGGCGCATCACCAAGAAGCGATGCGGACTGGTGGAGAAAGCGGCGCGGAAATGCCGTGACAAGGCGTAGCGGTCGAGCCCGGTTATCGCCTCCAGTTCGCCGGAACGCACCGGCCGGTTCAGGTTTTCCGTGAGATAGTCGCGCGCCAGTGCCACCGCCCGCCACGCCGTCCTGGTCATCGGCTTCGCCGACCGGCCGCCATGCCGTGTCAGGCTTTGCATCAGTTGCGCCAGGAAGTCGTCGACGAACAGCTCGTCGAGTTCCTGCTCCAGCGGCCCCAGCGCCGAAAGCAACGTTGCGCAAAAGGCGGCGTCCGTCACCACGCCATCCCTGACAAAAGGCAGCGAAGCGCCGCCGAGGCAATTGAGCATCAGCGACGGCTCCAGATAGAGCATTCGGTAGCGCAGGCCGTCCTCGGTGCCGGCACCTCCGTCGTGCAACTCGTCGGGATGAAGCACGATGATCTGGCCGGGCAGGCTGTGGCGCGCAGCGCCGAGATAGCGAAACGTCTGCACCCCGTGCAGCGTCACCCCGATCGAGTAGGTGTCGTGGCGATGCAGATCGAACGCGCTGCCATGGAAACGCGCCTCGATCCGCTCCATGCCAGCGGGGTCGGAGGCAGAGATGATGCAGTTTTCCGCCGCATCGACGCACAAACGTCCAAGACCCTTGAAGGCCTGGCTGTCTAGATCGTGCGACATCGTCTCCTTCAGCCTCGCATTGGGGCACAAGCTTGAATGGTCAATGTCTCATGTTCGATACGAAATTTGCAATCGTGCTCAGGGAAGATCTGCCTGTCTGGCAGAAACTCAACGTCACGGCCTTCCTCACCAGCGGCATCGTTGCGCAGTTTCCGGACATCATCGGCGAACCCTATCGTGACCGCGCCGGCAATCTCTACAATCCGCTGTCGATCCAGCCGGTCATCGTGCTGTCCGCCGACCAGGCAACGCTGGGCACCATCCACCGGCGCACCCTGGAGCGCGGCGTGACGACCTCGCTCTATGTCGAGGAGATGTTCGCGACCGGCTTTGACGCGGCCAATCGTGCCGTCTTCGCCGAATTCGCGCCTGAAGACGCCAAGGTGGTCGGGATCGCGCTTCGCGCCGAGAAGAAGCTGGTCGACAAGATCACCAAGGGCGCCCGCATGCACCCGTAGCTTACAAAGGTATCGACTAAGCCTGCCGCCGACACTTGTTGTGCCAGCCGGCTTTGGCGTGGCGACAGCCGACAATTGCCTTGCCGGGAGCCGGCGATTCCCGCAAAGGTGGGCTTCAGCCCAGCTTCCACCCGGCCTGCAAGTGAGTGCTCCCCAAAGACATGTAGAAAGCGCGACGCCCCCGGTGGCGATCCTGTGCATGCTTTCCACCTATGTCTGCTTCACCTTCCTCGACACATCAAGCAAATACCTCGTGCTTGCCGGCGTTTCCGTGCTGATCGTTGCCTGGGTGCGCTTTGCCGTGCATGTGGTGCTGGTCGGCACACTGCTGCGCGGCTGGCGCCAACCGGTGCGGTTTCGTCCGGTCAACCTGCCGGCGCATATCTTGCGTGGCGCGTTCCTGTTCGGATCGACCATATTCAATGTCCTGGCGCTCAAATCCCTGCAATTGGCCGAGACCACCTCGATCTATTTCTTCGGGCCGATGGTGATCACGGCGCTGGCCGGTCCGCTGCTTGGCGAGTGGGCAGGCTGGCGGCGCTGGCTGGCCATCTTGGCGGCGTTTGCCGGTGTCCTCATCATCACCCGGCCAGGCGTCGGCGTGTTCGGTATCGGACATCTCTTCGCGCTCGGCTCGATGCTGTCGAACTGCTTCTACGTCATCATGACGCGCCGCATGTCGGCGACCGAGACGTCGGAGAGCCTCATCCTGTTTTCGGCGCTGGCGCCGGCGCTGCTGCTTTTACCTCTGCTGCCGTTTTCGTTTTCCCTGCCGCATGACGGCTGGCACTGGTTCGTGCTGCTCATGCTCGGCGTGTTCGGCGGCGTCGGCCACTGGTTGCTGGTCCAGGCCTACCGGCTGGCGACAACCACGGCTTTGGCGCCCTATCCCTATTCGCAGATGGTGTGGATGATCATTTCCGGCTGGATCGTCTTCAAGCAGTTTCCCGACCGCTGGACATTGGTCGGCGCCGCCATCATCGTCGCCAGCGGCCTCTACATCGTCCACCGCGAGCATAGGCTTCGGCTGCGGAGCCGCGCGGCCTCGGATGTCGAGGCTGAAGCGTTGGCAAAAAAACTTTGATTTGCCCCCGATCAGTGGCATAACGCCGCCTTTAAACAGTTTAGGTCTGGAATTCAGGTCCGGGGAGCACACGTCGCTGGCACAAAAAATCAAGCTTTCGACGATCGCGGATGCGCTCGGCGTGTCCACGGCCACGGTCTCGCTGGCACTGCGCGACAGCCCTCTGGTTGCCGGCACCACCCGCGACCGCATCAAGGAACATGCCCGCGCCATCGGCTATATCTACAACCGTCGCGCCGCCAGCCTGCGCACCTCGCGTTCCGGCATTGTCGGCGTCGTCGTCCACGACATCATGAACCCGTTCTTCGCCGAGATCCTGCGCTCGATCGAAAGCGAACTCGACCGCAGCCGGCAGACCTTCATCCTGTCCAATCATTATGATCAGCTCGAAAAGCAGCGCACCTTCATCGATACGCTTTTGCAGCTCGGCGCCGACGGCGTCATCATGTCGCCGGCCATCGGCACGCCGGCTTCCGACATCGTGATGGCCGAGGAGAACGGCCTGCCGGCCGTGCTGATCGCGCGCACCGTCGAGGGTGCCGACGTGCCGGTCTTTCGCGGCGACGACTCCTATGGAACAGGCCTCGCCACCAACCATCTGATCTCGCTCGGCCACAAGCGCATCGCCATGATCGGCGGCACCGACCAGACCTCGACCGGCCGTGACCGCTACCAGGGCTATGTCAACGCGATGGACGCGGCCGGGCTGGAAGTCAGGCCGTCATGGCGCATCGCCGGCCCGCGCACCAAGCAGGCCGGCTTCGAGGCCGCCGGGCAGTTCCTGGCGCTGAAGGACAGACCGACGGCGGCATGCTGCTGGAACGACCTTGTCGCCATCGGCCTGATGAACGGCATCGCCCGTGCCGGCCTTGTGCCCGGCGTCGACATCTCGGTTACCGGCTATGACGACCTCGAAGAGGCGGCGATCGCGACGCCGGCTCTGACCACTGTCTGGAATGGCCAGCGCGAGGTTGGCCGCCGCGCCGCGAGCGCGCTGCTCGACAAGCTCAACGGCCAGACGGTGCGACCCTCGCAGGAATTGATCAAGCCGGAACTGCATGTGCGTCAGTCGACCGGCAAGCCGGTGGAGCGTGCATGACCAAGGCCGAACAGTTGCAGACCGTCGCCATCCTGGTGCCGGGCGATTTCAACGACCATGCGGTCGACCGCATCAACCGCACATTCAGGCGTGTCAGAATCGAACGCGCCGATCCGGCGCTCGTCACTGACGAGATGCGCAGTGATGTGCGCGGCATCGCTTCGTTCGCCGGCATCAACGCGGCGATGATGGATGCATTGCCCAACCTCGAACTCATCGCCTCCTTCGGCGTCGGCTATGATTCGGTCGATGTCGGGCATGCCCGGGCAAAGAACATCATGGTCACCAACACGCCCGACGTGTTGACCGAGGAGGTCGCCGACACCACGATCGGGCTGTTGATCAACACCATCCGCGATCTGCCGCGTGCTGAAACCTGGCTGCGCGACGGCAGCTGGGTGCGCAAGGGCAACTATCCGCTGAGCCGGCTGACCTTGCGCGGGCGCAGTGTGGGCATTTTCGGCATGGGCCGCATCGGGCAGGCCATCGCCCGGCGTCTGGAAGCTTTTGGCTTGCCGGTCGCCTACCACAACCGGCGCCGTGTCGAAGGTCTTCCCTACCAGTACCATGCGACCCTGAAAGGGCTTGCAGAAGCCGTCGATACGCTGATTTCGGTCGCGCCGGGGGGCGCCTCGACGGAGAAGGCGGTCAATGCCGAGATCCTGTCGGCGCTTGGCGCCAACGGCGTCTTCGTCAACATCGGCCGCGGCAGCACGGTTGACGAGGCGGCGCTCGCGGCAGCACTCGCCAACGGCACCATCGCCGCCGCCGGCCTCGATGTCTTTGCCGACGAACCGAATGTGCCCAAGGCGCTGCTCGACGCGCCCAACACCTCGCTGCTGCCGCATGTCGGCTCGGCCTCGGACCACACCCGCCGCGCCATGGCGGATCTGTGCGTCGACAATCTGGTGTCCTGGTTCACCGAACGCCGTCCGCTGACCCCGGTGCCCGAGACGGCGCATGTGAAGGGTCGAGGCTAGCCAAAAGGCAAATCCGATGGCTTTGAAGCCGCCCGAAAATTCCACTATCTCGGTCGCAACCAGTGGCCGGGAGCAGGTCGTTTCGATCCCGTACCCAAAACCGCCCGCCGCCACCTATATGGTAGGCGTCTTCATGCTTTTCTGGCTTGGCGGCTGGGCTTTCGGAGAGATTTCCGCCGCTCACCAGATCATGACGATGCCGGTTGGCGGAGGAACGGCATTTCTCGTATTCTGGCTTTGTGCCTGGACGATCGGGGGCCTCCTTGCGGTGCTGATGGTTCGTCGCGTTTTCCAGAGATCCGTGCCTGAAATGATGAAGCTGGAGGTTGCTGGGCTCGTCTATGATCCGGGAGTTCCCCCGTTCAAGATGCCTAGCTCCAGGTCCTTCCCGGCATGGCCCTCTTTGATGACGAAACGAACCGAACTCAAGATCGATCGGACGCAGCTCAAATCGCTGAAACTACGCGAGGGCGATACATGCAACCGCCTGACAGTCGACGCGGGTGCCCAGAGGGTCGAACTTGCCTCAGCCGCCACCGATGTTGAGCGGGAGTGGCTCTTCAAGCTCCTTTCAGATCGCTATTCGTTAGCAGTCCCGCAATAGGCCGACGCTTTCGTCGTCGACATCCGTTGATATCAGGAGCGGCGCTGCCACACTTATTAACGTCAGCTTAACGCTTTGGAATCATTGTTCAACCTGTCCGTGTACGTGGATGAAGAATGATGAAAGCACTTTCCGCATTGATCGCTGCCGCGGCGCTGTTTGGTGGCATCCAGCTGTTTCATGGCGGCAGCCGTGAAAGCGTGGCCAACGAGGCCGCCCCGTCCAACAGCTACAGGCTGGTCGCCAATGGCGATGAGGCGGTCTGTGCAGTCAGCCGCGGGGCCGAAATTTCGGACGGTTTGTCGCTGCTCACCGTTGCTCCCAAATGCCGCCGGCTCTTGCCGGGCATAGAGCAGGCGAAGTTCTGGCGCGAGCAAAACGATGGCACGGTCGCCTTCAGCGCCAATGGCACCGATCCGATCGTCACCTTCGCGGCTGCCGATGGCGACGGCTACGAATCCTATGCCCCGGCGCTACCATTGCTGTCGCTGGCGGCCACCGGTGACAAAAAATCTGGCGACTGATTATTCCGCCGCGGCCCGCGCGCCGGCCTTCGCTGCGGCGTGCAGCCGAACAGCATCGCCGAAGGCACGGAATATTTTCACCGAATTGCTGTCCGACTTGACCCAGTATTCCGGGTGCCATTGCACGCCGACGGCGAAGGCGCGGGCGTCGCGCACCGAAACCGCCTCGACCGTGCCATCGGTGGCGACGGCCTCGACCTGCAGCTTCGAGCCGAGCCGGTCGATTGCCTGGCGGTGCAGCGAATTGACCTTGATGTCGCCGGCACCGAACACGCCGGCCAGGCAACTGTCAGGTTTGATCGAAATGGTCTGATGGATGGCGAAGCGTTCGTCCTGCTTGTCGCTCACCGGCGCGCGGTGGTCGAGCGAGCCCTCGCGCTCCTGGATCTCGGCGCCGAGCGTGCCGCCCAACGCCACGTTCAATTCCTGGATGCCGCGGCAGATGGCGAGTAGCGGCACGCCGCGTTCGATCGCCCGGCGGATCAGCGGCAGCGTCGTGGCGTCGCGCGCCGGATCATAGGGGCCATTGGCTTCGCTGGCGTCGCCGCCATAGAGCGAGGGGTGCACATTGGATTTCGAGCCGGTGACCATGACGCCGTCGACCGACGATAGAAGTTCGTCGAAATCGAGCCGATCGCCGAACGATGGCACCAGCACCGGGAACACGCCGGCGCCGGTGATCGCCGCTTCCAGATATTGTTGTGGGGCTGCATGCCAGGTGTAGTTGTCGAACTGACGGACGTCGGTCGATATGGCGACGAGCGGCTGGTGCATTTTGGCTCTATGTTCCATCTGGGCAAGGATGTCCTGCCTGCAAAATAGGCCATCGCCGGGCATTTTTCCATGCCAAGTTTCAACGTGTCGCATGGGCCACGAAATGGCCTGTTAGACTATAGTTGCAGGGCAGCCGGGCTTCGCCGTCAAATCGGGCCGGCCTGCTGGACTCGACTTCTTGCCTGTGTATTGTCTCGAACGAACCGACACGGAAACCGAGGATTTCCTGGCGTCGGCCTGTTGATCCAAAAGGGAGGAACTTCATGGATCGTCGTTCATTCATTCGCAAGGCCGGTGCCACCGGCGTAGGTGCCGCGGCCGCGGCGGCCACGCTGGCGGCGCCTGCAATCGCGCAGTCCAATCCCAAGGTGACATGGCGGCTGGCGTCGTCCTTCCCGAAGTCGCTCGACACCATCTATGGCGGCGCCGAGGTGTTCTCGAAGATGCTGTCGGAAGCCACCGACGGCAATTTCCAGATCCAGGTTTTTGCTGCCGGCGAGCTGGTGCCTGGCCTGCAGGCCGCCGACGCCGCCACGGCCGGCACGGTCGAGGCCTGCCATACGGTGGCATATTATTACTGGGGCAAGGACCCGACATGGGCGCTCGGTGCGGCGGTTCCCTTTTCGCTCAACGCACGCGGCATGAATGCGTGGCATTACCACGGCGGCGGCATCGACCTGTTCAACGAGTTTCTCGCCACGCAGGGCCTTTTCGGCCTGCCGGGCGGCAACACCGGCGTGCAGATGGGCGGCTGGTTCCGCAAGGAAATCAACACGGTGGCCGACCTTTCCGGCCTCAAGATGCGAATCGGCGGTTTTGCCGGCAAGGTGGTGCAGAAACTCGGCGTCGTGCCGCAGCAGATCGCCGGCGGTGATATCTATCCCGCGCTGGAGAAAGGCACCATCGACGCGGCCGAATGGGTTGGGCCCTATGACGACGAGAAGCTCGGCTTCTACAAGGTCGCGCCCTATTATTACTATCCCGGCTGGTGGGAGGGCGGTCCGACCGTCCACCTGATGTTCAACAAGGCGAAGTACGAAGAACTTTCGCCGACGTACAAGTCGCTGCTGCGCACTGCCGCGCAGGCGGCCGACGCCAACATGCTGCAGAAATACGATTATCTGAACCCTGCGGCGGTGAAGCGGCTGGTGGCCGGCGGCGCGAAACTGCGCCCGTTCAGCCAGGAGATCATGGCCGCCTGCTTCGAAAAGGCCAACGAGGTCTACACCGAAATGGAAGCCTCCAACGCCCCGTTCAAGAAGATCTGGGAATCGATCAAGGGCTTCCGCAAGGAGCATTATCTCTGGGCGCAGGTGGCTGAATACAATTACGACACCTTCATGATGGTCCAGCAGCGCAACGGCAAGCTGTAGTCGGCCGGACTTCTGCTCAAAAGCTCTCTGGGCGGAACCCGCTCAGGGAGCTTTTCTGTATGTCCGGGAGGCGAAGCCGGCGGTTCAGCCTCGGCGCGGCACCACCAGAACCTTGACCTCGCCGGGCGCCGGCGGATTGGCGATCACCGCTGGCGCTTCTTCAAGCGATACCTGCCTGGAGATCAGCCTGTCGATCTCGATCGTACCGGAAGCGATGATTTCGGCGGCGCGGCGATGGGTGTAGGGATTGAGGAAGGAACCCAGCACCTTCAGTTCCCGGAACAACAGGTCGAAGGGCTCGAATTCCGCCTTCATGCCTTGCGGCGTTACGCCGAGGATGACGATCGTGCCACCGGCGCGGGCCACCCGCATCGACTGCTCGACGGTCTCTCGCACGCCCGCACATTCGAAGACGACGTCGACACCGCCTGGCATCAGCCCCGCCGGTCCGGCGATCGCATCGATGACATCGGTGGCTGTCGGATCGACCGTCATTGTCGCGCCGAGGTCCTCGGCGAGCGCGCGCCGCGAAGCTTGCCTGGTCGACAGGATGATGGTCGTGGCTCCCGCCAATCTTGCCAGCTGCACGGTGAGCAGGCCGATCACGCCGCCGCCAAGCACGACCACGGAGCTGCCCGGCTTGACCCTGGCAAGGTCGACGCCGTGCAGGCAACAGCCCAGCGGCTCGCAAAACGCACCGTGCATGGGATCGAGGCTCGCAGGCAGCACGAAAGCCTGCTTCTGCGGCAAGGCAAGATATTCTGCAAAGCCGCCGTCGCGATGAATGCCGATGGCGCGCAGATTGCTGCAGAGATTGACTTGTCCCGCGTGACAACGCGCGCAGCGCCCGCAGGCGATGTTGGGGTCGCCGGTGACACGATCGCCGATGGCAAAACCCGAGACCGATTTTCCCATCGCCTCGACGATACCGGAAAACTCATGCCCGGGCGTCACCGGCGGCGTGCACGGAAATTCGCCGTGAAACAGATGCCGATCCGTGCCGCAGACGCCGCAGGCTTCGACGCGCACCAGCAGCTCATCCGCACCGATGTCGGGCATGTCGACGTCGCGCAGCGTGATGCCGCCCACCGCTTCCAGCCGCACTGCTTTCATGGTCTTGACCATGCCGGTTCAGTTGAAGCTTGGCGGTTGCGACAGGTCGGGCTGTGGCGCTGCCGGCTTTGCCGGTGCCGGATCGCCGAAACTGGGCGGTTGCGAAAGGTCAGGAGCTGCCGGCGCCGTGCCGCCGCCAGCGGGCGCCGCTCCATCCGCCGGCGGTGTGCCGAGCGGTGACAGGCCGGGCACCTCCGGTACCTTGTAGTCGATGGTGCCCGGATCGACGGTCGTTCCCTTGTAGTGCATCACCATTTGCGGAAAGGCGATGGTCAACCCGATCATGATCACCTGGATGCAGACAAAGGGCACCGCGCCCCAATAGATCTGTCCGGTGGTCACCGGCGCGATTTGTTTGCCGGTGAGACGATCGAGATAGGGCACGCGCGCGGCCACCGAACGCAGGTAGAACAGCGCGAAGCCGAAGGGCGGGTGCATGAAGCTGGTCTGCATGTTGACGCCCAGGAGCACGCCGAACCAGATCAGGTCGATGCCGAGCTTGTCGGCGGCGGGCGCCAGCAGCGGTACGATGATGAACGCCAATTCGAAGAAGTCGAGGAAGAAGGCGAGGAAGAAGACGAGCATGTTGACGCCGATCAGGAAGCCGACCTCGCCGCCCGGCAGCGACGTCAAAAGGTGCTCGACCCAGATGTGGCCGTTGACGCCGTAGAAGGTCAGTGAGAACACCCGTGCGCCGATAAGGATGAACAGCACGAAGGACGAAAGCCTTGTCGTCGAGGCCAGTGCCTGCTTGACGACGTCCAGCGACAAGCGCCCCTTTGCCGCCGCCATGAACAAGGCGCCGACGGAACCCATGGCGCCGCCTTCGGTCGGCGTGGCGATGCCCAGGAAGATGGTGCCCAGCACCAGGAAGATCAGCGCCAGTGGCGGGATCAGCACGATGATCACCTGCTGTGCCAGCCTGGACATCATGTTGAAGTTCAGGCGCTTGTCGGCAATGGCCACGATGTAGATGAACAGCACCCCGGCGGTCGCGCCGAGAATGTCGGCGTTGTCGCCATGCGCCGGCGCCAGATAACGATATACTGCATAGGAAACCGCTGATGTGACCAGCAAAGCCACCAGCAGCGACATCACGCCATGGCCGAGTGTACGAGCCTCTAGCGGCAGCGCCGGCATCGAGTTCGGCCGGATGATCGACATGATCAGGATATAGGACATATAGAGGCCGGTGAGCACGAGGCCCGGGATCAGCGCGCCCGCGTACATATCGCCGACCGAGCGGCCGAGCTGGTCGGCAAGCACGATCAGCACCAGCGACGGCGGGATGATCTGGGCAAGCGTGCCGGAGGCGGCAATGACACCGGATGCGAGCCGGCGGTCATAGCCATAGCGCAGCATGATCGGCAGCGAGATCAGGCCCATGGCGATGACGGAAGCCGCCACCACGCCGGTGGTCGCAGCCAAAAGCGCGCCGACGAAGATCACCGCATAGGCAAGGCCGCCGCGGATTGGCCCGAACAGCTGACCGATCGTGTCGAGCAGGTCTTCGGCCATGCCCGATCGCTCGAGCACGATGCCCATGAAGGTGAAGAACGGGATGGCCAGCAGCGTGTCGTTCGACATCACTCGGCTGCCGTAGAAATTATCCGGCAATGCGTGCAGGAGCGGCCAGGCGAGGTTGATCGATCCTCCGGAATAAGGCGACAGCAGCACGCCGATGAAGAAGAACATCAAGCCGTTGGCGGCCAAGGAAAAAGCGACGGGGTAGCCGATCAGCAGGAAAATGATCAGCGAGGCGAACATGATCGGCGCCATGTTCTGCGCGATGAACTCCATCACGAACGCACCTCGTCGGCCAGCGCCTTGGCTTCGAGTTCGGCCTGCTCATGCACCGATATGAAGGGATTGGGGTCGTCCATGTCGCCGCGCATGATGGCGATCTTCTTGATGATCTCGGAGATGCCCTGGAGCGCGAGCAGGAAAAAACCGACGAGCAGGATGGCCTTGGCCGGCCAGATGATCAGGCCGCCGGAATTGTTGGACATCTCGCCGCTGCGGAACGACAGCGACACATAGGGCACGAAATAGATCACCATCAGCGTCACGAACGGCATCAGGAAGAAGACATGCCCGAGCAGGTCGATCCAGTGCTGCACGCGGCGTGAAAACAGGCCGTAGACGACGTCGATGCGGATATGCTCGTTCTGCTTCAGCGTATAGGCGGCGGCCAGCATGAAGGCGGCGCCGAACAGATACCATTGCAGCTCGAGCCAGGCGTTCGAGGATATGTCGAACACCTTGCGGATAATGGCGTTGGCGGCGCTCACCAGGATCGCCAGCAGGATCAGCCACGATATCCACTTGCCGATGAATTCGTTGGCGCGATCAATTGTCCTGGATAGAGCAAGAAGCCCTGCCATGCATTCCTCCCTTGTACCGGAGGCGTGCCGGCTTCCCCCTTTTGTCCGTCACGCCGCGTGGTCCAACGGTATGCCGCGCGTGGACTGACGGGTCAACAAGGATAGAGGGAGCAAATATCATCGCATGGCAGACAGTGCCCAATACCGGCGATCTGCCCTGGCGTCATGCAACCAAAGTCTGACGTTTCAGGCGATTTTGCCGGTGTCGCGGCCGGCGCCGATCAGGATCAGCGTCGTGACCAGGAACAGATACATCCACGCATCGCGCCATTCGACCGGGAAATAGCCGGCCCACAGCGATTCGGCCATGCCGAAGGCGGCCGCGCCGAGCGCCGCGCGCAATGGCGAGAGATAGCCGCCGACCGCCGTCACGAACAGGATTTTCAGGCCGTAGACGAGGCCCGAGCCGAAGCTGACATTGCCGTAATAAAGCCCGGCCATGACACCGGCCAGTGCGGCGCAGAAGCCGCCGAACAGCACCGCGCGCCGGAACACCGCGCGCACGTCGACGCCGCACATCGCGGCTGCCTTGGGGTCGTCGGAGACGGCGCGCCAGCGCCGTCCGAAGCTCGACCGGGCAAAGGCCCGGCTGGCCAGCGCGATTGCCGCCACCACCACGGCGCAGTCGATGATCTGGATGAGCGTCAGCGTTGCCTTGAAGGTGGCGCCCTGCGCGAAAACGATAGGCTGCGCCAGCATCGGCGGCAGCCACAGATCATGCGTGTCGGCGGCGATACGGCTCGCTTCGGACAGCAGCAGCAGGATGCCGAGCGTCGTCACCACGATTGCATTGGGCGTGCGATCGGCCAAAGGTTCGAAGACACTGCGCGACAGCACGTGGCTGATCAGCGCGGCATAGAGGAACGCAGCGACGACGCCGAGCGCCACCGCCGCCAGCAGCGTCAGCCACAGCACCTGATAGCCGAAGGCCGCGGTCAGGATCATCGTCTGGCCGCAAAAGGCGAACAACGCGCCATAGGCGAGATTGGTGCGGTGCAGGATGCCGTTGGTCAGCACATAGCCAAAGGCGAGCAGCGCATAAAGCGCGCCCGAATGCAGCCCGTTCAGCACCTGCTGGAAGAAATAGAGCATGCAAAACCTCGAAGCATGCCGCCCAAAAGTGCGAAGCGGTCCTGGCCAACGACAGGCTCAAAAGGCTGCGAAGATCACCGCAGCCCAGAGTGAGGGTGCATCGCTGAATCTAACTTGTCAAATACGATTTATGGGTTAGATTTTCGCCATGACGGTATCCTGGACCCCGCACCGCTTCACCGGCGGCCTGCTTGCGCTCGACACAGCGAACACCGTCGTGCTGCGCGGCGATCCGGGGCGAACCTTCGATCGCTTCGACGATCCGGCCGAGATTGCCCGCTTCGCCGATGCGGCGAGCCGCTTTCGCGCTGCCGAACTTGGCGATAGGCCATTGGCGGTATCCTCGGCGGTGGCGATCGCACCCGTCGTGCTGTCGATCCGCGAGGCGACCGACCGGCTGTTTCGTGGAGCGGCGTCGAAGGGCGCGGTTGCCACCACTGATCTGCCTGGATTCCTGAGAGCTTGCGCCGATGGCCTTGCCGGCAGCCGGACCGAGATCGGTGCGCCGGGGAGGCCGTTCGGTGATCCCCTGACGCCGATCGCCTTCGAGGTGGCACTGGCGGTTTCGGCGTTGTCGCTTCTGCGCGACGACACCGTCGCGAGGCTCAGGATCTGTCCCAATTGCACCTGGCTGTTCGTCGACAGAAGCCGCAATTCCAGCCGCCTTTGGTGCGACATGGCGGTGTGTGGCAACAGGCAGAAGGCAAGCCGTCACTATCGTCGCCGTCGCATGGCGGAAAATGAGGTCAGGAATGCGTAGCGGCCTTTCCCGTTCGATCCTTGTCGGCGTGGCACTCATCGCGGCCGTTGCGCTCGGCGCCTGCCGCGATACCGGCAATGACGAAGGCAAGCTGTTCGAGATTTCCGGTAAGATATTCGTCTTCAACTACCGCCTCGCAAGGGCGACTTATGTCGTGACCCTGCGGCCGCTGAAGCCGATGGGAGAGGGCCAGGTCGCGGTCGCCAGCTTCCAGGATCCCGCCGGCGGCGCGCCTCTGGTGGTCGAGCAGAAGGTCTGGCCGAAGCTCGACAAGGTGACGCTGGAGAGTCCGACACTGACCTGCGTCGTCAAGAACAAGCCCTATGCGATTGCCATCAGCATCAAAGGCGCCGACGGCGCGGTCCTGCAGAAGATCGACACCACGCTGATGTCGACGGAAGACCAGTCGATCCTGCCCGACCGGCCGCTGGTCATCGACCAGCTCTACACCGCCAATCCCGATCTCGTCGGCCATCCCGACGGCAAGCTGCCGGGCGAACCGAAGCCGGATTGCTCGAAGGGCGGCTGACGCGTCGTGGCCATCCGGGCCGCAGCTGAAATTTTCGTGCGCCGGGCAATATCCGCGGACCGGTTTCATACCCGATTCAGGATGGCCGCGGACTGTTCGTTGCGCGTTGCCTGGCATCTGCGATTTTGTTTGACCTGCCTTGCAAGGGGAGAAAGGATGCGTCATCCGACCCCGACGTTGGCTGCCTGCCCCGCGTGGCCTCCGCAGAGGAAATGCCTGATGACGCTGCACGACGTCGCGCTCGACGACAAGTTCGATCTCGCAAAGGAGCGCATCTTCCCGTCTGGCGCGCAGGCGGTCATTCGCATGCTGCTGATGCAGCGCGAGCGTGATCGCCGCGCCGGCCTGAACACGGCCGGCTTCGTCTCCGGCTATCGCGGTTCGCCGCTCGGCGGCCTCGACATGCAGCTTTGGAAGGCGAAGAAACAGCTCGCCCAGGCTGACATCGTCTTCCAGCCGGGTCTCAACGAGGAGCTTGCCGCCACCGCTTGCTGGGGAACGCAGCAGACGGAACTGCTGGGCGAGGGCACTCATGACGGCGTCTTTTCGGTCTGGTACGGCAAGGGACCGGGTGTCGATCGCTCAGGCGACGTGTTCCGCCACGCCAACCTCGCCGGATCGTCGAAGCATGGCGGCGTGCTTGCGCTGATGGGCGATGACCATATGGCCGAATCCTCGACCAATGCGCACGCCACCGAATTCCTGTTCGTCGACACGATGGTGCCGATCCTCAATCCCGCCGGTGTCCAGGAGATCATCGATTACGGGCTCTACGGCTTTGCCATGTCGCGCTTTGCCGGTACCTGGGCGGCGATCAAATGCGTCAAGGACAACATCGAATCGACGGCCTCGGTCGATGCCTCGCTCGAGCGGCTGAACATCGTCGTGCCGGATTTCGACATGCCATCAGGCGGTCTCAACATTCGCCACGAGATCGATATGCTCGGTCAGGAGGAGCGGCTGCATGAGCACAAGCGCGCCGCGGCTTCCGCCTTCATCCTTGCCAACGGGCTGAACCGCATCGTCTATTCGGGCGGCCGCAACCCGAAGATCGGCATCATCACGCTGGGCAAGAGCTATCTCGATGTCCGTCAGGCGCTGGAGGACATCGGCATCGACGAGGCGGCCGCCAACCGCATCGGCGTGCGGCTGTTCAAGGTCGGCTGCCCCTGGCCGCTCGACCTGCATCACATCGCCGATTTCGCCCGCGGCCTCGACACCATTGTCGTCGTCGAGGAGAAGCGCTCGCTGATCGAAGTGCAGCTGCGCGAAAGCCTTTATGGCACTGCCACCCAACCGGTCATTATCGGCAAGAAGGACGAGCGCGGCGACTGGCTGTTTCCGGCCAAGGGCGCGCTCGATCCCAACGAGATCGCCATTGCGCTTGGCGAGAGGATCGTCAGGACCATCGGCCCGTCCGAAGAGATTTCGGCGCGGGTGGCGAAGCTGCGCCAGTTCCAGGCAATGCTCACCGAGGCCACCGACATCGGCTCGCGCACACCGTTCTTCTGTTCCGGTTGCCCGCATAATTCGTCCACCAAGGTGCCGGACGGCTCTATCGCCGCGGCCGGCATCGGCTGCCACTTCATGGCGCTGTGGATGGACCGCAACACCGTCGGTTTCACGGCCATGGGCGGCGAGGGCGCGCAATGGGTCGGCCAGGCGCCGTTCTCCAAGCGCGAGCACATCTTCCAGAATCTCGGCGACGGCACCTACAACCATTCCGGTACGCTGGCGATCCGCTTCGCGCTGTCGAGCGATGCCAACATCACCTACAAGATACTCTACAATGACGCCGTCGCCATGACCGGCGGCCAGCCGCACGAAGGCGGCCTGACCGTCGACATGATCGCCAGGCAGGTGCGCGCCGAAGGCGTCGACCGCATCGCCATCGTCACAGATGAGCCCGGCAAATATGCCGGCAAGGCCGAATTCCCGGCCGGCGCCACCATCCATCACCGCGACGACCTCGATCTCGTCCAGCGCGAGCTGCGCGATGTCAAAGGCGTCTCCGTGCTGCTCTACGACCAGACCTGCGCCGCCGAAAAACGCCGCCGCCGCAAGCGCGGCACCTTCCCCGATCCCGACAAGCGGGTCTTCATCAACGAGCTGGTCTGCGAGGGCTGCGGCGATTGCGGCGTGCAGTCGAACTGCGTCTCGATCCAGCCGGTCGAGACCGAATTCGGCCGCAAGCGCAAGATCGACCAGTCGAGCTGCAACAAGGATTTCTCCTGCGTCAACGGCTTCTGCCCCTCCTTCGTCACTGTGCACGGCGCCAAGATCCGCAAGGCCGAGGGCCTTGCCGGCAAGGCCGATCCGCTGGAAGGCGTGCCCGTGCCGGCGCAATTCCCGCTTGGCGAGCAGGGCTGGGCGGCGATCATCGACGGCGTCGGCGGCACCGGCGTCGTCACCGTCGGTGCGGTGCTCGGCATGGCGGCGCATCTCGAGGACAAAGGCTGCGGCATGATCGACATGGCCGGCCTCGCCCAGAAGGGTGGCTCGGTGTTCACGCATGTCCGCATCGCCCGCACGCCGGACGACATCCATGCCATCCGCGTCTCGGCCGGCAAGGCCGATCTGGTGCTTGGCTGCGATCTCGTCGTTTCGGGCGCCAAGAAGGTGCTGACCGCGGTGCGCGAGGGCCACACCATCTTCGTCGCCAACACCGCCGAGATCATGCCTGGCGAATTTGCCCGCTCGGCGGATTTCTCGTTGCCGATAGGCCGCCTGAAGAAGGCGATCCGCGCGGCCGCGGGCGACGACAAGGCGCATTTCTTCGACGCCACCCGCACCGCCACGGCACTTTTCGGCAATTCGCTCGGCGCCAACATGTTCATGCTCGGCTTTGCCTTCCAGCATGGCGGCCTGCCGCTGTCCGCCGAGGCGGTCGAGAAGGCGATCGAGCTCAATGGCGAAGCCGTGGCGATGAACGTTGCCGCGTTCCGCTGGGGACGTCGCGCTGCCCATCAGCCGGAATTCGTGCGCGGCCTCGTTGCCCAGCCGGGTCCAGCCGTGGCTGGAAAGGCCGGCCCGGGCACGGATGTCGCCGAGACACTGGACGATATCATCGCCCGCCGCGTCGCCTTCCTGACAGCCTATCAGAACGCCGCCTATGGCAGGCGTTATGCCGAAAAACTTGCCGTTTTGCGCGCCGCCGAAGCGAAGGCCGTACCTGGGTCGACCACGGTATCGCAGGCCGCCGCCAGGAACCTGTTCAAGCTGATGGCGATCAAGGACGAATACGAGGTGGCGCGTCTTTACACGGACGGCTCTTTCGTCGCCGAACTTGGAAAACAGTTCCAGAGCTACGAAAAGCTCGAATTCCACCTCGCGCCGCCGATCATGGGCCGTCGCGGCAATGACGGAAGCCCTAGGAAATCGAGCTTCGGCCCGTGGATGATGAAGGGTTTTCGCCTGCTGTCGGCGATGAAGGGCCTGCGCGGCACCGCCTTCGACCTGTTCGGCTATACCGCCGAACGGCGCATGGAGCGGCGGCTCCTGGCGCAGTATGAGGCGGATCTGGAGCTCATCGCCGGATCGCTGGCCCCGGCCAGGGTCGATGCGGCGGTTGCGCTGGCCTCGGTGCCGGCCCTGATTCGCGGCTATGGTCACGTCCGTCGAGCCAGCGCCGACAAGGCCTCGAGCGAACGCCAAAGGCTGCTCGAACGCCTGTCGAGTACGCTGGCGCGGCCGAAACTTCAGGCCGCGGAATGATCGATACGCCTTGTTTACCTGAACGACAGTTTCCTTGCTTTCCGTAACGTCACCCGGCTTGACGGCAGGAGCGGCGGGGCCTCTCTAAATCTTTCTTAAGGCGGATGTGGCACTGCTTGGCTCCCCAGGGTTGGGATTCAGGCGTTGAATCTGATAAAGAAGAACGAGATTCCGGTCGACGTCTACATTCCGTTCGTGGAAACCTTGTTTCGCGACGGGTTGACGCTTTCGATAGGATTCTTTGCCCAAACCCTGCTGGTCGTGCTGGTTTACTGGAAAACCATGGATCCGGCCTATCTCGCCGTCACCCTCGGACTGCTGGCTGTCGCCTTCCTTCGTCTTCGCAACATCAGGAAATATCGCCACGCTCCTTCGCCTCAAAATTGGGAAGAGGCGCGTCGCCGCGAGAACGACTACATACTGTACGGCTCGATGCATGGCTTCATGCTTGGCGCCTTCTGCTTTGTCGGCATCTATCTTGCCTATGACCCGTTCGCGGAAATAGCTGCCGTCTGCGTGACGCTTGCCTCCGCCACGTCTATTGCTGGCCGCAACTATGGTTCGCCCAGGATGGTCGTGATCTTCATTATGACCATGACTTGGCCGATCTCGCTGGGCTTCATCCTGCGGGGCGATCCCTATCACTTCATTCTCGGCCTGCTTTCGGCGCCATTTCTTTTTGCTATCAAGCGCTTCGCCGATCTGGTCCGCGAGGTGCTTTTCGCCGCCCTGTCCGAGGAAAAGAAGGCCAATCGCATCGCCCAGCGCTTCAACCGAGCGCTCAACACCATGTCGCACGGCCTTGTCATGCTCGGCCCGGACGGCCGCGTCGCGGTGGCCAATGCCGAGGCGGCGCATCTGATGTCGCTCAAGTCGCCCGACGCGCTGCTCGGCCGGTCGATCCATGGTCTGTTGATGCGCGGTGTCGCCGGCGGCATGCTGGCGCCCAAGGATTGCCGCTACATCGAGGCCCAGCTGACGCGTGCCCTGCGCGAGGGCCGCGACCGCAAGGTGCTGGTTTCCCTCGCCAACGGCCAGCATTACGAGTTCTCGGCTCGCGAAGGCAGCCAGGAACTGGGCGTCATCACCTTCGAGGACGTCACCGCCCGTGTCGAGGCGGAAGACAAGATCCGCTTCATGGCACGTTACGACAACCTCACCGGCCTGCCCAACCGCGCCTATTTCCATGAACTGGTAGGCGAGGCCATGGTATCAGGCGATCGCGATCGTCTCTGCGGCCTTGCGGTGCTCGACCTCGACGATTTCAAGAGCGTCAACGACACGCTTGGCCATCCGATCGGCGATGGCTTGATCTATGCCGTTGCCGAGCGGCTTGCCGCCATTGCCAGGCAAGATATCACGGTCAGCCGTTTCGGTGGCGACGAGTTCATGATCTTCTTCGACCGCGTCGAGGATGAGAGCCATCTGACCAGCCAGCTCGACGAGATTTTCGCCGGCCTGCAAGGGGAAGTCGACGTCGCCGGTCACGGGCTGCGCATTCAGGCCAGCGGCGGCGCGGTGCTGTCACGGGTCAAGGATACCGATGTCGACGCCATGATCGTCAAGGCGGACCTGGCGCTCTACAAGGCCAAGGAGCTCGGCAAGAACAGCTGGCGGCTGTTCGAAGCCTCGATGGATGCCGCCTTCCGCAACCGTCAGCTGATGAAGGCGGACCTGCGTACAGCCGTGGAAAGCAAGGGCTTGAGGGTGGTCTATCAGCCGATCGTGGCGATGAGCACCATGCGTATCGCCAGCTGCGAGGCGTTGTGCCGGTGGGATCATCCCGATCTCGGGCCGATCTCGCCCAGCATCTTCATTCCTTTGGCCGAGGAAATGGGCATCATTTCCGAGATCAGCACCTTCGTGCTGCAGGCAGCCTGCGCCGAATGCGCCAAATGGCCGGACCAGACCAGCGTCTCGGTCAATCTCTCGGCCAAGGATTTCCGCAACCGCGACGTCATCCAGAAGGTTCGCGATGCGTTGGCCGGCTCCGGCCTCGCCGCCTCCCGGCTCGAGATCGAGGTCACCGAAACGGCGCTGCTCGACGACAAGTCGCTGACGCGCCAGTATATCGAGGAGCTGAAGCAGATCGGCGTACGCATCGCGCTCGACGATTTCGGCACCGGCTATTCGAGCCTGAGCTATCTGCACAAACTGCCGCTCGACAAGATCAAGATCGACCGCTCGTTCCTGATGGACGTCACCCAGAACCCCCGTTCGCTCGAGCTGCTCAAGGGTATCGTCAACCTATCGCGGCCGCTGGGGCTTTCGGTCACCGTCGAGGGTGTAGAGACCTTCGAGCAGCTCAAGATACTGGCGCTGCAGGTCAAGCCCGACCTTGTCCAGGGGTTCCTGTTCGGTTCGGCGCTCAGCGCTTCCGGCATCGAAACCATGTCGAACACGGTATGGCCCTTCGCCAAGGACATCAATACAGCCAAGAGAGCCGCACGCCGCTGACCGGTGCCGGGAAGAGTGTCGCCTTTTCATAAAAATTTACGGATCGTTAACGTTAATGATCGGTAAACGACGTGTGCTCCATTTTCATCTTTTACATCTCAGGGTCCCGTCGTAGGTTGAACTGCGGCGGAAACTTACGAGGGTTTGAGTATGGATGTGCAGTTGGAAGCGCTTGGCCATGTGGCGGGCGGGGGTGAAGAAAATTCGCCCGACAGCATGTCGAGTTTCGCCCGCAATGTTTCAGCGATGCTTGAGCGGACGGAATATCGCCGCTGCGACAAGGGGGAGGATCTCGAAGACATCTATAGGTTACGCTACAAATCCTATCGCTTGAATGATATGGTGTCGGAAAATCCGGAACATATTGTGCATGACGAGCTCGACGAAGCTGAAAATTGTTCCAAGTTCGGCGTCTATATTGACGGCATCCTGGTCTCCACGGTGCGCATTCATCATGCCTGCCGGGCCACGCCACAATCGCCGTCTACAACTGTCTACGGCGACATCCTGCGCCCGATGCTGGCTGCGGGTGCGCACTTTGCCGATCCGAGCCGCTTTGCTGCCGACCCAGACTGGTCGAAGGTCTATCCGCAGATCCCCTACCTGACGCTGCGCCTTGCCGGAATGGCCTGCTTCTACTTCGACGCACCTTACTGTCTCTCGACTATCCGGCCCGAACATGCGGGTTTCTACCGTCGTATCTACAGTTCTGAGCAGATCGGCGAGCTGCGCGACTATCCGGGCCTGAACTACAAGGTCGTGCTTTATCGCGCCAATGTCGCTGCCATTCGCGAGCGGTCGTTCTCGCGCTTCCCATTCTTCCGATCCACATCTCTGGAGCAGCGTATGCTGTTCGAGACACCTGGTGCTGGAGAATTGGCGCCGCTGACCATCCTGCCGACTGCCAAATATTTTCGCGAAGCCGCCTGAGATTAGGCGTTTCGCAGAACCACTGGAGCTTTCCGGCCGGATACGCGTTCTGATGGCTCGGCGCCTTGTCGTCCTCGCCATTGGTCGCCGAATCCACGGATATGCCAAAGGAACCCGTCATGACCATTTCCACACTTGCGCTCACCCCACTTATCTCGCTGATCGCCGGCGTGCTGATCCTGGTCATGCCAAGGCTGTTGAACTACATCGTCGCGCTCTACCTGATCGTCGTCGGGTTGCTCGGGCTATTTCCGCATCTAGCCGGCTGAGGGATTGCAACCGTCCGCCTCAACCGCTTCTGGGGCATCTTTCCGCATCACGCACTGAGTTCGGCTCCGGCGCGTTGGCCACCGGCTTCAAGTTTCCGTTGAGGCAGTTGTCCGCTGTTGTGCGGCAATAGCGCCATTGCTCTCGGCCCGGCTTTTCGCTATGTGCCTGAAAGATGTCTTCGAAGGGGTATTCCTATGGCTGATCACTCGCCGACCGGTCCTGTCGAACTGGGCGCGAAGATGGACTATGCCGAGCATGACCGCACCTATGCGGGCTTCCTCGCGCTGGCCAAATACGGATCGCTTTTCTGCGGAGCCCTGCTTCTGGCGATGGCCTTCGGCTTCTTCGCGGGCGGCTTCTTCTCGGCGACCATCCTGTTCGTGCTGATTATGGCCGTCGGCGCCTTTATCCTCCGATAGATTTTCCGACACCTTGTCCACGGCGCCGCCGCGAGGCCGGCCGGCGTCTTGCGGGAAATAGCTTCCGGCCGAAAGGATCATGCGGTGGGACAGACGGTTTTCATCCCTCGTGAGCTCGATGCCAACGAGCCGCGCGTCGCGGCCTCGCCCGATACGGTGAAACGGCTGGCGGCGTTGGGCTTCGACGTCGTCGTCGAGGCCGGTGCCGGTCTGAATTCGCGCATCGTCGATGCCGACTATGCGAGCGCCGGCGCCGCCATAGGCAAGGCTTCCGATGTCGCCAAGGCCGATGTCGTGCTGAAGGTGCGTCGGCCCGGCGATGCCGAACTGAAGAGCTACAAACCCGGTACAGCGGTCATTGCCATCATGGATCCCTACGGCAACGATGCCGCCGTGGCAGCCCTTGCCAAGGCCGGCGTCACCGCCTTTTCGATGGAATTCATGCCGCGCATCACCCGCGCGCAGTCGATGGACGTTTTGTCCTCGCAGGCCAATTTGGCCGGCTATCAGGCGGTGATCGACGGGGCTTCGGAATATGATCGCGCGCTGCCGATGATGATGACGGCGGCCGGCACGGTGCCGGCGGCGAAGGTCTTCATCATGGGCGTCGGAGTCGCCGGCCTGCAGGCGATCGCCACCGCACGTCGTCTTGGTGCGGTCGTCACCGCCACCGACGTTCGCCCCGCCGCCAAGGAACAGGTCGCCTCGCTCGGCGCAAAGTTCCTCGCCGTAGAGGACGACGAGTTCAAGGCCGCCGAAACAGCCGGCGGCTACGCCAAGGAGATGTCGAAGGAATACCAGGCCAAGCAGGCGGCACTCACATCAGAGCACATCGCCAAGCAGGATATCGTTATCACCACCGCGCTTATTCCCGGCCGACCGGCGCCCAAGCTGGTATCGGCGGCGATGGTCGCCTCGATGAAGCCGGGTTCGGTTCTCGTCGATCTGGCGGTTGAGCGCGGCGGCAATGTCGAGGGCGCCGAAGCCGGCAAGGTCGTCACCACCGCCAACAACGTCAAGATTGTCGGCCATCTCAATGTGCCTGGCCGCATCGCGGCGTCGGCCTCGCTGCTTTATGCCAGAAACCTGTTTGCCTTCCTGGAAACGCTGGTCGACAAGACGACCAAGACGCTTGCCATCAACCGCGACGACGATCTGGTCAAGGCAACGATGCTGACCGACGGCGGCAAGGTGGTTCATCCGGCATTCGTGAAGGCTGACCAGCAGCCCCATGTCGAGCCGGCGGCGATCCCGGCCAAGACCATGGTCGCCGACGCTTCGCCCAAGAAAGCCGCGTCCAAGAAACCGGCCGCATCCAAGTCGCCCTCGTCGAAGCCGAAAGGGATCGCGTGATGGATCAGACCCTGCAGAAAGCCCTTGACCAGCTCGACCAGGCCTCCGCCGCCGTTCGGCTGGCGGTGCAAAACATGGCGACCGCGCCTGGGGGTGCCGACGCGGCGGGTGATGCTGCGCATGCGCTGTCCGGCGGCGCCATCGATCCCTTCGTCTTCCGCTTCGCCATCTTCGTGCTGGCGATCTTCGTCGGCTACTATGTCGTCTGGTCGGTGACCCCCGCTTTGCACACGCCGCTGATGGCCGTCACCAACGCCATCTCTTCGGTCATCGTCGTCGGCGCGCTGCTTGCCGTCGGCATTGCTGCTTCCGGCGTCGCCGCCGGCTTCGGCTTCGTCGCGCTGATGCTGGTGTCGGTCAACATCTTCGGCGGCTTCCTCGTCACCCAGCGCATGCTGGCCATGTACAAGAAGAAGGACAAGTAGAGCGCCATGAACGCCAACTTCGCGTCCTTCCTCTATCTGGTCTCCGGCGTCCTGTTCATCATGGCGCTGCGCGGCCTGTCGCATCCGACCACCAGTCGCCAGGGCAATCTCTACGGCATGATCGGCATGGGCATCGCCATCGCCACCACGCTGGCGCTGGCAACCCCCTCGGCCGGCCGCTTCGGCCTGATCGTGCTCGGCCTGGCCATTGGCGGCAGCGTCGGCGCCGTCACCGCGCGCCGCATCGCCATGACTTCGATGCCGCAGCTGGTCGCCGCCTTCCACTCGCTGGTCGGCCTCGCTGCCGTCATGGTGGCGGCCGCCGCCATCTATGCGCCGGAAAGCTTCGGCATCGGCATGGATGGCGACATCCATGCCCAGGCGCTGATCGAGATGAGCCTTGGCGTCGCCATCGGAGCCATCACTTTCACCGGCTCGGTCATCGCCTTCCTCAAGCTCGATGGCCGCATGTCCGGCAAGCCGATCATGATCGGTGGACGCCACTTCATCAACGCGGCACTTGCCATCGCGCTCGTCGTGCTGATCGTGCTGCTGGTCACCACCGAGTCCAAGCTGGTCTTCTGGCTGATTGTCGCTGCCTCGCTGGTGCTCGGCATCCTGCTGATCATCCCGATCGGCGGCGCCGACATGCCGGTCGTCGTCTCGATGCTCAATTCCTATTCGGGCTGGGCGGCGGCGGCGCTGGGCTTCACGCTCGGCAATCTGGCGCTGATCATCACCGGTGCGCTGGTCGGCTCATCCGGCGCGATCCTGTCCTACATCATGTGCAAAGGCATGAACCGAAGCTTCATCTCGGTCATTCTCGGCGGCTTCGGTGGGGAGACTGCAGCGGCCGCCGATGACGGCATCGAACGCACGGTCAAGCAGGGCTCGGCCGACGACGCCGCCTATCTGATGATGAACGCCCAAAAAGTCATCATCGTGCCGGGCTACGGGATGGCGGTTGCCCAGGCGCAGCATGCGCTGCGCGAAATAGCCGACAAGCTCAAGGCTAATGGCGTCGACGTCAAATACGCGATCCACCCGGTCGCCGGCCGCATGCCCGGCCACATGAACGTGCTGCTCGCCGAAGCCAATGTGCCCTACGACGAAGTGTTCGAACTCGAGGACATCAACTCGGAATTCGCGCAAGCCGATGTCGCCTATGTCATCGGCGCCAACGACGTCACCAACCCGTCCGCGCGCGACGACAAGTCGTCGCCGATCTACGGCATGCCGATCCTCGACGTCGACAAGGCCCGCACCTGCCTGTTCGTCAAGCGCTCGCTCGGCTCCGGCTATGCCGGCATCGACAACACGCTGTTCTACAAGGACGGCACCATGATGCTGCTCGGCGACGCCAAGAAGATGACCGAAGAGATCGTCAAGGCGATGGACCACTGATTTCGCCACGGCGCGACTGACCCAAACACAAAAGCCCGGCGCAAGGCCGGGCTTTTGCTTTTCAATGCTGAGCCGCTTCAGCGGCTGGTGAGAAAAACCGCTTCCTCATCGTCGCGCTGCCTGCCCCCAAGGGCCGCGGCAGCACTGGCGATGAAGGCGCCGATGGCCAGCGACAGCGCACCAAGGAGCGCAAAGGTAGCGCCAGCCTTCCTGGCGGTGTCGGCAGCCTCCTGCGCCTTGACCTTGGCGTCCTGAGCCCTGGCGATGATCGCATCCACCCGCGCCTTGGCATCTGCTTCCGAAAGACCGGTGCGGGCGGCGACGAGTTGCGACAGGTAGGTCTTGTCGTCTGCCGAAACCTCGCCTGCCGCCGCACCGGCGATCAGGATGCGCGAGGCCTGCCCGGTCGCGGCGGTATCGCTGTCCGGATTGGCGGCAGCCAGCCTGCCCGGATCGGCCGGACGGAACAGTGAATCCACAAGGTAGGATGTCGCATTGTCGACCGATGCGCTGCCGGCATTGGCCGAAGCCCCCGCCGATGCACCCATGGCAGCGCCAGACGCGACGGTGGACACCGCTTGCACGCCTGAACCGATCGCTGCGGAAAGGGCGGAGCCAAGCACGCCGACGACGAGCAAAGTGGCCAGCGCCCAGGCAAGAAAGCCGTGTGCGGTGTCCCGGAAATAGACCTCATCGGTGTGGATGCCGACCCATTTGGTGCGCAGCCGCCCGGCAAGATAGCCTCCGACACCAGAGGACAGCCATTGCACGATGACAAGCCAGACGGCGGTGGATGCCGCGAAGGTGGTTACCGACGCGCCGGATCCCGACCATGGCGACACCATGGTCAATCCCAGCCCCGAACCGAGCAGCATGAGGATGAAGGTCAACGTGGAAGCCGCGAAGGCACCGGCGATGATCGGTCCCCAACTGACGGCGGTGGAGGAGGATTCTGTTGAGGTGGAAACGTCGACAGCCGATAGGGTGGACTGCATGGAAGCCCCCTACCGTACGAACAGCATGATCAGAATGATGATCGGGATCGGAATACCGAGCAACCAGAGCAAAATGCCGCGTCCCATGAAGGCCTCCTGTAAGAAATTGTGATCGATGTTGTCACAATGTCCCGCAGGGACTTCCGTTCCGGGGCGTTGTAAAATGATTTTGTTGCCGCCGGTGGAACAATTGGCGCGCCGCAGCGCGCCAATTCAGATTTAACGTCCGGATCAGATATCCAGATTGGCGACCGACAGCGCGTTGTCCTGGATGAACTCGCGCCTGGGTTCGACCTCGTCGCCCATCAGCCGCGAGAACAGCGAATCCGCGTCGGTCGCGTCATTGACCTTGACCTGCAGCAGCGAGCGCACATTCGGGTCAAGCGTGGTTTCCCACAGCTGTTCGGCGTTCATCTCGCCGAGACCCTTGTAGCGCTGCATTGTCAGGCCCTTGCGGCCGGTCGCAAAGACCGCATTGAGCATCGCCAAGGGCCCCGAAATCGTTTCGGAGACATCCTTGCGGCGCAGCACCGGCGGCGACCCGTAGACCTCGCTGAGGCGCTGTGCGTAGCGGTCGAGCTGGCGTGCGTCGGCCGAATTGATCAGCGCCAGGTCGAGATGCGCGTATTCCTTGACGCTGCGCACCGTGCGCTCGAACACATAGCCGCCGACACCTTCATTCGAGGTCGACATGCGGCCCGTCCAGCCGCGCTCGGTGTCCTCGGCAATGATGTCGAGGCGTTTTGCAATCCGCTCCGCCATGTCGTTGGCTCGGCCGAGATCGGTGAACACGTCCGGGTTGAGCCCGCCGGCGATCGCCGCCTGCTCGACCACGCCTCTGTTGTAGCGCGTGTGCAGGCCGTTGATCAGCTGGCGCACCGCCAGTGCGTCGTCGATGGCTCCGCGCAGGTCCTGTCCGATGCGAACCTCGCCCGAGCCAAGCGTAAGCGATGCTTCCTCCAGTCCCGAGCCGATCAGGAACTCTTCGAACGCGCTCTCGTCCTTGATGTATTGCGAGCTCTTGCCGCGCGTCACCTTGTAGAGCGGCGGCTGGGCGATATAGAGATGGCCGCGCTCGATCAGCTCCGGCATCTGCCGGAAGAAGAAGGTCAGCAGCAAGGTTCTGATATGGGCGCCGTCGACATCGGCGTCGGTCATCAGGATGATCTTGTGGTAGCGCAGCTTGTCGGCGTTGAACTCGTCCTTGCCGATCGAGGTGCCGAGCGCCGTGATCAGCGTGCCGATCATGTCGGAGCCGAGCATGCGGTCGAAGCGCGCCCGCTCGACATTGAGGATCTTGCCGCGCAACGGCAGGATCGCCTGGTTCTGGCGCGAACGCCCACCTTTGGCCGAGCCGCCGGCGGAGTCACCCTCGACGATGAAGATTTCGGACTTCGCCGGGTCGCGTTCCTGGCAGTCGGCCAGTTTGCCGGGCAGGGAAGTGACGCCGAGCGAGCTCTTGCGGGTGATATCGCGCGCCTTGCGCGCCGCTTCACGCGCCGCCGCGGCCTGGATCACCTTGTCGACGACCACCTTGCCTTCGCTCGGATGTTCTTCCAGCCAGGTGCCGAGCGCTTCGTTGACCAGGCCTTCGACGACAGGACGGACTTCCGACGAGACCAGCTTGTCCTTGGTCTGCGAGGAGAATTTCGGATCTGGAACCTTGACTGAAAGCACCGCCGTCAGGCCTTCGCGGCAATCGTCGCCGATCAGCGAGACCTTTTCCTTCTTGGTCAGGCCGGAGGATTCGCCATAGCCGGTGATCTGGCGCGTCAGCGCGCCGCGAAAGCCGGCCAGATGCGTGCCGCCATCGCGCTGAGGGATGTTGTTGGTGAAGGCCAGCACGTTCTCGTGGTAGCTGTCGTTCCACCACATCGCCACTTCGACGGTGATCCCATCGCGCTCCGCCCGGATGGCGATCGGCTTGTCGATCAGCGGTTTCTTGACCCGATCGAGATATTTGACGAATTCCTCGAGGCCTCCATCATAGTGCAGTTCATGGCGCACGACGTCGGCGTGACGGGCATCGGTCAAAATGATGCGCACGCCGGAATTGAGGAAGGCAAGCTCGCGCAGCCGGTGTTCCAGCGTGCCAAAGTCGAATTCGACCATGGTGAAGGTCTCGGCCGACGGGAAGAAGGTGATCTGGCTGCCGCTGCGGCCCTCATAGGTGCCCGGCTGCTTGTCCTGCTCATAGCTGCCGGTCGCCTTCAGCGGCGCGTCGGCATTGCCATGCGTGAAACTCATCTCGAAGATCTGGCCGTTGCGGCGGATTTTCAGCTTCAGCCACGCCGACAGCGCGTTGACCACCGAGACGCCGACGCCATGCAGGCCGCCCGAGACCTTGTAGGAATTCTGGTCGAACTTGCCGCCGGCATGCAGCTGCGTCATGATCACTTCGGCCGCCGAAATGCCTTCTCCGGTGTGGATATCGGTCGGAATTCCGCGGCCATTGTCGATCACGGTGACCGAACCATCGGGGTTGAGCGTCACGGTGACGAGATCGGCGTGACCGGCCAGCGCCTCGTCGATGGCGTTGTCGACCACTTCATAGACCATGTGATGCAGGCCCGAACCGTCGTCGGTATCGCCGATATACATTCCGGGGCGTTTGCGGACAGCATCCAACCCCTTCAAAACCTTGATGGAATCGGCGCCGTATTCGGCTTCAGCGCCGTTGTTGTTATCGATCTGATCGCTCATGAAAACCTGTTGTCTGGATGCCGCTTGCACGGCGCGAAAAACCCGCTCCGAATCGCGCCTCTGATATGCACTAGATATAGGCGCAAAAGGCGGTTTTTCCAAGGTTTGCAGGCATTTCACGGGGAATGAGCCGGCTGTCCATGGCAGCCTCCCGTCAGGCCCTATTTCACTTTGGCCAGCCGGTCCCTGAGAAACTTGATCATGAACTTGTATCGCGGCGCCAGCCGCCCGCTGCGGTCGAGCTCCAGCGTCATGTCCAGCGCCTGCGAAAGCACCGTCTTGGGGTTCTTGGCGACCTGAGCGTAGTCGATCATGGCAACCACCAGGTCGCGCTGCCAGGTGGCGTTGTTTGGGTCGGACCGGGCGAGCTTCTGGCGGATGTCGAGACTGTCCTGGAAAGCCTGCCGCGCGCCTTTGACGTCGCGCTGCTTGGCCTTGAGCATGCCGATCTCGGACAGGGTGATCGACAGGTCGCGTTGCCAGTCGGCATTGGCAGGGTCGAGCTTGGCCAGCCGGTCGGCGATAGCGAAACTGTCTGTATAGGCCTTGAGCGCTCCGGCGCGGTCGCCCTGAATCGCCAGAATGCCGGCGACCTTTTCCAGGCTGACCGAAAGGTCGCGTTGCCAGTCGGCGTTGGCAGGGTCACCGGCCGCCAGCATGCGGGCTATCGAGAGGGCTTGCCTATAGGCGGCGAGGGCTGCCGGCCAGTCCTCTTGATCGCTCAGCGCATTGCCCATCTTTGCGTTGCCGACAGACAGGTCGCGCTTCAACTCACTGTTGTCGGGGTCGCGGCCCGCTAATTGTTCGACGATCGCATGGCCCGCTTTATAGGACGCGAGTGCGCCCGCCGCATCGCCGCGCTCGCGCTTGAGGTCGCCGATCGTATCATGGCTGACCGACACATCGCGCTGCCGTTCGGCATCCTGCGGCTTCTTTTCGGCCAATGCCAATCGGATCTTCAGGCTCTCCTCGTAGGCCATCTGGGCGTTGTCCAGTTGCCCCATGACCCGGGCAAGGCCGCCGATCTCGTCATAGCTGATCGTCAGGTCGCGCTGCAGTTCGGCGCGCTCCGGCTCGTTGTCGGCAAGCTGCTTCTTGACCGACAAGCCTTCCTGGTAGATCTGCGAGGCCCCAGCCAGATCGCCTTGCGTCACAAGCACATTGCCGATCTTGTCGTCGGCCATGGCGAAGTCGCTGAACCATGACAGCCGATCGGGTTCGGCAGCGGTCAAATCCCTGAGCATGGTTCTGGCGGTCCGATAGTTTTCCAGCGCTTCCGGCAGGTCTCCTTGCGCCAGCTTGATGTTGCCGAGCTTGATGTGGCTGACGGCAAAATCGCGCTTGACGCTCGGGTCGGTTTCCCGGGCCGAACGCAGCTCGAGATTGGACACCAGCGCTGCAAAGGCGCGGCCTGCCGCATCGGTGTTGCCGACAAGGGTGTAGAGCTTGCCGAGCTCGTCCAGGGTTCGGATCTGGCGGTCGGCCTGGTCCAGGGTCAGATCGGTTTGCCCGGCCTCGCCGTAGAGGACCAGCACCGATTCATAGTCCTTGATGGCCGTGGCATAGTCGAGGTCGGCACGCGCCGCACCGCCCGACAGGAAACGCGTCGCCGCCTCGGACAGCGTGCGGTTGACGAAGTTGGCCCTCAAGGCGTTGCGCGAAACATTGTCGATGTCGGCGGCCTTTGCGAGGATGGCGCGAGCCCCATCGAAGGCGCCGAGCGAAAGCTGCTCCTCGGCCTGCCGGCGCAATTCCGTCACCTGCGGATCATCGGAGGCCAGCGTCCTCATTTCGCCGCGCACCTTGACGAAGGCGTCGGCCGCCTCGCGCAACCGGGCATTCAGGCTGTCCGCGGAAAGGTGGCTGGCGTCGGAGCTGATCAGCACGCCGTAGAGAGGCGCCAGCGGCATGTCGGCATCGCTGGCGACCTGCTCGACCTCACCGCGCATTTCCGGCGTCACGTCGGCCATGGCAAGCAACAGGCGCTCGCGCTCCGGCAATTGTTGCTTGGCGGCCGCGGCAAAAAACAGCTTCGGCAGGCCGCTCTCGACGTAAGGCAGCTGTTTGCCCCGCGACAAATCGTAGACCTCCTGCTGCACCAGCGTCAGCACCGAGCGGATCTCGAGCCCGTCGGTGCCGAAATATTTGGTCAGCGCTGTCGTGAAGGGCGAGTTCTGGCCGGTGCCGTCGGCAGCCGTCTCGCCCGGTGCGGCGGAGAAGGCGAACAGGATGTTTTCGGCGCGGCCAATCCGGCCGAGACCCGGCTTCACCTTGTCGGAGACATCCTTTGCCAGCGATGTCGCGCCGCGCCCTTCACCGCTGCTTCCCGAAAAGGGATCGCTGCGGCAGGCGTCGAGCATGATCAGGCCGACCTTGGCCGTGGCGGCCACGCTGTCGCGCACCTCTTCCAGCGGCAGGCTGGTCTTCTCCAGCGCATCGAGCGAGGAGGCGTCGGCATCGATCGGGAGCAGCCGGTTGTCGCCCGAGATTTCCACGCCGTGGCCGGAGAAGTAGACCAGCGCCACGTCGGCGCCTTTGGCATCCAGGCGAAAATCGTCGAGCGCGCGGCGCATTCGCCGCAGGTCGCGATTGGTTTCGAGGATGACCTCGAAGCCGAGCTTCTTCAGCGCCGCTGCCATCGCCTCGCCGTCATGGACCGGATTGGCGAGCGGCCGAACCAGGCGGTAGCCGTCCTCGGCTATGATCAAAGCCACGCGTCGCTCAGCCACCGCGGCGGCGGTGCTCATGAGCATCAGCAGCAAGGCAAAAAGCAAGCGCAAGTCGAACCGCCCCCCGGCTTGTCCATTTGCGCGAACATTCCACCTCTTTATGCCATGAGCAAGCCGGGCTTTTTGCGGAAGACCAGCGTTTTCAGGCAACCCGCATAGGCTTCAAAGCCTCGCTCCAGCGCAACAGTTCGTCGAGCATGGTTTTGGCTCCGCCCTGCACCTGTTCGCCGGCGTTGAAAGCGCCGTTCTCATCGAGCAGTTTCTGGTACATCGGCAGCGCGACGCCTTCCGAGATCGGCATGACGCCGACCGATGTCAGCAACGGCTTCAGCGCTTGCGCCGCGCGCAGGCCGCCGGAGACGCCGCCATAGCTGAAAATGGCTGCAGGCTTGTACTTCCATTCACGCGAGAGATAATCGACCGCGTTGACGATCGCCGGCGCCACGAAATAATTGTATTCCGGCGCCACGAAGACGAAGGCGTCGGCGGCATCGATCGCTTTCGACCAGGCCTTGGTATGGTCGTTCTTGTAATTGCCGAGCCTTGGATGGTGCGGTTCGTCCAGCACCGGAAGCTTGAACGTATCGATGTCGGTCAGTACCGGCTCGAATTTTCCATGCTCGCGCGCGAACGTCTCCAGCCACTCGGCAAAAACCGGTCCGGCGCGGCCTGGCCGCGTGCTGCCGATGATGATGTTCAACTGGTGCTTCAAGGCGGGCTCCTAGGTCTGGCGGTATCTGTTGGTGACCTACGGCAGGGCACGGCCGCGGACAAGGCGGCACCGCCATGGAGGCGGTCACAATCGGCTGAACGGATCGCCTGCCGTGACGCCTCGGGCTGCATATTTGCGCCTGCCGTTCGGTCACATGGACGCCCGCATTGCCAGCCACTACATTGGGGTATCAGCGGAGCAGCCCATGGACATCCAGCCCGCCCCCTTCATTCCCCCGGCGCCGAAGCCGCGCACCACGCCGCCCTCGACGCTGGAGATGATCCGCATCGTCTACCGCAACCCGCTCGAATTGTGGGGTGAGCACACCTACAACGAGCCGTGGATCTCGGCCAGTGGTGTTGGTGGACATCTGATCGTCGCCAATGATCCCGGCCTGATCCGCCATGTGCTGGTCGACAACGCCAGGAACTACAAGATGGCGACGGTGCGTCAGAAGATCCTGCGGCCGATCCTGCGCGATGGCCTGCTGACCGCCGAGGGCGAGGTCTGGAAGCGGTCGCGCAAGGCGATGGCGCCGGTGTTCACGCCGCGCCACATCTTCGGCTTCGCCCAGCCGATGCTGAGACGCACGCTGGACTTCGTCGCCCGCTACGAAGACGGCGGCACGTCCGACATCGCCCATGACATGACGCTGCTCACCTACGACATCCTGGCCGAGACGCTGTTTTCCGGCGAGATATCAGGCGAGTCCGGCAGTTTCGCCAACGAGATCGACCGCCTGTTCGAGACCATGGGTCGCGTCGATCCGCTCGATCTGTTGCGCGCGCCCGACTGGCTGCCGAGGCTGACCCGTATCCGCGGCCGCAAGACCATGGCCTATTTCCGCAAGATCGTCACCGATACGGTCAAGATGCGCGAAGCGAAATTCAAGCGCGACCCCGATGCCGTGCCGCAGGATTTCCTGACGCTGCTGCTCAAGGCCGAGGGACCCGACGGGCTGACGCGGGCCGAGGTCGAGGACAACATCATCACCTTCATCGGCGCCGGCCATGAGACGACGGCGCGTGCGCTGGGCTGGACACTGTATTGCCTGGCTGAATCACCGTGGGAGCGCGACCGGGTCGAGCAGGAGATCGACCAGGTGTTGGCGCGCGAGCCCGATCCGACGAAATGGCTCGATGCCATGCCGTTCACGCGTGCGGCTTTCGACGAAGCGCTCAGGCTGTATCCGCCGGCGCCGTCGATCAACCGCGAGCCGATCGAACCGGAAATGTGGAAGGATCTTCATATCCCCAAGCACGCCGCGGTGCTGGTGATGCCTTGGGTCGTACATCGCCACAGGAAACTGTGGGACCGGCCGGATGCCTTCCTGCCGGAGCGCTTCCATCCGGGAAATCGCGAAAAGATCGACCGCTTCCAGTATCTGCCGTTTGGCGCGGGTCCGCGCGTCTGCATCGGCGCCAGCTTCGCCATGCAGGAGGCGATCATCGCGCTGGCGATCATGCTGTCGCGCTTCCGCTTCGACACGACAGCCGAAACCAAACCCTGGCCGGTACAGAAACTGACCACGCAGCCGCAAGGCGGTCTGCCGATGCGGGTCACGCCGCGACAGGCATGAGACACAGCTTCAGACGGTTGTGATAAATCAAGCAGCAGGCTTGCGTTGCTGGAACTGGCCGGCGGCGCGGTAGCGCCAGAGATAGCTGGGCAGGATCGTCGCGATCGATTGCGGCTGGATGCCGAGCCCTGCAAGCGTCCTGTTGGTCTTGTTGGCGGCGTCCGAAACGATGTTGTGCTCGCGCAACTGCGTCACCTGGTCCTTGGTCAGCAGCGGATTGGGCAACAGGCCGAGGATCGAGGCCTGGATGTTGGCCACCCACCACGGCACCGGCACCAGCAGCCGCTTGCGCTCGATCACGTCGAGCAGCTCTTCCATGCACTGCTTGAAGGTGAGCACCTTCGGTCCACCAAGTTCATAGATCTGGCCGCCATCCACCTTGCCGTCGACCGAGCGCGCCACCGCTTCGGCCACGTCGCCGACATAGACCGGCTGGAACTTGGTCTGGCCGCCGCCGATCAGCGGCAGCACCGGCGAATAGCGCGCCATGTTGGCGAAGCGGTTGAAGAAGCCGTCTTCGGGTCCGAAATTGATCGACGGCCGGAAGATCACGGCGTCCTTGATCGTCTCCAGCACAGCCTTTTCGCCAAGCGCCTTGGTGCGCGCGTAGTCTGATTCGGAGTCCAGATCGGCGCCAAGCGCAGAAATGTGGGTCAGGCCGGCGCCGACCGAGCGTGCGGCCTCGGCCACTGCGCGGGCGCCGAACTCGTGCACGGCGGAGAATTTCTGCCGGCCGCTCTCATGCAGGATGGCGACCAGATTGACGACGTGGTCGGCGCCCTGCACGGCGCGGTCTACCGACCAGCGCACGCGCACATTGGCCTGCACCGGCTGGATCTGGCCGACATTGCCAAGCGGCTGCAAATGGCCGGCAAGATCGGGCCGCCGGCAGGCGACCCGGATGCGATAGCCGCGCTTGGCCAACGCGCGCACGACATGGCGGCCGACAAAGCCTGACCCGCCAAAGACGACGACGAGCTTTGGGGTCTGCAGGATTTCGGTCATGGCTGGCTCCGGCGCTCGCAAGCTTGGCTGAAGCCGTTTCATAATCCGTTTCGTGCCAAAGGCAAAGGGCGACGCGTCGTCGCTATCAGCCTGTCAGAACGCTTTGCCCATACGGGCGTCGACCGAATGGCGGTTGCCGCCGCGAATGACGAAGAAGAGCAGGATCGCCGCCCAAAGCAGCGACTTTTCCGCGCCCGAATAGCCTTGGTCCATCGTGACCCAGTGGAACCAGACCGTGACCAGCAGCACGAACAGGCCGGCAAAGGCAGCCGGCCGCGTCAAAAACCCGATGGCGATGAAGATGCCGCCGAAGAATTCAGTGCAGGCCAGAAGCAACGACCACAACGCGCCCGGATAGAAACCGAGACCCTCGACCATCTCGGCAGCGCCGAAAGGATTGGTGATCTTCTGCGAACCGTGGATGGCGAAAAACCCGCCGGCGACGACGCGAAGAACGGTTTCGGCACCATCGTGCAGAGCCGCGTAAAGCCTGCCAAGGACCGGGATGACAAGGGCGTTGCGGGGATTGTCCATGCTTGCCGACATTATAGCTCCTCTGTTTTGCTCAATCAGCGCAAACGGCCGGTCGGGTCGGCCGAAGTCAAATAAACAAAAGTTGACCAAAACAAGAATGTTTTACCATTGTGCGATCAAAACGCAGAAAACCCCGCAGAAGCGGGGTTTTCCGGGTGACATCCATGCGAAGTCAGGGGCCGACGGAGCGGCCTGACCTGAGACGGTATCAGGAGGGCGTGAAGCAAGTACGCCCACCCCAGCCCTGAACATCCGACATGGTGCCACCAACCTTCTTGCAGGCGGCGACGAAATCGGCGCTGCAATTGGCGAATTTTGCATGGCCGTTCTTGCAGTAATGGTCTTCGGTGGCGCCGCCGCTCGGGGCGGCGATGACACCCGGGCTGGTCGGCTTGGCCGGCGCGGCCTTCAGGGTGGCTGCCTGTGTGGCACCCATGAACGAGCCGAGCAGAAGGACGGCGGTCAGCATGGTGATCTTGGTGTTGGTCATGACAATTTCCTTTGATTTGGGTTGAGGTTTCCGAGGCGCGAAGGACCGGCCTTCGCGTGATGCAGGCTTTCGATTTCGGTTTGCTGCTTCCCCCGGTGTGGATCGGGCAAGCTCGCCTTGCCCTGGACAAAGCTGGGTCGCAGCAAGGCGCGGAAAGGTTCAGCAGCGCGCAAAGAAAATCGCACCGCGCCGCGCCTGCGGCGGGCAGATTTCAGATAACTATTTGATATAAAAAACTATTCAGGAAGAATAGCGTGCGGCGAATTCGGAAATGCGCTGCACCACCGCCTTGGATGCCGTGATGCCCCGCGCTTGCGCCTTCTCGGCGGCCTCTGCGCGGGCACGACCGGGCACATGCACACCGAAGCGCCGCCGCAGCCGGTCGAGTTGGTCCTTCATCCGCTGCTCGAAATCCGGATCGAGCAGCTTGGGTTCGATAGCAAGCACGAACAGTCCCGTGCCGGGGCTGTCCGGCCCGCCGCTGAACCATGGCGCGTCGAGCGACCAGTTGGCGCCCGACAGGCCCGCCGCCAGCACCTCGACCATCAGCGCGATGTTGGCGCCGCGCTGGCCGCCGAAGGCGAGCATTGCGCCCTTCATGGCGGCGGCGGGATCGGTGGTCGGGTTGCCGCTGGCGTCCAGCGCCCAGCCTTCCGGGATTGTCTTGCCCTCCTCGGCCGCTTTGCGGATGTTGACGAAAGCGGTGGCGCTCGACGACTGGTCGATGACCAGCGGCGCCCCGTCGGCGGCGGGGGCGGCAAACGACATCGGGTTGGTGCAGTAGACCGGCTTGACCGAGCCCGAGCCGGCAAGCACGGCCGGGCCGTTGGTGGCGGCGAACGACACCAGCCCGAGTGTTGCCAGCCTTCCGGTGAAATAGCCGAGCGCGCCGCATGTATAGGCGTTCTTCTGCGAGAAGATGGCGACGCCGAACAGTTTTGCCGCCTTGGCGAGGTCGTCGATGGTGCGGTCGAAGCCGGTATGCGCCAGCCCCCGGCGTGCATCGGAGAGATAGACCGCAAGCGCCGGCCGGGTGATCACCGGGTCGGCATTGCCGTCGATGCGTCCGGCTTCCAGCGCCTCGAGATAGTCGATGAAATGCGACAGACCGACCGAGGAAAGCCCTTCGGCCTCGGCTGATATGATCGAAGCAGTGAGCGATTGTGCCGCTTCCTCATTGGCGCCAGCGCCAAGTGCCGCCATCCGGCACAGTCCTTTTGCCTGGTCGAGACTGAGTTGCATGATGGCAATCCTAGGGGAATAGGGGAGTAAGGGAATAGGGGAATAGGGGAATAGGGGAATGGTGAGCAGTGAATAGCGAATGGGGATGGAATTGTGAACGTGAATAGTGGCTGGCTACTCCCCTACTCCCCTACTCCCCTACTCCCCTCTAGCCAATCTTGTTGGGGATCCTGGCCTCTATCCTGCTGAAGGCGAAGACCAGAATACCGGTGATCGTCATGTAGATCAGCGCCAGCAGCAGCAGGGGTTCGTAGGTGAGGTAGGTGTCCTGCCGTACCTTGGACGAAACGGCGAAGATGTCGATGACGCTGATCGTCGCCACCAGCGGCGTCGACTTCAATTGCAGCACGGTCTCGCCGGTCAGCGTCGGCAGCGCCCGGTAGATGGCCTGCGGCAGCCAGATCCGCCGGAATGCCTTCCAGCGGCTCATGCCAAAGGCACGCGCCGCCTCCAGTTGTCCCTTGGGCACGCCGGCAAAGGCGCCACGCATCACCTCGCCCTCATAGCCGGCGAAAGACAGGGTCAACGCCAGCACGCCATAGGGCCAGGCTTGCCTGAGATATGGCCACATCCAGGATTCGCGGATCCACGGATATTGCGGGAACAGCGAACCCAGGCCGTAATAGAGCAGCCAGAGCTGGATCAGCAGCGGCGTGCCCCGGATCACCGTGCAGAACACCTTGGCAGGCGCGGCGAACCAGAATGAGCCGGCGGCTTGCGCCAGCCCGAGCGGCACGGCGAGCAGAAAGCCCAGCACGCAGGTGACGGCCAGGATCCACAGCGACCGCCAGATGCCGATCAAGCCCATTTCATAATATTGCGGCAGCCAGTCCCAGCGCATGAAAAAGGCTGCCGACAGAACAAGGCCCAGTGCGATCAGGATCAGCACGATGCGGTGCGGCTGCAGCCACAGCGATGTTCGCGCGACGACGTTGATGATGGCAGCCTCGTTGGCCATCAGCGCGCCTCCTTGAGCGAAGGCATGCCGCGCCGCGACCAGGTCTCGACCCGGCCGATGACGAGGTTGGAGAACAGCGACAAAAGCAGATAGAGCACGCCCGCCGCGAAAAAGAAGGTGAAATAGGCTTTGGTGACACCCGCCGCCTGCCGCGTCGCCAGCGCCAGTTCGTAGAAGCCGACGACCGCCAATAGCGCGGTATCCTTGGTGGCGATCAGCCAGAGATTGGCGAGGCCCGGTATGGCGAAGGGCAGCATTGACGGCAAGGTGATGCGCCGCAACAGCAGGCCCGGAGACATTCCATAGGCGCGGGCGGCCTCGATCTGGCCCTGCGGAATGGCCAGGATCGCGCCGCGTATCACCTCTGTCGAATAGGCGCCCTGGACGAAGCCGAGCACGGCGATGCCGGCGGCAAGGCCGCTCACATCGACGCGCTGATAGCCCATGGCCGTCAGCGCCTGATTGATCAGGTCGGTTCCGGCGTAATAGAGCAGCAGGATCAGCACCAGTTCGGGCACAGCCCGCACGATGGTAGTGTAGACCGCCAGGAGATCGCGCACCACCGGCCCGCCATAAAGCTTGCCGTAGGCGCCGCCGGTGCCGATCAGAAGGCCGAGGCACGTGGCGCCCAGCGCGATCTCGATCGAGTGCAGCAGCCCGACCAGAAGCGTCCCGCCCCAGCCTGGCGGGTAGGGCGAGAGAAGCTCGGTGATGCCGGCCGCGGAGGCCGAAAGAAGTGCGTCGATCAGCGTCGCCCCCGAAGTGCTGGCCAACCGCCGACGGCTGTGTCGGCGGCAAACATCCCTGGGAAAGATCGGGCAGGTGGGGCATGGCGCTGACGCCATGCCCCACGGCTCATGCGAGGATCGTCAGTTCGACTGCGCGCCGCCGCCGCCGTAAATGTCGAAATCGAAGTATTTCTTCGAGATCTCGTCATATTTGCCGTTGGCGCGGATCGCCTTGATGCCGGCGTTGATCTTGCCCTTCAGCTCGGTGTCTTCCTTGCGCACGCCGGCGCCGACGCCCGGTCCGAGCACTTCGTCGTCCGGAGCGACCATCCCCTTCAAGTCGCAGCAGGCCTTGCCCTGGTCGGATTTCAGGAACTCGCCAAGCGCGATGGAATCGGCCTGAACCGCATCGAGGCGGCCGGCGGCAAGATCGTTGTTGGCTTCGTCCTGGGTCTGGTATTCCTTGATCTCGGAGGCTGTGCTGCCAAAATGTTTCTTGGCGTAGACAGCGTGCACCGTCGAAACCTGCACGCCGACGATCTTGCCCTTGAGGTCGTCCGGGGCGGAGCCGAATTTCTGGTCCTTGGGGCCGATGATCGCGGTCGGCGTGTTATAGTACTTGTCCGAGAAATCGATCGTCTTCGCGCGTTCGGCGGTGATCGACATCGAGGAGACGATGAGGTCGATCTTCTTGGTCGTCAGTGCCGGGATGATGCCGTCCCAGGCGACCGGGGTAATGACGCAATCGAGCTTCTCCTCGGCGCAGACGGCATCGATGAAGTCGATCTCCCAGCCAACCCACTTGCCCGAAGCATCGGGCGAGGTGAAGGGCGGATAAGGCTCGGCGGCGACGCCGATCTTGACCGGATCGGCCTTGGCCACGCCCATGGCTGCGACGCCGAGCAGCAGCGCTGCGGCGAATGTCTTCAGAACGGTCTTCATTTCATGACTCCCAGTTTGTTGTTGGTTCCCGGTTTTCTTCCGTCCCGGCCTGTCCTAGCCGATGTTGCGGATGAACTGCTTCAGCCTTTCGGATCTGGGCGCGCCGAAGATCTGCTCGGGCGGGCCTTCTTCCTCGACCAATCCATTGTAGAGATAGACGACATGCGTCGCGACCTCGCGGGCGAACTTCATCTCGTGGGTGACCAGCACCATGGTGCGGCCTTCGCGCGCCAGGTCGCCGATCACCTTCAGCACTTCACCGACCAGTTCGGGATCGAGTGCGGAGGTGGGCTCGTCGAACAGCATGACGCGCGGATTGATGGCCAGCGCACGGGCGATCGCCGCGCGCTGCTGCTGGCCGCCCGACAGATAGGCCGGATAGACGTCGCGCTTTTCGGCCAGACCGACACGGGCGAGCAGTTTCTCGGCCTCGCCGATCGCCACATCGCGCTTGACGCCAAGCACATGTACGGGAACCTCGATGACGTTTTCGATCAGCGTCATGTGGCTCCACAGGTTGAAGTTCTGGAACACCATGCCGAGCTTGGAGCGGATGCGCTCGATCTGCTTGCGGTCGGACGGAATGGTGTGGCCGTGGCTGTCGGCCTTGAGCTTGATCTCCTCGCCATTGACGCGAATGATGCCGCTGGTCGGGTTTTCCAGGCAGTTGATGCAGCGCAGCAGGGTGGATTTGCCGGAGCCCGAGCCGCCGATGATGGCGATGACCTCGCCGTCGCGCGCCGACAGCGAGACGCCCTTCAGCACATGCAGCTCACCGAACTTCTTGTGCAGGTTTTCGACGTGGATGGCTTCGGCGGCGCCGTCATGCGCCTTGCCGGATTGGACTGTGGCAGCTTCCACCACGCTCACTGGGTGACCTCTACAGGGTCGGTGGCGGTTCGTCGAACGTCTATCCGGCTAATCAACATATACGCTGTACTGCCCCGCTCCAGACTTCAGCATGGACCCAACGGCGCGAGCCCGTCAATCCTGCTTATTACGGCACTTGCGAGCTTGTTGTGCAAGTGTATAAATAGCCTTCCATGAAATTTTCTCGATTTTTTTCAGCGAAAAAGGACTTCGATGAGCGCTTTCGGATCACAGTCCATGGCGGCGCCGCTGCGCCGCGTGCTGATGCGGTCGGCGGCCAACGCCATGCGCAATGCCGACAGGCTGCTTGGCACTATGGCCCGGGTTTCAATCCGGCGAAAGCGGCATCGCAGCACGCGCTCCTTGCTGAACTGGTGGCGGCTTCCGGTGCCGAAATCGAATGGATCGAGGACACGGCGGATGGACTTTCGGATTCGGTGTTCACGCACGACCCGTCGCTGATGACCGATCGCGGCGCGCTGATCCTGTCCATGGGCAAGCCGTTGCGCGCCAGGGAGCCCTCGCTGCATGAGGAAACCTACCGAAGGCTGGGTATTCCAATCCTGGGCCGCGTCGAGGTTCCTGGCCAGGTCGAAGGCGGTGATTGTGTATGGCTCGATGCCCGCACGCTGGTGATCGGGCGCGGTGTCCGCTCCAACCAGGAAGGCATCCAGCAGGTTTCCAACCTGCTGACGCCGCTGGGCGTTTCCGTCTACGGCTTTGATCTGCCGCTGTGGCAAGGCGAAGAGGCGTGCCTGCATCTGATGTCGGTGATCAGCCCGCTGGCCGACGACCTCGCACTGGTCTATTCACCGCTTTTGCCGGCCCCGTTCTATCAGATGCTGAAGGCGCGCAACGTCCGGCTGGTCGAAGGCGACGCCGAAGAGTTCGCGGCTTCCAACGGCCTTAGCCTGAACGTGCTGCCGACCAGCCCACACAAGGTCATTGCCGTCGCAGGCTTTCCAAAGACCAAAGCCGCGATGGAAGCCGCCGGCTGCACGGTCGAAATCTTCGAGGCGGATGCGCTCTGCATCGCCTGCGAGGGCGGGCCGACATGCCTGACGCGACCGATCCTGCGCCAATGAATATGCCATCCCGCCGCAGGTTCCGTCGCGAGGGCGAGGAGCGGCGGCGGCAGGATCTGATCGAGGCCACTCTGGACAGCGTGGCGGAACATGGCCTGCAGGGCGCCACCTTGCGCACCATCGCATTGCGTGCCGGCGTCACCGCTGGGCTGATCCGGCATTATTTTCCCGGCAAGGAAGAATTGCTGCAGGAAGCCTATGCAGCGCTGATGGGCCGCATGACCGAGCAGGCGAAAGCGGCTTTGGTCATGGAGAATGCCTCGCCTCGCCAGCGCCTTGCGGCTTTCGTCACCGCCAACCTCAATGCGCCGATCATCGATGCGCGGGTGTTTTCGCTCTGGGCAACCTTCATCGGCCGCGCCAGAGCGGATCCGACCTTGGCCCACGCCCACCGCGAAGGCTACCTTGGTTTTCGCAATGAGGTGGAGGCGGTTGTGGCTGAGGTGCTCGCCGCCGAACGGCGCAATCCGGACGCAAGCCAATTGCGCCACCATGCCATCGCGATTAATGCGATCATCGACGGACTCTGGATCGAAGGCTGCCTGGCCGGCGAGATGTTCTCGGCCGGCGAATTGGCGGCGATCGGCATCAAGACTGTCGAGGCCGAACTAGGCCTCGCGCCGGACGGGGAGGAAAACCAATGACGACACTCGGCGAAGCCCTCATCTCGCTGCTTGAAGCGCATGGCGTCGACACGGTGTTCGGGATTCCGGGCGTCCACACGGTCGAGCTCTACCGCGGGCTGGCGCGCTCGAATATCCGCCACGTCACGCCGCGTCACGAACAGGGCGCCGGCTTCATGGCCGATGGCTATGCGCGCGCCAGCGGCAAGCCGGGCGTTGCCTTTGTCATCACCGGACCGGGGCTCACCAACACCATCACCGCCATGGGGCAGGCACGCGCCGATTCGGTGCCGATGCTGGTCATATCAGGCGTCAACGCCACGCCGACGCTGGGCAAGGGGCTGGGCCATCTGCATGAATTGCCGGACCAGCGCGGCATGATGGAGAAGGTAGCGCTGTTTTCGCAGCGCGTTACCGAGGCCGGTGAATTGCCCGGTGCCCTGGCGCAGGCCTTTGCCCTGTTTTCATCGGCCCGGCCCGGCCCCGTGCATATCGAGATCCCGACCGACGTCATGGTCAAGTCGGCGGATGGCATCGCTGCCATGCTGAGCAATGTGACCCCACCCGCGCCGGAAGGTGCCGCAATTGCCAGCGCGGCCAAACTCATCGGTGCCGCGCGCCGCCCGCTGATCCTGGTCGGCGGCGGCGCCAAACGCGCCGAAGCGCCACTGCGGCGTCTGGCCGAGCGGCTGGGAGCGCCGGTCGTCCAGACCACCAATGCGCGCGGCCTGCTGCATGGTCATCCGCTTTGCGTGCCGGCCAGTCCCAGCCTGAAGGCGGTACGGGCGCTGATGGCCGACGCCGACCTGGTCATTGCCGCCGGCACCGAATTCGGCCCGACCGACTATGACGGCTACAGCGATGGCGGTTTTGTCCTGCCCGCCAATCTGATCCGCATCGATATCGGCGCCGACCAGCTTGCCCGCCGCCCGGCAACCGTTTCGATCCAGGCCGATTGCGCCGAGGCGCTCGAAGCGCTGCTTCTGCAGACGGGCCATATCCCGGCAAGCGAAGGTGGGCCGACACGCGCCGCCGCCGCCCGGGAAGCAGCCTTTGCCGAACTCAATCCAACACTGCAGGCACAGGTGCGCGCCGTCGAGATGATCCGCGACGCCTTGCCGGGCGCGCTCATCGTCGGCGATTCGACGCAGCCGATCTATGCGGCCAACCTCTATTACGACCACGACCGCCCAGGCGGCTGGTTCAATGCCGCCACCGGCTTCGGCGCGCTCGGCTATGGCCCCCCGGCGGCGATTGGCGCGGCCTTTGCGATACCCGATGCGCCGGTTGTCTGCCTGACCGGCGACGGCGGCTTCCAGTTCACGTTGCCGGAGTTGGGCGCCGCGCTCGATGCGCGGGCGCCGGTCATCTTCATCGTCTGGAATAACAGAGGCTACCGCGAGATCGAAACCTCGATGCTCGATGTCGGTGTCGAGCCGGTCGGTGTATCGCCGGCGCCGCCGGATTTCTGCAAGCTGGCCGAGGCCTATGGCATCGGCGCCGAACGGCTTGCCGACATCGACGCTCTCGCGGACGCGTTGAAGCGCGCCCGGGCCACCGGACTGCCGCGCGTCATCGAAATCACGGTTGACTGAAGGACGGTGCTACGTATTTCCCGTCTCGCCGGCCCTGAACCACGGCCGGCCGGTGGGCGGACGCATGCAAAGACGCGACAACTGCCATGTCGAGATGTCAATTGAGTGACGGGGCAAAAGGCGCGACGCTTCGCGTCGGCGGCACAGAAACGACCTAACGATAAAAAAATGACAGGAGCGTCCAAGATGACGGAAACACTTGAAGGCAAGCATATCGTCGTGACCGGTGGGACCGGTGCGCTCGGCGGTGCGGTTGTCGGCAAACTGCTGAGTGACGGCGCGATCTGCCATGTGCCCAATGCCCATGCCGCCGCACCAGCGCATTTTCCCTTCGCCGCGCATGACCGTGTCCAGTTGGTGCACAATGTCGATCTCTCGGACCCCGCCAAGGTCGAGGCGTTCTACAGTCAGGTTCCAGGCCTGTGGGGCTCAATCCACCTGGCCGGCGGCTTCACCGCCGCACCGGTGGAAAAGATCGAGTCGGCGTCCTTTGCCGAGATGATGGACACCAATGCACGCACCGCCTTCCTGTGCTGCCGCGCCGCGATCCGCTCAATGCTGTCGTCGGACACGGCGGGCCGCATCGTCAACGTCACGGCGCGCGCCGGGCTCGATCCGCGGCGCGGCGCCGGCATGGTCGCTTACGTCGCCAGCAAAGCGGCGGTGGCAGCCATGACGGTGGCGATGGCGGAGGAGCTGAAGCACAGGGGCATCCTGGTCAATGCGGTGGCGCCGTCGACGCTCGATACGCCGGCAAACCGCGCCGACATGCCGGATGCCGATGTCACCAGATGGGTCAGCCTCGAAGCCGCCGCCGAAGCCATCGCCTACCTGGCATCGCCGGCCAATCTGGCGATGAGCGGTACGCTGGTGCCGCTTTACGGCAGGGCGTAACCTTCCAACCTTTATCTCGGTCAAAGAAAAACCCCGCCGGATCGCTCCGGCGGGGTTTTTGTTGAGGCCGCGCGCGAGGCGCGGCAGACAGCCGAAGCTTAGCTGCCCTGCTTCTTCAGCGCGGCACCCAGGATGTCGCCCAGCGAAGCGCCGGAGTCGGTCGAGCCGTACTGAGCGACCGCTTCCTTCTCTTCGGCGATTTCCAGCGCCTTGATCGAGACCTGCAGCTTGCGGGTCTTCTTGTCGAAGGCGATGACGCGGGCATCGACCTTCTGGCCGACGGTGAAGCGCTCGGGGCGCTGCTCGTCGCGGTCACGGCTCAGATCGGAGCGCTTGATGAAGGTCTCGATGCCGCTGTCGACCAGCCGCACTTCCAGACCGCCATCCTTGACGCCGATGACTTCGCAGGTGACGACCGCGTTCTTGCGCAGTTCGCCTGAAGTCGCCGCTTCGCCGACCGTATCCTTGGCCAACTGCTTGATGCCGAGCGAGATGCGCTCCTTGTCGATGTCGACGTCGAGCACCTGCGCCTTGACCATGTCGCCGCGATTGTACTCTTCGATGACCTGCTCGCCCGGACGGGTCCAGTCGAGGTCGGAAAGGTGCACCATGCCGTCCACGTCGCCTTCGAGGCCGATGAACAGGCCGAACTCGGTCTTGTTCTTGACCTCGCCCTCGACCTGGCTGCCGACCGGATGGCTCGAGGCGAAAGCCTGCCACGGATTCTCGAGCGTCTGCTTGAGGCCGAGCGAGATGCGGCGCTTGGCCGGATCGACCTCGAGCACCACCACGTCGACTTCCTGGGTCGTCGACAGGATCTTGCCGGGATGCACGTTCTTCTTCGTCCACGACATTTCCGAAACGTGGATGAGACCCTCGATGCCCGGCTCCAGCTCAACGAACGCGCCGTAGTCGGTGATGTTGGTGACGGTGCCCTTGATCTTCTTGCCGATCGGGAACTTGGTGCCGATCTCGGACCACGGATCGCTCTCGAGCTGCTTCATGCCGAGCGAGATGCGGTGGGTTTCCTGGTTGATGCGGATGATCTGCACCTTGACCGTCTGACCGATGTTGAGGATTTCGGTCGGATGGTTGACGCGGCGCCATGCCATGTCGGTGACATGCAGCAGACCGTCGATGCCGCCGAGGTCGACGAACGCACCATAGTCGGTGATGTTCTTGACGACGCCTTCGACAACCTGGCCTTCTTCGAGGTTCTGCACGATTTCCGAACGCTGTTCGGCGCGGCTCTCTTCGAGCACGGTGCGGCGCGACACCACGATGTTGCCGCGGCGGCGATCCATCTTGAGGATCTCGAAGGGCTGCGGGTTGTGCATCAGCGGGGAGACGTCGCGGATCGGGCGGATATCGACCTGGCTGCGCGGCAGGAAGGCCACGGCGCCGTCGAGGTCGACAGTGAAGCCGCCCTTGACCTGGTTGAAGATGACGCCTTCGACGCGCTCACCCTTGGTGAACTTCTCTTCGAGACGAACCCAGCTCTCTTCGCGGCGGGCCTTCTCGCGGGAAAGCATCGCTTCGCCAAGCGCGTTTTCGATGCGCTCGACATAGACTTCGACGGTGTCACCGACCTTGAGGGTGGTGTCCTTGCCCTTGACGCCGAATTCCTTCAGCGGCACGCGGCCTTCGACCTTGAGGCCGACGTCGATGATGGCCATGTCCTTTTCGATCGCGGTGATCGTACCCTTGACGACCTGACCTTCGCCGGAATGGCCTGTGGTAAATGATTCTTCGAGCAGGCTCGCGAAATCATCGCGAGTGGGATTTGCAGCTGACATTGTTTCTCCTGGAGTGCCCCGCATCTAGAAGCGGGACGGGCGCCGTAGGTTAGCGTTGCGTTGGCCTGCCGGCGTTCCGGGCTACAAAAACCCTGGGCCGCTTTTTAAGCGGCAATTCCGGCGCATGAAGAATGCTGGCAGGCTGGTTCGTGCCCGATATGGGTATTTTCTTCGCCTCCGACAACGGAAATACGAGGGAAAACCCGGATCAGGCCTTGTCTCTCTTGGCCAGCACGTCGTCTATGATCGCCATGGCTGCAAGAAACGCGGCTTCTATAGCCATTTCGCTGGTATCAAGCAAGTGCGCGTCGACCGCCGGCTTCAACGGTGAGTCCGCTCGACCCATGTCGCGCTCGTCGCGACGCACGATATCGGCGAGGATCTCGGTGAAATCAGCGGTCCCGCCGATGCTCTCGATCTCGGCCAGCCGGCGCTGTGCCCGCACCTCGGCGCTGGCCGTCACATAGAGTTTGATGTCGGCGTCGGGGCACACCACGGTGCCGATGTCGCGGCCGTCGAGCACGGCCCCGGGCGGCGTCTTGGCGAAGTCGCGCTGCTTTTCGACGAGGATGCGCCGCACCGTCGGATACACCGCGACCTTGGAGGCAGCCTCGCCGACGGCATGCGCCGACAAGACCGCCCGGTCGAGCTTTGCCAAGTCGACCTGGCGGGCCGCGGTTTCGGCGGCTGAGACATTGTCGAGCGGCAGCGCGTGCTGGATCAGCGCATAGGCGACGGCGCGATAGGTGAGGCCGGTGTCGAGCAGGTTCAGCCGGTAATGGTCGGCCAACCGCCGGGCGAGGGTGCCCTTGCCGGCGCCGGCGGGGCCGTCGATGGCGATGGTGAAGACATGTGTCATTTGCAGACCGCCGAAAGGGTTGGGCGCCACGATCCTTCACGCCCCCCTCTGTCCTGCCGGACATCTCCCCCACAAGGGGGGAGATCGGCCGTTATCGCGGCCTCCGCTAATTGTCTACGTTGCACAATTGGGCGAGGCGCAAAGCGTGCCAATCTCCCCCCTTGTGGGGGAGATGTCCGGCAGGACAGAGGGGGGCGCTGGCCCGCCGACGTACCAAGGCTATTGGTTGCCACGACCGTCACCCAATCTCCGCGCCCAGCGCCTTCATCAGCCCCATGAACTCCGGGAAGCTCGTCGCGATCATCGCCTGATCGTCGATGGTCACCGGCTTTTCCGTCGCCAGCCCCATCACCAGAAAGCTCATGGCGATGCGGTGGTCGAGGTGAGTCTGCACGGTGGTGTCCTGGCCGTTGGGATGGCCGCCAAGGCCCTTGCCGCCCGGTTTTCCGCGCACGGCGAGCGAGGCCTCGCCCTCGGTGCAATCGACGCCGTTAAGCTTCAGCCCGTTGGCGACGGCCGACAGCCGGTCGGACTCTTTCACGCGCAGCTCCTCCAGCCCCTGCATCAGCGTCTCGCCCTCGGCGAAGCTGGCAGCGACGGCGAGCACCGGATATTCGTCGATCATCGACGGCGCCCGCTCGGGCGGCACGGTGACGCCCTTGAGCTCGGAATAACGCACCCGCAGGTCGGCGACATCCTCGCCGCCGGCATTGCGCGGGTTGAGGATGTCGATGTTGCCGCCCATCTCCTGCAGCGTCAAAAGCAGGCCGGTGCGGGTCGGGTTCATCAGCACGTTTTCTATTGTGATGTCCGAACCCGGCACAATCAGTGCCGCCACCAGCGGGAAGCCGGCCGAGGACGGGTCGCCCGGCACGGCGATCGTCTGGCCGGTCAGCCTGCCCTGGCCTTCGATGAAGATGTGGCGCACGCCGCGCTCGTCGGTCTCGACCGACAGATTGGCGCCAAATCCTTTCAGCATCTTTTCAGTGTGGTCGCGCGTCATGACAGGCTCGATGACGGTGGTGATGCCCGGCGTGTTCAGCCCGGCGAGCAGCACCGCCGATTTCACCTGCGCCGAAGCCATCGGCACGCGGTAGGTGATCGGCGCGGCGTGCTTTGGCCCATGCAGCGTGATCGGCATGCGGTCGCCTGGCGTCGCCTTCAGCACCTGCACGCCCATCTGGCGCAAGGGTTCCAGCACGCGGCCCATCGGCCGGCCCGACAGCGAGGCGTCGCCGATGAAGGTCGTCTCCATGTCATAGGTGCCGACAAGGCCCATGGTCAGCCGCGAGCCGGTGCCGGCATTGCCGAAGTCGAGCGGGCCTTCCGGCTGCAGCAGTGCGCCGTTGCCGGTGCCGCGGATCACCCACTCGTCGCCGTTCTTCTCGATATGTGCGCCCATTGCCTTCATGGCCGCACCCGTGCGCATCACGTCCTCGCCCTCCAGCAGGCCGGTGATGCGGGTCTCGCCCGAGGCGAGGCCGCCGAACATGAAGGAACGGTGCGAGATCGACTTGTCGCCCGGCACGCGCGCGATGCCGGAAAGGGCTGGGGATTGGCGGGCGGTGGCCGGCTTGGGGGCGGCGGCGTGAGACATGGAATTTCCCTGGACGGAATGCCGGCAGGCCGGCGCTTTTCATTTGTTGCGGCGGTCTCGTATCACGGTGGGGCGAAATGGTCATCCCCCATGGTCGTCACTGACGCGAGGCCTTTCAATGCATGGTTTTGTGACGCCGGCTTTTCGCTTTGACAGCGCTGCAAACTGTGGTTAAGGGGACCACTCTTTTATTGACGAGGCTTGCCGTGGCAAAAACCGAACTTGGCACAAAACGTATCGACCCGGAGACGGGCCGAAAATTCTACGACCTGAACAAGGACCCGATCGTCTCGCCCTACACCGGCAAGACCTATCCGCGTTCCTATTTCGAGGAAGGCAAGATTGCCGCTCTCGAGGAGGAAGAGGAAGTGGCCGAGAAGGAAGTGGACGCCGAGGAAGAAGAAGGCGTTGAGGTCGTCTCGCTCGAAGAGGCTGATGAGGACGTCAAGGGCGACGACCTGCCGGATCTTGGCGACGACGAGGACGACGTCGATCTCGGCGACGACGAGGACGACACCTTCCTTGCCGACGAAGAGGAAGAAGACGACGATGTCGCCGACATGATCGGCGTCGGCGACGACGACGACGAGGTCTGATCGGCCTTGAAAGCGGGCGTTTGCGGGCTTTCGAGGCCTGAGAAGAAAAAGCGGCTCTCGAAGGCTTGATATCTGAGAAGGGCGGGGTTAGAAGCCGCCTGCACTAACGGCGCGGTCTCCAACCCGCGCCGGATCTCTTCGCCGGAAACGGCGCCGGTTGACTGCCGGAAGTGGGGCCATAGCTCAGTTGGGAGAGCGCTTGAATGGCATTCAAGAGGTCGTCGGTTCGATCCCGATTGGCTCCACCAAACAGTCCCTCTGCAATTCGCAGCCGATGAATGTGCCGCACTGCGGCCATTGCGCTTGATGGCCGGTTCAGGCAACGCCGCTGAAAGCGCCTCCAACGGAACGAACGAGCCATTTCTCGAGAGCAAATGCTCGCCGGACAAAGTCTTCACTGTTCATGGCGCTTAGAGACCGAAAGGCAGCCCGATCACCACTCGGCGAAGGAGCCGTCCTTGTGGCGCCAGATCGGGTTGCGCCAGCGGTGGCCTTCCCTGGCTCGTTCCTTGACATAGTCCTCGTCGATCTCGACACCCAGGCCCGGTCCGTCGGGAATGGCGACATAGCCATCCTCGTAGCGGAAGACATCCTTGTTGGCGGCATAGTCGAGCAGGTCGTTGGCGGCATTGTAGTGGATGCCGAGGCTCTGCTCCTGGATGAAGCAGTTGTAGCTGACCGCGTCGAGCTGCAGGCACGCAGCAAGCGCGATCGGCCCGAGCGGGCAGTGCGGCGCCACGGCCACATCATAGGCTTCCGCCATCGCCGCGATCTTGCGGCATTCGGTGATGCCGCCGGCATGCGACAGGTCTGGCTGGATGATATCGACGACACCTTCCTCGAACACCGACTTGAAGTCCCAGCGGCTGTAGAGCCGCTCACCGAGCGCAATCGGCGTCGAGCCAAGCGCGGCGATCTCCTTCAGCGCCTCGCGGTTTTCGCTGAGCACCGGCTCCTCGATGAACATCAGCCTGTAAGGCTCCAGTTCTTTGACCAGGGCACGCGCCATCGGCCGGTGGACGCGCCCATGAAAATCGACGGCGATGCCGATGTTGGGTCCGACCGCCTCGCGCACCATGGCGACGCGTTCGACAGCGGCATCGATCTTGTCGTGGCTGTCGACGATCTGCAACTCCTCGGTACCGTTCATCTTCAACGCCAGGAAACCGCGCGCAACCATTTCCCGGGCACCCGCCGCGACTTCTGCCGGCCGGTCCCCGCCGATCCAGGAATAGACCTTGATCGTGTCGCGCAGCTTGCCGCCGAGCAATTCATGCACAGGCACGCCGAGCGCCTTGCCCTTGATATCCCACAGTGCCTGGTCGATGCCCGCAATGGCGCTCATCAGGATCGGCCCGCCACGGTAGAAGCCGCCGCGGTGCATCACCGTCCAGTGGTCCTCGATCAGGCGGGGATCCTTGCCGATGAGGTAATCGCCAAGCTCCTTGACCGCTGCCTCGACGGTCAGTGCCCGGCCCTCGACGACCGGCTCGCCCCAGCCGGTGACGCCGGCATCGGTCTCGATTTTCAGGAACAGCCAGCGCGGCGGAACGATGTAGGTGGTGAGCGAGATGATTTTCATGCGCAGTCTCAGTTGCTCTTGAGTTTCTTGGCGCTGACGAGGTCGCGCGCCGCAAGGTCGAGGATCTTGTTTGCGGCCCCACGCGCCGCCTCGGCGTCGCGCATGCGCAGCGCCTCGACCACCTCGCGGTGCGCCGCCACGGCCTCCATGCGCCGGTCGAGCGAAATCACCGCCGTCGCCTCGAGCGAGAATTTCAGCCCGGTGTCGATGAGATTGCCGATCTGGCGAAAGATCGGGTTGTGGCTCGCCGCATAGACGATCTGGTGGAAAGCGATGTCGCTGCGCGAGAAGGCGGCGAGGTCCTCGCCGGAGCCGGCCATGCCTCGCCATGCCGCTTCGAGATCGGCGATTTCCTGCAGCGTCGCGCGGGTGGCGGCGAGTTCTGCGACCAGCGGTTCGATGGCGCGGCGCGTTTCGAGGATGGCATCGAAGAGCTTGTCGTCCAGCGCGTGCGGCGCGTGCCAGGCGAGCACCTGCGGGTCGATGATGTTCCAGTCGTCCTCGTTGCAGACGATCGTGCCGATGCGTGGCCGCGACAGCACCAGCCCTTTGGCGGCCAGCACCTTCAGGGCTTCGCGGATCACGGTGCGGCTGACGCCATACTCGACGCCGAGCTCGTTTTCGGTCGGCAAGGAGGAGCCGGCCGGATAGCGCCCGGAGAAGATGTCAGAGGCTATCGCCTTGGTCACATCCGGCATCACGCGCGGGCGGCGAGTGGTCGTATCTCCCGGGGCTTTTTTCAGAATCTCGGTCACCTCAGCCCTCCTCCAAGGCGGCGAACCGCTGGTTTCGCACAGCCGGTCCGCCCTTAACGGATGCGGATCAATTGCGCCAGCGATCGCTGGTCAGAGCATGTACATTAATTATCATACCAGATCAATTGACGAGTATGATAAAAGCGATTAGAGACTCCGGCATCCGGGCTGAGCGCCCGGTCTATCGCTGGGAGGTAATCATGCGACTTTTGAAGACCGCGCTCGTCGCGGGCGCGCTTGCCGTGCTGTCCGTCACGACCATCGCTGCATATGCTCAGGACACCAAGATCGGTTTCATCGTCAAACAGCCCGAGGAGCCGTGGTTCCAGGACGAATGGAAGTTCGCCGACCAGGCCGCCAAGGAGAAGGGCTTTACCCTGGTCAAGATCGGCGCCGAGGACGGTGAGAAGCTGATGTCGGCGATCGACAATCTCGGCGCCCAGGGCGCCCAGGGCTTCATCGTCTGCACACCGGACGTGAAGCTTGGCCCCGGCATCGTCGCCAAGGCCGCCGCCAACAATCTCAAGCTGATGACTGTCGACGACCGTCTGGTCGGCGCCGACGGCAAGGCGCTGGAAGACGTGCCGCATATGGGCATTTCGGCCACCAAGATCGGCGAAGCCGTCGGCCAGGCGATCGTCGACGAAATGAAGGCACGCGGCTGGAAGGCCGACGAGGTCGGCGCCATCCGCGTCTCCTACGACCAACTGCCGACCGCGGTCGACCGCGTCGAAGGTGCCATCTCGGTGCTGAAGGCAAACGGCTTCAAGGCCGAGAACATCTTCGACGCGCCACAGGCCAAGACCGACACCGAAGCCGCCCTCAACGCCGCAACGGTCGTGCTCAACGCCCATGCCGACATCAAGAAATGGGTCTCCTTCGGCCTCAACGATGAGGCGGTGCTCGGCGCAGTGCGTGCTTCCGAAAGCGTCGGCATCCCCGCTGACAGCGTGATCGGCGTTGGCATTGGCGGCGCGGATTCCGCAATCAACGAGTTCAAGAAGCCGACCGCCACTGGCTTCGTCGGCACCGTGATCATCTCGCCGAAGCGTCATGGCTACGAGACGGCGCTCAACATGTATGACTGGGTTGCCAACAACAAGGAACCGGAGAAGCTGATCCTGACTTCCGGTGCACTCGCCAAGCGTGACGACTACCAGAAGGTCCGCCAGGGCCTCGGCATCGAATAATCCTCCCTGTACAAACAGGCGGCGGCTCATCCCGCCGCCTGTTTGTCATGGCTCAAAAGGATCGGCTCGTGTCCTTTCTCGACTTCTCGCACATCACCAAGACCTATCCGGGCGTCAAGGCGCTGTCGGACGTCTCGTTCGGCGTCGACAAAGGCGCCGTGCATGGCCTGATGGGCGAGAACGGCGCCGGCAAATCCACCCTGATCAAGATCCTCTCCGGCGACCAGCATGCCGATCAGGGCGAGATCCGCATTGACGGCAGGGTTCAAGCCTATACCTCGACCCGGGATGCCTTCGACAATGGCGTCATTGTCATTCATCAGGAACTGCAACTCGTTCCTGAACTCACCGTTGCCGAAAACCTCAGCCTCGGTCGTTTCCCCGCCAACGCCGGCATCATCGCCGGTCGCCGGATGCTGGACGACGTCGGCGCCAAGCTGAAATCGGCCGGTATCGACATCGACATGCGCCGCAAGGTCAAGACGCTGTCGATCGGCGAACGCCAGATGGTCGAGATCGCCAAGGCGGTCATGCTCGACGCACGCGTTATCGCGCTGGACGAACCGACCTCGTCGCTGTCCTCGCGCGAAAGCGAAATCCTGTTTGCCCTGATCAATCGCCTGCGCAGCGAGGGCAAGGTCATCATCTACGTCTCGCACAGGCTCGACGAGGTGTTCCGGCTCTGCGACAGCCTGACCGTGCTGCGCGATGGCAAGCTCGCGGCGCACCACGCGTCGCTGAAAGGCGTCACCCGCGATCAGGTCGTCGCCGAGATGGTCGGCCGCGAGATTTCGGATATCTGGGGTTTTCGCGCACGAAAAACAGGCGATGTCCGCCTGAAGGTCGACGCTCTCAGCGGCCCCAAACTGCAGACACCGGCCAGTTTCGAGGCAAGGGCAGGCGAGATCGTCGGCTTCTTCGGCCTGATCGGCGCCGGGCGCTCGGAGCTGATGCGGTTGGTCTATGGCGCCGATCCGCGCTCGGGCGGCACCATCACCGTCGACGGCAAGCTGGTTCGCGCCACCGATCCGCGTGGCACGATCCGGGCCGGCATCGTGCTGTGCTCGGAGGATCGCAAGCATGACGGCATCATCCAGGGGCGCTCGGTCGAGGAGAACATCAACATCTCGTCGCGGCGCCATCACACACGCTTCGGCGTGCTCAACCGCGCCAGCGAGATCGCCACGGCCGAGACCTTTGTCAAGAAGCTGAAGGTGCGCACGCCGTCGCGCAAGCAGGACATCATCCACCTCTCCGGCGGCAACCAGCAGAAGGTCATCCTCGGCCGCTGGCTGTCCGAACAGGGCGTGCGGGTGCTCATTGTCGACGAGCCGACGCGCGGCATCGATGTCGGTGCCAAATCGGAAATCTACGAACTGCTCTACCAGCTTGCGCAGGACGGCATGGCGATCGTCGTGGTCTCGTCCGAACTGCCGGAAGTGATGGGCATCTGCGACCGTATTCTGGTGATGTGCGGTGGCCGCGTCAGCGCCGAGCTCACCCGCGACCAGTTCGCCGAAAAGGCGATCCTGGCCGCCGCTCTGCCCGATCAGAAAACCCCCGACGCGATCGCATCCTGAGGACTTTGGCATGACCGACCAGTTGAAAAAAATCCTGCTCGGCGAACAGGGCCTCGTCGTCATCTTTGTCGTCGCCTTCGCGCTGGTGTCGGCCCTGGTGCCGAACTTCCTTACGGACCGCAACATGCTCGGCCTGCTGCAGTCGGTGGTCACCGTCGGTATCGTCGCCTGCACCATGATGTTCTGCCTCGCCGCGCGCGACTTCGACCTGTCGGTCGGTTCGATCGTCGCCTTTGCCGGCATGGTCGCTGTGATGGCCTCGAATTACACCGGCTCGATCCTGCTTGGCCTGCTGGCGGCAATCGCCTGCGGCGCTTTCGTCGGCTTCATCAACGGCGTTGTCATCGCCAAATTTCGCATCAACGCGCTGATCACGACGCTGGCCACCATGCAGATCGTGCGCGGCTTTGCGCTGATCGCGTCCGACGGCCGCGCCGTCGGCATCAACAGCCCGGATTTCTATCAGCTGGCGCTCTCGAAACTGCTCGGCATACCGACGCCGGTCTGGGTGCTTGCCATCCTGTTTTGCATCTTCGGCTTCGTCCTCAACCGGACCGTCTTCGGCAAGAACACGCTGGCCATCGGCGGCAATCCGGAGGCCTCGCGGCTTGCCGGCGTCAATGTCGACCGGACGCGCATCTGGATTTTTGCGCTGCAAGGCGTCGTCTGCGGTATCGCCGGCATCCTGCTGGCGTCGCGCATCACCTCGGGCCAGCCCAACGCGGCGGTCGGGCTGGAACTCTCGGTCATTTCGGCCTGCGTGCTCGGCGGCGTTTCGCTCGCCGGCGGCCGCGCCACCATGTCGGGCGTCATCGTCGGCGTGCTGATCATGGGCATCGCCGAGAACGCCATGAACCTGCTCAACATCCCGGCCTTCTACCAGTACATCGTGCGCGGCGTTATTTTGCTGCTAGCCGTGCTGCTCGACAATCTGCGCTCGTCGGCTTTGGGTCGGCGATAGGCTGGAGGAACAAAAATGGCTGAGCGCCTTTCCGGCAAACGCATCTTCCTGACGGGTGCAGCGCAAGGCATCGGGCTTGCCATCGCCGAAGCCTGTTTGGCCGAAGGCGCAAAACTGTTCCTGGTCGGCCGCGATGCCGCACTGCTGGACAAGGCAGTCGCCGGCCTTGCCGCACCGCAAGGCCATGTCGGACATGTTGCGGCCGACATAAGCGACAGCGCCGGGATTGCGGCTGCCGTCAGCCAAGCGGCTGCCGAGATCGGCCCGATCAACGCGCTGATCAACAATGCCGGGGTCAATGTGTTCTCGACGCCGCTCGAGGCGACCGAGGAAGAGTGGAACCGCAACTTCGACGTCAACGTCAAGGGAGCCTGGAACTGCAGCAAGGCGGTGCTGCCGGGCATGATCGCGAGCGGCGGCGGCGCCATCCTCAACATCGCCTCGACGCACAGCTTCACCATCATCCCGCATACCTTCCCCTATCCGGTCGCCAAGCACGCGCTGCTCGGCCTGACCAAATCGCTGGCACTCGAATATGCGGCGCAAGGCGTGCGCGTGAACGCGCTGGCGCCGGGCTATGTCGAGACGCAGAAGGCGATCGATTACTGGAACAGCTTTGCCGACCCGGCCACAGCACGCGCCAACACCATGGCACTGCACCCCGGCGGCCGCATCGCCACGGCGCACGAGATCGCGCTTGCCGCGGTGTTCATGATTTCCGACGAGTGCCCGTTCATGAACGCGGCCACGCTCGTCGTCGACGGTGGACTGAGCCAGCTCCAGCATCCCGCCTGAACGCCGGAAAGACCATGACCAAGAGACGATCGCAGCACTGGTTCAGCGGGCTGGGCAAGGATGCCTTCATCCACCGCAGCTGGATGAAGAACAACGGCCTGCCCGATGATGCCTTCGACGGCCGTCCGGTGATCGGCATCTGCAACACATTCTCCGAATTCACGCCTTGCCACGTGCATTTCCGTGCTCTGATCGAGCACATCAAGGCCGGCGTGCTGGAAGCTGGCGGCCTGCCGCTCGAATTCCCGGTCTTCTCTTGCGGCGAGTCCAATCTGCGGCCGACGGCGATGCTGTTTCGCAACCTCGCCTCGATGGATGTCGAGGAGGCGATCCGCGGCAATCCGATGGATGGCGTCGTGCTGATGGCCGGCTGCGACAAGACCACGCCGTCGCTGGTCATGGGCGCGGCCTCCTGCGACCTGCCGTCGATCGTCATTTCCGGCGGGCCGATGCTCAATGGCCGCTTTCAGGGCCGGGAGATCGGTTCCGGCACCGATGTGTGGAAATTCTCCGAGGATGTCCGCGCCGGCGTGATGAGCGAGCAGGATTTCGCCGATGCCGAGAGCGCCATGTCGCGCTCGCCCGGACATTGCATGACCATGGGCACCGCCTCGACCATGGCTTCGATGGTCGAGGCGCTCGGCCTGGCGCTGCCGGGCAACGCCGCCTATCCGGCGGTCGATGCGCGCCGCAGCCGCATCGCCCGCATGACGGGGCGGCGCATCGTCGAGATGGTCAATGAGGATCTGCGCCCGTCGGCTATCCTCACCAGACAAGCCTTCGCCAACGCGATCCGCATCAATGGCGCGATCGGCGGCTCGACCAATGCGGTCGTGCATCTCCTGGCAATCGCCGGCCGCGTCGGCACCGAGCTGACGCTGGACGATTGGGACAGATATGGCCGCGATGTGCCGACCATCCTCGACCTGATGCCGTCCGGCCGTTTCCTGATGGAGGATTTCTGTTACGCCGGTGGCATTCCGGCCGTCATGAAGGAGATGGCCGGTCTGCTTGATCTCGACGCGCTGACCGTCACCGGCAAGACCGTGCGCGACAACATCAGTGATGCCCAAAACTACAATCCGGAGGTGATCCGCCCGCGCGACAAAGCGCTCACGCCGCAGGGCGGCATTGCGGTGCTGCGCGGCAATCTGGCGCCCGACGGTGCGATCATCAAGCCGTCCGCCGCCTCGCCAGCGCTGATGAAGCATCGCGGCCGCGCCGTCGTCTTCGAGGACATCGACGATTACAAGGCGCGCGTCGACGATCCCTTGCTGGATATCGACGAAACGTCGATCATGGTGCTGAAGAATTGCGGGCCGAAAGGCTATCCCGGCATGGCCGAAGTCGGCAACATGGCGCTGCCTCGGAAGCTGCTGAAACAAGGCGTGCGCGACATGATCCGCATCTCCGACGCCCGCATGTCCGGTACTGCCTTCGGCACTGTCGTTCTGCATGCCGCACCCGAAGCCGCTATCGGCGGCCCGTTGGCGCTGGTCAGGAGCGGCGACTTCATCGAGCTCGATGTCGAAGCGAGGAAGCTGCATCTCGACGTGTCGGAACAGGAGTTGGCGCGGCGTCGTGAATCCTGGCTACCGCCCGTCCCGGCGATGCGCGGCGGCTATCAAGGCCTCTACGTCGACCATGTCCTGCAGGCGGATCGTGGCGCCGACCTCGACTTTCTCGTCGGAAGCCGTGGCCACGCCATCCCGCGCGAAAGCCATTGAGGCCGACCAGCATGCCTAATTTCCGGCCTTTCGATTTCCACGGCATTAACGCCATTCTCTACGCGCTCTTTGACGTGAACGAACAGCTGGACCGCGCGGCGATGCGTCGGCAGGTCGAGATCTGCCTCGCGACCGGCGTGCACGGCATGGCGGCGCTCGGCCTGGCAACGGAAGTCGCCAAGCTGACCGAGGCCGAGCGTCGGACGATCATGGACTGGACGGCGGAAGACACCGCAGGAAAAGTGCCGCTCGCCTTCACCATCTTCGGTTCTTCTGTGGCTGAGCAGGTGGCGCAGGTTCGCCATGCCGAAAGCGTCGGAGCGGATTGGGTGATCCTGCAGCCGCCGCCAGCCGGATCCTATGGTGCGCCGGAATACATCAAGTTCTTCGGCCGCGTCGCCGAGGCGACCGACCTGCCGGTGGCGATCCAGAACGCGCCGGCCTTTTTCGGGCGCGGCCTGTCATCGGACGAAATCCGCGAACTCGTCACGCTTCATCCCAACATAAGGCTGATCAAGGGCGAAGGTCCGGTCACCGACATCGCCGGGCTGATCGAGCGCACCGAAGGCCGGATAGCGGTTTTCAACGGACGCGGCGGCCTGGAACTGATCGACAATTTCCGCATCGGTTGCCGCGGCATGATCCTGGCGCCGGATTGCATCGACTATGCCGTGCGCGCCTATCATGCGTTCCGCGCCGGAGACGAAGCCACGGCCGAGGCAGAATATGCAAGAATGTTGCCGGCAGCGGTCTTCGTCATGCAAGGCATCGAGAACCTGATCTGCTACGGCAAGCGGCTGTTCGGCGCCCGCGCCGGCATCCTGACCCACGACCGGGCTCCGGCGATGCGGCCCAACGAGACTGGCCTGGCGGTGGTGGCGCGTTTCGCGGCCGGCCTCGGTCGGTTGCCTGGCTGAACGGCATTGCGCGATCAGTAGGTAGTCCGTCCACCCGACAAATCGAATGTAGAGGCGGTTGTAAAACTGTTCTCCTTGGAGACGAGCCAGGCGACCATGGCGGCGGCCTCGTCGACCTCCAGCAGGCGGCCGCGCGGAATGCGCGAGCGCATATATTCGATGTGCTCCGGCGTCAGCTGTTCGAGGATGCGCGTCTGCGCCGTGGCCGGCGAGATGCAGTTCACCGCGATGTCGTACTGCGCCAGCTCCTTGCCGAGCGACTTGGTCAGGCCGATGACCGCCGCCTTCGAGGCCGAATAGGCTGATGCGTTCGGGTTGCCCTCCTTTCCGGCCACCGAGGCTATGTTGACGATGCGCCCGTAATTGCGCTCCTTCATTCCCGGAACCACGGCGCGGTTGACGTAGAACGTGCCGTTCACATTGACATCGATGACCTTCTTCCACGTCTCGATGTCGTAGACGTCGAGCGGGGCGGCCGGGCCGGCAATTCCGGCGGAATTGACCAGAATGGAAATCTTGCCGGCCAACTCTTCGGTCCTGGCGCGCGCCGCGTCCACCGACGCCCAATCGGCGACGTCCACGATCTCCGTCGTGGCGGCGTTGCCGAGTTCCTTCTTGGCGGTTTCGAGGCGGGCCTCATCGAGATCCCACAAGGTTACCGTCGCGCCGGAGGCGACGAAACGTCTGGCCATCGCAAAGCCGAGGCCCTGGGCGCCGCCGGTGACGACAGCGTGCTGGCCGTCAAGATCGATGCTGTTCATGTCGATCGGTTCTTTCCGTTTGAGATTTTTCGTGGGCGCCCGCCGGCCTGTGCAGGCGGGCGATATCGCTACATGGTTGCGCCAAGGCTCCATGGCACGAACTCGTTGTCGCCATAGCCGAGCGCTTCCGACCTGGTGCGCCCGCCGGAAGCGACGCGCAGGATCTCGGCGAAGATCTCCTCGCCCTTCTCGGCCAGCGAGACGCCGTCCAGTATGTCTCCGCAATTGATGTCCATGTCCTCGCGCATCTGCTCGAAGATGAAGCTGTTGGAGGCAAGCTTGATCGAGGGCGTCGGCTTGCAGCCGAAGGCCGAACCGCGGCCGGTGGTGAAGCACAATATGTTGGCGCCGCCGGCGACCTGCCCGGTGGCCGAGACCGGATCGTAGCCAGGCGTATCCATGAAGACGAGGCCGCGCTCGTTGATCGGCTCGGCATATTCCAGCACTGCGCGCAGATTGGTGGTGCCGCCCTTGGCGGAGGCGCCGAGCGATTTCTCCAGGATGGTCGTCAGCCCACCCAGCTTGTTGCCGGGCGAAGGGTTGTTGTTCATCTCCATGTCGTGCCTGGCGGTATAATCCTCCCACCAGCGGATGCGCTCGATCAGCTTTTCACCCACCGCGCGGCTCTCGGCGCGCGAGGCGAGAAGATGTTCGGCGCCATAGATTTCGGGCGTCTCCGAGAGCACGGCCGTGCCGCCTTGCCCGACAAGCAGGTCCACCGCAGCACCCAGTGCCGGATTGGCGCTGATGCCGGAGTAACCGTCCGATCCGCCGCATTGCAGTGCTAGCACCAGTTCGGAGGCTGGTTGCGGCGTCCTTTCGGCGGCGTTCACCGTAGGCAGCATGTCGACGATCGCCTTGACGCCGGCCTCGACTGTCTTTCGCGTGCCGCCGGTTTCCTGGATCGTCATCGTGCGGAAAATCGTGCTCTCCTCGATGTTGTACGACTGCATCCAGCGCGGAATCTGGAACGCTTCGCAGCCGAGCCCGACCATCAGCACGCCGCCGACATTGGGGTTCGTGGCGAAGCCCCATTGCGTGCGCTTCAGCAGGTCGTAAGCGGGACCCTTGGTGTCGATGCCGCAGCCAGTGCCGTGGACGAGTGCGATGATGCCGTCGATATTGGGATAGTCGCGCAGGATGCCAGACCGGTTGACCTCGTCGGTGATGAACCGGGCGACGCTGGCAGAGCAATTCACCGACGTCAGGACGGCGATGAAGTTGCGCGTGCCGACCTTGCCGCTCGGCCGGCGGTAACCCATGAAGGTGGCCCGCTCGGCCTCGGCAACGATCTCGGTTTGCCTGGTATTGGTGCCGAAGACGTAGTCGCGTTCGAAATTGCGCAGATACACATTGTGCTCGTGAACCCAGTCGCCGGCGACGATGGGTTCCCGCGCAAAGCCAATGGTCTGGCCGTATTTCACGATCGGGTCGTCCGAGCCGATGTCGCGCAGGGCCATCTTATGCCCGCGCGGTATGCGCGCCTTCGCTGCCACGTCCCCGGCTTTGTCGCCGATCTTCAACGGATCGACCGCCAGAAGAATGTTGTCGGTATCCGACAGCTTGATGAACCGTGCCATGACCCAAACTCTGAAAAAGCTCTCCCCGACAAGGAGCGTCGAGAGGCAAAAGTGATTTGGAATACTAATATAATAGAATGTCAGTGGTCAAGGTGCGGTTGCGAAAGGCCTGGACTGCAGGGCGTTGCGGCGGATCGGTCAGGTGAGTGGCGTGCGGCGCAGTTTGAGGGCGGCAAACGGCTGGATGAAACAACGGATCGCCGCCCGGCCGGGACACGGTCAGTCGAGATGGAAGACCTCTTCCATCGCCGCCCACCATTCGCCGTCGGCGCGCGTCGGCAGTGGCGTCTGCATGGGGTCGCACAGCTCCCACCATTTGCGCATCGCCGGCGACTCGCCCATTCGCGCCGCATCCTTGGCGAAGTCGCTGCCGTGATACTCCCAGCAGGCGAACAGAAGGTTCTCCGGTTCGCGCAGGAAGATCGAATAGTTGCGGATGTTGGCGCCGCTGATGACCTCGAGGACGTCGGGCCAGACGGCGGCGTGGACGCGCCTGTAGTCCGCGATCGCCTCTGCTTTCACGCCGATACAAAGTCCCATTCTTTGCATGCCGGTGGCTCGCAGGGCTTCAGTCGAGAAGGTCGGCGGCGACTTCGAGCGTGTTGCGGAACGACGTCTCGAGATGGTGTTCCATCGCTTGCGCCGCACCCTCGGCGTCGTGGCGCTTCAGCGCGTCGAAAATGGCCTCGTGCTGCTCGATCGTCTGTTCGCCATAGCCCGGCTTGGGGATGGCGAGATAGCGGCCGCGATCCATCTGTGCCTTTGAGATGTCGACGGCTCTCCAGATCATCGGCAGGCCGCAGATCTCGGCGATGGTGCGGTGAAAGACATCGTCGAGCTGTATCGCGGTGGCATATCTGCCTCGCGATATGGCAAGCCGGTGCGCCGCCATGTTGTCTTCCAGCAATTCGCTGGCGGCCGGTGTGAACTTGGCGGCCGCGCGTCGGGCGCTCTCCATCTCTAGTGCCCGCCGAATGACATAGGCTTCTTCCAGGTCGGCCCGGCTGATCGGAGCGACATAGGTGCCCGTTTGCGCCAGGATCTTGACCAGGCCCTCGTCGCTGATGCGCTTGACCGCTTCGCGAACGGGGGTGCGCGACACACCCAGGGCCTCCGCGATGGCGACCTCGTTGATGACCTCCCCCGGCTTCAACTGCCCGACGACGATCAGGTTGCGGATCTTGTGATAGATCTGATCGCGGAGCGGAAGAGCCCGATTGAGCGTCGAAGGATCCAGGTCCATTGCAAATCCGTGTCTTCGTTCACCAGAAATGGCCAGATAATACTAGAATGTCAATCGGAACGCATCCAATGGAAGCGGTCGGGTGTCGGTGGACACGATGTCCATAACGACCGCCGGAATCCAGCTTGCCAGAACTATTATATTAGTGCAATAGTCATCATCCGCGGTGAGAAATTCAACCGCAACCGAGAGCCTGGACTGAGCCGCGTGTTCAAAGCCCGGCGTTCAAGCCAGTTCGAAGAGGGGTCGAGCTGCGTTGAAGCAACTATTATACTAACATATCGATAGTCGATACCGAGGACGGCCAGCCGCCAGGAGGAACCTAGCCAGATATGACTGTCGCCGCCGATTGCGCCTTGGACATGCGAGGCATCAGCAAGACGTTCCCGGGCGTGAAGGCTCTGTCCAACGTCAATTTCGCCGTGAAATTCGGCACCGTTCATGCGGTCGTGGGTGAGAACGGCGCCGGCAAATCGACGCTCATGAAAGTGCTCAACGGGTCCTACGCACCCACCAGCGGCGCAATCAGGGTCGGCGGCGCCGAAGTGCGCATGCGCCGGCCCGCCGATGCCCAGGCGCTGGGCATCCGCATGGTGCATCAGGAAATCAATCTGGTCCCCGACCTGAGCGTCGCCGAAAACGTCTATCTCGGCCGCATGCCGGGCAAGTGGACGTTTCTGCGCAAGGGCGAGATGATCCGGGCTGCAGCCGCCGTCCTCGATGAGCTCGGAGCGACCATCAACCCGCGTGAACGGCTCGGCAACCTGTCGATCAGCCAGCAGCAGCTCGTCGAGATCGCCAAGGCCTACGCGGCGCAGCCCAGGATCATCGTCCTGGACGAACCGACATCCAGCCTCAGCGAGCATGAGACGGCGGCGTTGTTCCGGATCTTGCGCAAGATGCGCGATGACGGAATCGCCATCATCTATATCAGCCACCGACTGAAGGAGGTGCTCGAAATTGCCGACGAGGTGACTGTGCTGCGCGACGGATCAATGATCGAGACGCGGCCGATCGAAGGCATAAATGCCGCTCACATGATCAGGCTGATGGTCGGTCGCGAAGTCAGCAATGTCTTCCCGAAAAGCCCGGCCGAGATCGGCAAGTCGGTGCTGCGCGTCGAACGCATCAGCGACGGCGCGCGCTTCCGCGATGTCAGCTTCGATGTACGCGCCGGCGAGATACTGGGCTTGACCGGGCTGGTGGGCGCTGGCCGCACCGAGGTCGCCCGCGCGATCTTCGGCCTGTCGCGGCTTGTCGAAGGCACAGTCAGCGTCAACGGACGCGAGGTCTCGATCAACTCGCCATCCCAGGCGGTCAGGGCAGGCATTGCCTATGTTCCGGAAGATCGCAAGGGCGACGGCGTCGTGCCTGGAATGTCGATCCGGGAAAACATCAGCCTGCCCATACTGCGCCGCCTGAGCCGTTTCGGGCGCATCAGCCGCAGCGCCGATCACGCGCTTGCCGCGGACTCGGTCAAGCAGTTTTCGATTTCACCGCCCGACGGCGAACGGCGCATCAGCCTTCTGTCGGGCGGTAACCAGCAGAAGGCGGTCATCGCCAAATGGCTTGCCGCCAAGCCCCTGGTCTTGATCCTCGACGAGCCGACGCGGGGCGTCGACGTCGGCGCCAAGGCCGAGATCCACCACATCATCGGCCGACTCGTCGCAGGCGGCATGGCGGTGGTGATGATCTCCTCGGAACTGCCCGAAATCCTCGGCGTCTGCGACCGCGTGGTGGTGATGCGCGATGGACACGCCTCCGAGCCTCTCCTGCGCAGCGAATTGAGCGAGGAACGCATCATGGCGCTGGCCACCGGGGAGGAGATGGCGTGACCGAAGCTGCCATGGAGATCGGCGGTGTGAACCGCAACGACCGCTTTACGCGCGGCAGCAGGCTTGTCGGTGTCCTGTCGAAGGCGGGGCTGGCCTTCGCCATCCTCGCCGTGATGCTCTACGGCTCCTTCGTCAGCCCCGCCTTCTTCACATCAGGCAATTTGCTCAACGTCCTGACCTCGATGTCCATCGTCGGCATCGTCGTCGTCGGCATGACCTTCGTGCTCGTGGTCGGCGGCCTGGCCGACCTCTCGGTGCCGGCCACCATCGCCTGCGGCGCCATCCTGTCGCTCGGGCTGCAGCCAGTGATCGGGCCGCTGCCGGCCTTCGTCCTGGCCGTCGGCCTTGCCGGCCTCATAGGCCTGCTCAACGGCGTCTTGGTCGGCTATGTCGGCATCAACCCCATCATCGCCACGCTCGGCATCGGCACGATCGGACTGGGCATCGTCCAGGCGGCTGTCGGCGGGGTCATTGTCTATGGCAGCAATCCCGCCTCCGCCGAATTCGCCAAGGGCCGGCTGTTCGGCATTCCGGTCGTGGTGCTGATCTTCCTGGTCATTGCTCTTATCGGCCATTTCGTGCTGTCCCGCTCCTTCTGGGGCAGATGGACGCTTGCCACCGGCGGCAATTACAGCGCCGCCGAGGCAAGTGCGGTTCCGGTGCAGGCCGTGAAGGCTGGCGCCTTCGTGATCACAGCACTCGCTTCCGGCATCAGCGGCGGCCTGCTCGGGCTGACGCTGCAGAGCGCGCGGCCGCTCATCGGCGGCGGCTACGAATTCAGTGCCATCACGGCGGTGGTGGTCGGCGGCGTGTCGATCGTCGGCGGCTTCGGATCGGTGCCACGGGCCATCGCCGGCCTCATCTTCGTGCAACTGCTGACCAACGTCATGGTGCTCGACGGTGTGCGCACGCCGATCCAGGGTTTCGTGCTCGGCATCCTGATCGTCGGCGCCGTTGGCATGGATGCGGCGCTGCGCAAGCGGGGCGTGTCGTGATGCGTTTTCTTTCGCTTGTCTCGCAGTATCGCGTCATCGTCATTCTCGGTCTGACGCTCGTCATTTCCGCGCTGGTGGTCCCCGGCTACCTCTCGGCATCGACCCTCGGCCTCGGCCTCGACCGGGCGGCGACGATCGGCCTGATCGCCATCGGCCTGACGGTGCTTTTGATATCGGGCCAGATCGACCTCTCCGGTGGCGCGGTGTTTGCCCTGGCCGGCATCGTGTCGGTCATCCTGCAGCGAGAGATCGGCATCCTGCCTGCTGCGATCGTCGGCATCCTGGTCGGTACCCTGGCAGGCGCCGTCAACGGCATGCTGGTCGTCGGCCTGAAGGTGAATTCGCTCGTGCTGACGCTAGCGACGATGCTCATCTTCCGCTCGCTCGCGCACTGGATCACCAACAGCCAGCCGGTGACCGGAACCGACATCATGCTCTCCCTGGCGCTGGCCAAGATCTATCTCGATGTCTTCACCCTCCGCAGCGCGCTGTTCATTGCCCTGATCGTGCTGCTGCATTTCTGGCTGACGCGCACCATACCCGGGCGCAACGTCTTTGCGGTGGGGTCCAACCCGGCGGCTGCCAAGGAAAGCGGTATCGCCTCGGACCGTATCGTCTTTCTCGGCTTTGTCTTTGCCGGCACGCTTGCCGGCCTGGCGGGGGTTCTCCAGAGCCTCGTCACCAACACCGGCTCGCCTGTCTTCGGCTCGGAACTGACGGTCGCCGTCATTGCCGCGGTCGTTGTCGGCGGAACTCGTCTCGAAGGCGGCAGGGGATCCGCGCTCGGCACGCTCGGCGGTGTGCTGACGATCGGCTCGCTGACCATCGCGATGGAGTTCCAGTCCGTTCCCGCATACGTCCAGCAGGTCGTGTCCGGGCTTATCCTGATCCTGCTCGTCGTGCTCGATCGGGCCGTTACCACCAAGGGGAGGGCTCCGGGCACGCGCCCGGCGCTCGTTCGCGACAATCCAATCACTCAAGGAGGAACCACATGATTGGGAGGAAACACATGATTGGCAAGAAAAGCATGCTTCACGTCGCCGCCCTGGCGGCTGTGCTGGCATCGACGGGCTGGGCCAGCGCCAAGACGGTCTGCTACGTGACGGCAGCGGATTCGCATGCCTACGCGACGCCGGCCAACAAGGCGCTTCAGGCGCGCGCTGCGGAACTCGGTATCGAGATCCTGAGCCTCAGCCAGGATTTTGACGTCCAGAAAGGCACCGAGCAGCTCAACACCTGCGTTGCGCGCAAGGTCGACGGCATCATCCTGTGGCCGCTCGACCCGCAGGCATACATACCGGGGCTGGCGCGCGCGCAGCAGGCGAACATTCCGGCGATCCTCATCAATTCACCGATGAGCGACGATGCCAAGCCGTTCATCAAGTCGTTCACCGGGCCTGACGTCTACGAGGAAGGCAAGCTGGCGGCGGACTCGCTGAGCAAGGCGCTCGGCGGCAAGGGCTCCGTCGTCATCATCGCCGGCCAGGCCGGCAACGGCACCACGATCGGACGCGTCAGCGGCTTCACCGACCGTCTGAAGGAAACCAATGCCGACATCAAGGTGCTCGACACGGTCAACGCCGACTTCGACCAGCAAAAGGCACTGGTGGTCAGCCGCGATCTGATCACACGCTTCGGCGACCAGATCAGCGGCGTCTACGCCAATGACGACACGATGGCCCGCGGCTTCATCGACGCATGGAAGGAGGCCAACCCCTCCAAGGCCGCACCGCCGATCGTCGGCATCAATGGCCAGAAGGATGCGTTCGAATCGATCCGCACCAATGAAATGTACTCGACCATCGTCCAGTCGCCCGTCGAGGATGGCCGCCTGGCGATCAACACGATGGCCGAGATCATCGACGGCAAGCAGGTCAAGGACCGGCTGCCCATCCCGCTGACCGTCGTCACCAAGGACAACGTCAACGCGGTCGAACCAGCGTTCTGATACGAGGAGGCCGGCCCGGTGTATTCGGGCCGGCCTCCTTTTCTTGCCAGAGAGAGAAATTCTAATAGCGGCGGCAGAATTGGAATAAACTAACTCTACAGAGTTTGTGGAATAAGCAATCTGCACTGGCGATCTGGTTTCCACCCGGACAGGACCACGCCATGCCCACTCTTTCGCATCAGCTACTCACCAAAGCAGGCATATCCGGCCGCCTTCGTCAGGCAGCGGGAGAGAGGCCATGAGCCGGGTCGTGCCGGACCGCATCAAGGTGCTCTGGTTTCTGCCGACGCATGGCGACAGCCGTTATCTTGGCACGGCCGAGGGCGGCAGATCGGTCGATCTGCCGTATCTGACGCAAGTGGCGAAGGCGGCCGACACGCTCGGCTACTATGGCGTTCTGTTGCCGACCGGCCGCTCGTGCGAAGATTCCTGGGTGATCGCATCGGCTCTTGTGCCGATGACCGAACGCTTGCGTTTCCTTGTCGCCGTGCGGCCCGGTTTGCAGTCGCCAACGCTGGCCGCGCGCATGACTGCGACGCTGGATCGCATCTCCAATGGCCGCCTGCTGATCAACGTCGTCACCGGCGGCGATCCGCTGGAGAACAAGGGCGACGGCATTTTTCTATCGCATGCCGAGCGCTACGAGGTGACGCAGGAATTCCTTCGGATCTACAAGCGGGTGCTGAGCGGCGAGACGGTCGAGCATGAGGGCAAGCATTTCCGCATCGAGGATGGAAGGCTGCTGTTTCCGCCGGTGCAGACGCCCTATCCCCCGCTCTACTTCGGCGGCTCGTCCGACGCTGGGTCCGTGGTGGCGGCGCAGGAGATCGACAAATATTTGACCTGGGGAGAGCCGCCAGCCGATGTCGAGCGCAAGCTGGACGGCATGCGTGAACTGGCGCAGAAGGCCGGCCGCAAGCTCTCCTTCGGCATTAGGCTGCATGTCATCGCGCGCGAAACCACCGAGGAGGCCTGGGCCGCTGCCGACAGGCTGATCAGCCGGCTCGACGACGCGACGATCGCCTCGGCTCAAAAAGTCTTTTCCCGCATGGATTCGGTCGGCCAGGCGCGGATGAGCGCACTGCATGGCGGCAATCGCGCCAAGCTCGAGATCGCGCCCAATCTGTGGGCCGGCGTCGGCCTGGTGCGCGGCGGCGCAGGGACCGCACTTGTCGGCGATCCCGACACGATCGCCGAGCGCATCGACGAGTACCGGCGCCTCGGCATCGATACCTTTATCCTTTCCGGCTATCCGCATCTCGAAGAAGCCTATCGCTTCGGTGAGCTGGTGCTGCCGAAACTGCCGACCGACCATCTGGTCAAGGCAGCCGGCTCGTCCGTCAACACCGGTCCGTTCGGCGAAACCATCGCCGGCGACCACCGGCCGAAGTCGCTCGCCAGCGCCTCGTGAACTTGCTTCCTGCGTCCTCGCGGTTGCACGTCGCCATTATCGGCGGCGGCTTTTCCGGCGCCGCGGTGGCGTGGCACCTGGCGCAAATGCCTCGGCCGGAGCGGATTTCCATTTCCGTGGTCGAGCCACGGCCGGTTCTTGGCGGTGGCCTTGCCTATTCCAGTGAGGAACCGTCGCACCGGGTCAATGTCCCCGCAGCCAGGATGAGCATGGCTCCCGACGACCCGCAGCATTTTGCACGCTGGTTGACTGGCAGCGGAGAACTCGAACACGACCCGGATGCCATCTGGAAGAACGGCGACGCTTTTCCGCGCCGACGCGTGTTCGGTCGCTACGTCGCCGAGCATCTGGCGCCGTATTTCGGTTCCGGCGTTGTCCATCATGTTCAAGGTTCCGCCATACGCGTGACGCGCGATGCCAGTGGCGCGGGCTGGACCGTGCACACCTCTGCCGGACCGGTCGCCTCCGACATCGTCGTGCTGGCAGCAACGCATCCGCAGCCTGCAATTCCAGCCGCGCTGGTCCAACTGTCGGAAGCACCGGGTTTCATCGCCGACCCGTACGCACCAGCGGCGCTTGCCGGGATTGGTCCGGAGGCGTCGGTGCTGATCGTCGGCTCCGGGCTGACCTCTGCCGACATGGTCGCTGAACTCGACCGTCGTGGCCATCGCGGCCGCATCCTGGCGCTGTCGCGCCGCGGCTTACGCTCGCGCGGACACCCCGATGTCAGGGGCGAGCCTTTTGGCGATTTTGCATCCGCGCCGGCCACGACGGCGCTCGGCGTGCTCAGGGCCATTCGCGCGACGCTGACAGCTGCGAGAGCGGCCAATGTCAACTGGCAGTCGCTCTTCGACCAACTGCGCCTGCAGGGGCCGGTGCTGTGGGCCGCACTTGCCCCGCCGGAGCGGGCAAGGCTGGTCCGCCGGCTGCGCGTGTTCTGGGACGTGCATCGCTTCAGGATCGCTCCGCAGGTGGCGGCGGTGCTCGACCGGCGTCATGCGGCCGGCACATTCGACACCATTGCCGCCAGGCTTGTCGCGTCGAACGATGAGGACGGCAGCCTGGCTGTCAGCTTTCAACGGCGCGGGCAGACACGGATCGAGACGACGCGCTTCGATGCCGTCATCAACACTACGGGTCCGGCTCATGGGCAGGCATTACAGCTGAACCCGGCGCTAAGCTCGCTGGCGGAAGCCGGCTTGATCAGGACGGACCAATATGGACTTGGCATCGAGACAAGTCTCGACAGCCGCGCAATCGGCTCGGACGGTGAGGCGGTTGCGACACTCCTGGTCGCCGGCCCGCTGGCACGAGGCACTTTCGGCGAGCTCATGGGTCTGCCGGAAGTCGCCCGCCATGCCCAGGCGGTCGCGGGGGAAATTGCCAAGCTGCTGGTTACGCTACCGTCAGCGCAGGCGTTCGGCGCCCATGCCGCGCATGGCCCTCTTGCGGGCTGACATCTGCAGGCCGGGTTCGGCAGCGAAAATTGGTATTTCCGTCCCAAGAGAGCCCCAAAAACGGAAAATCCTTCTTTGTATATATATTCTATAAACATAATAAATATCGGCGAAGTCCGGCTGCGGCCGGATCGATCAATGACACGGCCTGAATGGGAGACATTTCATGGCACACGCAGAGACCGACGCGATCAAGTTTGCCTACTGGGTGCCGAATGTTTCGGGCGGCCTGGTGATCTCCAACATCGAGCAGCGCACCAACCATTCGGCCGAGTATAACCGCAAGCTGGCGCAGATCGCCGAGAAGTCCGGCTTCGACTATGCGCTCAGCCAGATCCGTTTCACCGCCGGCTACGGCGCCGACGAACAGCATGAATCTGTGGCGTTCAGCCACGATCTGCTGGCTGCGACCACAACGCTCAAGGTCATCGCGGCGATCCTGCCGGGACCTTGGAACCCGGCGCTGGCGGCAAAGCAGATCGCCACCATCAGCTACCTGACCAACGGCCGCGTCGCGATCAACCTCGTCTCCGGCTGGTTCCGTGGCGAGTTCCACGCCATCGGCGAGCATTGGCTCGATCATGACGAGCGCTACCGCCGCTCGGAGGAATTCATCCGTGCGCTGCGCGGGATATGGACCGAAGACAGCTTCACCTTCCGTGGTGATTTCTATCGCTTCAATGAGTACTCGCTGAAGCCGAAGCCGCCGCGGCCGCTGCCCGAAATCTTCCAGGGTGGCTCGTCGCGCGCCGCACGCGACATGGCATCACGGGTTTCGGACTGGTACTTCACCAACGGCAACACGCCGGCCGAAATCGCCAAGCAGGTCGACGACCTCAGGGCCAAGGCGAAGGCCAACAACCATTCCGTCAAGGTCGGCGTCAACGCTTTCGCCGTCGTTCGCGAGACCGAGGACGAGGCGAGGGCAGTGCTCGCCGAAATCATCGCCAAGGCCAATCCCGACGCGGTCAATGCTTTCGGCCATGAGGTCAAGAACGCCGGTAAGGCCTCGCCGGAAGGTGAGGGCAATTGGGCGAAATCGTCCTTCGACGACCTGGTCCAGTACAATGACGGCTTCCGCTCCAACCTGATCGGCACTCCCAGGCAGGTTGCTCAACGCGTCGTCGGCCTGAAGCGCGCGGGTGCGGATCTCATCCTGCTCGGTTTCCTGCACTTCCAGGAAGAGGTCGAGTATTTCGGCAAGCATGTCATCCCGCTCGTTCGCGAATTGGAAGACGCCGAGGGAGCGGCGTCGCTGGCGGCGGAATAGTCACCCGCACAGGTTGGCCGGAGAGATTCCGGCCAGCACACGCATGAAAGCTACCCGGCGCGCTCGAGCCATCGAGCAGCAATGAGGATTTGCGCGCGTGCTGAAGCAATCGAGGACAATTGGAATGCCTCTGCCCACTTATACGCTCGGAGTGATGGAGGCTTCCGCCTATGCACCGGAGGTCTTTGCGCGCGGCCTGCCGTCAAGCCCACGGCCGGAGCAGTCGTTCGAAGATGTCGCCAAGCCGGCAGGGGCCGTTGCCGGCGCTGCCTCAGCATTGCTTTCGCTTCAGGGCATCAGCCTGTCGTTTGGCGGCGTCGTCGCACTGGCCGACGTCGACCTGTCGGTTCTACCAGGCGAAATCCGTGCCATCATCGGCCCTAACGGCGCCGGCAAGAGCTCGCTGATCAACGTCATCAGCGGCGTCTACAGGCCGGATCGTGGCCATGTCCAGCTCGACGGTACCTTCTATGCCCAGGTCCCGACGCAGCGGCTGGCCCATCTCGGCGTCGCCAGAACCTTCCAGAACCTTGCACTGTTCAAGGGCCTCAGCGTCCTCGACAATGTAGCCTCTGGCCTTGCCTACAAGGTTCGCTCCAACTTTGCCGGCCAGGTGCTCGGCATCGGCCGCTCGCGTGGCGAGCAGCGCGATTCACGCAGCCGTGCCGAACAGGTCCTCGAATTCCTCCATCTCACCGCCATTCGCGACCGTCTTGTCGGCACCTTGCCTTATGGGCTGCAGAAGCGTGTCGAATTGGCCCGCGCTCTGGTGGCCGAGCCGCGCCTGCTTTTGCTCGACGAGCCGATGGCCGGCATGACAGCGAGCGAAAAGAGCGAGATGGCGGCTTTCGTCCGTGCCGCGCGCGATCGTTTCGCCACCACCGTGGTGTTGATCGAGCACGATGTCGGTGTTGTCATGGGTCTGTCCGATCGCATCGCCGTTCTCGACTACGGCCGCAAGATCGCCGACGCCACGCCCGATGAGGTCAGGAACGACCAGCGCGTCATCGATGCCTATCTCGGCGTCGCCTCGGACAATGAAGACGGGGCAGGCATATGATCGCCGGTTTCGACTACCAGTTCTTCATCGAAGTGCTCGTCGGAGGCCTGCTCTCAGGCGTCATGTATTCGCTTGTCGCGATCGGCTTCGTGCTCATCTACAAGACCTCGGGCGTGCTCAATTTCGCGCAAGGCGCGATGCTGCTGTTTGCGGCACTCACCTTCGTCAGCCTTTCCGAGCGCGGCATTCCCTTCGCGCTGGCGCTGGTGGTCACCTTCGCCATCATGGTGGCGATCGGCATCGCCATCGAGCGCACGGTGCTCAGGCCACTGACCAACAAGCCGCCGATCACCCTGTTCATGGCGACGCTTGGCCTGTCCTACATCATCGAAGGCGCTGCCCAACTGATCTGGGGCACGCAGGTTCACGGCCTCGATCTCGGCATCGAGGACGTGCCGCTGGAAATCGGCGGCGTGCTGATCAGCCAGTTCGACATCTTCGCGGCCGTGGTCGCTGCCGGCATGGTCCTCTTGCTGTCGCTGTTCTTCCGCTACACCCGCATCGGCCTCTCCTTCCGCGCGGTCGCCGACGATCAGTTCGCGGCACTCGCGGTCGGCCTCAGGCTACCCCTGATCTGGGCCACTGTATGGGCCGCCGCCGGCCTCGTCGCGCTGGTGGCCGGACTGCTGTGGGGCGCACGCCTGGGCGTGCAGTTCTCGCTGTCGCTGGTGGTGCTCAAGGCGCTGCCGGTGCTGGTGCTCGGCGGTTTCGATTCCATCCTCGGCGCCATCGTCGGCGGCCTCTTGATCGGCGCCAGCGAGAAGCTCGCCGAAGTCTATATCGGCGACTATTTCGGCGGCGGCATAGAGAGCTGGTTTGCCTATGTCGTCGCGCTCGTCTTCCTGCTGATCCGCCCTTCCGGCCTGTTCGGTCAGAAGCTTGTCGAGAGGATCTGAACGATGACCGCGATAACAAGCGATTTCGCCGCCGCGCCGGTGCTGCCGAAATGGGTCGTGCCCGTGCTTTTGCTCGCTTTCGCTTACGGCGTCGTGCCGCTGATCGGCTCAAGCTATCTGTTCGAGGCCATCCTGCTGCCTTTCCTGGCGCTCAGCCTTGCCGGCGTGGGCTTGAACATCCTGACCGGCTATGCCGGCCAGGTGTCGCTTGGCAGTGCTGCTTTCATGGCGGCCGGCGCCTTTGCCGCCTATAATTTCAACCTGCGTGTCGAAGGCCTGCCGCTGGCCGGCAGCATCTTCCTGGCCGGCATAGTGGCGGCCGCGATAGGCGTCGTTTTCGGCCTGCCGAGCCTGCGCCTGAAGGGTTTTTATCTCGCGGTTTCGACCCTTGCCGCGCAGTTCTTCGTGCAATGGGCGTTGACCAAGTTCAGCTGGTTTTCCAACAACTCGGCGTCCGGCGTCATCGACGCGCCGAGACTGTCGATTTCAGGTTTCGCGCTCGACGGCGCCATCGGCCGCTATTTGTTCGCGCTGACCATCGTCACGGTGCTGACCTTCCTTGCCTATAGGCTGGTCTCGTCGCAGACCGGGCGCAACTTCATCGCCATCCGCGACAATGAAACCGCCGCCCGCATCATCGGCATTCCGGTGCTGAAGACCAAGCTTCTGGCCTTCGCCATCTCGTCCTTCATCATTGGCGTTGCCGGCGTCATCTGGGCCTTCGCCTATCTCAGAACCGTCGAGCCGGACGGCTTCGATCTCGACCGGTCGTTCCAGATCCTGTTCATCATCATCATCGGTGGTCTGGCTTCGATCCGCGGCGCCTTCTTCGGCGCCGCCCTCATCGTGGTCTTTCCACTCGCTCTGTCGCGCCTCGGCGGCTTCCTGCTTGGCGATCTCTTCGACTCGGGCGTGCTCGACATGAGCCAGCGCATCGTGCTGGGCGCGCTCATCATCCTGTTTCTGATCCTTGAACCCGACGGGCTGGTGGCGCTGTGGGACAGGGTCCGAAGACGGCTCCTGTTCGCCTGGCAGTCGACTTGAGCTGATGCATTGAAAATGAATCCAATCCGAAAATGAACAAGGGGCCGAACCCAAGACGGCCCATACCGGGAGTATCTCGACCATGACTTTCCTCAGCACAATCAAGGCGGCGGCGCTGTCTGCGGCGATGATCGTGTCGGTGGCCTTGCCGGCCGCGCACGCCGACGAACAATATTCCCCGCTGCAGAGCTATCGCGTCGGGCCTTACGCGGCCGGCGGCACCGGCTTCTTCGGCGGCTTCATCGACTATCTCAACCTCATCAACATCCGTGACGGCGGCGTCAACGGCGTCAAGCTGACCTGGGACGAATGCGAGACCCAGTATGAGGTCGAGCGCGGTGTCGAATGCTATGAGCGGCAGAAGAGCCATGCCGGTGCCGCCGCCTGGAACCCGCTCTCGGTCGGCATCGCCTATGCCATGATCGATCGCATCACCGCCGACAAGGTGCCGTTGATCACGGTCAACCACGGCCGCACCGACTCCACCGACGGGCGTGTCTTCCCTTACGTGTTCCCGCTGCTGCTCAATCCTTACAGCGAAACCTCGGGCATCGTGAACTACATCGCCTCCAAGGAAGGCGGCATCGACAAGCTCAAGGGCAAGAAGATCGTCGTGCTCTATCATGGGTCGCCCTACGGCAAGGAAACCATCCCGATCTATGAATTGCTGGCGCAGAAATACGGCTTCACCGTGCAGCAGATCGAGGTGCCGCATCCCGGCAACGAGCAGCAGTCGCAGTGGCTGACCATCCGCCGCGCCAAGCCGGATTTCGTCGTCCTGCGCGGCTGGGGCGTGATGAACCCGGTGGCGCTGAAGACGGCGGTCAAGGTCGGCTTCCCCGTCGACCATATCGTCGGCAATGTCTGGTCGAATTCCGAAGAGGACGTGATCCCCGCCGGCGACGCCGCCAAGGGCTACACCGCCATCACCACGCAGGCTTCCGGCAACTCCTACCCGGTGGTGCAGGAGATCGTGAAGACGGTCTATGGCGCCGGCAAGGGTAACCTTGAAGACAAGGCGCGCATCGGCTCGGTCTACCACAATCTCGGCATCGTCAACGGCATCCTCAATGTCGAGGCGATCCGGGTCGCGCAGGAGAAGTTCGGTCACCGCACGCTGACCGGCGATGAGGTCCGCTGGGGCTTCGAGCATCTCAAGCTTGATCCGGCCAAGGTCGAGGCGCTTGGCGCCAAGGATCTGTTCCATTCGATCAACGTCAGCTGGGACAATCATGAAGGCGAAGGCTACGTGACCTTCCAGCAGTGGGACGGCAAGAAGTGGAACGTCGTCTCCGACTGGATCACGCCGGACTGGGCGTTGCTGAGGCCGATCATCGAGAAGTCCGCCGAGGCCTACGCCGCCGAGAAGGGCATCAAGCTGCGCACCTCCGACGATGCCAATGCTGTGACCACCAACTGATCAGTCAGTGCCGGGCGTCGCGGACCAAGTTTCCGTGGCGCCCCGGCCTCTTTCGGTTTCCGAACCGTGAAAGAACAGCCTATGCCGAACGATGACGTCATTCTTGCCATGGACGCGGTCCATGCCACCTACAACCACGCCATCACGGCGCTGCATGGCGTCAGTTTTGAGCTCAGGCGCGGCGAAATACTGGCGCTGCTCGGTGCCAATGGCGCCGGCAAGACCACGACGCTGAAGGCCGTCTCCAACCTGCTGCCGGCGGAACGTGGCCAGGTCAATGCCGGCACCATCCGCTATGAAGGGTCCGATGTCTCGCGCCGCAAACCGGGTGATCTGGTGCGCGCCGGGCTGGTCCAGGTGCTGGAAGGCCGCCACTGCTTCAAAAGCCTCACCGTCGAGGAGAATCTGATCGCCGGCGGCATCGGCCGCAGCGGGAGCCGCGCCGAGATCAACGGGGATCTCGAACGGATCTACGGCTATTTCCCGAGGCTTCGGGAAAAGCGCCGGACATTGTCCGGCCTGACCTCCGGCGGTGAACAACAGATGACCGCCATCGGCCGGGCGCTGATGTCGCGACCGCGTTTGCTGGTTCTCGACGAACCGTCGATGGGGCTCGCGCCGCTCATCGTCCAGGACATCTTCCAGAGCTTGAAAAAACTCAACCGCGAGACCGGCCTGTCGATCCTGGTTGCCGAGCAGAACTCGGCGGTCGCGCTCAGATACGCCGACCACGCCACTGTGCTCGAAAACGGCGTTTCCGTTCTCGCCGGCGCTGCCGTCGAACTTCGCCAGCGCGAGGACATCAGAGCCTTCTATCTCGGTCAATCAACCCCCGGGCAACAGGTGTCACCCGCCACCAGGCCCGCCCATCTCCACGCCGTTGCCTGAGCCAAAATCCCAAGGAGCAGTGAAATGACCGTTTCGACCGTCAAAACCGACAAGGCTTCCGCCGCCGTGCCGCCAGTCGCAAGGCCGACCGCCCCAGCGCACATCATCAAGGATGATGCCGAGGCGATTGCGATTGCCCACGCACTCGCCGCCGAATTCGTCAAGGACTCCTCCCAGCGCGACCGCGAGCGGATCTGGCCGGTCGCCGAACTCGATGCCTTTTCGCAAAGCGGCCTGTGGTCGATCAATGTACCCAAGGCATTCGGTGGGCCGGAGGTGTCCTATGCGACGTTGGCGAAGGTAATCGAGATCATCTCGGCGGCGGATTCCTCGATCGGCCAGGTTGCCCAGAACCATCTCGGTGTTGTCGCCGCCATTCGCACCGTGTCCGACGCGGACCAGCAGAAGCTGCTGTTTGCCGAAGCGCTGAAAGGCACGCGGTTCGGCAACGCCTTTTCCGAGTTCGGCTCCAAGCGCGCCGCCGATTTTGAGACCCGCTTCACCGATGCCGGCGATCATGTGGTTGTCAACGGCCGCAAATTCTATTCGTCCGGCGCGCTGCTTGCCCATCTCGTGCCGATCGTGGCGCTCGATGACGAGGGCCGCGCCTGGTATGCGATCGCCGACCGTGCCGCACCCGGGCTGACGGTCATCGACGACTGGTCGAGCTTCGGCCAGCGCACGACGCTGTCCGGCACCGTTATCATCGACAACGTCAAGGTGCCGAAGACCCATCTGGTACCCGGCTACAAGGGCTACGACAGGCCGACCGCCGACGGCGCCATCTTCCAGATCATCCAGGTGGCGGTCGACACCGGCATCGCCCAGGCGGCGATCGACGAGACCGTCAATTTCGTCAGGACCAAAAGCCGCGCCTGGATCGACAGCGGCGTCGACAACGCCTGGGACGATCCTTACACCATTCAGGCCATTGGCGACCTGACGCTGCGCCTGCACGCGGCGCAGGCGCTGCTCGAAAAGGCCGGTCATGCGATCGACCGGGCAGTGATCGATCCGACCGCCGACACGGTGGCGCACGCCCAGATCGTCACCGCCGAGGCAAAAATCCTGTCGACCGAGATCGCCATAGCCGCGACCAACAGGCTGTTCGAACTTGCGGGAACCCGCTCGACGCTGGCCGAACACAATCTCGACCGGCATTGGCGCAATGCCCGCACGCACACGCTGCACGATCCGGTGCGCTGGAAATATTCGATCCTCGGCAAATATTTCCTCAACGGCGAAAATCCGCCGCTGCACGCCTGGAGCTGATCTCCCACCGGCGGGCGGGACGGCCCGCCACGTCAAACCTTCGACCATCCAAGAGGCCCACTGCCATGTCAAATCCAACAGTCGTCGGCTTTTCCGGCAACATCACCCGGCCGTCAAAGACGCGCGCCTTCGTCGACCTGGTCACCAGGGACATCGCCGCCAGCCACGGCCTGTCGGCGAGCACCTATGATATCGAGGACCTCGGTCCGTCGCTGGGAACGGCGAAATGGGCCCGCGATCTCGACGGCCAGGCGCGCGCGATCCTGGAACAAATCCTCGCCGCCGACGTGCTTGTCGTGGGCTCGCCGACCTACAAGGGCAGCTATACCGGCCTTTTCAAGCACTTCTTCGACCTGATCGATCCGGCGGCATTGCGGGGAAAGCCCATCGTGTTGACCGCGACCGGAGGTGGCGAGCGCCATGCGCTGATCGTCGAACATCAGCTGCGGCCGCTGTTCGGCTTCTTCGAGGCCTTTGCCCTGCCGACCGCCGTCTACGCCACCGACAAGGATTTCACCGACGGCGTACTGCGCTCCGAGGCGATCCTGAAGCGTGCGGCGCAGGCGGTTGACGAGGTCGGCTTCGTGCTGGCCAACCGCTCGGCCGGCAGGATCGCCGCCGAATAGGCTTTGTCACCAGATTGCGATCGAAACAGGCGAGGGCAGCGCCCTCGCTTACCCGCAATTTACGACCGCCCGCTAAAAACGTTCCTGTCTGATTCGTCTGGGACAGGAACGTCATGAGCAAAGTCCTCACATCCTTCGCACTGGTCGCCGTGCTGACCGCCTTGCTCATGGCGTTGAGCCTGGCTGTGGCCAGGCACGGCTATCCCTATGGCGCGATCGGCGTCAGGCGCCTTGACGGCATTGCCGACGCCGGCGTGTTCATCCCGATTGCCGCTGTCTATTTCTTCAGCGCGATGCTGATGATGATCCTGCCGATCAGGGCGGCCGGCATCGTCCTGACCCATGCCGCCGACGCCCTTTTCTGGACCGTGATCGCGCTGTTTGCGACCATCGTCGGCTGTCTGGTCGCCAGATGGGCGTTCGGGCAGGGCAGCGCCGTGTGGGCGCTGCTGAACTGGCGGTTCCTGTTTGCCGCGGCGATCGTCGGTTGTCACTTCGTCATGAACGAGCTGCGCCGCAATGTGCTGCTGCGCAGCCTGTTCTTCGTGGTCTTTGCCGCCGCGACGCTGGCCTGCCTGTTTTGGTCGTTCACGCTCTGACGTGTCGCCGGTTAGTCGGCTGATCCGGTCGCGATGTTGCCGGCGGCCGTTTCCATCCATGTCCAGAGATAAGTGGCAAGGCCACGGTCGACATGGATGCGCAGCTTGCCGTCAAGACGATAGACGACGGCGCTGATGCCGGCGAAGGAAAGTGCTGCACTGGCACTTGGCTTCGCGGGATCGAGCGTCGTTCCACGCGCGATGAAAGCGTCGAGCGCCATGCCCTTGACTTCGAACACCTGCAAGCCGGCGCTGATCGCCGTCACAGCGAACCCTTCCGCGTGCCAGCCCATGGCGATGGCAAGCGGGCTGTTCGAGACGACAAGCTGCCGGTCGCGCGCCAGCCGCGCCGCGTAGCGGTCGCCCTGTGCGATACCAAAGGCACCCACGCCAGTCCCGCCGATGCTGGAAGCCCGTGCCCACGCGTCGAGGTCGCCGCTGACCAGCAACTGGTTGAGGCCGAAGACTGTTCGTACCGCAAGGCCCGGCGTGGCGATGACCGCGCCCTGCCAGTCCGGTGCAACGGACCATTTTTCCGCGAGATCACGCATGCAGCCGCTCTCCTGCCGGGTCGAAGGCGCAAGGGGCGGTAATCGTCGCCTTGCTGATCTTGCCGAGATGCTGGATGTCGATCGTCTCGCCGTGCCGCGTCGCGCCGCGCTCGATCAGCCCAAGCGCAACCGGGCGACCGAGCGTCGGGCTTTGGTAGCTCGAGGTGACAAAGCCTTGGCTGCGCAATCTGCCGTCGATCCGTTTGATGCCATGCGCGCCGGTCGGCAGCGGCGCTTCGCCTTGCGGCACCGCTAGTCCGACAAGCTGCATGCGGTTGTCACGCGAGGCCTCCTCTGTGAACAGCGAGCGGCGGCCTACGAACTCGGTCTGGCGCTTGACGCGCGGGCCGTCGACGCCGAGATCATGCGGCAGCGTGGTGCCGTCAGTGTCCTTACCGATGACGATGAAGCCCTTCTCGGCCCGCAGGATCATCAGCGCCTCGAGACCAATAGCGACGGCATCGAAGGCCTGGCCGGCCTTGCGCAGATGCGCCCATAACGGTTCGGCGCGATCGGCCCGGATCGAAATCTCATAGCTCCTGTCGCCGGTGAAGCTGACGCGGGTAATGCGGACCTCGTCGCCTGCATAGCTTCCATGAGCGATCGCCATATGCGGCAGGTCGGCATCGCCGAGCGAAAGACCGAGGCCAAGCGCTTCGAGCAGTTTTCGGGAGTTTGGCCCCGAGACGGTCAGCGTCGCCATGTCCGATGTGGCGTTGTGGATGTAGACGGCGCCGCGTCCGAAGCGGTCCTGGCGCCATTCCTCCAGCCGGGCGTGAACGACAGCGACATGCGAGGACGAGCACGAGACGACGAAGCGATGCTCGTCCAGCCGGACCAGAACGCCGTCGTCGAAGATCACGCCGTTCTCCGACAGCATGAAGCCATAGCGGCAGCGGCCCGGCTTCAGCGTCGACATGGTGTTGTAGTAGAGGAAATCGACGAACGCCGCCGCCTGCGGTCCGATCACTTCGATCTTGCCGAGCGTCGAGCCGTCGAACAGCGCGACCGACCGACGGGCGCGTAGCGCCTCGTCCGCGATCGAACGCTCCGCGTCCGCGTAGCCGCCATAGTGGGCCGGGCGCAGCCAGCCGCCATATTCCTGGAAGACAGCGCCATTGGCGCGGTGCACATTCTCTAGGGGCAGCCGGCGCACCGGCGCCATCAATTCGCCGACGCGCGCACCGGCAAAGCTTGCCAGCGGCACCGGCGTGAATGGCGGCCGATAGGTGGTGGTGCCGACCTCCGGCACCGTGCGGCCGGTGATCCCGGCCATCAGCGCCAGCCCGGGCAGGTTGGAGGTCTTGCCCTGGTCGGTCGCCATGCCGAGCGTGGTGTAGCGCTTCAGATGTTCGACCGAGACGAAGTTTTCGCGCGCTGCCAGTTCGACGTCCTTCACCGTCACGTCGTCCTGGTAATCGATCCAGATACGGCCTTTCGAGCCCGGAATCGGCCATGCCGGGAGAATGCCTCCCGTCGCCTCCGGTCCGGTGCTGCGCGGTAGGGGAGCCCTCGTCTGGCCGAGGGGTGCAAAGGCGGGGCCGGCGCCAGCAAACACCTCCGACAAGGAGACCGCGCCGGCTGCGGCGCCGATCACGGCGATGCCGTCGACCGGATCGCCTGGCAGGAAGGCGGCGCGCGCATCGCTCCAGGCGAGCTTGCCCTTGGCCTGGCCGAAGAGATGGATGGTCGGCGTCCACCCGCCGGAGACCAGGACGCAATCGGCATCGAACCTCGTGCCGTCGTCGAGCGTCACGCCGTCGACGCGCAGCTTGCCGCTGGCGGATGCGAGAGAACGCCCTTTGATCAACCGGGCATTGGCCGGCGCGGCAGGCGTGCCGTTGCGCCGGATGTCGACAAGCCTGACTTCGGCGCCGGCCTCGGCAAGCGCCCCCGCCACCTCATAGGCGCTGTCATTGTTGGTGGCGACGATGATGCGGCGGCCGACCAGCACAGCGTGGCGCCTCAGATAGGCGAACGCCGCATCCGCCGACATGATGCCCGGCAGATCGTTGTTGGCGAAAGGCAGCGGCCGTTCGATGGCGCCGGTCGCCAGCACGATCTGGCGCGGCCTGACCCGCCACAGCATATCCGGCCGGCCGTCGAAATGACGCTGGTTCAGCCCGACCAGATTGTGGTCGTAAATGCCTAAGGCGGTGGTCGAAGGCAGGATGAGGTGACCGCCAGCGGCAAGCTCGGCAATCGTCTCCTTGACCCATACGGCCGCCGGCTTGCCATCGATCTCACCGGCACGATAGCCAAGCGATCCGCCGGGACTCTGCTGGTCGTCGACCAGTGTGACGGTCAGACCAGCGCCGGCCGCCAGTCTTGCCGCCGCCAGCCCTGCCGGTCCCGTGCCCACCACCAGCACGTCGCAATGATGGTTGATCTGGTCGGCCATGCCGGGCGAGGTCCAGTCGGCATCGACCGTGCCCAGCCCCGCCATGGCGCGGATGCGCGGCTCGAACCTGTGCCAGTCCGGCCACATGAAGGTCTTGTAGTAGAACGCGGCCGGGATGAAGCGCGCAAAACGGTCCAGGAAGGCGTTGCGGTCGGCCAGTGCGCTGGGCGTGGCGTTGACGCTTTTCGCCACCAGTCCGTCGCGCGCCGGCTCGGTCGTGGCGCGCGTGTTGGGCGTCGCCCGCGAGCCGCCGATATCGACCAGCGCGTTGGGCTCCTCGACGCCGGCGCCCCATGTGCCGCGCGGCCGGTGGTATTTGAAGCTGCGGCCGACGACCGCGACGTCACCCGCCAGCAGCGCCGAGGCGATGGTGTCGCCGGCAAAGCCCTGCACGATGGTTCCGTCGAAGCTGAAGCGGATCGGGCGCGAGCGGTCGATGGCGCTGCCGCCGGTGGCAAGACGTGAGGCGGTCACGCGGCATGCTCCCCGTCGAGAGCGGCCGAAGACAGCACCTTGTGGGTGACGGTGTCCCGCTCCATGACGAAGAACTCGCCGCAAATCATGTGGACCCAGATCTCGCGCGCCGTGCCTTTCGGGTTGCCGCGCAGATAGAGGTAGCCAGCCCAGCGATCGGTCGGCACGTCGATGCCATCCGGCCTGACATTGCCGGCATCGCCGCCATAGTGGAATTCGGTTTCGTCGCGCGGGCCGCAGAATGGGCAAGGAAAGAGCTGCATGGCAAACCTCTAATGCGCGATGCCGGAGCCGGCCGCTTCGTCGATCAGCCGGCCGGTGGCGAAGCGATCGAGATCGAAGGGGCGGCTGATGTCGTTGTGTTTGCCTGACGCTAGCAATTGCGCCAGCAGCGTGCCACCGGCGGGAATGGCCTTGAAGCCGCCCGTGCCCCAGCCGCAATTGAGGAACAGGCCGGGCAGCGGCGATTCGCCGATGATCGGCGAGGAATCCGGCACCACGTCGACGATACCTGCCCATTGCCGCATCAGCTTGAGCTGGCCAAAGATCGGGAACATCTCCAGCACGCCGGCAATCACCGCCTCCAGCGTCGGCAAATTGCCGCGCAGCGCATAGGAAGGAATGCGGTCGAGGCCGCCGCCGATGACGATCTCGCCCTTGTCCGACTGGCTGACATAGACGCCGCAGCCGGGCGACAGCACCACCGTGTCGAGGATCGGCTTGACCGGTTCGGACACGCAGGCTTGCAGCGCATAGGAATTGATCGGAAGCCGGAAGCCGGCCTTGGCCGCCAGCACCGAGGAATGCCCGGCCACCGCCATGCCGATACGCTCGGCACGGATCGCGCCCCGCGAAGTCTGGACGCCGCGGCAGCGGCCGCCCTCGACGATGAAATCGGTGATCTCGCAGTTCTGGATGATATCGACGCCGAGCCGGCTCGCCGCCCGCGCGTAGCCCCAGGCGACGGCGTCATGGCGCGCCGTACCGGCCCTGCCTTGCCAGATGCCGCCGAACACCGGGAAGCGCGCATCGGCTGAGAAATTATAGATCGGCGCCACCCGGCGCACATCGTCAGGTGAAAACAGCTCGGCATCGATGCCGTTGATCTGCATGGCGTTGACGGTGCGCGCCCCGATCTCCATCTCGGCAGTCGAGTGGCACAGATTGACCATGCCGCGCTGCGACAGCATGACGTTGTAGTTCAGGTCTTTCGACAATCCCTCATAGAGCTGGTGCGCCAGCCCGTAGAGTTCGACACTTTCGGGATAATAGTAGTTGGAGCGTACCACAGTGGTGTTGCGCCCTGTGTTGCCGCCGCCGATCCAGCCTTTTTCCAGCACGGCCACCCTGGTGATGTTGTGATTCTTTGCCAGGTAATAGGCCGTCGCCAGCCCATGGCCGCCGCCGCCGATGACGATGGCGTCGTAGGACGGCTTCGGCTCGGGCGATCGCCAGGCCGGTTGCCAGCCGGTCTGGCCAGCCAGGCCCTCCTTGAACAGCGACAGGGCGGAATAGCGTGTGGTCATGACGTGCCGGACAGGCCTGATGTTCGGAAAGAAATGTGGATCATCGAATGGTCTTTCGCACCGACGTCATCGGTTCGATCGGTCATGCCCGCATCGCCTTGCCCAGTGGATCATATGGCGACGAAGCGATGACGCGCGCATCTCTTTCGACGCCGACGATGTGGGTTGTCAACGGCGTATCGATATCGGCCGCTTCGCGCTCGACCAGCGCCATGGCGAGGCTCTTGCCGACCGTATGGCCATAGCCGCCGGAGGTGACGAAGCCGGCCAGCCTGCCTCTGTTCCAGACCGGCTCGTAGCCGCTGGCATCGGCATCCGCCGCGTCGATTTCGAGCGTCACCAGAGTGCGCCTCGATGGAGCCTTCTGCTCTTTCAGGGCCGCCTCGCGGCCGATGAAATCGCCCTTGTCGAAGGCGACCCAGCGGTCCATGCCGGTCTCATCAGGCGTATAGTCCTGCGTGAATTCGCGCGACCAGATGCCAAAGCTCTTTTCGAGCCGCAGCGAATTGACCGCGCTGAAGCCGTATTCGGTGACTCCCAGATCGCTGCCTGCGGCAAGTAGCGCGCGGCGCAGGCCCATGTGCTCATTGGCCCGGCAATGAATCTCGTAGCCGAGTTCGCCGATGACCGACAGTCGTCCGACCTTCGCCCGCACCAGTCCGACATCGAACGTCCTGCAGGCGAGAAAGCCGAACGCCTGGTGCGAAACGTCCTGATGTGTGAGGCGCTCAAGTAGCATTCGCGCATTGGGACCGGCGAGCGAGAAACCAACAATGGCGTCCGAAATGTCTCGGACGGTGACGCCGTCGCTCATATGCTGCTCGAACCAGCGCATATGCCACTGTCGCAAATAGTAGGATCCCATGATCCACCAGGAGCCATCGCCCCAGTTGAAGACGGTGAGGTCGCCCTTGAGCTTGCCGTTTTCACCCAGCATCGGCGCGAGTTTTGCGCGACCCGGCCTGGGCAGCGCACAGGCGAGCAGCCGGTCGAGCCAGGCTTCGGCCTGCGGCCCGGCGATTTCGTAACGCGAGAAGGCTGATATATCGAGCAGCCCGACACCTTCGCGCACCTTGCGGCATTCCTGTGCGACAATGTCGAAGGCGTTGGAGCGCTTCAGCGTCGGTATCTCGACGAAGCCTTGCTGCGCGAAATAGAGCGGCACTTCCATGCCCCATGAATTGCCCCAGCGCGCGCCGGCGGCATCCATCGCGTCATGCGCGCCGGCCGTTTTCAAGGGCCGTCCCGCCGGCAGCTGCTCGTTGGGATAGCTCATGACGAAGCGGCGCGAATAGAACTGCCCGGTGGTCTGCCTGATGTATTCGCGGTTGGAGGCGAAGTCGCCATAGCGGGCGATGTCCATGCCGTAGACATCGGCTTCCGGCTCGCCATGGATCATCCATTCGGCCAGCGACTTGCCGACGCCGCCGCCTTGCAGGAAACCGGCCATGACGCCGCACGCCACCCAGTAATTGGGCACGCCGCGCACCGGGCCGACCAGCGGATTGCCATCCGGCGAGAAGGTGAAGGCCCCGTTCACCCAGCGTTTGATGCCAGCTATCTCCAGGCAGGGGTAACGGCTGAAGCCGAGCGCCAGTTCGTCGGCTATGCGGTCGGTGTCTTCCTGGATCAATTCGATGCCGTAGTGCCAGGGCGCCCCGTCCATGTTCCAGTGCTTGTGGTTGACCTCATAGATACCCAGCAGAAGGCCTTTCTGCTCCTGGCGCATGTAGGTGAAGCCTTCGAGATCGACGATCAGCGGCAATTCCTTGTCCAGTACCTGGATTTCGGGCAATGCCTCGGTGACCAGATAATGGTGCTCCATCGGCGATACCGGCAGGTCGATGCCGGCCATCCTGCCAACCTGCTTGGCCCACAGTCCGCCGGCATTGACGACGTGCTCGGCAATCACCGTGCCCTTCTCGGTGACCACGTCCCAACCGCCATCGGCGCGGCGGTTGAGCTCCAGCACCCGGTTGTGCTCGATGATGTCGGCGCCGCGCAGCCTGGCTGCCTTGGCATAGGCGTGAACGACGCCCGAAGGATCGATATGACCTTCGCGCGCGGCATAAAGCCCACCTAGCATGCCGTCGGTGTTGAGGATCGGGCAGCGCTGTCGGATTTCGTCGACGCCAACCAGATGGACATCGTCGATGCCCATGGTCTGGAAGATGCGGTAGGAGGCCTTGAGCCATTCCCAGCGCTCGGGCGCCGAGGCGACCGAGATGCCGCCGGTCATGTGCATGCCGATGCTCTGGCCCGATTCCTTCTCGACTTCGGAGAGCAGGTCGATCGTGTAGGCCTGCAGGGCGGCGATGTTGGGATCGGCGTTCAGCGCATGGAACCCACCGGCCGCATGCCAGCTCGATCCCGCTGTCAGTACCTCGCGTTCGATCAGCGCGACGTCGTTCCAGCCGAACTTCGCCAGGTGATAGAGCACCGAGGCTCCAACCACGCCGCCGCCGATGACGATCGCCCTGTATTGGGATTTCATCCTGTCGCACTCCACCCAGTCAGTGGCGTACCCTACTGGTATTGTACATATGTGTCTAGAGCTTGGAAAGGCGATAGAATGAGCGGCCCATGACTCCGCTCTGCGCCGATGCAGCAGAGGGGGCTCCTCTGCTGCTGTCGGCAGCAAACGTGCTTGCTATTGGGATGCGCTAAGCGAAATCGTCAGGCCGCGGCGGCCGGGCGGGCCTTACTATCGGTTGCGCGAAAGCGTCTTCTCGACATAGCGCGAGAAGTCTTCGACATCCTCCGCCGGAGGCTCCTGGCCGGTGAAGCTGCGCAGATAACCGGCGACGTGAGGCAGGCGGCTGCTCATCGGCTCGTTGAGCTCAAGGGAGTAATAGCCGATCTGCATGAAGTACAGCACGCGGGCTCGCACGAACGCGTCTTCTTCCTCATAGCCGTGGCGCATGAACATGTCGCGGATGGCGTTGACGCGCTCCTCGTCGGCCTCGTCGAGCGCGCGCCTGATGGCAGGCGAGCGGCGGGCCCAGGCCCTGATCGCGAAATCCAGCTGCGGATCGAACAGTCTTTCGTCCACCCAGCATTCGAAAATGCTCATCACCCCGCGAATGACGGTCGCGGAAGGCCGCCTGGCCCGTTCGACGATGAACCTGGTGTTGGTCTGCCGCCAGTAGTCGAGCAACTGGTCGAGTAGATCCTGTCGGCTCTTGAAATACCAGTAGAAGCTGGAGCGCGACACATCGAGCTTCTGGCCAAGCGTCAGCACGCGGACACGTTCGACACCGTCCGAGATCAACGTTTCAAGCGCAAGTTTCAGCCAGTCTTCGCGAGTGGCCTTGATATTGCCGGTGGCGCCGGCGCGCTGAATCGTCGTTTCGAGAGCTGCCATCGGCACGACGCATGACATGCTGCCTCAGGCAAATCAAGGCTATGGACAGAAGTGTATAGAGGAAATCGGCCCAAGCCGGACGACGCACCATGGATGTTGGCCGCATCGAAGCTCGATGAGGCAATGTCGTCACCCGCCATCCGCGCGGCGCAAGCGGGGGGATTTTTGTCGCGGCTGCTGGTTCACTGTTTGCTTTCCCGCGAGGCAATTGTCTGGCAAATACCAGTTCAGACAGATGCCCGCGCGGCCAACAAGCAGGAACACACGATATGACGCTGTTTCGAAAGAACCTCATCGATGGCGAATGGGTCGGCGAGGCCGGTTCGCGCAACATCAACCCCTCGGATACTGGTGACATCGTCGGCGATTATGCCTCGGCGGGTGTCGAACAGGCCAAGCAGGCGATCGCCGCGGCCAAGGCAGCGTTCCCGGCTTGGTCCCGTTCCGGTCCGCTGGCGCGTCACGCGGTGCTGAAAAAGGCCTCCGACGAGATTCTGGCGCGCAAGGACGAGATTGGGCGCAATCTCGCGCGTGAGGAAGGCAAGACGCTGGCCGAAGGCATAGGCGAGACCATTCGCGCCGCCCAGATTTTCGATTTCTTTGCCGGCGAAACGTTGCGTTTAACCGGAGAGGTCGTGCCGAGCGTGCGACCGGGCGTCGGCGTCGAGATGACGCGCGAGGCGGTCGGCGTGGTCGGCATCATCACGCCGTGGAATTTTCCGATCGCCATTCCGGCCTGGAAGATCGCTCCGGCATTAACCCACGGCAACACCGTCGTCTTCAAGCCGGCGGAGCTGGTTCCCGAGAGCGCCTGGACCATTGTCGACATCCTGCATCGCGCCGGCCTGCCAAAGGGCGTGCTCAATCTCGTCATGGGCAAGGGTTCGGTCGTCGGTCAGGCGATGCTCGACAGTCCCGACGTCAACGCCATCAGCTTCACCGGCTCGGTCGGTACCGGCAAGCGCGTTGCCGCGGCAAGCATCGAACACATGCGCAAGTTCCAGCTTGAAATGGGCGGCAAGAACCCTCTGGTCGTGCTCGACGATGCCGATCTTGCGATCGCCGTCGATTGCGCGCTCAATGGCGCCTTCTTCTCGACCGGCCAGCGCTGCACCGCGTCATCCAGGCTGATTGTGGCTGACGGCATTCACGACCGTTTCGTCGATGCCCTCAAGGACCGCATGAGCAAACTGGTCATCGGCGATGCGCTCGACGCGCAGACCCAGATCGGTCCTGTCGTCGACGCGACGCAGCTGAAGCAGGACGAGGACTATATCGCCATCGGCGTCAGGGAAGGTGCCACGCTCGCCTTCGGCGGCGAGCGGCTCGACCGCAAGACGCCAGGCTTCTACCTGCAGCCGGCATTGCTCACCGAGGCCACCAATGCCATGCGCAGTTCGCGCGAGGAGATTTTCGGACCTGTCGCCAGCGTCATTCGCGTCAAGGACTATGACGAGGCGCTTTCCGTCGCCAACGACACGCCCTTCGGCTTGACCTCCGGCATCTGCACCTCGAGCCTCAAGCATGCCACGCACTTCAAGCGCAATTCGGAGGCCGGAATGGTGATGGTCAACCTGCCGACGGCGGGTGTCGATTTCCATGTTCCCTTCGGCGGCCGCAAGGGCTCGAGCTATGGGCCGCGCGAGCAGGGCCACTATGCGGCGGAGTTCTACACCACGGTGAAGACGGCCTATACGTTCGCAGGCTGATCGGCCGTCGACTGATCAGCCTGACTGATCGGTCACTGCCGACCATGCCGGCAACACCGCCATGCACATCTGGATTGGAGCGGCGCGAAAGGATGACAGTGCAAGATCTGACCTGGCTTAACCCGCCGCCGCACCACGCCATCGAGGGCGATAGCGTTCGTGTGCGCACCGGCAAGGAGACCGATTTCTGGCGCGAGACCTTCTACGGTTTCTGGCGCGACAACGGCCACTTCCTGCACCGGCCTGTCGAGGGCGATTTCAGCGCCGAAGTCACGGTCAAGGGCGACTACGAGGTCCTCTATGATCAGGCCGGGCTGATGGTCCGGCTCAGCGAAACGCACTGGATCAAGGCCGGTATCGAGTACACCGACGGCCTTGCCTATTTCTCCGTCGTCGTCACCAACGACACGTCAGACTGGTCGCTGGTCGCCATTCATGCCGATCCGAACGGCGTCAGGATCCGGTTGACCCGTCACGCCGAGGCGATCCGCGTCCAGTACCTCGACGCTTCCGACAGCCACTGGAAGCCTGTGCGGCTTGCCTATTTCCCGACCTCGAAGACGGTCGATATCGGCATGATGTGCTGTTCGCCGCAACGCGAAGGCTTTGAGGTAACGTTCTCGGATTTCTCCCTCGGTCCGCCGATATCGCGGGAATTGCACGATTGAGACGTGCGGTCTTGCGCTGAACCGCAAGCACTTCGACCTTTGCCACAATCAAGTCTGTAGACCGCCGTGTGCCTCCGGCCGAGCCGGGGGGTTGGCCGCGGCACTGCAGCCGGCGAGATCGTCAGCCAGTTGCGATGCCGCCAGACGGTTCGAAATTTTTGGCCCCTGGTTCGGCTCAAGGCGGTGCAAGGCAGGACGTTGCAACGCTATTGGCATCCGCGCTAGGAGTTGCCGATGGGCAGGTTTCGAAGGGCTGTCAAAAGAGCCGTCTACTCCAGGGCGCTAAGGTTTCTTGGCGTTCCGCCCGTGCTGTGGTCGCAGGGCATCGGGCATTTCTGCGATTTCGCCGGGCCGCGCTGGTATCGCAACGCGCCAACTGCATCTACGCAGAGCGAGGCATTTTTCCGCCAACATTACAGCGGCGCGCATGGCATCGTCTGGCTGCGCCTGAGCACCTTGTCCAGGGATGCGCAAACCTGCGACCTCGACACGTTTGTCAGGATCGTGCTGCCGACGATTACGGCACCATTCACGCTGCTGACGACCGATGGGGATGCTTCGGTGCCGTCGGATCTGGCGAAGGACACCGTCGACCAGCTTCTCGCCAACCCTTTCCTGGTCTCCTGGTACAGCCAGAATTGTGATGGCACTCACCCCAGGGTGAAGCCTTTCCCGATCGGGCTCGATCTTCACACGCCTAGGTCTCTTGCCACGCCGGCAGGGCTTGTGAAGCAACTGGAAATCATACGCGCCCGGCAGGATCATGTGGACCGCCGTCCGCCCAGGCTGTTCTCTGATTTCAGCATCAGCAATGGCTCGAGGCAGCGCCGGGAACTGCTTGATGCCCTGGGCGGATGTCCGCACGTCGATTTCCTGACGAAACGCGTCTCGCAACGCTCGATCTGGCAACTGTACTCGCAATACCCGCTTGTGCTGTCCACCGAAGGCAACGGCCTGGACTGCCATAGGACATGGGAGCTGTTTTATCTCGGCTGCATCGTCGTCACCAGGACCTCGCCGCTCGACCCGCTCTACCAGGGCCTGCCTGTCATTATCGTCGATGACTGGCATGAGGTGAGGGATCCCGATGCGCCGAGGCGCTGGATAGAGCAGGTCGCGCATCTGACCGACCGGGACCATGTTTGGCGACGCTTGCATCCGCAAACCTATCTCGGCCCCATTCGGCAAGAGCTTCAGCACGCATCCCGATAGGGCAGGCCACGAAATTCCGGCTGGACGTCGTGCGAAGCGGGGCTCCTGCAAGCGATGTGGAACGATGTCGCTCCTCCATATCTGGCGGAGGGAGGGATCATGTGCCAGCCTCGTCCAGCCCCAGCCCGCCGCGGACGGCATCGCGGATGGCTTCTGGGCCGAACCTTGCCCAAACCGCTTGATGCGCGCGGACGCGCTGCCGTGCCCTGCGGTCCGTATCCAGGCAAAGTCCGACAGCCGTTTCGGCAAGCCTTTCATCGGTATCCGACAGCAACAGCTCCTCCCCATCGACCAGGTCCAGGCCCTCGGCCGCCAAAGGCGTGGCGATCACCGGCACGCCCCACGCCATCGCCTCCAGAATCTTGATGCGGGTGCCGCCGCCTGCCGCAAGCGGGATGATGGTGAGATGCGCTCTCGACAGAAGCGGCGCCATGTCTTCGGGGTCTTCGACGAGCTCCACGCCAGGCAATCCTGCCAGCGCTTGCACGGCCGTTGTCGGGTTGCGCCCAGCGAGAATCAGTGTCGCGGTCGGCAAGGTCAGTCGGATGCGCGGAAGTATGGAGCCGGCTAACCTCTGGACGGCATCGACGTTTGGCGGATAGCCGAGATGGCCGACGAACAGGATCACCGGAAAGCTTTCGTCGGATACGGGCTCGGCGGGCAGCGTTTCGGGGCTGTGCCCGGCGTGCGGAATTCCGTTTGGAACGACATCGATCGGCAACTTATGCCGGGAAAGCGCCATCAACCGCTCCCGATCCTGGCTCGAGCAGACCCAGACCCTGTCGACAAGGGCAAGCGCCTTTCTCTCGAGACGCCTGATGCCAAGGCCCTCGCTGATCGTCGCCACCGCAGCCCGCTTCGCATCGACGTGCCGCAGCTGTCCCGCCAGGTCGGACTCGACATTGTGCATGTCGAGGATGAGCTGTTTCGTCAGTGCCCGCAAAGGCCGCAGCAGCTTGAACAGGCCGATACCCTCGATCACCACCGTGTCCGGGCGGAAGTCCCGAACCAGTGTCTCCAGCCGCGTCAAGGCGACGCGCGAGATGCGACGCTCCGCCCTTATACGCCACCACCCGATCGAGGCGGAGCGGGTCTCTCCCTTGATCGACAAGGCTTCGGTGCGGATCGACGGATCGGTTGTTTCCGTCGCCTGCGGCAGCACAGACACCAGGCAGACCGGGCCGAATTGCGCAGCAGACTCAGCATTGCGGTAGTTCCGCAGATCCGCGCCGGAGATCGGCGGAAAGGCTGGATCGTGGGACACAACCAGCACACGTCGCCCGGCTTTCGCCGCGGAGACAGCGTCGAGCGGTTGTGCGCCCGCGGGTTTCAAAGCGGGCACTCTGGGCTTTGCGCCGTAGGCTTCATTCCAGACGGCATGCGCGACGGCCCCAAACCATAACAATCGGCTTCGACTTGTTCAGCCGAACGAGGCTTTCGTCAAGCGCCGCATCGTCGCTGATTGTCAGATGCACCAGTTGCGGCAGGCTGCTGTCACCATCGCCTTGACCACGCCAACCAGCGGCCCGCCAGACGCTTCCACGATGAGGTGAGCCTTGTCCGCCGATAGGCGTCGCCGGCCATCTTGATGCCTTGCGCCTGCGTCGGGAATGGATGGATGACGTCGGCCAGCGCACGCAATCCCATGCCCGATTTGATCGCCAGCGACACCGCATTGATCATCTCGCCGGCATGGCTGGCAACGACCGTGGCGCCCAGGATGCGGTCGGATCCCTCCCTGACGTGGATTTTGACAAAACCCTCCTCCTCGCCATCCATCACCGCACGGGCGACATCGTGCATCAGCACTGTATAGGTCTTGACCGGGATGCCGTTCTGGCGCGCCTCCGCCGGATAGAGGCCGACATGGGCGATCTCCGGATCGGTATAGGTGCACCACGGAATGACCAGTTCGCTCAGTTTCCTGCGTCCGAGAAACAGGGCATTGCGCACGACCATGCGGGCTGTCGCCTCGGCGGTGTGGGTGAATTTGTAGGCGAGGCAGACATCGCCCGCCGCATAGATGCGCGGATTTGTGGTGCGGAGACAGTCGTCCACCTTGATACCGTCGGCATCGTATGCCACCCCGGCGTTTTCCAGGTCGAGGCCGTCGACATTGGGCGATCGGCCGATGCCAGTGATGATCTCATCGACGGAAATCGTCGTCGTGATGTCGTCGCACACCAGGTCGGCGAGCTTCTTGCCGCCTTCCGTCCGCACCGCCACCACCTCGGTGTTGAGGCGAACCTCGACACCCTCGCGCGCCAGCGCGTCCGAAAGGATTTGGGCGGCATCGCGTTCCTCACCGGGCAGGAACATCGGTTCGCGCTGCGCCTGGATGACCTTCGCGCCCAGCAGGCAGAAGGCCTGCGCCGCCTCGCAACCGAGCGGGCCGCCGCCGATGACCAGAAGCCGCTTCGGGCACTCCGTGAGATCGAACATGGTCTCGTTGCTGAGATAGCCGGCCTCGACCAGCCCCGGGATGGTCGGCAGCCTCGGGCGCGCGCCTGTCGCGATCAGCGCCTTCCTGAAACGCAAGGTTTGTCCGGCGACCGTGACAGCGTCCCTTCCGGAAAACCGCGCTTCGCCGAAATAAAGGTCGATGCCTTCGGAAATCAGGCTATCGGCGGCATCGGCGCGGCTGATCCGCTGCCGGATCTGCCGCATCCGCGTCATGGCGCGCTGAAAGTTGACGTGAAGACGGTCCGGCATGTCGCCGCCGAAATTCTCGGCATCGCGCATGTCGGCATAAAGCCTTGCGGTGCGGATGATCGACTTCGACGGGATGCAACCGACATTGACGCAAGTTCCGCCGATCAGGTTGCGCTCGATGAGCGCGACCTTTGCGCCGAGGCCGGCCGCTTCGTAGGCGGCGGTCAGCCCAGCCGGCCCGGCACCGATGACCACGATATTGTAGGGATCGTCCGGCTGCGGGTTCTTCCAGTGCGGCGGATGGGCGCCCTTGATCAGCTCAATGTCGTTGTGATCGACAGGAAAGGCGGTAGCCCTGGTCCGGTCACGCGACATCGCCGCCACCCGACGCCGGGCTTGCTGGCTGAGACAGCCAGCCGCCATTGAACCCGGCCTTGCGCAGGCCGTTGCGGATGTGTTGATTTGACCGCATCAGTCTCCAGATCAACCCTGACCGATGGTTCTCGATCATCATCACCACGATGCCTTGATCCAGCCCATAGTGGCCTTCCGACACCCAGCCGTGCCTCCCGAACTTACGCCGGTTCGCCAATGTCGGGTTGAAACCGCTCGGCAGTCGGAAATTACCGATCACCTCGGGGTAGCGATCACCGAGATGGCGCAACGCCGCCAAGCAGATCTCCGGGGCGAAAGGCAGTGATGCCGGATAGGACCAAGGCGCGATCGTCCCGTCATCGGGCCCGAACGGCGCGCCGCGCGCGGCATAGCCGGAAAACCGCCGGCGCTGTCGCTCCACGCTGGTGCGAAAACCGCCTGGCCCGTCGCCCGCCGAAAGACCCCAAAGGTTCTCGTCGTAGCCACCATAGCCGTAAGGGTTGTGGCGTGCATAGTCGCGGTGCAGATAGGTCGAGCGGCGGCTGTTTTCGAAATAGTCCGAGTTCTTCTCGCGCATGAAGGCGTCGCGGATGCCGGCGAAATCGATCCAGGCATGCGAGAACTGGTGCATGAACAGCGGACCGCCATACAGCACGTCGTAGCCGTAGATGTTTTCCCACTGATAGGTCGCTGTCCAGCCCTCGTAGCTGTTGTCCGAGGTCGGGCTGTCGGGCGAAGCCATCGACAGGATGTAGAGGATCGTGGCTTCGTTGTAGCCCTCCCAGCCATAGTGGAGAAAGCCGCTCTTCGGCTTCCAGCCTTGTCGCAAGGTCGGGCTTGAGCCTTGTGCCCACCGCCAGTCGACGCGCCGGTAGAGCGCCTCTGCCAGTTGGCGGATTTCGGCTTCCTCGTCATCGTCACCGGAGAAATAGGCGCCCGCCACCAGCATGCCCGATATCAGCAATGCCGTATCCACCATCGACAGTTCGCAGCGCCAGACGCGCAGGCCGGTCCGCATATCGAGGAAATGGTAGTAGAAACCCTTGTGGCCGGTGACGTCGTCGCTATGGCCTTGCGGGCTGGCCGAGAAGAAGCGCAGCGCGGCCAGCGTCAGCTTCGCGGCGGCATCGCGCGCCATCCAGCCGCGCTCGACGCCGATCGGATAACTGGACAGCGCGAAGCCGACGACAGCGATGCTGGCCGGCGAATTCGGCCGCGACGTGTCGGCGACCAATCCGTTTTCGGGGTTCACGTTCTCGAGGAAATAGTCGAAGGCGGCGCGCTGATAGCGGTCCAGAAGCTCGTCGTCGGACAGCGCGGCAGGCTCGGCTCTAAGCAAAGGAAACAAGCTCCCGCCGGATGGTTGCAGCGTCCGTCAACCGCCAACCAGTTGCCCCGCACCGGCAGATCATCACGCATGCTGAACTGTCATGCCGCGTCATAGCTTTCCCGTATAGCTTTGTTGCGTCAACGTCGATTCGACGCCTGGGACTATACGCCCCTACGCTCCCGTTCGTTGCGTCGTCACGCGGAATTGAGATGCGTCCTGCCTCAGTAGGTGGCGCGGCCGCCGGAAACGTCGAATACGGCGGCGGTCGTGAACGAACACTCTTCCGAGGCAATCCAGCAGATCAGCGCCGCCACCTCTTCGACCTCCCCGAAGCGCGCCATCGGTATCTTGGACAGCATGAAGTCGATGTGCTCCTGGCTCATCTGCTTGAAGATAGCGGTGCGCACGGCCGCCGGTGTGACGCAATTGACCGTCACCTTGGTCTTGGCCAGTTCCTTGCCGAGCGACTTGGTCAGGCCGATCACCGCAGCCTTCGAGGTGCTGTAGGCGGAGGCATTGGGATTGCCTTCCTTGCCGGCGATCGAGGCTATGTTGACGATGCGGCCATAGTTGCGCTCGAGCATGTGTGGCACGAGCGCCTTGTTGCAGTAGAAGACGCCGTTGATGTTGATGTCGATGACCTTCTGCCAATCCTCGGTCGAATAGTTCCAGGTCGTCATGTTCGGCCCGGTGATCGCCGCACTGGTGACCAGGATGTCGATACCGCCAAGCGCTTCGATCGCCGACTGCTTGGCGCGTTCCACGCCGGCCGCATCGGCGACGTCGATGGCAACACCGTGGAGGCCGGGAAGGGTGGCTTTGGCCTGTTCGATCTGAGCCGGATCGCGATCCCAGACTGAAACCCGTCCGCCCTCTTCGACAATCCTCTGAGCCACTGCCAGACCGATGCCCGAAGCGCCGCCGGTGATCACCGCCGCTCGATCGCTGAACCGCCCTGTAAAATTCATCGGCATCCGATTTTCCCCATCATCTCAACCCGATGGACGATGACGGTACGCGACCGCCATACCATCGACTGCGACTGTGCGGTCACCATCAGGCGAGTTCAAGCCGGCATGCGAGGCCGATCGTCTGGGCCAATCCCGTTACCCGGGATTTCCCTCGAGCTCTCTGCCCAGCGCCTTCACCATCGCCACCAGCGCCGGTCCGATCTCGGCATGCGCGCGCTCTTCCGTGATGATCTCGCCGATGCCGCCGCAGGTGATGGCAACCAGCGGCGAGCCGTCACTCGGACGGAACGGCACGCCGACCGCATGAATATAGCTGTGCCAGGCGCCGAACGACGTCACATAGCCCTTGTCTGCATACTGGGCGATCGCATCGTCGATCGCCGCCCCGATCATCGCCGCCCTGTCCGGCTCGGCCTCCTGCAAAGCCTCCACAAGGCGAGCGCGCTCCTCAGGTGAAAGGGCGGCCGCATAGGCCAGCCCCATCGATGTCTTCCAGATCGGCAGGTAGGAGCCTGGATTGAGCCGCAGCGTGACAAGGCTCTCCGACCGGCAATTGGCCAGATAGACCATGTTGAGGCTGTCGCGCGTGCCGAGCGCCACCGCCGCACCGGTCAGGTCGGCCAGCGGCTGCATCAGCGGCCGGGCAACGTGAACGACGGCGCTGGAACTGAGCGCCGAATAGCCCAGCGCCACGGTGGCGGGTCCGAGGCTGTAGCGGCCAAGGTCCTTGTCGTAGAGGAGATAGCCGAGCGCGCTTAGCGTATAGGTGATGCGTGAAACCGTGGCCTTGGGCAGGCCGGTGCGGGCAATGATGTCCTGATTGCCGAGTGAGGCATCGCCCGGGCGGAAGGCGCGCAGGATGCCGAGCCCGCGCACCAGCGACGACGAAAGCTGCGCGCCTTCGACTTCAAGCTCCGTCTCGTCCCTGGTGGCTCGCTTGCGCACGCTGAGGTCTTTCTGGCGTCGTCGTCCGCCTGTCGGCCGGTGTCGCCGGCGTTGTCTAAAAAATGAAATTAAATTCCATTTATATTGACAGGCGTATTCCCCCACTGTCAATATGCTTCCCTCGATGGCATCTCCAAGCGCCCTGTGCCATCTTACGAAGCCCCTCCTTGTGAAGGTAGCCACGTGTCTCGCTATATTTTGCGCCGGCTTATCGCCATGCCGTTTCTGGTGCTCGGCATCGTCACCATCGCCTTCCTGATCACTACGGTGACCAAGGGCGATCCGCTGACCGCGATTGTCGCCGAACAGCAGATGAGCAACCCCGAAGTGGTGGCCGCCGCCAAGGCGCGCTGGGGTCTCGATCGTCCTTTGCCGGAACGCTATATGATATATCTTGGTAATCTGCTGAGCGGCGATCTTGGCACCTCCTTCATCACCAAGCGCAATGTCGGCACCGATATTCTCTACCGCTTGCCGGCAACGCTCGAACTGGTTTTCGCTGCGATGATCTTCGGCACCACGCTCGGCATTGTGCTTGGTGTGCTGGCCGCCTATTTCCGCAACAGCCTGATTGACCATGGCGCGCGGCTGTTCGCCTTGTTCGGCTCTTCGCTGCCGGTGTTCTGGTCGGGGCTCGGCCTGTTGTTCATCTTCTCCGTCATGCTGAACTGGCTGCCGGGGCCGGGCAGGGTCGATGCCCGCCTGGCATTGCCGCCCGGCATCACCGGCTTCCTGACCATCGATTCGCTTCTGGCTGGCGACTGGACCGTCTTCAAGGACGCGCTCCGGCACCTGCTTCTGCCGGCCTTCGTCCTCGGCTGGACGGTTTCCGGCACCATATCGCGGCTGGTGCGCGCCAACATGCTTGATGTGATGAGCCGCGAGTTCGTGCTCACCGCGCGCGCCAAGGGGGCGAGCGAATTCCGCGTCGTCATCGTCCACGCGCTGCGCAACACCATGGTGCCGACCCTGACCGTCATCGGCTATTCCTTCGCCTATCTGATCACCGGCGCGGTGCTGACCGAGACCATCTTTTCCTGGCCGGGCATGGGCTCCTATGCCGTCGAGGCGGCGCGCGCGCTCGACTTCCCGGCGATCATCGGCGTCACCATCGTCGGCGGCCTCGCCTTCCTGGTCACCAACCTCATCACGGACATCCTCTACGTGGTGGCCAATCCGCGCGTGAGGTTGAGCTGATGTCGACGGTCGCAACCAAATCCCGTTCCGCCGCCGTTCCCGAATGGCTGACCGCGCCATTGGTGATCGGCACGGTCGTCATCCTGTTCTGGCTGTTCATGACCGTATTCGCCAACCTGGTGGTGCAGTTCGATCCGCTCGAAATGGTGGCGCGCCGCTTGCAGCCGCCGAGCTGGGCGCATTGGCTCGGCACCGATGCGCTCGGCCGCGATGTGCTGGCCCGCACCTTGCACGGGGCGGCGCATTCGCTGCCGATCGCGGTTCTGGTCGTCGTCTCTGCGGTGGTCATCGGCTCGCTGCTCGGCGCCATTTCCGGCTTCGTCGGTGGCCTGACCGGCGCCGCGATCATGCGGCTTGTCGACGTCACTCTGTCCTTCCCGCCGATGCTGCTCGCCATGGCCGTCGCGGCGTCGCTCGGGCCGGGCCTCGGCAATGCGGCCATCGCCATGGTGCTGGTCTGGTGGCCGGTCTACGCTCGCCTGATGCGGGCGCAGGTGCTGGAGGTCAAGGAGCGCGAGCATGTCGAGGCGGCGATCGCCGCCGGCGCCAGGCCGCGCCGCGTGCTGTTCACGCACATATTGCCGCTTTGCTGGACCCCGGTGCTGATCAGCGCGACGATGGATCTCGGCCAGGTCGTGCTGCTTGCCGCGTCGCTCAGCTTCATCGGTCTCGGCGCCACGCCGCCGACGCCCGAATGGGGGTCGATGATCTCCGATGGCGCCGTCCATTTCTACCAATGGTGGATCGCCTTCGGTCCGGGCGTCGCCATCCTCACCATCGTGCTCGGCTTCAACTTCATCGGCGACGGCTTGCGCGACATTCTCGATCCAAGGTCGGATTAAGCGATGAGCGCACAGATATCTACAGCGCCGCCGGGTGCAGTCGACAAGGCGGGCAAAGGTGAGCCGCTGCTGTCCATACGCGGCCTGCGGGTAGGCTTCCGGCGGGCAGGCGATCAGTTCGAAGCGGTGCGCGGCATCGACCTCGAAGTCGCCAAGGGCGAAGTGGTCGGCATTGTCGGGGAGTCCGGCTCGGGCAAGTCCGTCGGCATGCTCGCCGCGCTCGGCCTGACGTCGAAGAACGCGGTCGTCACCGGTTCGGTCCGCTTCAACGGCGACGAACTGGTCGGCAAATCGTCACGCGAAATGCGCAAGATCAGGGGCGCGCGCATCGCCATGATTTTTCAGGACCCGCTGTCCTCGCTAAACCCGGTGATGACCGTCGGCGCCCAGATCGCCGAGGCGGTCAGGCTGCATCAGCGCGTCACCCGCAAGCAGGCCATGGCGCGGGCGGTGGAATTGCTCAATCTGGTGGCGATCCCGCAGCCGGAGCGCCGGGTGAACCAGTATCCGCATGAATTCTCCGGCGGCATGCGCCAGCGCGCGGTCATCGCCATGGCCGTCGCCAACGATCCCGATTTGCTGATCGCCGACGAACCGACCACGGCGCTCGATGTGACGGTGCAGGCGCAGATATTGGCAGTGCTGCGTTCGTTGCAGGAGCGGCTCGGCCTTGGCCTGGTGCTGATTACCCATGATCTCGGCGTCGTCGCCGGTCATGCCGACCGCGTCGCGGTCGTCTATTCCGGCCGTGTCGTCGAACAGGCTGGCGTATCCGAGCTGTTCGCCGACCCGCGCCATCCCTATACGCGCGGCCTCATTGCCTCGATCCCCAATCTCGAGGAAAGCCGCGAGCGGCTGTTTTCGATCGATGGCTCGCCACCCGCACTTGGGCGCTTGCCGGGCGGCTGCGCCTTCCATCCGCGCTGCATCTATGCCGAGGCACGCTGCAGGACCGAGGATCCGCCTTTGCACGACATAGGCGGCCGCTTCTCGGCCTGCCATTTCGCGACGACCTTGCCGCCCTTCCATAGCGCCTCGCTGGCGGCGGCAGAACTGGACAGTGGAAGCATGGCCCCATGAGCGCAGTGGAGCAAACTCAAGTCGAAACCAAGCCGGCGGCAGCGCTTTCCGTGCGCCATCTTGTCAAGGATTTTCCGGTTCGCGGTGGCCTCGTCTTCGATCGCGCGGTTGCCCATGTGCGTGCGGTGGCCGATGTGTCCTTTGACTTGGCGCCGGGCGAAACGCTGGGCCTCGTCGGCGAATCCGGTTGCGGCAAGTCGACTCTCGGACGCTGCCTGATGCGGCTGATCGAGCCCACCAGCGGCGAAAGCTGGTTCCGGGGCCAGAACCTGCTCGCCCTCAACCACGAAGACATGCGCCTGATGCGGCGCTACATCCAGCTGGTCTTCCAGGATCCGTACGGGTCGCTGCATCCGCGCATGCGCATCGCCGACAACATCGCCGAGCCTTTGCGCATGAGCGACATGTCGGCGGCCGACCGCCGCGCCCGCGTCGCCGAATTGCTCGAACTCGTGCGGCTCAATCCCGATCACGGCAAGCGCTATCCGCATGAACTGTCCGGCGGTCAGCGCCAGCGCGTGGTCATCGCCCGGGCGCTAGCGCTCAACCCGCAAGTGGTGATCCTCGACGAACCGGTTTCGGCGCTCGATGTTTCGGTGCAGGCTGGCGTGCTCAATCTGCTCAGGGATATCCAGCAGTCTTTCGGCACATCCTATCTGTTCATCGCCCATGACCTCTCGGTCGTGCGTCACATCTCGCATCAAGTGGCGGTGATGTATCTCGGCAAGATCGTCGAGATCGCGCCGGCGGCCGAACTCTATTCGAGGGCGCTGCACCCCTATACCCAGGCGCTGCTGTCGGCGGTGCCGCTCGCCAATCCCGAGAAGGAGCGCAAGCGCGAGCGCATCGTACTGACCGGTGACGTGCCGAGCCCGCTCAACCCACCATCCGGCTGCCGCTTCCGCACGCGCTGCTTCAAGGCGCAGGCGATCTGCGCTGCCGTCGAACCACCGCTCGATCCGGCTGGCGGTTCGCATCGCGTCGCCTGTCATTTTCCGGAGCCGGTCAACACGTTCAAGACTGTGTGATTGGCCTGCCGAATTCACCCGAAGGAATCTTGATCGTGACTGAGGACCATTCCGAGAATGCCGGTACGGCAGGATCCGCGCGCCTGCCGCTCGAAGGCATCAAGGTTCTCGATCTTTCCCGCGTGCTCGCCGGTCCTTGGGCAACGATGAGCCTTGCCGATCTCGGCGCCGAGGTCTGGAAGATCGAGAACATAGATGGCGGCGACGACACCAGGGCGTGGTCGGTGCCGAGCTACAAGGGTGTCTCGACCTACTATCTCTGCGCCAATCGCGGCAAGCAGAGCATCGCGCTCGACATGAAAAGCCCGCAGGGGCTGGCCATCGTGCGCGAACTGGCGGCGAAGGCCGACATCGTCGTCGAGAATTTCCGCTCCGGCACCGCCGAGCGCCTCGGCGTCGGCTTCAAGGAACTCAGCGCGTCAAACCCGCGGCTGATCTACTGCTCGATCTCCGGCTACGGCCAGACCGGGCCCGATGCCGGACGGCCCGGCTATGATTTCGTCATGCAGGCCGAAAGCGGCCTGATGGCCATCACTGGCGAGAGCAATGGCGAGCCGATGCGCGTCGGCGTCGCCATCACCGACATCGTCTGCGGCATGGTCGCGACGCAGTCGATCCTGGCAGCGCTTTACGAGCGCGCGACGACCGGCAAGGGCCAGTTCCTCGACCTGTCGCTGATCGACTGCGCGCTCAGCCTGCTGATCAATGTCGGCAGCGGTTACCTCAACACCGGCCGCGAGGTCGCCCGCTACGGCAATGCGCATCCGACGGTTGTCCCCTATCAGATATTCGAGGCCTCCGATGGCGGCTTCGCGCTGGCCGTCGGCAATGACCGCCAGTTCGCGGCGCTGTGCGAGAAGGTCCTTGATCTGCCACATCTGGCTGGGGATGCGCGCTTCATCAAGGCAGGCGCGCGTGCCACCAACCGCGAGGCTTTGATCCCCGAATTGGCGGCTGCCTTCAAGACCAAGCCACGCGACCACTGGATGGCAACCTGTGCCGCCGCCAGCGTGCCGGCCGGCACGGTAAAATCGATACCGGAAGTCTTCGATAGCCCCAATGTGCGCGAACGTGGCCTCGTCCAGACCTTGCCGCATCCGCATCTCGGCTCCGTCGCCATGGTGCGCCCGGCACAGGGACTTGCCGCGCAGCTGACCGCCGACTTTACCGCGCCGCCGATGCTGGGCCAGGACACAGCTGCCGTGCTGGCCGACGTGCTCGGCTACAGCGCCGAGACCATCGACCAACTGATCGGCTCCGGGGCTGTCAGCGTCTATGCGCCTGCAGCCGAACCGATCCCCGCCTGATCTTCCACGGAACGTGGCAGCCCTCGTCTCGCATTTGCGGGTCGACGACTGAGTGGTTCTTCACTTCAAGAGCGCGAAGAGCCGTTCCCGGAAATGCTCGGCCAGCTACTTCTGCTGGCCGTAATTCTTGTACCGCCCGCGAATGGCGGCAAGCTCGGTGCCCTCGATGATCGCCGGTGTGCCGGCGCTGCGCGCCAAAAGGTATTGCCGCGCCAAGGTCTCCAGCTTGATGGTGCGGATGAGCGCCATGTCGAGATCGCCGCCGAAAGCGATCATGCCATGATTGGCGAGCAGGCAGGCTGACCTGTCCTTGAGCGCGCCGACGGCAACCTTGGCCAGTTCGCTTGACGCGAACAGCGCATAGTCCGAACAGCGCACATCATCGCCACCGAAACCAGCGACCATGTAATGGAACAGCGGCAGTCCCTCGCGCAGGCACGATAGCGCCACGCAATGATCGGGATGGGCATGCACGACGGCACCGGCCTCGGGGAAAGCCTTGTAGATCTCGGCGTGCATTTCCCATTCGCTCGACGGCCGGAACGCTCCCTCCCAGCTGCCATCGAGTTGCATCGGCACCATCTGCTCCGGCCGAAGCGCGCTTGTAGCTATTCCCGTCGGCGTGATCATCATGCCGCTTGTCGTCCGCACACTGATGTTGCCGGTGGTGCCGACATTCATCCCGCTGGCGTCCAGCGTCTGCGTCGCGGTGATCAGGCTGGCGCGTGCAGTCTCGGTGCCCATCACGATGCTTTTCCTGTGGTTGGCCGCATGACAGGTTTTGCCGGTGGCCATATATCGATCGCCGGCGCGACGGTGGTCGCCCGTGTCATGTCTTGCAGGACGTCGGCGAAAATATCCGGGCCGCCGAGCTTCCCCGATTTCAACATCAGCGCCAGCGGCTCGGATGGCAGGCCGGGGAGGTGGGCAGTGGCACGCGACAGTCCCGGCCCCTCATAGGCACCCATGGCGATGCGGTCGATGCCGAGCGCCTTGACCACCGAACCGGCGGTCTCGCCGCCGGCGACGACCAGCCGCCGCACACCGAGATCGAGCACAAGAATTTGTGCGATCCCGGCCAAGATCTCTTCCGCCCTTGTTGCCACCACATCGCGGCCGTGCGCCTGCTGCAGCGCTTCGACCGTCGCTTGCGGCGCCGTCGTGGCAATGGCGATCATCGTGCCGGGCAAATGCCGCTGGGCGAAGGCACGCGCTTCGGCCACTACATCGGCGCCGGCGAAGGCGCTGGCCAGATCGATCGTCAGCAGTGGATTGTTTTGCGCAAAGCGTTCGAGCTGTTCGATGGTGCGGTCGGCAACGCTGCCGGCCAGCACCGCCGCTGGGCCGTTTATGGCCGGCAGGCTGGCGGTAACGAGATCGACTGAATTCAGCAGCCCATGCGTGAGCCAGGCCGGTGGCAGATGCGCGGCGACCGAGGAATTGCCGGTCATCAGCGGCAGGTCGAAGGTCGCTTCCGCGATCGCAACCAGGTCGCGCTCGCGGATCGTGTCGGTGACCAGCAGCGTCTCGCCGCCCGCGCTGTGCTCTCGTATGGCGTTGCGGATGGCCTCCGCCCCGGCATCGACGACGAGATAGGGCACCAGCCCGACCTTGCCTTTGCTCTGCGCCTGCAGCACGCGAACCAGATTGGAATCGGTCATCGGCGTCAGCGGATCGAAGCGCTTGGGCGATTCACCCAGCAATTGGGCGCCGCCGAACATGTGTCCCTGATAGACGGTGCGGCCGGTCTCACACAGCGCCGGGGTGAACAGCGTGACGCCGCCGCCGAGCCGCTCGAGCAGCGCCTCGGCGCAAGGACCGATGTTGCCGGCAGGCGTCGAATCGAAAGTGGCGCAATATTTGAAGAAGATCTGCCGGGCACCAGCTTCAAGCAGCCGGTCCGCCGCCTCCAGAACCTGGCGCACCGCATCGCTGGCCGCGATGACGCGGGTCTTCAGCAGGATCACATGGGCAAGATTGCCTGGTGGGATCGGCGCACTCAGTCCGACCGTGCATCCCGTTGGAATGCCGCGCGCCACCAGCATCGACGCCAGCTCGGTGCCGCCGGTCAGATCGTCGGCTATGGCGCCGAACAGGAGTGAAGGCGTCGCGGTCATGCGCCCCGTCTCATGTCCGTCTGCACCATGGCTGCCCGTCTCGCAGTTGCCTGTCTCATGTCGGTGGTCAGGCCATTCGTGGTATCATATACACAGCCCACGCGACGCAGGCGACGCCGGCGCCGCTGCAAGAACGGAGAGCGGATGTGACTGCTTCTATCGCGCCGATCGCGCGCGACAATCTGACGACGCGCGTCTACGAGGAGCTTCGCCGCGCCATGATGGAGGGCCGCTTCTGGCCGGGCCATCGCTTCAAGATCCGCGACCTTGCCGCCAGCCTTCAGGTGTCTGAGACGCCAGTGCGCGAGGCGCTGATGCAGCTGGTCCGCGAAAAGGGTCTGGAGATGGAGGCCGGTCGTTCGATCACCGTCGCCCAGCTGTCGCTGGCCCAATATCTGGAGTTGCGCAGCATCCGGCTGCATCTCGAAGGCATGGCGGGGGCGGCGGCAACAACGCGCATCGAGCCACGGGAGATCGACCGTCTGGCCGAGGTGCATGACAGACTGATTGCCAACGAGGACAATGGCCATTGGTTCGAAGCCGTCCGCGACAATTGGGAATTCCACCATTCCATCTACCAGGCGGCGCAAATGCCGGAGCTGCTGGCGATCATCGAGGGCATCTGGCTGCGCAACGGTCCGCTGGTGAACTATCAATACCCGCACGCCAGGCCGACCTACGACGGCCGCCACCGGCACCTCGACATTCTCGACGCGCTGCGGGCGCGTGACGAGAACGGCGTGCGCAAGGGCATTCAGCAGGACATGATCGAAGGCGGACGCCTGTTGGTCAAGGTTCTCGAACGGCTGAACGACGGTGCGGTCACGCCCGAGGAACTGCGCCGCGCGGCGCAGAACGGCCGCCTGGTGTCGGCCGTCGGCTGAGCGATTTGTTCCTTCCCACCGCATCGGCGCTGGTCACGCCACCTGCGCCGCTGCGGCCATGCCGGCATCGGCAGCCTGCAGGGCGAGATCTATGTCTTTTGCGGTATGCGCGGCACTCAGGAACATGTTGTGCCGGGGGTGGAAATAGGCGCCCTCGCGCAAGGCGGCCGAGCAGAAGGCGTCGGCCTTTTTGAATTCGGCATCGCCGTCGAAGAGCACCATCGGCATCGACACCGGGCCGGTCTGGCGAAGCGACAGGCCATGCTTCTTCGCTGCCGCATCGAGGCCTGAGCGCAGCCTGTCGCCGGCTTCAGTCATCCTGGAGATGGCGTCGGTGTCGCGCAGCGTGTTGATGGTGGCGATCGCGGCGGCCATGGCGACGGCGCCATACCAGAACGACCCCGTCACATAGACCTTGGTCGCGGCTTCGCGAAACCGGTCGGTGCCGGTGATCGCGGCAAGCGGATAGCCATTGGCGATCGCCTTCGAGAAAGCGGACAGGTCCGGCCGTACGCCGAGCGGTTCCCAGCTGCCGGCGAGATCGATGCGGAAGCCGGCCCTGACATCATCGACGATCAGCGCTGCGTCGGCGGCGGTGGTGAGCTCGCGCGCCCGTCTGGCGAAGGCGGCGGTCGGCAGTTCCTGGTCGCGGGCGATATCGTGGCGGAAAGCGGTGACGACGACGGCGGCAAGATCGCTGCCGGCCTGCTCGACGGCTGCCTCGAGGCTGGCAACGTCATTGTAGTCGAAATGGATGATATGGGCGCGGTCCTCGGCGGTGACGCCGGCGAGCGAAGGCGTGCACCACGGCACGGCGCCGTGATAGGAGCCGCGCGCGACCAGCACCTTGCGCCGGCCAGTGCCGGCGCGTGCGATCGTCACGCAGGCCGTGGTGGCGTCGGTGCCGTTCTTCTGCAGCATCGCCCAGTCGGCATGCGCGACGGTCTTGACCAGCAGTTCGGCCAGCTCGACCAACACCTCGCCAGGGCCGTTCATCGCATCGCCCAGACGACGCTGCCGCTCGGCCGCTGCCTCGACCGCCTGATGATGGTGCCCGAGGATATTGGGGCCCCAACTGCACATCAGGTCGATGTACTCGCGGCCATCGACATCCCAGACCCGGCAGCCGTCGGCGCGCTCGAAGAATTGCGGATAGGCGGAGCCGAGATAGCGCGTCGCCATGTGCCCCCACATGCCGCCCGGAATGACCGAGGCCGCGCGCTCGCGCAGCAACTGGTCTTTGGAGTTGATCAGGGAAGGCATAGCGAGTTCTCCGCGTATTGATATATCATATATTGATCTTAATGCTGGAAGAACAGGATTTGCTGACCGTCCAGGATGAGGAAGCGGGAGGCGGCTGGCCGCCTCCCGCATCTTTTCGCTCAGTGGCTGAGTTCCGCCAGCGGGAGGTTGCAGCAGGCGCTGTAACGCACGCCCTTGACGTCCGATTTGTAGGCCAGGATCAGGTTCGGGCTGATCAACGGCAGGATGATCCTGTCCTTGATCATCTCCTCGCCGGCCTGATGCCACAGCTTGGCGGCCTCGTCGCCGCTTGCCGCAAGGGCTGCCTTGTAGATATCCGCTTCCTTCGGATTGAGCACCGACGGGTCGCGCTCCGCGCCGGCGCGGCGCGCCCACGGGCTGCCCTTGGTCATGGCGAAATAATCGACGTATTGCGACGTGCCGTAATAGTCCGGCGCGTAGAACACCGCCGTCATCGGGATGCCGTCGCCATTGACGCGTTCGCGCCAGTTGGCGAAGGGGATCGGCTGCAGGTCGAGCTTGATGTTGATCTTGGCCAAATCCTGCTGAACCTTCTGCATCAACAGCGACAGATCAACGCCATAGACGTTCATGCCGGGAAACGCCGCTTCCATCTCAAAGCCGTCGGCATGTCCGGCCTTGGCCAGAAGTTCCTTTGCCTTGGCGACGTCATAGGGCTGCGCCTCGAATCCCGAACCGCCGGGGAAGCCGAGCGGGATCGGCGCACTGATCAACTGGCCCTCGGAGCCGATGGTGAAGTCGAGGATGCTCGGACGGTCGAGGCCGAGCGAGATGGCCTCGCGCACTTCGGGCGTCAGTGGCACCTTGTTGGCCTTGGCGCCGGGCGACAGCGCCACATAGATGAAATTGTAGGACGGCACGGTCTCGATTTTCACGTCGCTGCGGGTCATCGTCTTGGCCGTGTCCGGGTCGATCTGCATGGCGATGTCGGCGGTGCCGCTCTGCAGCATCTGTGCCTGGGCCACCGCATCCTTGGTCTGGCGGATGACGACTTCGCTCAGCGCCGGCGCCGTGCGCCAGTATTTGTCGTTGCGTGCCAGCCGCAGTTCCGAATTGGGCTCATAGGATTTCAGCACGAACGGTGCGCTGCCGGCCGAATGCGCCAGAAACCAGGCCTCGGCATTGTCTGTCGTCGAAGCGTCCGCATCGGCCTTGGCGCCGGCTTCGGAAGCAACCTTGCTGTTGACGACCGCTGCGTAGGGCGCCGCCGCGATGTTGAGGAATTCGGAGCTCGGCGCGACCATCTTGACGACCACCGTATGCGCGTCCGGGGTCTCGATCGAGGCGACATTGTCCATCAGGAACGAGGCGCTGCCCTTGAGGTTCTTCAGCCTCTCCCAGGACCATTTCACGTCCTTGGCTTCGACCGGCGAACCGTCCGAGAATTTGGCGGCCGGGTCGAGCGTGAAGGTGAAGCTGCTCTGGTCGGCATTGCCTTCCCACTTCGAGGCGAGCAGCGGTATCAGCTTATTGTCCTTGTCCAGCGTCAGCAGCGATTCATAGACGCTGGAATTGTAGATCTGGCAGGTGTCGCAGAAGGCGCGGTGCGGATCGAGCGAGTTGAGGTCGATGTTGCGCGCAATGACCAGCGGCTTGCTGTCCTGCGCGAACGTGGCCGGCGCCCAGAAGGCGCTGGTGGCCAGCAGCACGGCTGCCAGCATCTTCGCCCTGGTCTTGTTTCTCTGTAGGATGCTCATGTCAGTTCTCCCATTTTCTTGTCGGATCTTTGTGGCAATGCGTTCGCTCTATCCACCCACGGCAGTGAGGGATTGAAGCGCGGCCTTGAGCTTTTCAGCGCCGCCCAGTGCGGCGCGGTTGAGCGGGGCCGATACGACGGGAGCCGAGAGGCTTCCCGTCACATGCAGGATCTCGTGATCGAGATAATCGAACACGCGATCCTGAATCTCCTGTGTCAGTCGTCCGCCAAGCGATAGCCCACGCTGCACCTGTTCGATGACGGCCACCCGGTTGGTCTTGCGGATCGAGGCCTCCACCAGCGGCCAGTCGAGCCCGGTCGGGTCGAGGCTGCGCAGGTCGATGATCTCGGCATCGACGCCGGTCTCCTCGACCACCTGGCTGGCGACGGCAACCATGCTGGCGCTGGTGAGCAGTGTACAGGCGCTGCCCGGCCTGACGATCTTCGCCTTGCCGAGCCGCACGCAATAGTCGCGGTCGTCCGCAGGCACAGGGCCTTCGCTCGGGAACAGCTCGACATGCTCGATGACGACGACCGGATCGTCGCATTTCAGCGCTGAATTCATCAGGCCGATATAGTCGAAGGGCGTCGTCGGCGCGACGATGCGCCAGCCGGGAAACAGGGCGAACAGGCCGGACGGATCGCCCGAATGCTGCGAGCCGTAGCCGGTGTGCGGCGAGACGCGCACCCTGACCACGATTGGCACCGGAAAGCCGCCGCCGAACATGTGGCGCACCTTGCTGACCGCGTTGAACAGCTGGTCGGCGGCAACCAGGCAGAAGTCGCCGAACATGATCTCGACGATCGGCCGCAAGCCGCAAAGCGCTGCACCCAGCGCCACCCCGACAAAACCATTCTCGGCGATGGGCATCGCCAGCACACGCTCCGGCCAGCGCTCCAGCGCGCCCTTTGTGGCGCCCGAAACGCCGCCGCGCAGCCGGTGCACATCCTCGCCCATGATGATGATGCGCGCGTCCTGCTCCATGGCGCGCGCAATCACCTCGGACGCGGCAACCATGAACTTGACCGGCCTGGTGTCGGCCGGCGCGTCCTCGATCTCGAGGAAGCGCTCGCCCTTCAGTTCGGAAAGATCGCCGCGGATCTGGTTGTCGACGTCGCTTGGGTCCGGCCACAGATGATCAGGAATGCGCAGCGCGTTGCCGCTCATCTCGGTCAGGGAATCGGCAGCGGTGTTGACCACCTCCATGACGCGCTGGTCGAGTGTACCGAGGTCCGAAGCGTTCAGGATGCCCATCGTCTTCAGGCGAGCCGCCATCGTCGCAAGCGGGTCGCGCGCTTTCCAGACGTCTTCCTCGGCGCGCGTGCGGTAGCCGAATTCGCTGCCCGGGCGGGCGCCGCTCTGGTGTAGAAACCGATAGCAGAGCGCCTCGACCAGCACCGGGCCGCCGTCTTCCTCAATCGTCCGGCGCGCCTCGCGCATGGCATGGTGGACTGCCACCACATCCATGCCGTCGCATTCGATGCCGCGAAAGCCGAGCATAGGTCCGCGCGAGGCCAGCCGCGTCTCTCGCGTCTGCTCATTGATGTGCGTGGAGACGGCATAGAGATTGTTTTCGGCGAAAAAGATCACCGGCAGCCGGTAGAGCGCGGCGATGTTCATCGCCTCATAGGCCGGCCCTGCCATCATCGTGCCGTCGCCGAAGAAGGCGACCGAGATGTTGCCGGTGCCGAGCAGTTTGTCGGCGAGCGCATAGCCCGCCGCGTGCGGCAGGTTGCCGCCGATAATGGCGCTGGTGCCTGGGATGCCGGAGGCATCGTCGCGCATATGCATCGAGCCGCCACGGCCGCTGCAATAGCCTGACTTGAGGCCCATGATCTCGGCCATCAGGCCGCGAACCGATCCCTGCATGCCTGGGTTGAAAGCATCATGCAGCGGGTCGAATCCGCCGGGCGTCTGCGCGTTGACAAGCTTGGCCAGCACCTGGTGATGGGCACGGTGGGTGCCGTTGATGCGGTCGCCGGTGCCGAGCACGGACATGGCGCCGACCGCCGTGGCCTCTTGTCCGATGCTGGCGTGGGCCGGACCATGCACCAGCCCGGCATTGGCCAGATCGAGCACCTTTTCCTCGAAACGGCGGATGAGCAGCATCTGGTGATACCAGCGCACCAGGCTCGACACCTCGGCGTCGGTCCAGTCCGAATCGTCGACATCTAGCCGCAACCAGGGCGCCGATGGCTGGATCGATGTCTGCTGGACCATGTCAGCTATTTCCGTTCTGGTAGATGATATATCAAATATTTTCTCAGTCGATTGGGCCGTTCATTTTTCCTGGGGCACGAGGCTGGCTAGAAGGTTGCAGGCAAATGGAATTAAATTTCATTTTTGCGAGAAGGCAAAGACTAAGCCGGGACGGCGCGGTTCCGCAAGAGGAATTTTGAGACTGCTAGCAGCGCCGATGTCGGTTTCTTGGGCCGACAGGTTTTCTAACGTATTGGATATTGGTATGATATAATCACACCGACATTATAGGAGAAATCATGGCTGCCACCGAAAAGCGCACCTTCAGCCTGCCAACAGAGCAGGCTGCTTTCATCGACCGTCTCGTTGAATCAGGAACCTACGCGACCAGCAGTGAAGTGATCCGCGCCGGCCTTCGCGCCCTGCAAGAGCGCGACGCGGCCGTAGAGCGCTGGCTCCGCGAGGAGGTTGTGCCGACCTATGACAGGTGGAAGGCGGATCCTTCCCGAGTTATCCCAGCCAGCCAGGCTTTTGACGACATCCGCGCTCACCACGCCGCCCGCTTTAAGAGGGATGTGTGAAGCGCCGGCATATTGTTCTGTTGCCGGAAGCCTAGCGGACTTAAGATGGATATACGACACCATCGAGATCGCCGCCGGCAACGTCACGGCCATACGCTATATCGAGCGTATCGAAGCCTACTGCCAGGGTCTCGACTACGCCTCGGAGCGCGGAACACGCCGTGACGATCTGCGGCCAGGGCTTCGGGTCGGTTTCGAGCGCCGTGTGACGGTGACCTTTACAGTGGAATCCGACCAAGTGGTGATCTTCCGTGTGTTCTATGGCGGCGCCAATTGGGAGGATGAGCTCTAACCTGCGACGGGAAAAGCGTAACCCGCTAGCTGTCCGAACCCCGGCTATCGGTCGACCCGATGCTGGAAGAACTGCAAAAATAATTCACGCTCCGTGGTGATGTCGAGCTTCTCGTAGATGCGCCGACGATGGTTCTTGACCGTGCCGACGGTGATGCCGAGGCGTTCGGCGATGTTGGCCGTCGGGTGACCGGCGAGGATCAGTTGGACCAACTCCCGCTCGCGCAGTGACAGCTCCGGCCACAGGCTGGCTGGAATGGTCGGTTCCTGGCGGGGCGAGGCGCCGGGGCCTGTCGGCGCTGACGTGCGGGAGAATTCCGTTCCGCGCGCCTTGATGTCGAGCACATGCAGCGCCTCGAACACCGGCAGCCGTTCATCCAGCAGGGCGATCTCGCTGTCCTTGAATGGCGTGGTAGAGCGGTCGAGGAAGATGCCGAGGCACCAGTCGCCGCCGTCCGCCAGCATGATACCGACTTCGTCGCAGATCTCCGACTGCGCCAGGAAGCCGGCTATGTACTGACCGCGCTTGGCCTCGTCGTCGGCGAGCCGTTTCAGCGGCATGATGCCCAGCCTTCGCTCGCGCCGCCACGAGGCATAGAACGGGTCGAAGACATAGTAATTGTCGAGATAGCGCCGGATCATTTCGTCCGAGAAGCGTCGGTGCTTGATGAATTCGGGTGTCTGCGTCGTCGAATAGCGCGTCACCGTGACGAGGTCGTGCTCGATATCCGCGCCGATCAGGTCGATCAGGCAGTCGACATGCCTGTCCGTGCCGGTGGCGGCGATCGCTTTGGCGAGCGGCGCCCAGATATTGCCCATGCGCATGCCCTTTTCTCGGCGATGTCAGCTCAGCCGTCATTATGTCTTTGGGCATATGGCGCGAAGCCGCCCATCGAATCTAGCCTTGCGTCAACCTAGACCAGATCCCGAGGCGACCGTGACCCAACCCAATCTCACCGGCCCCATCGTCGGCAATCCAATCGTCATCGGTATCGACGCCGGCGGCACCATGACCGACACGATCCTTGTCGATCAGGACGGCCACTTCAAGATCGGCAAGTCGGCGACCACGCCGAAGAACGAAGCCGAAGGTTTTCTCGCGTCTGCCGAGGACGCGGCGGATGCCTGGGGCATCTCGCTGGAATCATTGTTTTCCGGCGTCAACGTCGTGCTCTATTCCGGCACCGGCATGCTCAACACACTGTTGTCGCGCACCGGCCGCCGGCTCGGCCTGATCACCACCAAGGGCCTCGAGGACATGATCCTGATGGGCCGGGGGCTGCAGGCCTGGGCCGACTATTCCTATGCCGACCGGCTGCATGCCGTCACCCATCACCATCCAGATCCGCTGGTGCCGCGCCGCCGCACGCATGGCGTCACCGAGCGCATCGACCAGTTCGGCGACATCGTGCTGCCGCTCTACGAACACGAGGTCTCCATCGCCGCGAAAAAATTGATCGCCGACAAGGTCGAGGCGATCTGCATCATGACCATCTTCTCGCATGTCAATCCGGTGCACGAGAAGCGCATCGCCGAGATCTGCCGCGCGGAGGTCGACAAGGCCGGCGCCGACATCATCGTCTACACCAGCCATGAGGTCCGCCCGGTCATCCGCGAGCAGTCGCGGCTGAATTCGGTGCTGATCGAGGCCTACGCCACCTCGCGCGGCCGCAAGCAGCTTAGGGGTATAGAGGACGTCTCGAAGAAATACGGCTTCAAGTATGGCGTGCAGACGCTGCTCTCCTTCGGCGGCCTGACCTCGATCAACCACCCGCGCCTGCATGAAACCATGATCTCCGGCCCGATCGGCGGCATTCTGGGCGCTGCCTATGTCGGCAAGCTGATCGGGAACGACTCGCTGATCTGCTCGGACATGGGCGGTACCTCCTTCGACATGGGCGTCATCACACGCGGCCAGACGCGGATCGAGAACGAGCCGCTGATGGACCGTTTCAAGCTCAACGTGCCGACGCTGCATCTCGACACGATCGGCGCCGGCGCCGGCATGATCCTCAAGGTCGATCCCCTGACCAAGAAGGTCTCGCTTGGGCCGGAAAGCGCCGGCTCGGATCCCGGTCCGATCTGCTTCGATCGCGGTGGCACCGAGCCGACCATCGCCGATTGCGACGCCATCCTCGGCCGCCTCAACCCACACTATTTCCTGGGCGGCAAGGTCGTGCTGCAGGTCGAAAAGGCGCGCCGCGCCTTCGAGGAAAAGTGCTCCAGCGTGCTCGGCGTTGGTGTCGAGGAAGCCGCGGAAGGCATGATCGACATGCTGGAGTCCGATGCCAACAACGCGCTGCGCCGGGTCATTTCCGGGCAAGGCATCCATCCCTCCGAATTCACGCTGCTGTCCTATGGCGGCTCGGGACCTTTGCATCTGGCCGGCTGCTCCAGGGGCATCGGCTTCAAGGACATCATCACCTTCCAGTTCGCGGCCGCCTTCTCCGCCTTCGGCTGCACCACGGCCGATTTCATGCGGCGTCATTCCGTCTCCACCCAGCACGACATCCCGTCACGCGCCGACGAGGCTACGCTGGCCGCCTTCGGCGCCAAGGTCACCACGGTCTGGAACGACCTGACCAAGGCAGCGGTCGACGAGATGATCGCCGACGGCCATACCAGGGAGAAGATCAGGACCGTGCCGTTCCTGATGATGCGCTACACCGGCCAGCTCGAGGACGTCGAAGTCATGGCGCCGCTTGCCAAGGTCGGTTCGGCCGACGACATGCGCAGGGTTATCGACGAGTTCGAGGCGGTCTATGCGAAGGTCAACCATCGCGTGTCACGTTATGGCGAAGCCGGCTTCACCATCACCGAACTCGGGCTGATCGCCACCGCCGACAAGGTCAAGCCGGTGCTGCTCAAGCGACCGCTCGGCGCCTCCAACCCGGCAGCCGCCCACAAGGGCGTGCGCGAGGCCTATATCGGTGGGCGCTGGCACAAGGCCAATCTCTACGAGATGGATCTGCTTCAGCCAGGCCACGAAGTCATCGGCCCGGCCATCATCGAACATCCCGCCACCACGCTCGTCGTTCATCCGCAGGACCGTGTCCATGTCGATGAATGGACGCTGCTGCACTACACCCACGCTTGAGAGGGCGACCGCCATGTTGGACAAACCTGCCTCGGCCCTGCGCCTTCGCGAAAGACTGCTCGATTCCGAGCGGCTGATGGAAGAGACCGGTTGCTATGACGGCATTACGGAACTCACGCTGCGCAACCAGGATCCGCTGAAATTCGAGACGCTGCACACCAAGCTGCGCGCCTATTGCGTCTCGGCGCGCGAAATGGCGCGCCGCATCTCGGCCTCGCCCGGCGTGCGCGAGGTCGGCGAAATGGTGGTCGCCATCTACACGCCCGAAGGCGACGCCATCGCTCTCTCCAACGGCATCATGGTGCACGTCCATACGATGAGCCGCTTCATCAAATGGATGATCAAAAACGGCTACGAGGACAACCCTCGCATCCGCGAAGGCGACATTTTCGCCAACAACGACGCCTTCATAGGCACTGTGCAGGTGCCCGACGTGATGGACGTGGTGCCTATCTTTCATGAAGGCACGCTTGTCGGCTGGGCCGGCGCCGTCTGCCACGAGCTGGAGGCTGGCGGCATTACCCCAGGCGGTGATGTGTGTCTCGCGCAGGAGCGCTTCACCGAGGGTCTGTTCGTCTGCGCCGAGAAGATCGGCGAGAACGACGAGATCCGCCGCGACTACGTCATCCGCTGCGAGCGCAATCTGCGAATGCCGATCTACTGGGTGCTCGACGAGAAGGCCAAAGTCGCATCCTGCATCGACATGCGCGAAAGCGTCAAGCAGCTGATTTCCGAGATCGGCCTCGACTACTGGATGAAGGTGTCGAAGGAGTTCATCGAGGAAGGCCGCCGTGCCCAGCTCGCCCGCACCCGCCAGCTCACCGTCCCCGGAATCTATCGCGGCCACACTTTTTACGGCCACGTCACCGCAGGCAAACCCGGCTTCCAGCTGCTCGGCGATCCGGACTGGCTCTACAACATCCCGATCGAGATGGAGATCACCACCGACGGCAAGATCACCATGGACTTCGAGGGCACGCAGCCCTGGGGCTACCATTCGATGAACTGCACGCCGGCCGGCATGGATGGCGGCATGTTCGTCACCTTGACCCAGCACATGAATTTCGAAGGGCTGGTCAATGACGGCGCCTGGATGGCGACCGAACTGAAACTGCCGCACGGCACCTGGACCAATCCCGACAACGAGATGGTGGCGACCGCCACCTCATGGGCGCTGCTGCTGCCAGCCTATGGCGTCTTCCAGCGGCTTTTGTCGCGCAGTTTTGTCGCGCGCGGCTTCGTCGAGGAGGCCTTCGTCGGTCAGGTCAACAGCCCCATGATCGAAATGGGTGGCGAGAGCCAGTACGGCACGCCGTTCGGCATGGCCCATTTTGAATGCGCCGCCGCCGGCTCCGGCGCGCTCGCAATCAAGGATGGTCTCGACACCGCCTATGTCGGCTGGAACCCGGAATCCGACATGGGCAACATCGAGGTCTGGGAACAGTCGATGCCGATGGTCTATATCGGCCGCTCGATCGTGCCCAACTCCGGCGGTGCCGGCAAATATCGCGGCGGCTGTTCCTTCGTTTCGACCTGGCTGATCAACAAGACGTCGCATCTGCGGCTCCACACCTCCGAACATTCTTCGCGCGTGTTCGACAATGGCGGCATGTGCGGCGGTTATCCGGCGCCGACCTGCCAGAAGCATCGCGCCGTGCGCAACTCAGACATTCACGAACTCGCGGCAAAAGGCGAACCGCTGGCGCATGCGCCCGGCATCGATCCTGACGTCTCCGACTACGAGAGGAACATCGGCGGTGATCATGTCGTGGTCGAGGGGCCCTACATCACCTCGCCGCACAAGTCCGGCGACATCTTCAGCCATTCCTACAATGGCGGCGGCGGCTATGGCGACGTGCTGGAGCGCGATCCGATCAAGACGGCCTGGGATGTCGAGAACGGCTTTCTCACCCGGCAAGCGGCGGACCAGGTTTTCGGCATCGTGCTGAAGGACGACGAAGACGGCTATCCCATCGCCGATATCGGCGCCACGGCCGAACGCCGCGCGGCCATGCGCAAGGAGCGCCTGGCCAGGGCGATTCCGGTGGCGGACTGGATCGCCAAGGAGCGTGGTCGTGTCGAGAAGGCCGATTTCGCCCCCGAGGTGAAGAAAATGTACGCCAGCGCGATCAAGCTGTCGCCGCGCTTCACCAGCGAATTCAGCGAGTTCTGGAACGTCGATGCCAGATCGATCTTCATGCCGGGAGCAAAACCATGACCTCGTACAGCAAGGAAGTCCTGGGCGATCTGGCCGCAGGCAAGCTGCCCTGGCCACAGACAAGGCGGATCATGAGTGCCTACAAGGACGATGACCGTTTCTTCAAGATGGTTGCCGTCTATCAGGATCGTGTCGCCTGGAAGGATCCGATCCTGCTGCCGGTCTCGGACCATCTGTTCATCTGCCAGAGTGGCGATGAGCGCATTACCCGCTGCGAATGCGGCCACTCCTTCGGCGACTATCGTAAGAACTGGAAGCTGAAGGCTGCGATCAACGTCCGCAACACCGAGGAGGCTTTGCGCGAAATCTACCCGAACAGCGATCTCCCCGATGCCGAATGGATGGAGATCCGCGAATTCATCTGTCCGCAATGCGGCACGCTGCACGAAGTGGAAGCGGCGGCACCTGGCTATCCCATCGTCCACGATTTCGAGCCCGACCTCGAAGGCTTCTATCGCGAATGGCTAGGCAAACCGCTCCAGCAAACATGAAACGCTGGCGATGGAGGCTGCGCCGGTGTGATTGCCAAATACGGTCAGGCCTGATTGCCTGCCCGGACGAAGTGGAGACCGTGCGCCATGAACAACCTTTCCGGCCGTAGCGCCATCGTTACCGGTGGGTTCTCGGGCATGGGCTTTGCCATTGCCACGGCTTTGGCTGAAGCCGGCGCGAACGTCGCCGTCGGCTCCTACATCGCGCCGGCCGGCGCCGACAGGTCCGATGCCGCCTATTATCCCGGCGCGGACGAGATCGAGCGCGTGCGTGCGGCCCTTACCGCCCACGGAACGAGGGTTCACGCCGCACACCTCGACGTTCGCGACAGCGACGTCGCCAATCGGTTCGCGGCTGACGCCGAGGCGGCCATCGGCCCCGCCGATATCCTGGTCAATGCCGCTGGGACGACCGCGGAGCAGCCGGTCTGCGGCCATTCCGACGCGCTATGGGACAAGATCGTCGATACCAACCTGACGGGCGCCTTCCGCGTCACGCGTGCGGTACTGCCGGGCATGATCGAACGCGGCTGGGGCCGCATCGTCAACATCGGCTCAACCGCCGCCTCGGTCGGCTGGAAGGACAACCCAGCCTACTGCGCGTCCAAGGCCGGCCTTCTCGGCCTCACGCGCTGCGTGGCGCTGGAGGGGGCAGCGCATGGCGTCACCTGCGTCATGATCAGCCCGACCTGGGTCGAGACCGAACTGATGCGCCGCAATGTGGCGCAGGTCGTCGAGCGCGAAGGCAAGGGGCGCACCGCTGAGGAAGCGATGGCCGAGATCGCCAAAGGCAACCCGCAGCAGCGCATGCTGCAGCCGCAGGAGATTGCCGCACTGGCGGTCTTCCTGTGCTCGGATCTCGCCAAGGGCATCACCATGGAGAACATCCAGATCACCGGCGGAGCGCTTTGGTAGCGGCTGATCTCTCCGCAGATGCCTCGCTGTAAGACAAGGTGACCGGATTTGCCATTGAGCGCCGGGCGCAATAGGTTATATTGCACTGCACAATGGAGACGCCGTTTATTGCACGCCCATATTTGCGAAGATTCCGGCCGGCTCATGGCTTGCCGGCCCTGGGTCGTGTCGGCGGAACCCTGAGATGAAGATTCCAAAGTCCCTGCTTATCGATCCCGAGAAGAATTCGGTCTATGGCGCCTTTGCCGTAGCCGTTTCGATCTGGGCGTTTTCTTATTCGGTCATCTTCGGCCAAATCTTGATCCTGGCCTATTATGCGGTCTGGCTTCCGCTCATCCTGGTCGACTACCGGCGGTTTCTGCGGCATCTGTCCAGCGCCTGGCTGCCGCTGCTGTTTGCGGCCTATATCTGCTTCTCGGTTTTCTGGTCACAGGCTCCCGGCGTCACCGCAAGGACGTCGGTCCAGTATTTTTCCCATATTGCCTGCGCCTACGTAGCTGCGCGCACCGTCAGCGTGCGCACGCTGACCATAGGGGCGCTGATCGGAATATTCGTCGTCCTTCTCTATTCGCTGAAGGTCGGGAGTTATTCCGAGGATGTCCTCGACGGCACCGTGAACTTCGTCGGCGCCTTCGCCTCCAAGAACCAGATCGGCTTTGTCGGCTCGCTCGGCATCTATTTCTGCGTTGTCTTCCTTGCCTTCTACAGGCGCGGCCGGCTCAGCTTCATCCTGGCGGTGCCCGTCGTGCTGCTGTCGGCCTATGTCCTGGTCGCCTCGCATTCCGCCACCTCGATGGCCTCGATACCCGCGGTTCTAGCGCTGGTGGCGCTTCTTGCGATGAGCAAACTTCTGTCACGCCGCTATCGCCGGGTCATCTTCCTGATCGGCGCCGGCCTGCTGGTCGTGACGGCCTTCGTCGCCTTGAATCTCGGGCTGATGGACTTCGTCCTCGGCCTCTTCGGCAAGGATTCGACGCTCACCGGGCGAACCTATCTGTGGGAGCAAGGCTGGAACACGGTCCAGAAATCGCCGATTCTCGGCGTCGGCTATGCCGCCTATTGGGTGCAGGGCTTCGCTGAAGCCGAGCGGCTGTGGAACGAATTCTACATCACCACCCGCACCGGCTTCCACTTCCACAACACCTATATCGAGGCCCTCGTCGAACTCGGCTTCGTCGGAGCGACGCTGGTGTCGCTGATCATGCTGCGCACGCTCTACGGCCACGTCTCGGCGGTTATCTTCAAGGCATGGCAGGCTGACTCGGTGATCCTTTTCGGCGTGATGGTGCTGCTGCTGATCCGCTCCTTCGTCGAGGTCGAGATACTGAATCCCTACATCATGGGTTCTTTCCTGATGTATTTCAGCTTCTTCAAGCTGGCGCGGCTGCCCGTTACCCGCAGGCGGCGGTCACCGGCTCTGGAGCCGGCTGACGCGGCCGGGGGCGAGACTGACTGGCCTCGGTATACCGGCCATCCGGCGGGCGCAGGTCCCTCATAAACTATCATCTCGCGGGCTGAAGGGAGCGGCCTTCCTTTTTTGAGCAAGCATGTGCTCGGACGGGAAGCCTCGATCCCGAGACGGCTATTATGGTTTCCGCAGGGAGATGTTCAAACAACTGAGCCAGAGCCTCATCCCGATTTGTCGGGTGAGGCTCTGGCTCGAAACACTGGATCGTGTTGGAAGTCGGTCTATTGGCTGGCCAGCGGCGCCAGCTTGATCTTGATCACATCGCCAGGCAGCACCGGAGTTTCTTCCTTGGCGGCTATTTCGGTGGTCTTGCCGTCGACATTGCGCACCAGTGAATAGAGCAGGGTCGGCTGCTGATCATTTGTCATAGCGGCCGCCATCGCGGGATCGCTGGCCTGGGCTATCAGGCCTTTCTGCATGTTCACCTTCAACGCGGCCTCGTTCAGGTCGGCTTCGGTCTGCTGCCGGTCAGTGGCGAGACTTGAACTCAAGGTGTTCTGGGCATCGATAGCATCCTGCTTCGCCTTGCTGATCGCCTGCTTGGCGGTGAGGATGGCGGTTTCGTAGTCCAGGATCTTGCCCTGCAGGTCGGCCACGGACTGGCGCGAATCCAGCAGTCGGGCATTGGCGATCAGGCCTTTTTGCGCCAGCGGACCGATGCTGGCGAGTTGCTGCTGCGCCAAGTCGACCTGCTGCTGCTGATTGACGATCTTCTTCTGCAGCGACTCGATTTCAGATTCCAAAACCCCCTTCAGGTCGTCGAGCGCCTCGAGTTTCAGCTTCAGCGCCTTTTGGTCGGCCGTCAGAATCGTCATCTCGTCCGCCACGATGGCCGGCAGTCTCGGATCGCCCTCGACCTCCTTCGGCACGTCGAAACTCGCTTTGCCGGCCATATCCGCATCGATGCGGGCGCGCCTTACGATCAGTCGGATGCGCTGGTCGTCGGAGATGTCGAACATGCCCTTGGCGGTGACCAGGTCCTTGCCGAGCTGGGGGCCGTAGTCGGCGTTGCGCCTGATGCCGCCGGCGACGCTGATTGCCTTCAACACCGTCAGGTCCGGGACATAAGGAAATTGGCCTGGGTTCTGGACTTCGCCCGAAATGTAGAAGGGCCGGAACTGCGCCATCTCGACCGAGGCTTCCGGTCGGTCCGACAAAGCGAGCTTTTTCTGCAGCGCCTCGCCGATCGCCGCCGCGATTTCGGACGTGGTCTTGCCGGATGCCGGCAACTCGCCGGCGAACGGCACCGACAGCGTACCGGATGGACCGACCGTGTACTCGCCATTCACCGCCGACCAATCACGAAATGTGCCTTCGACTGTCTGCCATTCGGCGACGCGGATGGTGAGCTTGTCTTGCGAGCCGAGGCGATAGTCGCCGGCGGCGGCGATGTGCGGGACGACGAGCGCCATGGCAAGGCATGTGGCCAGCAAACGCGCCCGCCGCAGCCGGCCGGAATCCGGGCCGCTGCGAAAGGCTTCGAACAAATCTGTTTTCAACTCAACGTTCCGATCCGCTATAGCCCCATCGCCCGATGAGCTTGCGTCGAATGGCCGATGCCAATGTCTGGCATTGGCCACCGGCCGGTCAGTAAGAACCACGCGACATCCAGACGGCCGGGACGGTCTTGATGATGATGCGAACGTCCTCGAACAGCGACCAGTTCTCGACATAGTGGCGATCGAAGGCGACGCGGCTGTCATAGGACACATCGTTGCGGCCGCTGACTTGCCACAGGCCGGTCAGGCCCGGGCGGGATTTCAGGTAATAGACGGCGGACGTGCCATAGATCTCCAGCTCGTCGCGCACGACCGGACGAGGGCCGACAAGGCTCATGTCGCCCTGCAGGATGTTGATGATCTGCGGCAGCTCGTCGAGGCTGAGTTTCCTCAGCACAGCTCCGACACGGGTAACGCGCGGATCGTTCTTCAGCTTGCGGGTGGCGATCCATTCCGCGTTGGCGTCCGGGTTGGTGGCGAGATAGGTTGCCAATACCCTGTCGCCGTCCGGAACCATGGTGCGGAACTTCAGGCAAGGAAAAATCCGCCCGCCGCGTCCAATTCGCCTGTGACCGTAGAAAATCGAGCCGCCGTCGGAAAACTTGACCAGCAGCGCTATCATGACAAACAGCGGGCTGAGTGCGATCAGTCCAATCAGTGAACCGGCGATATCGAAGCTGCGTTTGAGCAAGCCGCCGATCGGTGGCGGAAAATCGATGTCAGCCTGCGAAAAGCTCGCCGTGGCCGACTTGGCAACGTCCCTCATGCCGTAAACTCCATGCGTTGAACGAATGGTTCAGCGCACGATACCAAAAAAATGTTGCAGCGCAACACACAATTTACCACCCCATTGAAATAGTCACGTCATGAATTGACTAAATAATAAGCTTGCCATGCACAAATTTCGGCGTATTTAGCACATTTGTGACAATAAATGGGCACGGCCGAAAAAATAGAGGCCTTTGTGGGGCGGTTTTTAGGCGGACCTACCTATTTGCCAAGGCAAGCTGAAAATTAGTGCTTTATCATGCCCTGATGCTTGGTGAAAACCGTATAAAATACTACTTAATATTGTCTATCTTACTGGAAAATGCCGAGGAGAGGAGATCGGCTTAGCTCCCGTTGCGTGCATTGCAGCATGGCAGAGTCGATCGCAAAAGCTCGATCAAAAATATCCGAAGTTGCCCTTGCCGCCTATTGCTCGCCTTAATAGAATTGCAAATTATACCTGTCACGGTGACGACAGGTGGAAAAGGCCGGAAGCAACCGGTCGAGAGTGGGCGACCTTAACAAGCCCACATGACAAGGGACGGCGCTCGGGTGGGGCAATCGTGATAATACCCGAGCCGGTTTATGGGCTGTTGGGTATGGCACTTCCAAAATTCATCCTCGGGATGATTTTCGCTCTGGCGATTGTCGTCGGCTGGTCCTGGCTGGGCGGAGCGTCGATAGGCACGATATTGGTGCGCGTCATCATCTGCGCCGTGATCATTCAGGCCGGCTATTTCGTGCTCATCTACACCATGATCGCCAGGAGCGCGCCGACGCCTGCCGACATAGCCCGTGACGCCGAGCGCAAACTGAACGCACCAGAGGTCGCCGAAAGCGAGAAGCTGGGCGGTGCCAGGCGCGGCCTGCATTGATGCAGATTGCTCAAACCTGCCCCCGGTTTGGACGCATGCTTCGAAACAAGAGACTAGGCACCGCGTGAGTCCGTTTCGGCGCGTCTTGGTCGCCGGCTCACGCGACATCGGCGGGTTCGCCCTCTGACTGTTCCCCCGACAGCATCCTCGACAACCGGCTGCCGGTTTTTTCCTTCAGCCGCTGATATTGGCCGACCTCGACGATACGGCCGTTTTCCATCGCCACCACCCAGTCGGCGAAGGCGATCATCGACGGCCGGTGCGCGATGGTCAGGATCGTCATCGTGCCGCGCAATCCGTCGATCGACCTGGCGATCAGCGACTGGTTCTGCCAGTCGAGCGCGCTGGTCGCCTCGTCCAGGATGAGCAGTGACGGCTTGCGCAGCAGCGCGCGCGCGAGCGCGATGCGCTGGCGTTCGCCGCCCGAGAGCCGCACGCCGCGATCGCCGACCACCGTCTCGAGCCTGAGGTCGAGCCGTTCGACAAACTCGCCGGCGTGCGCCTGATGCAGCGCGGCCCACAGGTCGCCATCGCTGGCCCGTGGCGCGGCAAGGCGCAGGTTCGCCGCGATCGTGTCGTGCAGGAGGAACACGTCCTGCGGCACATAGGCCACCTGGTCGCGCCAGCGACGGCGATTGCTGGCATCGATCTCGACGCCGTCGACAAGCATCATGCCGGTGGTGGGCTCCAGCAGGCCAAGCAGCATATCGGCGATCGTGCTCTTGCCCGATCCGGACGGGCCGATCAGGGCGGTGACCTTGCCGGCGGGCAGGCCGAAGGTGATGCCGCTCACCACCACCTTGTCGCCAGCATCTCCATAGGCGAAGGAGACACCGCGAATATTCAATCCCGTATTGAGGGAGAGTGTCCCGGCGTCGGCGAACTCGGTATGGCCTGGTTCGCGTTCGGCATCGAAACGTGCCTGCAGGCTGCGCATTGCCGTAAAGGCGGGCAGGTTGATCAGCACTTGCTGGGCTTGCGTCTGCATGTCCATGAAGCGCGGCGCGATGCGCATGAAGACCAGGAGCAGGACGACGATCTCGGCCAGCGACAGGTTGAAGCGAACCAAAGCCACATAGATGAACAGGCTCAGGCCCACCACGCTCGCCACTTGGAATACCGCGGTGCCGATGGTGCTGTTGCGCACATAGTCGATATTGTCGGCCTTCATCTTCTCAAGCGTCGACCGCAGCTGCGCGAAATAGCTGTCCTCGACGTTCAGGCTCTTGGCCACCTTGATGCCGCCGAGAAATTCCGAGACCGTCCGGTACTGATCCTGTCGATTGGCGGTCAGCACACGGCCGAAGGCAGTGGCCCGTGTCCGGAAGGGCTGCAGCGCCACGAACATCAGCATGCCGATGACGACGGCAAACAGCGTCATGACCGGCGAGATGAACATGGAAACCAGGAGATAGCCAGCCAGAAGAACGGCGATCTGCACCAGCATCAGCAGTGAGAACGCCGCGCCCTGGACGCGGTCGATGTCGCCGGTCAGGGCATGATCGAGGTCGGAACTGCGCATGCGGGTAAAAACGCCCCAGCGCGCCTTGCCGATGCTTTCGAACAGGTTCATGCGAACGCGGTTGACGAAATCGAACAGCAATCTGGCCATGTAGACCGACTTGAAGCGATTGAACGCCGCCTGCGCTGCAACCAGCCCGACCAGCGCGCAAAGCACGGTCGTCAGCTGCAGCGTGCCGTCAGGCACCAGCCAGCGCACGAAATCATTGTTGGGCAGCCGAACAGCGAAATGCTGGTCGGCGCGTCCGACCAGATGCAGCAGCGGGATGAGCAGCAGGATGGAGATGCCCTCGGTCAGGCTGCCGAGGATGAGGAAGAACAGCGCCGTCCATGTTCGCCGGCCGCCGATCCGGGCAATGGCCGCGCCGAATGCGGCAATTTCTCGAAACAGCGACAGGCGAAGGGTTGGGGACTTCGACATGGTTGCGCTCACGACCGCCGGCTGCCAGCCGACAGATCCTTTTCGATCAGCTCCACGGCTTCGCCGATCCTGTCCAGGCCCGTCGGGACTTCCAGCCGGTACACGCCGATATGGTTAGCAATCCATGAACATTGCTGAAGATGCGCCGCCGCGAAGTCGCCGGGGAGGGCCGCGCGGCCGAAGCGCGTCACATAGGAGAATTTGATGATGGCCGGCAGGGCGGCAATGGCGGGCAAGGGCGTGATGTCAGCCCTTTCGCCGCGCTCGAGGATATAGATCCTGGTCGCCGGCACCTTGTCGCCCGAAAAGTCACCGTTCAGGCGATGCTGCATCTTGTCGATCGTCGGATGCACTTGCGGCCGCACTTCCGCTTCCCCGAGCGAGATCGCCGCCGCGGCGTCGGCCGCCAGCTTGATCTGCGGAAAGCCCGGAACGGTCATTGGCTCACTCGGATTGGCGAGGTCCAGCGCCACCACGTCATCGGTAAGCAGTCGATGCCCGGCCCGGATCATCGCGCTTGCCGTCGTCGACTTGCCGGCTCCCTTGTCACCCATGAAGATGGCGCTCGTGCCGGCGGCGGCGATGGCACTGGCATGCAGGACAAGCAGGCCGCGCCGGTGCAAAAGCAGCGCCATGACCGGACCGAGCAGCGGAAACGCGAGCAGCGCGTCGTCGACGCCGGGCGCCGGTTCAATGTCGATACGGTTGGAATCGGTGATCAGGAACGCGCCCACGGCATGCCAGGCCAGATATTGCCGGTCCGGCTCGAAGCGAAAGTCGGTCGCGGCTTCGGGCGCCGGCTTTGGCAGGTCGATCACGCCGACGGCGATCACGACATCCGCCGCCCCGGGCGGCGCCGGCTGCAGTTCGGGTAACATCACCTCCGACGCGATGGTCAGACCATAGGCGCGGTAGAAGCGGCGTTCTCGCATGGCCCGGCCATGCGGACGGGGATTATCACTGTATGCGGCCATCGGCTCGTTGCGCGGCATCACGTGGGGCTCCCGCCGTGCTGGAGTTGCCGCAGCCAGAGCGACAGCGAGGCCGAGCGCCAGACATACTGGACATCCAGGGGGGCTGCCTGATCGGGCTGGCGCAGCAGCCGCGCATAGGCAGCACTCACTTGCGGCAGATTGACATAAGGCGCGATGCGGCCTGCATCCGAGACCAGCAGCTGTTCCAGGAGGTCGCGATGGTTGCGCAGCATGCCGTTGACGAGATTGGCGGTGAAGTCGATCTTGTCGCGTCGCCACTGCACCGCCTCCGGCAATACGCCTTGCATGGCGCGACGCAGCACATAGCGACCAAAGCCGTGGCTCAGCTTCTCCTCGCCCGGCAATGCCAGGCAGAACTCGACCAGCGGCTTGTCCCAGAATGGGTATCGCGGCTCGACGCCGAAATTGGCGGCGGCCTTGTCGAGAACCTCGAAAGCATGCGGGACATAGCCGTTCGACAGGATCCAGCGATGGCTCAAGGCGTCGCTGGCCTGAACGCCGGGCGGCATATAGCCGGCCCGGTGAAACCGGTCGACAAGCTCGGTGCGCTTGGCAAGGTCCGGATTGATCAGGTCGCGCCAGCTTCGTGCGCGCTGCACGTGCGCGGGCTTGCGGATCCTGTTCAGGGCACGGTTGGCCAGATGCCTCAGCTTGGCGATGCGCCAGGCCGGCCCGTAGAGGGTCAGGAACTGGAGATAAAGGCCAAGCGTGCTGTCGCCATAGGTATTGGAGGCGCTGCGGACCTCGCGCCACAGATCCATCCATCGGCCGCCATTCGCAAGCTCGTGCAGGTGACCATGGCCTTGGGAAACGACCTCGTCGCCGCCATGGCCGTCCAGCAGCACCTTGATGCCCTTGGCGCCGGCAGTCCGGTAGACACCGCGGGTGAGCGTCAGGCCCGGCGCCAGGAACGTTCCTTCCTGTTCTTCCAGCACGCGTTCGAATTCGGCGAATGGGGCATAGTTGCCGACCGGGATCAGTGTCGCGTCGACCTTCTGCTGGTCGAGAACGGCATCGATGAAGGGCCGCTCGTCCATCGGCGAGCCCTTCTCGAAAACCAGCGAGAAGGTCGGCAGCTTCGGCTTGCGCGCAGCGGCATTCTGCAGGCCGGCGACACAGGCGATAGATGAGGAATCGAGGCCGCCGCTCAGCATTGCGCCGACTGCCGAGGTCCCTCGCATGCGGTTGCGCACCGATTGCGAGAACAGATGGGCGAATTCCTCCGATGCATCCGACCGCAAGGGCCGCGCCGACGGCTCGATCTGCCAGTATCGACGCAACATCACCTGTTGCGCGGTGACGGTCAGGCTGTGGCGGGCCGGCAGGCTGAATATATCGCTGTAGGGGGTCGACTGCGGGTCGTCGGGAAGCCCGGCCAGGAAGCCGGAGATCTGGCGCTCGCTGACACGTGCGCGGATACCTTCGACGCCCAGGATCGGCCCGATCTCGGACGCGAAGGCAAAACGCCGGTCCGCCGCGTGGTAGTAGAACGGCTTGACGCCAAAATGATCGCGCGCGCAAAACAGCGATTGCCGCTCGTCATCCCAGATGGCGAACGCGAAATCGCCTTGGAGATGCTCCGGACAGGCTTCGCCCCAACGCAGATAGGCCCGCATCAGCACGATCGCGTCGGCCACCGACTGGTCGCGGATACCGAGCCTGGCCAGCAACTCGTCACGGTTGTCCAGCCGGCAATCGGCGGTGATGGCGAGCCGGCCGCCAGCCATCGTAAAAGGGCCTGGGCCGACCTCATCCGATGTGTTGAGCCAGGCGTGGCCAAGGGCGATGCTGGTGTCCAGCCACCAAGAACTGCCGTCGGGACCGCGATGGCGCATGCGCGCCAGCATTTGCTGAATGTCTGCCGCCGCGACCGCCGGTGCGTGTGCTCCGCACAGCAGGATTCCAGCGACGCCGCTCATCGGCTGCCGTGGTCGACGAGATGGGCGAAGCCGTCGATCGATCCGCCAAGCACGATATGGTTGTCGCTGACCAGCCAAGCATGTGCTTTCAACTGCTCGCCCGTACCACGTTCGATGCCGATGCGTATCGTCGATTCATTGCCTTGGCGGGCGAGAATATACTGGCCGGAGAGCGCCTGGGTCAGGCACGTAGCGTAAGGGACGAAACGGGCCGCGGCGGCAACGCCCCAGGCGACACGCCGCAGTTCGCCCATTGAAGCGCACTGCCGCGCGTCTAGGCGCGTCACCAGGCTGCGTACACGATTGTAGGACAGCAGCGTCAGCCCCAGCCGAACTGTCGCCACCACCAGCAGGCAATGGCCAAGGAAGATCATTTCCGAGCCGCTCAGGGAGAAAATCCTGACCAGCCCGTGCCGGCTTTCGCCGCGCTTCGACTGCTTGAGGCCTGTTTCCCTCGCGGGTTCCTGCCGTAAAGCCGTGGCCCGCGAAACCAGGGCCCGCGAAACTATGGCCTGCGAAACCAGCGCCTTGTGCTGGGCCGACTTAGACAAGTGCCTCATGATGCCGTCTCGCAAGCCCATTATCGGTCAGGCCCTTCAGCAATGCGTCGACATCGGCCTGGCAGCGCACCGGGTCGACATTATAGCGCGCAAGCACGGCGCTGCGGATGTCGCCGATCGACCGGGGCTCCTGGATCAAATCCCAGATGAAGGCGCCGACGCCATTCAGGCTGTAGTAGACATTGGATTTGAGATTGAGCAGCGCCAAGCCATCGCCGAACTCGCAAGCCACGGCATCCTTGGTCGCACTCACGCTATCGTGGTCGGCCAGATCATGGTCGGATTGCTTCCCGTTCATCCCCGCACCTCACTGACAAAACGCTTCAACATCTCCGGTTGGCGCAGGAGAAGTCGGGAGGCTGGCCCCCCGACCCCTCTTACGTCTGCTTTTGAATCCAGAGTCCCAAAATGTCACTCTGGAAACGGCTATAAGTCTCAGGAGAACGTCAGGTCGCCGATCGGCGTGTGCGCGGGGAACGACGCGTCGATCGCCGTGTTGCCGCCGCCACCCTGGGTGATGGTCTCAATCGAACCATGAACCGTCAGGCTTGGTGTCTCGTATTCATGCTTTTCAACATTCTGTTCCATTTTACTCTCCGATTTAGGACTGGAAACGGCCTGTCGAGTGCCGTCAGCACTTTTATGCTGCAATGCAATAGCTGCACGGCAGCATTTATGAGTCAAGACTGTTTTACCTTCCGTTAATCAATTACGTTGCTGGCGTCAGGACATGAGCGGCCATGCCTAAAACTTGTCACTTTTTAGCCGATTCCTTGGGCATGATGGCAGCGCCTGTGCTGATTCTTTAAGCATATGATTTTGCTTGCATAAATCGTTTGCTTTGTGCTTATTTTTAGGCTTCGCTAATGGAAAGAATTTTCTGTTTGGAAAATTCGGCCGGGGATCGGCTAAAAGACCTGGCAAGGATATTTCAGCCGCGGTTCTCACTTCTTTCCGACGCGATCTCGATAGACGCTTCGGTTGCAAAAATTCGCACTGCAAAAGGAAAGGCTTTACGGCATCGAGGTTTTTGGTGATGTTTGCTTCGCACGTGCAGCATAAGTGTTCGCGCAAACCGCTTTCTTGGGAGATTGTGCGCTAAATGGCCTTGCCTGACGGCTCATACGAACGATTGCGCGCCGCCGGCTGTGCCGACGAGGTGGCCTACGTACAGGCCTGCCTGCGATTGTATTTCGCCGGACCGCACGCCGGCGCGGGCGACATTTCGATGCGTGATCTGGACGGTGCCAAAATTGCCGACATCGCCAGGCTGAACAAGGTCGCCATCTTTGTCCTCAAGGCCCTTTCGCGCGCACCCGCGCTTGAGAGGCCGCCTGAGCTTTTCCGATGGCTCGACACCTACCGCAGGAGGACGGTTTCGATGAACGCGTCCTGCATCATGGATTCCATGGCGGTCCATGATGTGCTGCGCGCCAGCGAGATCGATTTTGTTTTTCTGAAGGGTCCGTTCCAGCAGCAGCTTCTCTACGACGACCACTTCATGAAGCCGTCCGGCGATGTCGACATCCTGGTTTCGCCGCTCGGATTTTTCAGGGCGCGTGATGCGCTTCGCCAGATCGGTTATGAGGTATCAGGCAAGTCGAACTCCGTCTGGTGGGTCCGCTTCCTCGGCGAACAGCACATGACCCGGGACGACGGGCCGAGGTCGTCCACGGTAGATCTCCATTACCGCCTCCAGCAGCCCGGCTCGCCAAGCCCGCGCGACGCGGACGGGTTCCTGCGGCGCAAGCGACAGGTCGAAATCGCCGGTGCGACGGTGCCGTTCACCTCGGTGGCCGATACTTTGCTTTTGTCCTGCATCAGCGTCGCCAAGGCACTTTTCAACCGGGAACCCTGCGCGGGCTACGTCTGTGATATCGGTGCCAGCGCCGCCCGCCTCGACGAGGGGGATCAGCAGCGTTTGCTCGATGCCGCAACCGTGCAAGGTTTGGACGACACGCTGCTGCTTGGCCTGCGCGCCGCCGATGTGCTACTCGGCGGCGCTGGCACGCTGCTGTCGCAGCGCGCGACCAGGATCCTGTCGCGCATCGGCAATGAGGATCTGCTCAGCATGGTCATCGCGCCATGGCTGCCGTCGCTGCGGTGGCCACAGCGGCGAACGGTGCTGTGGGAACTGTGCGGCCGCGCGCCGGTCCGCTATCTGGCCGAAGCCGGCTGGGCGGCGTCCGCCGATATCAGCCGCCGCATCTTCGAGCGGCCGGGGAGTCGCTGAATGAAGGCAAATTGGGTGCTGATGGCAATTCTGTAGGGCATCGAAGGAGTACGGGGCGAGGGCAAATCGATATTACCTGTACGAGAGGCAAATCCATGTCGATGACGAAATCCGAGGTCTGCGTGATCATCGCGGCAAAAAACGCGGCAGCGACAATCGCCGTCGCCATCGCATCCGCGTTGCGCGAACCGGAAGTGGCGGAGGTCGTCGTTGTCGATGATGCCTCTACCGACGACACCGCCGATGTCGCACGATCCGCCGATGATGGCAGCGGGCGGCTCTCCGTGATGCGCCTCGATGTCAATCGCGGCCCCTCCTTTGCCCGCAACGCAGCCATCGCCGGCTCGAAATCGCCGTTCATCAGCATTCTTGATGCCGACGATTTTTTCCTCGAAGGCCGGTTTCGCAACCTGTTTGCCGGCGCCGATTGGGATTTCGCAGCCGACAACATCATGCTGATCAGGGATGATGCGACGGGCGACGCGACGAAAATCGTGGCGCCGCAATTTGCCGCCGATCCGGAATTCCTCGATTTCGAGCGCTTCGTCGAAGGCAACATCTCCAGGCGCCGCGTGCAGAGGGGCGAACTGGGCTTCTTGAAGCCGGTGATCAGCCGTGCCTTCCTCCACCGCCACGGGTTGAGCTACGACGAGAGCCTGCGGCTGGGCGAGGACTATGAACTCTACGCCCGCGCGGTCGCATGCGGGGCGCGGTTCAAGGTCATTCGCTCCTGCGGCTACGGCGCCGTCGTCCGCGCCGATTCTTTGAGCGGCCGCCACAAGACTCAGGACCTGAAGCGTTTGGCCGATGCGGATCTGGCGCTGCTGGCGATCGACAGTCTGCCGGAAGGCTCGAAGGCGGTGCTGCGGCGGCATGAACGGCACGTGCGCGACAAATATCGGCTGCGCAATTTCCTTGACGTCAAGGCCGAGCGGGGGCTGGCATCGGCCGCGGCTTACGCTTTCGCCAGCCTGTCCAACCTCGTCCCCATCGTCCAGGGCGTGGCTTCCGACAAGCTCGAGGCGCTGTTTCGTCGCGTCGGCCTTATGTCCAGCCAAGAACATGTCCCGCCGCTGCGCTTTCTGATGGCCGGAACCAGCACGGGCAAGGAACGCTGAGAGCGGACCCCGGTGCTTGCGATTTGTCCGCTCGCAGCACGTCATCACGCAAACCATTTCGGCCGGATTTATGAGTTTACGAATTGGGTGGTTGCCTCGCGGCTCCGACGATGGCAGTCTATGTTGCGGTGCAGCATAGTGGACGACCAGCCGAACTGGCCCCCGATCGGATTGGTCCGATGTCTCTCCCTCAAAAGGAGCAGGACAACGCAACACGAATTTTTGAGCCCCGGCTACGGGGATCGGCCAGAAGCCCGGCCCACAAGCCGGCGATGACAGGAACCTGAGTTCATGGCCTCGATATTCGGTTTCAGATCAAGGGATCCGGCCCGCGACCGGCAGGCCGATGTTTCACGTCTTGATCGTCTGGCAAAGCTGTTCGAACAGATTGCGGCCGAGATCGAGGCCGAGAGAACCGGGCTTGAGAATCGCTACCGGACAACGTCGACCAACGCCGCCTTCCTGGTCGAAGCCATGGAAAACGGCTCAGCTTCCGACAAGCGGTCTTCGGAAGTCAGCGCACTGACACAGTCGATCCTGAATTGCGAACGCCGCATTGCGGCGCTGTCGCGCCAGGACGGCATGATGAAAGAGCTCCGTCATTCGCTGGATATGGTCTTCGACGAGGACGCCGATTCGGCCGCCTCGGCGGAATTCGCCTGGCCGGCAGGCGCCGGCAGAGGTTGAAACGTGAAGGCTCGGAACTGTTGCAACAGATTTGATGCAAGGCGGGAAGCAATCGAGAGGGTCACAGGGAAGGTCAAGGTTGGCCCGTTCAGGAGCGGTTCGCACGTCGACTTTGGGTTGGGGACACACAGCGCAAAGGTGAGTTTGATATGAAGTCGAATCCGAAACCTACGACGGCAATTGACGCGCCGCCTCTCGCATATCGGACCGGACAAGCCGCCTGGCGACGGCTGGGGTCGCTCGGTGCGTTGCTGCTGGCTGCTCTCGGTGGTTTCCTGGCAACCCCTTCCTACGCCCAGGACATTCCGACATCGCCGTCCTTCGTCGATGATTTCAAAAGCTTCGATCGCGCGCGCTGGTATGTTTCCGACGGCTGGAACAACGGCAGCCATCAGAATTGCACCTGGTCGAAAGGCATGGTCGAACTGTCGAATAATGTGCTGTCGCTCGGCTTCGAAAAGCAGACGCTGAAGGATCGCGACTACGTCTGCGGCGAGATCCAGACCAAGCAGCGCTTCGGCTACGGCACCTATGAGGCACGGCTGAAGACCGACACCGGCTCCGGCCTTAACGCGGCGTTCTTCACCTATATCGGTCCCAGCGACAAGCAGCCCTGGGACGAGATCGACTTCGAGGTGCTGACCAAGGACACCTCCAAGGTGCAGGTCAATGCCTATATCGCGGGCAAGGGCAAGAACGAGAAGCTGGTCGACGTGCCTGGCGGCACGGAGAACGCCTTCAACGACTACGCCTTCGTCTGGCAGAAGGACAGCTTGCGATGGTACGTCAACGGCCAGCTGGTGAACACGATTACCGACCCGGCGAAGCTGCCCAGCCATGCACAGAAGATATTCTTCAGCTTTTGGGGCAGCGATACGATGAAGGGCTGGATGGGAGCGTTCGCGGATCCGGGCCGCAAGCTTTCCCTGCAGATCGAGCGGGTTGCCTTCACGGCGCTCGGCGAACCCTGTCAATTTCCGGAATCGCTGGCATGCAGTGTAAAGTAGTTGGGAAAGTCGATTTGAACCGGCGGGACCGAAAACGGTCCGCTGCCTTGCATGGGAATGAAACCGAATGAATTTGACGGTGTTTGGAATTGGCTATGTCGGCCTCGTGCAGGCTGCGGTCCTTGCCGAAGTCGGGCACCAGGTGGTGTGCGTCGACATCGACGCCGCCAAGGTCGAGCGGCTCAACCAGGGCCTGGTTCCCATTTTCGAACCCGGTTTGGAAAACCTCGTTAAGGAAAACCATGCTGCCGGCCGCATCAAGTTCACCACCGATGCCGCCGCCGCTGTCAGGCATGGCGAGATCCAGATGATCGCGGTCGGCACGCCGCCGGGCGAGGACGGCTCGGCCGATCTCAAATATGTGCTGGCCGTCGCCGAGACCATCGGCCGCGAAATGGACAAACCCAAGATCGTCGTCGGCAAGTCTACGGTGCCGGTCGGCACCTGCGAAAAGGTGAAGGCCAGGATTGCCGACACGTTGAAGAAAAGAGGCCGCGAGGACCTGGCTTTCGATGTCGCTTCGAATCCCGAGTTCCTCAAGGAGGGGTCCGCGGTCGCCGATTGCATGAAGCCGGACCGCATCATCGTCGGCACCGACAGCGAGGACACCGAGGCTGTGATGCGCGAACTCTACGCGCCGTTCAACCGCAACCACGAGAAGATGATCGTGATGGACGTGCGCAGCGCCGAATTCACCAAATATGCCGCCAACTGCATGCTGGCGACCAAGATCAGCTTCATGAACGAGATGGCCAATTTGGCCGAACAACTCGGCGCCGACATCGAGGAGGTCCGCAAGGGCATCGGCAGCGATCCCCGCATCGGCTACCATTTCATCTATCCGGGTCTGGGTTATGGCGGTTCGTGCTTCCCCAAGGACGTGCGGGCGCTGATCAAGACCGCCGAAGGCGTCAAATTCGACGCCAAGCTGCTGCGCGCCGTCGAGGAGCGCAACAACGCACAGAAATCGGTTCTCTTCGACAAGGTGGAACGCTATTTCAAGGGCAACCTCAAAGGCAAGACCTTTGCGCTCTGGGGCCTGGCTTTCAAGCCCAACACCGACGACATGCGTGAGGCCCCGGCGCGCGTCCTGATGGAAGCGCTCTGGAAGGCCGGCGCCAATGTGCAGGCCTATGATCCCGAGGCGATGCAGGAATGCCAGGCCATCTACGGGCTGCGCGACGACCTGCTTCTGTGCGGCACCAAGGAGGCGGCGCTGCGCGGTGCCGATGCGCTGCTGATCGCCACGGAATGGAAGAGCTTTCGCGCGCCGTCCTTCGACGCGGTGAAGGATGCGCTGATTACGCCGGTCATCTTCGACGGCCGCAACCTCTATGACCCCAAGGTCATCGCCCGCCACGGCATCGAATATCACTCGATCGGCAGAATGGCGGCATGAGACCAGGCCCTGGCAGACGGATGCAAGACCGGTCCGCACATGGCCTGCGGGCGCTGGGACTGAGCGCGTATTTCTGTGTGGAGTTGTAGCCGATGGTGCTGGACGTAAAGCCGGAGCAAATCACCAAGGATCATTTCGATCTCGTAGCGATCGGTTCCGGCTTCGGTTCGGCCTTCTTCCTGCACGAGTTCGCCAAGCGCCGAAAGGCACGCATTCTGGTGCTGGAGTGGGGGCGCCACAACACCCATGAATGGCAGCTCGAGCAGAACGTCAACACCGACATCGAAGACGAAACGACCTACAAGACCAATTCCAACAAGCCGTGGAACTACACGATCGGACTGGGTGGCGGGACGAACTGCTGGTTCGCGCAGACGCCAAGATTCCATCCCAATGATTTCCGGCTGAAAAGCATCTACGGTATCGGCAATGACTGGCCGATCAGCTATGACGACGTCGAGCCGTTCTATTGCGACGCGGAAGACATCATGTCGATCTCCGGCGATCCCGACATGGCGGCGATGCTGCCCCGCTCGAAGCCGTTTCCGCAACCGCCGCATCGCATGTCGACACCGGACAGGATGATGAAGGCGGCGCAGCCCGGCCAGCACTTTGTCATGCCAACCGCGCGGGCGCGGCTGCCGACATCACAACGCACCTCGTGCTGTGCCAATCTGCGTTGCTGGCTGTGCCCGGTCGACGCCAAATTCACCGTCAACAACGGGTTGATGCACGTCTTCGAGCATCCCGACGTCTCGGTCTGCCTCGGTGCGGAAGTGCGCCGGCTCGATCACGTCGGCGGCGCTGTCCGTTCGGTCACGTTCAGCCATGACGGCAAGGAATACCAGGTCAGCGGCGATCTCTTCATTCTCGGCGCCAATGCCATCCAGAGCGCGGCGATCATGCTGCGATCCGGCCTGGGCGGCGAATTCGTCGGCAGCGGCCTGCATGAATCCTACGGCTGGAATTTCGAGGTCTATCTGGACGGCGTCGACAATTTCGACGGCAGCACCATCACCACCGGCCTGAATTTCGGCCTCTATGATGGTCCTCACCGATCGGAGCATGCGGCGGCACTGGTCTATTTCGAGAACCGCTGGCAGCACGGACTGCGTGCCGAAAAAGGGCGGCTACGCCAGGCGCTGCCGCTTGTCGTGGTCACCGAGGACTTGCTCGATCCCGAGAACTTCGTCACGCTTGACGAGGATGAGAATGCCTTCGTCAGCTTCAAGGCGCCATCGGACTATGCGGTGAAGGGCATGGCGCGCGCTCTGGAGAAATTGCCTGGCCTTCTGGCGCCGCTGCCGATCGAAAAGCTCTTCGACCGCGGCATCCGGCCGAGCGAATCGCACGTCCAGGGCACGCTGAGGATGGGTACGGGCCCAGCCGATTCGGTCATCGACAGCGGCATGATCCACCACCAGCTCAGAAATCTGGTCGTCGTCGGCACAAGCACCTATCCGAGCTGCTCCTGCGCCAACCCGAGCCTGACCGCGGCAGCGCTGTCCTTGCGGGCGGCGAGCCGGATCGCGTGAAAGGAGGTATCGCATGATCGAGATTTCCAGACGCTCGGCCCTGGCCGTCATGGCTGGCGGAGTGGTTTCGACAGGGGTCGCCTACGCCGCCGTTTCCTCGTTCTCGGACGAGGATCTGGTGCGCGTCACGCTGGAAAAATACCTTGGCAAGTTGAACATCCGCATCGAGCATCTGCAGCAGTTCGTGCTGGCGTTCCGCAACAGGAATCCGTGGAACTTTCCAAGCGAAAAACTAAGCGACGCCGTCACGCTGGTGGAGGAACTCAAATTGGGCGCAGCACGCCGCCTGCTGCCCGAGCGAAAGCGGGAAGATCTGGTGCATTTCGACCGCTGGGTGGTCGCCGAATTCCATATGCTGACGGACTATGCCTGGCGCAGTTCGCCCAACGACCCGATCCGATTTACCGGCTGGCAATCGTGTACCAATCCCTTCGCCAATCTGGAGCCGCCGAAACTTGCCTGACGTCGAAAGCGAGGCGGCGGACTTTGCCTGTTGTCTCCGAGCAAGGAATACGAGATGCGACAAGGAACCCGATCATGAAAGTTCTCTTTGCAGGCGGCAACGGCTACCCGCCCGAGTTCAGCGGCGGCGTTCAGTCGAGCACGCATCATCTGGCCGAACAGCTGATCGAGCACGGTCATGAAGCCGCTGTGCTCGCCGCCCTGTTCGGTGATGGTGTCTTCGGCTTCAAGGCGCGCGCCAAGATGAAGCTGCTGCGGCAGCCGGCGGTTGTCGACAGCTATCCCGGCTATCCGGTGGTGCGGGCCTGGTTTCCCTGGGAAGCAGCGGGCTATGCCGTCGACAGGCTGAAGCCCGATGTCGCCGTGGTCCAGTGTCACAAATCGGTTCCGATCGGCAAGGCGCTGCAGGCGGAGGGCGTGCCTCTGGTCGTCTATCTCCGCAATGTCGAGTTCCATGAACTGGGCGGCGATCTGCGCGAATTGCATTCCGCGCTTTACATCGCCAATTCTGACTTCACCGCACGTACTTACAGACAGGAGTTCGGCATCGAGGCGGTGGTGATCCCGCCAACCATCAACCCGGCGCACTACTCGACGCCGACGACGGGCCAGTTCGTCACGCTGATCAACCCTTATGAGGAAAAGGGGTTCGAGCTCGCGGTGCGGATTGCCGGCGCCTGCCGCGAAATTCCATTCCTGTTCGTCGAAAGCTGGAAGCTCGACGACGATCACCGGGCGCGGATCGAACAGACGATCGCTCCCTTGGGCAATGTCGTCCTGGAGAGCCGCACCAGCGACATGAAGACGGTCTATGGCCGCACGAAGATCCTGCTTGCTCCCAGCAAGTGGGAAGAGGCCTGGGGCCGCGTCGCGTCGGAGGCCCATTGCAGCGGAATCCCCGTTGTCGGCTCGCGGCGCGGCGGTCTGCCCGAAGCGATCGGCTCCGGTGGCGTGGTGCTCGATTATGATGCACCGCTGGCCGACTGGGTCGCGGCCGTCAGGCGGCTGTGGAACGACGACCAGGAATATGACCGGCTTTCCAGCCTCGCCCGCAGCTTCGCCGAGCGCCCGGAACTCGATCCCGATCGCCAGTTCATCACCTTCTTCTCGATACTGGACAGGGCCATGCAGCAGCGCGCGCGACAGGCGGCCTGACGGCGCCGCCTGAGCAGGTCAGGCCGGGCGCTTGACCCGGCTTTTCAGCGTCTCGTAGCCGCGGGCGCCAAGCAGCGCGCGGGCAATGGTCTTGGCGGCGCTTTTGCGGCCCTCTTGCGACTTGATCTGCCGCAGCCTTGCCGGCAGGTTCCTGGCCGCCTGACCAAGTGCCGGCAGCGACAGCGTGTTGGGAAAGCTGACCATATGCGTTTCGACGCACAGCACCGGCTTGCCTGACAGTTCGGTGATCCTCAGCGCCTGTTCGTGCTCGCTCTCGATGAACAGGATGGCATCGGACTTGCGGTAGAAATCCGCCTTGAAACTGCCATGCGCGCCGAGCCGTTGCCGTTCCGCCTTGCTCGGCAGGTCGAGCATGATCAACTGGTCGTATTTGATCTCATGCTTGGCGAGCCATGCCTCGGTGAGCGCGCGGTATTTCTCCAGCCGGCTGGTGACCAGCCAGCCGATCCTGTGGGTCGCGACATGGAGCGGCCGCGCTTCGCTGAGGAATTTTTCATAGGCCGGGCCGTCGTCGTTTTCCGCCTCTGTCGGATCGAGGCACAGCACGCCGTCAATGTCGACGCAGCATTGCGCCAGGAATTTGTGATGCATGAAGTTCCACTGGAACATGCGCGGATGCGGCACGACTTCGAAGACGAGGTCGGTTTCCTGGTGCTGGGGCTCAAGGCCGAACACGGCGGCAAAGGTGAACTCCGCCTTGATGCCCGCAGCCTGGATGCGGGCGCGTGCGTCACGCATGGCGTTGCCGCCGGCGACGCTGTCGTCGATCACCAGCACCTTGCGCATCTCGGAAACCTTGCGGTCGAGAGCGGCACGGCGCTTGGTGACGCCAGACGTATAGATACGCCCTTCCAGGAAGCTGTCGAGATCGGTCATCGGGATGTTCGCGGCAAGGCTGACCAGCGTCGCTGCCAAAACGCCGCTTCTCGGCACACCGACCACCAGGTCGATGTCGCGCGGCAGCCGGTGCAGGCCCCTGACAATGGCGTCGTTCATATCGGAGATCGATCGGTAGTGCATGGTTCAGACCTGGTCCTGGAGGAGATGTCCGTAGCAGTCGAAGACGCCCAAATTATTGCGCTTCGCGCGCCGCCGCCGCAGGCAGCCTTGCCGGCAGCATCTTGAGGGCCTCGCGCAAGGCTTCGCGGCCGGAGGCGAATGCCAGTGCGATGACGATGGTGATGAGGTAGGCGAGCACGGCGCCGCTGGCCAGGGCGACGACATGCTGCTGCGGCAGCGCTGGCTTGATGAACCAGATGCCGGCCAGTGCCAGATGGGCGCCAAGCACGAACGGCGTTGCCGCGCGAAGTACATGGTGCGCCTGAAGCGGCCCGCTCTTGCCGACATAGAGCCACAGGAACGGCGTCCGCAGATATTCGCTGATCGCATAGGCGATCGCCACGCCCAGCGCGCCATAGGGCAGGCCGAGCATGAAGGCCAGCACCGACGTCACGGCCGTTATGATGCCCCAGCGCATGAAATCGCCGGAGCGGCCCTGGCTGACGAAAAGCCACCCCGCCGGATTGTTGAGCGGCTGCAGCAGCCCGGCAAAGCCGAGCGCCAGGAAAATCGAGGCGCTTGCGCGCCATTGCTCGCCGAGCACGAAGGGGATCAGCACATCCGACATCGCCGTGGCGAAGGCGACGCCGGGAAGCGCCACCAGCAGGATCAGCGGCATGACGCGCAGGTAGGCGCTGCGGTAGCGATCCGGCTCATCCTTCAGCCTCGAAAGCGCCGGAACCATCACCTTCGACAGCGGGTTGGTGATCTGGCTCAGCGGAAACAGAAGCAGCTTGTAGGCGCGGTCATAGAGGCCGAGTTGCGCCTCGCCCCAATATTTGCCGATCAGCACATTGTCGAGGTTGCGGGCAAAGAAATTGGCGAAGTTGAAGCCGGTGATGCCGGCGCCGAAATTGATCAGCTCGCCGATGCCGGCGACCTTGCGCGGCAGGCCCGGACGCCAGCGCGAGCTCGCCCAATAGCAGAGCGTCGGCAGCACGGCACCGGTCAGCGTGCCGGCAAACAGGGCCCAATAGGAGCGATCGATAAAGGTCCAGGCGATCGACACCGCAAGCCCGGCAATGGCACTGGCGACGTCGATGACGGCCAGCCGGCCGAACTGCATGCGGCGCGTCAAGAGCGCCAGATGCTGGGCGCCCAGCCCATAGGCCATGATCTGCAGCCCGAACGCAGCCACCAGGCCCGTCACGCGCGGCTCGCCGTAGAAGGCGGCAACCAGCGGCGCCGCACCCGCAAGCACGCAAGCCAGGATCGCGCTGACCGCGACATTGATCCAGAAGAGGTAGTTCACCTCCTCATGCCGGATGCCCGACTTCTGGATCGTCGCCTGGGTCAGGCCGAAATCCTGGAACAGGGCGATAAAGGCAAGCACCGGCGCGCACATCGCCACGACACCGAAATCCTGTGGCGACAACAACCGCGACAAGACGATGACGGACAGGATCTGTGTCGCGACCCGCACCGTTTGCGCCATGGCCGTGACAACCGCGCCGCGCCCAACCGATTTGCGCAAGGAGCCTTCTGGCGGATCGAATGCATTGGCTTCCAAATTCAGGATTCCTGATTTTTTACGTTGATTTCCGAGCCCGAAAATCCACGACCGCCGCCGACCACAAACTACGGCAATAATTTTGCAGTGCAACAGAAAACGTGGACCGCCGCACCAAAAATGTTGCGATGCAGCAAGACCTGTACTAGCATTCCCTCGGGTGGGCCAACAGCGGTCGAGTTTTTATGCTGCATGTCTTGTACCTTGTGCACGACGTTTCCGACCCGGCGGTGCGCCGGCGGATCACGATGCTCAGGGCAGGTGGGGCCCAGGTCACTTTGGCCGGCTTCCGTCGCACCGCGAATCCGATTGCGGATATCGAGGGACTGCGGCCGATCGACCTCGGCGCGACGCGTGACGGGCGATTCGGCCAACGCCTCGCGGCCGTCGCCAAAGCAGCCGTTTCGATAGGCTCGAAGCTTGGTGGTATGCCAAAACCGGATCTCATCATCGCGCGCAACCTGGAAATGCTGGCGCTTGCCCGCCGCGCCAGGTCAGCCTTCGGTGCATCGGTTCCGATCGTATACGAGTGCCTCGACATTCATCGGCTTGTGCTGCGCAACGATATCCTGGGCAAGGCGCTGCGCGCCACCGAGCGCTTTCTGGCCAGGGATGTGAAGCTGCTGGTGACCAGTTCTCCTGCCTTTATCGCCAATTATTTCAAGCCGTTCGGCCAGGTTGCGGCACCCATCGAGCTGGTCGAAAACAAATATTTCGAGGCCGCGACGATCTTGCCCGGCGCTCCGGAGACTGAAGAGAGCCCGGTCGGTCCGCCATGGCGGATCGGCTGGTTCGGTGCGCTGCGCTGCCGACGCTCACTCGAGCTGCTGGCCGATTTCTCCCGCCGCATGGAGGGCCGCTTCGAGATCGTGCTGCGCGGACGTCCGGCTTTGTCGGAATTCCCTGACTTTCACGGCTTTGTCGAAGCCGAGCCGTGGCTGTCGTTTCTCGGGCCCTACCGCAATCCGGAAGACATGGCGGCGATCTACAACGATGTCCATTTTTCGTGGGCGATCGATTTCTTCGAGGCGGGGCAGAACTCCGAATGGCTTCTGCCCAACCGGCTCTATGAAGGCTGCCGTTTCGGAGCGGTGCCGATCTCGATGGGCAACACCGAGACCGGGCGGTTCCTCAAACAGCAGGATATCGGCGTGCTGTTGCCGCAGGCGTCGCCCGAAGCGCTCGAAGCCGTGCTCGGCAAGATGGAAGAGCATCGCTTCGCCAGGCTGAAGGAGCGCGTTCTGGCCCGCAATCCGAGGACCTGGAGCTACGATCGCAGCGATTGCCGGGCGCTTGTCGAGCGGCTGCGCAGCCTGACGGCCGTGCCCGGCTCCTTTGCCGCCGAGGCATTGGCATAGGATGGCCAAGGATGGACAGAGGCAAGATGGACAGAGGTTGATGACGCAGACGGACAAACCCTCATCCAGCCTGATCGTCATTCCGTGCCTGAATGAAGCCGCCCATATCGGTGCGCTGCTCGATCAATTGCGGCCCGCGGCCGCCCGGCTTGGCGCCCGGATCATAGTCGCCGACGGCGGCAGCACCGACGGCACGCTTTCCATCGTCGAGGATGTGATTGCCAAGGACCCGCGGGTTATCCTGCTCCACAACAAGCGGCGCATCCAGAGCGCGGCGATCAATCTCGCCGTCGGTACCTTCGGCGATGGTGCCGACTATCTCATCCGCATCGATGCGCATGGCGGTTATCCCGACGATTATTGCGACCGGCTGGTCGAGGAAGCCTTGGCCACGGGCGCGGATTCGGTTGTCGTTTCGATGCTGACCAGCGGCAGCGGTGCCGTGCAGAAGGCGGCCGCCGCGGCGCAGAACTCCAAGCTCGGCACCGGCGGCTCGAAGCATCGGCATCTTTCGCAGGGACAGTGGATCGATCACGGCCATCATGCACTGATGCGGATATCGGCATTCGGCGCCGTCGGCGGCTACGACGAAGCGTTCAGCCATAACGAGGACGCCGAGCTCGATTATCGCCTGCGCAAGGCGGGCTACAAGATCTGGATGAGTGGCAAGACGCAGATGGTCTACTATCCGCGCGCCTCGCTCTCAGGCCTCTATTTCCAGTATCTCGGCTACGGTCGCGGGCGTGCCAAGAATGTGCTGAAGCACCGCGTCATCCCAAAGATCCGGCAGATGGTGCCGCTGGCGGTCTTCCCGGTGGTTCTTCTTGCGGCCTTCTCCTTCGTGCATTGGATTGCGGCAGTGCCTTTGTTGCTGTGGGTGTCAGTGTGCCTGGGCTACGGACTGGTGACGGCTATCCGCCAGCGCAAGGCTGACGTTGCGCTGGCCGGTGTCTCGGCCATGGTCATGCATCTTGGCTGGTCGGTTGGCTTCTGGCTGCAGCTTCTCGGCCTCGGCTCGCGACGCGGAGTGGCCTGATGGCGGTGTCGGCAAAGAACCGCAGCATCGACATCGGCGTCTGCACGTTCCGCCGGCCGGAGCTGGCTGACACGCTGCGCTCGCTCGACGCGATGGAGATGCCGGCGGGATTCGATATCCGCATTATCGTCGCCGACAATGACGACACCCCGACGGCCCGTGACCTGGTGGCGGCGCTGTCGCGGGAATTGACGGTGCCGATCCACTATCGGCATGCCCCGGCGCGCAACATCTCGATCGCCCGCAATGCCTGCCTCGATGCGAGCACAGCGGATTTCGTCGCCTTCATTGATGACGACGAGACGGCCACGCCTCAATGGCTCGCCGAATTGGTCGCGATGGCGCAGCAAAGCGGTGTCGCCGTCGTGCTCGGCCCGGTCAGGGCGCGCTATCGCCCGGATGCGCCGGATTGGATGCGGCGCGGCGATTTCCATTCGACCTTGCCCGTCTGGGTGCGCGGCGAGATCCGCACCGGCTACACCTGCAATGTTCTGCTGCGGATGGGCTCGGACAGCCTGCGCGGCCGCCGCTTCAGCCTGGCGCGTGGCCAGACCGGCGGCGAGGACACCGAATTCTTCGACCAGATGCACAAGGCCGGCGGCCGCATCGCCTTCGCGCCCGAGGCGTGGGTCGACGAAGTGGTGCCGCGCTCAAGGGCGGCATTCGAATGGCTCGGCCGCCGCCGCTTTCGCGTCGGCCAGACGCATGGCCATCTCCTGGGCAGCAGCGCCAGCGGCATAGGCCTGGTCAAGCAGGTCGGCCTGGCCTCGGCAAAGGCCATCTATTGCTTCGCCTCGGCACTTCCGGTCGTCGTCAGTCCAGTCCGCAGGAACCGCAGCGTGCTGCGCGGCATTATGCATGTTGGTGTCGTCAGCGGCCTCGTCGGCATCCGCGAAATTCGCCTCTATGGCCAGCCGTCGCCACAGGAGGGAGGCAAGCGTGCAGCCTGACGTCAGCTCTGTCCCGGATGTTTCCTTCGTTATTGCCGCCTACAACGCCGAGGCGACCCTTGATCGGGCGATTGCCAGCGCCATCGCCCAGAAGGGTGTCAGCGTCGAAATCATCGTCGTCGACGACAAGTCGCGCGATGCGACGCTCGACGTGGCGCGGGCCTACCCCGGGGATATCGTCCGTGTCGTCGCCCTGGCCAGCAACCGCGGCCCCGGCGGCGCCAGGAATGCCGGCCTCGACGCCGCCCGCGGCAGATGGATCGCGGTTCTCGATTCCGACGACGCGGTCTTTCCCGGCCGGCTCGCGGCCATGATCGCTCGTGCCGAAAGCGCGGATGCCCAGATCGCCGTCGACAATCTGCAGGTCGTTCGCGAGGACGGCGTCATCGAGGACGCGATGTTTCCGCGGCAATATCTGGAAGGCTTGCGCGAGATTTCGCTGGCCACCTACATCGCCGGCAACGTCGTCTTCGAATCCAAGTTCAACCTCGGCTATCTCAAGCCGATCTTCCAGCGCGAGTTCCTGAACGAACACCGGCTTCGCTATGACGAAAAGCTGAGGATCGGCGAAGACTACATCCTGTTTGCCGGCGCCCTGGCCAAGGGCGGAAAATGCGTCGTCGAGCCCGATATCGGCTATGCCTATCATATCCGCAGCGGCTCCATCTCGCGCGTGCTCGAGCTTCACCACGTCGAAGCGATGCGCAGGGCGGATGCCGTGTTCGCTCAAACCCATCGGATGGATGAGGCCGCGCAGGCCGCGTTTGCACGGCGCGGCCGCAGCCTGCGCAAGGCGGCATCGTTTCTGTCACTGGTACAGCACATCAAGGCGCGGTCCCCGCTCAAGGCGATCCGGACAGCGCTCAGCGACCCGGCGGCGGTCAGGCATATGGGCATGCCGATCGCCGTGCGGTTGCGAAGAATGGCGGCACAATTTGCCGTTGGGGCGGGGAGGTGAAGATGCAGGCACATGGAGGGATTTTTCGTGGCCTGTGAATGGACTGAAGTCGATCTCCTCAGAAGGAATTTGCGATGAAGAAAATCAGGAAGGCCGTGATACCGGTGGCGGGGCTTGGAACAAGATTCCTGCCGGCGACCAAGTCGATGCCAAAGGAAATGCTTCCCGTGGTCGACAGGCCTGTCGTGCAATATGCGGTGGACGAGGCCTTCGAGGCGGGCATCGAGCACATCGTCTTCGTGACCGGCCGCAACAAGGCGGTGATCGAGGACTATTTCGACCTGCATCCGGAATTGATCGGCACCCTGGAGCAGACCGGCAAGAAGACCCAGTTGGAGGCGCTCGAAAGCATGCTGCCTGTGGCCGGTGCCACCAGCTTCATCCGCCAGCAATCGCCGCAAGGCCTCGGCCATGCCGTCTGGTGCGCGCGCGAGGTTATCGGCAACGAGCCCTTCGCCTTGCTGCTGCCGGACATGGTGTCCTTCGGCGGGCGCGGATGCCTCGCCGAAACCGTCGAGCTTTATGAGCGCACGGGCGGCAACGTGATCGCCGTCGAGCGTTGCGAACCGAGCGAGACCAACAAATACGGCATCGTTGGCCGTGGCGCCGAGATCGGTGGCGGTTTCGAGGTGACGGCCATGGTCGAGAAGCCGGCGCCGGCCAATGCGCCGTCGAATTTCTACATCAATGGCCGCTACATCCTGCAGCCCGAGATTTTCGCGCTTCTGGGCAATCAGCAGCGCGGCGCCGGCAACGAGATTCAATTGACGGACGCCATGGTTCGTCTGTCGAAGGATCAGTCGTTCTTCGCCCAGCCTTTTAAGGGTCGCATGTTCGACTGCGGTTCCAAGGAAGGGTTCATCCAGGCCAACATCGCCTTCGCGCTGGCGCGCGACGACATGAAGGGTCCGGTTTTCGAGATGCTTCAGGAGTTCGTCCGGTCGCATGAACGCCAGGAAGAAGCCGCATAATGCCCATCTTTCGGGAGCATGGTCAGATGGCCGGCGAAGAGGGGCCGGCAGGTTCTCGCCGTCTGGCACGACGCTTGCTTCGCTTCTGGCGATGCTCCCGATCTTCGAGGCGCCTGCAAGCCAAGGCATGATCCCGGAAAGTGGGTCCCGGTTTCCGGAAAAGATCATGTTGAAACAGTGAGATAGAGCCCATTGCGATGGACCGGCTCTAGAATTGGACCGAAGATGAATTATGCCAACTTTCCTCTCGACAAGAGGATGCCATTGCCGAATTCGGACGCAGGAGACGGCGAAGACTTCATCGATATCGAGCGGCTGCTTGGCATGGCCGCACGGCAGGCCAAGGTGGTTGCCGTGTGTGCCGTCATCGGTCTCTTCCTGGGCTTGCTCTATTTGCAGACGACGCCGCCTAAATATCAGTCGGTCGCCAGCGTGCTGATCGATGAGGGCTTGAACAAAATCGTCGACGACATTTCGGCGACGTCGACAACCATGCAGACCGATTCGGCGATCCTGAGCCAGATCGAGATCCTGACCTCGACGCGGCTTGCCGCCGTGGTCGTCGACAAGCTGAAGCTCGACCAGAACGACACATTCATGAATCCGCCCCAGTCGGCGCTTGCCCAAGGCATAGGCCTCATCCGCGGCCTGATCCAGTATGTCCGCCCCAGCTCTTCCATGCCGGGTGGCACTGACTTCAGCAAGCTCGACCCGGCCGCCCGCGATGCGCTGATCGCCACGTCGCGCCGCGACTACGCGATCCTCAAGCTGCAGAGCGAGGTGCGGGCAACGCGCATCGGGCGAAGCTACGTCATCGCGCTCGGCTATCAGGCGACGGACCCGGCCTTGGCAAACGCCATCACCAAGGCCTACGCCGATGCCTATCTCGCCGATCAGCTCGATGCCAGCTTCGATGCCACCGAGCGGGCTGCGGTCTGGCTGCAGGGCCGGTTGACGGAGCTGCGCCAGAGCTCGCAGGCAGCTTCGCTTGCGGTTGAGAAATTCAGGGCCGAACACGGGCTGGCCGCCAACAGCGATGGCCAGCTGATGAGCGACAAGCAGCTTTCCGACCTCAACGCCCAGCTTATCGTGGCGCAGGCCGACACCGCGCGCGCCAGCGCCCGCTACCAGCAGTACAAAGCCATTGTCGACAGCGGCTCCGAAAACGCCTTCAAGGATGCCGCCATATCGAGCGACCAGCCGAGCAGCTCGGTCATATCGGCGCTCAAGACCCGCTACCTCACGGTGGCCAAGCGTCTGCAGGACGTCGAGGCGAATTTCGGCCCCGAGCACCCGCAGGCGGTGGCTCTCTCCAAGGAGAAGGCCGACATATCGACGCAGATTTTCGGCGAGCTGAAGCAGCTGACCGAAAGCTATCGCAACGAATATGAGGTGGCGCAGGCACGCGAGACCGCGCTCCGGGCCAACGTCGCGGCCGCACAGGGCAAGAGTTCCGTCGACAACCAGACGCAAGTCAAGCTGCGTGAACTCGATCAGCAGGCGACGGCGCTCACCACGCTCTATCAGACATTCCTCGGCCGCTATGAGGAAGCTGCGCAACAGCAATCCTTCCCTGTCGGCAAGATCCGCATCATCTCCGACGCGTCGATGCCGATGGCGGCCTCGAGCCCGCGCACCATCGTCGTGCTCGGACTTTCGCTGGTGCTTGGCCTGCTGATGGGCGCCGGCTTTGGTGGGCTGAACGAGTTCAACGAACGCTTCTTCAGGACCGGCGAGGACGTGCGCGACCGCGTCAACCTGAAATTCCTCGGCTATCTCCCGACGATCGGCGGCAAGCTCGGCAAGGACGAAAAGCCGGGCGAGACCCAGGTAGACGCCAAGACCACCCAATCGCTGTCGGCGGCCGAAAGGCGGGCGCGCATGCGGGTCAGCATCGATTCTCCAGCCTCGATGTTCTCCGAAACGCTGCGCAGCGCCAAGATCGCCTTCGACGTCGTGATGGAAGGGCAAGGCAGCCGCGTCATCGGCGTCATCTCGGTGCTTCCCGGCGAAGGCAAGTCGACGGTCGCGGCAAATCTCGCCGGCTTGCTCGCCGCCAATGGCTCCAAGACGCTGCTGATCGACGGCGACTTGCGCAATCCCGGCCTCAGCCGGGGCCTTGGCATGGAAACCGAGCAGGGCTTGATGGAAGCGGTGGTCAGTGGCCAGACCTGGCAGTCCGTCGGCAAGATCGACAGGCAGACGAAGCTGGCGATCATCCCGGCGGTGCTGCGCGGTCACTTCTCGCATACCAGCGAACTTCTCTCCTCGGCCGGCATGCGACGCTTCATCGAGAACGCCAAGGAGACGTTCGAATACATCGTCGTCGATCTGCCGCCGCTCGGACCGGTGGTCGACGCCAAGGCCTTCGCGCCGTTGGTCGACGGTTTTGTCCTGGTCACCGAGTGGGGGCGCACCCCGCGCGCGATGGTCAGGTCGATGCTGGAATCCGAACCCTATGTCGCCAACAAGATCGTCGGCGCGGTGCTGAACAAGGTCGATTTGAAGAAACTGGCCAAATACGGATCGTTCGGCGGCTCGGAAAAATTCTTTGATAAATATTCGAGCTACTATCTGGAAAAGTCGGAAGTGCGCGGCAAGGCGCCGGTGTGACGTCGACCGTTGCGCGAGTGGACCCTCTCTGAAGTGTATCGATCTTCAGGTCAGCACACCTGAATATCGATGCGCGTCAAGAGAAGATCAGCCTGCCTTGCTTGTCGGCGATCCTGACGGCGGTCAGGCGTCCGCTCTGGAAGGCGGCTGTGTCGATGCCGAGCCGGCGCCCTTCGAGCTTCGGGACGTCCACCGGAGTATGCCCGTGCACCACCCAGCGGTCGAGCAGGTGCGTTGCCTCGAAGAAGTCCGAACGGATGTTGGTCAGGTCGTGGTCGGTTTGCGCCGCAAGGTCGACGCCGGGCCTGATGCCGGCGTGGACGAACACGAACTTCCGCGAACGGACCATGATCGGCAGCCCGCGCAGGAAGCTGACGTGATCGTCTGGAATGATCTCCCTTATGCGTCGGTCGATCTGCGCGCTGCTCCCGTAGAGGCGGGCGAGGCGCGCCGGATCGATGCCATAGGAAAACAGGGTTTGCAGGCCGCCCGTCGCCAGCCAGGGCTCGCGGGACAGATTTCCGTCGAGATAGTTCAGCATCGCCACTTCGTGGTTGCCGGCAAGACAAATGCGCTGAAACCCTTTCGGCGGCGGCGCCAGGAGGTGATCCAGCACCCGCGCCGACTGAAGCCCCCGGTCGATGTAGTCGCCAAGCATGACGATGATCTTGCGGCTCTGGAAGCGCAGCGAATCGAGCAGGATCTTCTGCTCCAGGGCACGGAGTTCCTTGTAGCAGCCATGCACGTCACCGATCGCATAGACGACGGCGTCCTGCATGTCGATATCGAGGCGCGGACGCGCGACGATGCGGGGTTTTCGCTGGAACAGGGACACGTGCGGGGCGTCTCGAGGCAAGCTCTCATACGGAAGGCATAAGTGCCTGTTATCATGCCCGAAACGGAGAATTCCGCAATCGTGGAAAATGCAGCCGCGCCGGGTCGGGACCGCAAATGCATGTCGCTCAGAAATGAGCTCGGTTTTGGGAGAACGATCTGTGGAAACAAAGGCCTGAAGCGGGCCTGAATCCGCTCAGGCGCGACATGCTTTATGTCGGCAGCCGGCCCGGTCTGCCGGATCGCGTCAGGCTGCTTTGAGCCGATAACGGAAAACGGTGTGGTCGAGCAGCAGCCGGATGCGTGGTTCGGCCTCGATCGCCACCAGCCAGCTTGCCGCGATCATCGTCGCGCCGACGACCGCCATCGAGAACAGATGTGGCAGACCGGCGCGAACCAGGATGCCGAGCAGGGCCGCGCCGACGACATCGTGCAGCAAGTAGAGCGGGTAGGTCATCAGCCCGATCCGGCGCCAGCCGCTCCAGGAGAGGTTGAGCCGCAGGGACCATGCCATCAGCGCGATGCCGATGAGGAAGATGAGGATCGGCGGCGCGAACGGCATATCCCGCCCGACCTTCAGGATATGAACGTCGACCGAACTGGCGATCTGCAGCACACCACCGGCCAGGAACAGGGCGCAGAAGGCAAGTCGGGCGCCTGTCACCGCCTTGAAGCGCATCAGCCACAGCATTACGCCGGTGGCGAAGAAAACGCCGTGATGCACCAGCAGCAGGTCGAGTGTGCGTGTTTCGGCAAGATCGGCCCAGCCGAGCGGGTAGTAGAGGCACCAGAACAACGTGCTGACCAAGCCGATGGCGACGGCCACAATCTCCATCAGATGGAAGCGGCCAAAGCTGAGCAGGATCCAGACGATGGCATAGAAGGCGATCTCGATGCCCAGCGTCCAGTAGACGCTGTCCACCCATGGCGCGTACGGAACGAACAGGCCGGTGCGTAGGAGCCTGATGACGGCATCGGTCGGCCAACTGAGCCCGACAAGCAGCAGCACCACCGCCGTGACCGGTGCGCAGATCCAGACCGCCGGCGCCAGCCGTTTCACCCTTGCTTCGAAAAACTGCAGGGGTGTCGACCTTTCGGCGCTGAAGGCGATGACGAAACCGCTGATGACGAAGAAGATCTGGACGCCGACCCAGCCGGATTCGACCCAGGCGCCTATTGCCGGCTGCGGGGGAACGCCGCCCGTCGCGCGCGCCGAAACACCGTCCGGATACGCCCACACCCAGAAGCCATAGTGGTAGACCATGACCATGACGGCGGCGAGAAAGCGCAGGATGTCTACGCCACCAAATGTAATCTTCTGCTGAGCCATGCGACCTTTGTCGATGTCCCCCCGCGAACGACTTTAGGGTGCATTGCTGCGTCGCACAATAAAAGTATTGCTTGGCGATCGAAAAGGTAGTCCGCGGCCCACCCTTCAGTGGCTCAAAGTCCGATTCCGCGTTCCTTCAAGGCGGCAGTGATCTCGTCGAGAATAACCGGATCGTCGATCGTCGCCGGCATGGTCCATTCTTCCTTGTCGGCGATCTTCTGCATGGTGCCGCGCAGGATCTTGCCCGAACGCGTCTTGGGCAGGCGCTTGATCGTCACCACCGTCTTGAAGGCGGCAATCGGGCCGATGCGTTCGCGCACAAGGACGACCACTTCATTCTCGATCAGGCCGACGTCACGCGTCACACCCGCATTCAACACCACGAAGCCCAGCGGAACTTGGCCCTTCATGGCGTCGGCAATGCCGATCACCGCGCATTCGGCGACATCGGGATGGGCCGAAAGCACCTCTTCCATGGCGCCGGTCGACAGCCGGTGGCCGGCGACGTTGATGATGTCATCGGTGCGAGCCATGACGTAGAGGTAGCCGTCCTCGTCGACCATGCCGGCATCCGCCGTCTTGTAGAAGCCGGGGAACTCGTCGAGATAGGCTTGGCGGAACCGTTGATCGGCATTCCAAAGCGTCGGCAGGCAGCCGGCCGGCAGCGGCAGTTTGATCACCACATTGCCCAGCGTGCCCCGCTGCACCTCATGGCCAGCATCGTCGAGCACGCGGATGTCGTAGCCGGGCATCGGCACGCCGGGCGAGCCGTATTTCACCGGCAGCAGGCCAAGGCCGGCGGGATTGATCGTCATCGGCGAGCCGGTTTCGGTCTGCCACCAATGGTCGACCACAGGCACATTCAGCTTCTGCTCCGCCCATTTGATGGTTTCCGGGTCGGCGCGCTCGCCGGCAAGAAACAGCGTGCGGAACCTCGAGAGGTCGTATTTAGCAATGAACTCGCCCTTCGGGTCCTGCCCCTTGATGGCGCGGAACGCGGTCGGTGCGGTGAAAAGGGCTACGACACCATGCTCCGCTATCACCCGCCAGTAGGTGCCGGCATCGGGCGTGCCCACAGGCTTGCCTTCGAACAGGATGCTTGTGCAGCCATGCAGCAGCGGTCCGTAGACGATGTAGGAATGGCCGACCACCCAGCCGACATCGGATGCCGCCCAGAACACCTCGCCCGGCTTGACGCCGAACTCGTTTTCCATCGTCCATTTCAGCGCGACCATATGGCCGCCATTGTCGCGCACGATGCCCTTGGGCTGGCCGGTCGTGCCCGATGTGTAGATGATGTAGAGCGGATCGGTGGCCAGCACCGGCACGCAATCGACATTGGCGCCCGCTGCCCGTTCGCGAGCGACGGCATCGGCGTAGTCGATGTCGAAATGCTCCTTCAGCTCGCAGCGCAATTGGTCGCGCTGCAGGATCAGGCAGGCGTCCGGCTTGTGGCGGGAAATCTCTATCGCCTTGTCGAGCAACGGCTTGTAGGCGACGACGCGGCCTGGCTCCAGGCCGCAGGATGCCGAAATGATCAGCTTCGGCCTGGCGTCGTCGATGCGGGTGGCAAGCTCATGCGAGGCAAAGCCGCCGAAGACCACCGAATGCACGGCGCCGATGCGGGCACAGGCCAGCATGGCGATGGCCGCCTCGGCCACCATCGGCATGTAGATGATGACGCGGTCACCCTTGCGAATACCACGGTTCTTCAGCACCGAGGTGAGTGCAACCACCTCGCGCTTCAACTCGGCATAGGTGAACTTCCTGATCGTTCCCGTGATCGCGCTGTCATGGATCAGTGCGATCTGGTCGGCGCGCCCGCCGGCGACATGGCGGTCGATGGCGTTGTAGCAGGTGTTGCAGGTGGCGCCGGTGAACCAGCGGCCATAGACGCCAGCCGTGGCGTCGAACACCTTGTCCCAGGGCGAATACCAGTCGATGGCGCCGGCTGCGTCCGCCCAGAAGCGTTCCGGGTCGCGTTTCCAGCCTTCATAGACCTCGTGATAGCGTGAAGCCATCCATACCTCCCCAGGAATGATTTTCTTCCCTCCAGATAGCGCGCTCTACCCTTGGCCGCAAATGCACGCCATTGTACGGCCGATATCGACCTGGCGCTTGGGGGCAAGCAGCTATGAAATTGCGATTCGAGATTGGAGTGGGGATGTTTGCTGCTGTGCGGATCATCGGGCGCCTTGCGCTCCCATTGGTCATGGGTGTCGTGCTCGCGATCTCCGCTGGAATCGCTCAGGCTGGCGATGCCGCGGCACGGCACATCATCGGCTTTTCGCCGGATGGCGCTTATTTCGCCTTCGAGCAATATGGAACGCTCGACGCCGGCGCCTCGGACTCTGGCTGGTCGCAGATAGACATCATCGATACCCGCACGGATCAGCTCGTTGGCGGTAAGCCGATCCTCGTCGTCGACGAGACGGAGGAGGCGACACTGACGCTGGAGCAGGCGAGGGCGCAGGCCGCCGCTCAGGCGGCGCCCATTCTCGCCCAATATGCCATCACATCCCCAGCCGAGCAGGCGGCTTCCGACAAGTTCACCTTTCCGGGCGAAATGGTTGCCTACAACGACATTTCTCGCCTCGAGCAGGTGTCGCAGAAATGGCTGTCGCCGCTCCATGGCGAAACAGGCATTTCGACCATCCAGCTCGACGAAATCCTGGCGGCCAGCATGAGCGATTGTTCGGCGAGTTTCGATGTGACGCGGCAAGGCGACCAGCTACTTCAAGGGGAAAAGCCACTTCAGGGTGAGAAGGCGGGCAAGGCACTCGGCTTCCGGCTGACGCTGCAAGGCCAGGATGGCAAGCCGTTCAAGATCCTGCACGAGGACAAGACCGTGCCGGGCTCAAGAAACTGCCCGACCTCCTACAGCCTGTCGGAATCCTACGAACTCACCCCGGCCGGCAAGCCGGCGGTGATCGTTGTGCTGGTGCAGCGTTTCAGCCAGGGTTTCGAGGGGCGCGATCGCCGCTTCCTCGCGGTGGCCGGGCAGCCACGCTGAGAGGTTACGCCCAGGCGCCGGCAGCCGCTGTGTCTGAAGGTTGTTTCTAGATCGGCAGGGCCACAAGCATGAGGCCAATGCCGCCAGCGATCAAAATGGCTGTGGCCAGCGCTTTTCTGTGACGTTCGAAGCTCGTCGGAGCCCGCTCCCAATTGTAACGCATACGCAATCTCCCCAATACCCGGACAGGTTTTACCTTACTTGGGGGAAGAAATGCAACGTCCGCTGCCGGCAGGCCCGCTGCTTGTCACATTTCATCGATGACTATTTCTGGGACGAATGCGGCCGGGAAGACGCAACCGAGCAGGTTCTAACGCGACTGGCGCGGAGAATCCGTCAGCAAAGCCGTTGGTCCCGTGCACTGGGCTCCGATGATCGGCTGATAGACAGCGCTCCACCTCCGCGCTATCTGATTTCCGGGATGAGCGTGGCTTGGAGGGGCGTGGTGGAAATAGTCTCTGGAACCGTTCTGCGGCTGGCCGAGGATGCCTCGGTGCAGCATGTGGGCGATGGCGCAGTCGTGCTTTTGGCGCGCAGCGGCCAGCTTTACACATGCAACGGCACGACCGAAGCCTTTCTCGACAAGGTGGACGGCGCGCGCAACCTCGACCAGATCGTCGACCTGCTTTGCGAGGAGTTCGAGGTCGACAAGGGGACGCTCGATCAGGACATGGCGGCACTGGCCGCGGATCTGATCTCTGAAGGTATCCTCGCCGCGCCAGGTGCTTGATGGCTGACGGCCCGCTCCTGCGCGCTCTGTTTCGCTGCCATCTCTGGGCAAGCGCGCGGCTGATGCCGGTCTTGGTCGTCAACCGGAGCTTCGAGGAGGTGCTCAAATGGGCGCCGCTCGCCTCGTCGACGCCCTATCGCGGTCTGCCGTCCGCCTACATAGTCGCCAGCGTCAACCGCGCCGTCCGCCGTCCCTGGCTGATGCGTGACCGCAGGTGCCTGAGGGAGGGTCTGCTCGGTCATCGTTTCCTGCGCCTGGCCGGCTTCGATCCGGACCTGCGCTTCGGCGTCGATCCGCAGTCGATGCAAGCGCAGCGCCTGGCAGCGCATTGCTGGGTCTGCCTCGATGGCAGGAATTTGACCGCGAGGAAATAGACCAGCAAGTAGCCGATGAAGAATTCCGGCACAGAGGTGGAGGCAAGCGCCAAG